>NZ_BSTA01000007.1:0-203732 GCF_030269265.1 Kineosporia sp. NBRC 101677
GGCACCCGACGGGGGTCGGAGAAACCTGACGAACCAGAGACCATCAGCCAAGTGACCAGAAAATCTTCTGGCCGATTTGGCATCGGTTGTTCAGATGCACTGTTGAGTTCTCAAGGAGCGGACGCTCCCGTTCTCCGGCCTTTCGGCTTTCGCTCGGGGCGACGAGAAGAACATTAGCCCTTCTTCGTTCAGCCGGTCAAATCCGCGTTTCGCGTTCCTGACCAGCGGTAAAACATTCATCAACGGCAATAGACAAAGCACACCCCTGGCACTCCCCGAGGGGAACACGCGAGATTTACCTCGACATTGCTGCGGATGAAGGCCACCAACTGCGGGACCGGCCGTTCACACGTCCGTTGCTCCTCGCAGCCTCACCGCCCACTCAGGGGGAGCGGTGAAGGGCCTTGGAGAACATTACCAGCGTCCAGGCGCCACGAAAACCGGCCCCGTCTGCGACCGCGGTCACAGTTCGGTATCGGCGTCTCTCCGGGCCCCGTCCGCTCCGACGGGGCCGGACCGACGCAGCTCACCGCCCTACGTGGTGACCGCCCTCGGCCGGCAACACCGCACCGGTGGTCCAGCGGCTCTCGTCCGACAGCAGGAACAGCGCCGCCCGGGCCATGTCGTCGGGCAGGGCGATCTGGTTCATCGGCGCCAGGCCGGCCAGGTGCATCTGGAACTCGTGCGGGAGCTGGTCCCACATCTCGGTCCGGGTCGAGCCCGGGGCCAATGCGTTCACCCGGACGCCGAGCGGAGCCAATTCGAGCGCGGCGCTCTTGGTGAGACCGTGGACCGCCCACTTCGACGCCACGTACTCCGAGATCCCGGCCACCCCGACCAGGCCGCCGATCGAGGACACGTTCACGATCGACCCGCCGCCGGCGGCCAGCATGGCCTGGATCTCGTACTTCATGGACAAGAAGACACCGCGGGCGTTGATGTCCATGATCCGGTCGTACACGGCGGTCGGCTTCTCGTGCACCGGGGTGCCGTCGCTGGTGACCCCGGCCGCGTTCAGCGCTCCGTCGAGCCTGCCGAAGCGATCGACCGCCACCGCGACTGCCGCCTGTACGGAGGCCTCGTCCGAGACGTCGAGCGGCACAGCGATCACCTGACTGTCATCGGTGGAAATTTCCTGCGCCAGGGCCTGCAGCCGGTCGGTACGCCGGGCCCCGGCGACGACATGTGCCCCCTCGGCGGCGAAGCGACGGACAGCGGCAGCCCCCATACCCGCCGAGGCGCCGGTGATCAGGACGACCTTCCCCTCCAGCCGGCGGGCCTGGATGGTGATCGGAGCAGGGTGGTGGTTCGGGTTGACGGTCATTTCGACTCCATGTGGTGCAGAGGTGATCGGTGCCCCACCACCGTGGCCCCGCCAGGCCCGTCACCACGAGAGACCTTGGCTGCCTAGGACTGTCAGGGCGAGGCTCGGTCCGCACGGGCGCCGCCCGATCGAGCACCATGAGGTTCATGAGTGACCACGAGCTGGCCCGGTGCCTGCGCGCCTGGCGCGACCGCCTCGTTCCGGCGAGCGTCGGACTGCCCGTCAGCCCGCTGCGACGGGCACCCGGGCTGCGGCGCGAAGAGGTGGCCCAGCTGGCCGGTCTTTCGGTTGACTACCTGGCCCGGCTGGAGCAGGGGCGGGCAGGCAACCCCTCGCCCTCGGTGCTGGAGGCCCTGGCCCGGACGCTGCGGTTGAGCGATGACGAGAACGCCTACCTCTTCCGGTTGGCCGGCCACACCGATCCCCGGGCCACGCGGGTGAACCGGCACCTCACCCCCGGGGTGCAGCGGATGCTCGACCGGGCCGGCGATCTTCCGGTCATGGTGCTCGACGCGGCCTGGCACCTGGTGGCACTGAACCCGATGGCCACCGCGCTGCTCGGTGACCTGGGCCGGGAACAGGGCCGCCACCGCAATCTGCTGTGGCGCCACTTCACCGGTCTTCCTTCCCGGATCGTGTCCGCACCGCAACAGGACGCCGCCTTCGAGAGCGCGGCGGTCGCGGATCTGCGGGCGGCCACCGGCCGGTACCCCACCGACAGCCACCTGCGCGGGCTGATCGCCGAGCTACGCCAGAAGAGCGCCCGTTTCGAGGAGATCTGGCAGCGCGGCTCAGTGGCCCGGCACGTCTCCACCCGCAAGACCGTGAACCACCCCCAGGTCGGGCTGCTGACCCTGGACTGCGACGTCCTGACCGTCGAGGGCAGTGATCTGAGGCTGGTGGTCTACACCGCCGACCCCGGATCGGCCGATGGCCAGGCCCTGGCCCTCCTGCAGACCCTGGGTCTGCAGGAGTTCACCGGTCAGACGTCCTGAACGGACCGCGCTCGCACTCCCCTCCAGCACAGTGCGAGCGCGGTCCGGGCCGGCCGGTCAGGTCTCGTCGCGGGGGCGCCACCACTCGTAAGGCGGTGTCTGGGGCCAGCCTTCGGGTGAGTCCTCCCAGGTCTCGCCGCGGCCGTAGGGGGCCAGGTCCATCATGTTGAAGTCGAAGCGGATCCGGTCGCCCGCCCGCGCAGTGGCGAAGTAGGTCTGGTGGATGCCCTCGGGCGTCTTCAGGAACACGCTCAGGCCGAAGGAGTCGCCTGCGCCGCAGTCGGCGCTGAACGTGGTGCCGGCCGACGAGGCGAAGGGGAAGGCCCAGCCGAAGCGTGAGGCCAGCTGCCGGAGCCGGTCGATCGGGATGTCGGAGACCACTGCGAACGTGATGTCCCGCCGGTTCAGGTGGTCCAGGTGCGGGACGTTGTCGATCAGCGTGGCGCAGCCCGGGCACACGTGGTCGGGACCGGTGTTCATGAACTGGTACACGACCAGCTGGGACCGGCCCTGGAACAGGTCCGACAGCCGCAGCGGCCCGCCCGGGCCGGTGAAGTCGTGGTCGGACAGGGCGACCATGGGCAGGCGCCGGCGTTTCGCAGCGAGCGCGTCGAGGGCCCTGGTCAGCTTCTTCTCCTCGGCCAGGAGCTCGCCGAGGGCCTTCTGCCACTCTTCCCGAGTGACCACCGGCGGCGCCGCCGGGCCTCGATCAGGTTGTGTCGTGGTCATACGAACAAGGACCGCCGGGCCGGGCGGAACTCATCGCCGGTGTCCCGGTCAGTGACCCCGCACGCGGTTGCGACCGGCGGACTTCGCCTCGTAGAGCTGGGCATCGGCCCGCGAGAGCAGGGTGGCGCGGGTGTCCCCGGGCACGGCGACGGCCGTGCCCGCGCTGAAGGTGATCACCCGGCCGGGGGTGAGGCCGGACCAGTCCTGCCCGGCCACCTCGGTGCGAGCCCGCTCGGCCACCTCCCGGGCCCCGCGGCCGGCGTCGGCCGTCACGATCAGCAGCTCCTCGCCGCCGAGCCGGGCCGCGAACGAGCCGTTGCCCCCGGCCTCGGCCACGCAGGCCTGCAGCACCCGGGCCACCACCCGCAGCACCTCGTCCCCGACCTCGTGCGAGAACGAGTCGTTCACCGACTTGAAGTGGTCCAGGTCGATCAGCGCGACCCCGAGCGTGCCGGCCGTCTCGAGCAACCGATTCAGCCTCTCCTCCACGAACAGCCGGTTGTGCAGTCCGGTCAGCGGGTCGCGCCGGGCCTCCTCGCGGTAGCGGGCGGCCTCCTCACGGGCCTTGTCCGTCTCGAAGATGGTCTGGCGGGAACGGGCGGCGGCCTCCCGCTGGGCCGAGAGAAGGTCCCGGTCGGCCGCGTGGAACGCCTTGTAGGCATGGAATGCGCCCTCGAAGTCACCCAGGGCAGCGAGCACCTCGGCTTCTTGCTCGAGGATGCGCACCTTCATCCGTCCGTGCCCCTCGGGCCCGCACGCCGCCCGGGCCCGCTTCAGCGTGAGCGCCGCCTCGGCCGGCTCGCCCAGGCTTCGCTGCGCGACGGCGAGCGTGAGCAGGTACTCGGGAGGCGCATCGGCGACCTTCGTGTCCATCTGGCCGGTGGCGTCCACTGCTTGCTGGGCGGTCTCGACCGCAGCGCGGGCGTCTCCGCGCAGGAGGTGCACGTTGGCGATGGTGTCGAGGACCCCGGCGTTCAGCGGGCGGTTGTGCTTACGGCTGAGCTCGATCAGCATCTGTGCCTGAGCCTCGGCATCGGCCGTGTCTCCGGCACTCAGCGAACCGTAGGCCCGGTTGTTGGCCACCATGATGCGCATGTGGATGTCGGTGTCGGCCAGTTCCTCGGCGCGGGAGTACCAGATCAGGCTGTCCTGCCGGGCGCCCAGGTCGTCGAGCAGGTCCGCCCCGGTGAGCATCACCCGGGTGCGCAGCCGACGGGAGACGTCCGGACCGAACGCCGCCACCGCGTCCATCACCCGGTCCAGGGCGGCGGCCTGATCGCCCAGGTCGTTCTGCACCCGCGACATCACCCATTCGCTACGGACCACCAGTTCCGGCTCCAGCTCGATGCCGAGCTCGCGACTGCGGTCGATCAGCTCCACCGCGGTGGCCTGATGCCCTTCCCGCCCCGCGGCCTCGGCCTGCCAGATCAGCGCGCACGCCACGGCGCCGACGTCGGAGAGGGCCTCGGCCTGCTGCTGCAGTTCGTGCGCGCGACGGCGGGCCTCGGAAGGCCGGGAGCCGACAAGCTCGTCGAGAGCAGCGAGCTCGGCCCGGATCCGGGCGTTCTCGCTGCGCCGGACCACGAGCGCCTCGTTGCCCGCCATGTTCCTCCCCCTGGTGCCCGCGTTCTGGTGCCCGCAACTGTTGGTTCAGTCGGTGCAGATCCGATTACGCCCGGCCGACTTCGCCGCGTACAGCTGCGCATCCGCCCGGGCCAGCAACGACGAGCGGGTGTCGCCCGGCACGGCCATGGTCATGCCCCCGCTCAACGTCACGATTCTGCCTGGCGTGATGTTCGTCCACTCGTAGCTCTCGACCGACGCGCGGAACCCTTCGACGACCGCGTAGGCCTCCGACTCGTCCTCAGTTATCAGAATCAGCAGCAGTTCCTCGCCGCCCAGACGGGCGGCGAACGACCCGGCGTCGGGAATCGCGGCCGCGTTCTCCAGCAGTCCGGCGACGATACGCAGCACCTCGTCGCCGACCTCGTGCGAGAACGAGTCGTTCACCGACTTGAAGTGGTCGAGGTCGAGCAGGGCCGCGCTGACCTGACCGGGCGGGCGCCGGCCGTCCAGCAGACCAGGCAGCCGTTCCTCCACGTACAGCCGATTGCGTAACCCGGTCAGCGGATCGCGCCGGGCCTCCTCGCGGTAGCGGGCGGCCTCCTCCCGGGCGGTGATCGTCTCGAAGATCGTCTGCCGGGCGCGGGCCTGGGCCTCGCGCTGCTGGGAGAGCAGCTCCTGGTCGGCCGCGTAGAACTCCTTGTGGGTCTCGAAGGCCGCCCGGTAGTCCCCCAGGGCCGCCTCCACCTCGGCCCGCTCCTGCAGGATGTCGGCCCGGGTACGGGCGTAGGCCTGGGTACCGCACAGGTCGTCGGCCCGCTTCAGGGTCATCGCGGCCACCTCTGGCAGGTTCAGGTGGCGCTGGGCGACGGCCAGGGTGAGCAGGTACTCCGGCAGCGCGTCGGCGACCTTGCTCTCCAGCTGCTGCGCGGCCTGCACGGCCTGCTGCGCGGTCTCGGCGGCGGCCGCCGGGTCCTGGCGCAGCAGATGGATCCGGGCAACGGTGTCGAGGGCGTCGGCGTTGAGCGGCCGCTTGTACCGGGCACTCAGCGTGATCAGGGTCTGGGCCTCGTGCAGCGCCTCCTCGGCCTCCCCCGCCTCCAGCGCGCCGTAGGCCCGGTTGTTGACCACCAGCATGTGCATCCGCCCGTCCCCGGCGGACAGCTCCTCGGCGCGGGAGTACCAGATCAGCGAGTCCTCGTGGGCCCCCAACTCGTCCAGCAGGTCGGCGACCTTGATCAGCACCCGGGTGCGCAGGCGCCGGGGCACCTTCTCGTCGAACGCGGCCACCGCGTCCATCGCGTGTTCCAGGGCGGTCGGGCGGTCGCCGAGGTCGGTGTGGATCCGGGCCATCAGCCAGGCCGCCCGCACCGCGTGCTCGGGGCCGAGCGGGGCGTGGGCGTCGCGGACGTGGTTGATCAGCTTGGAGGCAGCGGCCGGGTCACCGTTGCGCTGGTTCGCCTCGGCCTGCCAGAGCAGGGCGGTGACCAGGGCGTCGTGATCGCCGAGCGCCTCGGCCCGCTCGCCGAGCGCCACGGCCCGCTCCAGGGCCGCGGCCGGGTCGAAGCCGACGATCTCGTCCAGGGCCGCCAGTTCCTCGGCCAGTTCGGCGCTCGCCACGATCGGGTCCTCGCGGGGTCGGTCCACCTCGATCACACCCCGCGCCTTTCTGCGATTCCGCTCAGGAGAACGACCGGACGACCACGCTGTCGTCCTGACCGGCCAGTCGGTGACACGGCCCGGACGGCCGCCCACAGTCTGACCGGATCCGGGCCTGGCCGCGCCCGAGGACCAGCAGTTGTCCAGATCTGTCCTGCACCCCCGGACGGCTGGTGGGCACCGTGTCATTATGGCCGCCGTCACGACGAATGCACGGTCAGTAAGCGTTCGACATTCACAAATTCCGTAACGGCCGTCACGCTCTGCTCTGACACCTCAACCACGCCCGGGCTCCAGACACCGCCCGCCTCAAGATCGGCAGACCGTTCTACCTGCTGATCCCGACCGTCCCCGCGATCTTCTTCTCGCCTCGGACGCCGATCGCGGCGCCCTCACTGTCGAGCGCCGATGCGGTCAGCTGCCAGCTGTAGGTGCCCTCGGCCAGTTCCTTCCCAGCCGCGTTGCGGCCGTCGAAGACCAGGTCCCGGATGCTGCCGTCCGGGCCGGTTCCGGTCAGGGTGCGCAGGACACTTCCGGTCTTGGTGCTGCGGATGGTCAGCTTCACCCCGGTGACCGGCTTGGACAGGTCGAACTGGGGCGTCCAGGTGTCGGCCCGGCCGTCGCCGTTGGGGGTGAAGCTCCCTGAGGCGAAGGTGCCGATCAGGCGGGGCCGGTAGGGCACGGTGTAGCTGCGGTAGACCACCACTGCGCCGGTGTTCACCCGGCGGGCCAGGAAGTGGTCGTCGAGCCGGAGCGTGCGCCCGGCGCCGGCGTACGCCCAGGGCCGGGAGGCCGGGTCGTCCACGTTCAGCGTGTACGTCTTCGCGTTCGCGTTCCAGGCCAGGGTGCCCTCGCCCGACGTCAGCTCGACCAGCGGCCCGGTGATCCTGATCTTGCGGACCTTCGCCGAACTCAGCGTGCGCAGACTGATCTCGCGCCCGCCGGACTGCCAGGCGACGGTGTTGCCCCAGATCGTCACCTTGGGCGATTCCGTCTTGACCGTGGCCAGTTTGCCGGGATTGCTGCGGGATTTGGGCCGGTCGAGGTCCCGGAGCCAGATGTCGGTGTACCCCGGCTTCTTTGCCGTACGGGAGTAGACCAGCCGGGGCCCGTACAGGTCGTCCGTACCGGACCAGGCGCCGATGTTGCCGGCCGCAGCCCCTGGGCGGGAGTAGATGAGCTTGCCCGTCGGGTCGAAGACGTGCCCGGCGGCGACCATGTACGGGCCGGAGGCGTTGGGATACCGGTCGTCCGACTCGCCCGTGGGCTGGAACGACCAGTCCTGCTTGACGGTGGCGGTCGTCTTGCCCCGGTCGAGAAGACGCCAGGTGAAGGTGCCACCTGTGATCGGGCCGCTCACCACACCGCGTCCGGCCGAGAACGACATGCTGTCGTCGGGACCGCCCGGTAGATAAGCGGTTCCGGCCTCCTCGGTCTCGTCCCCGAACACCGGGCTGCCCAGTCCGGTGACCGGGCGCGACCAGACCTGCATGGCCGGGGTCTGCAGCGGGCTGGAGTCGAAGGGGTCGAAGATCGGGTTGTCGGAGTAGTAGATCCGCCCGGCGGCGAACGAGATGCCCTGGACCGGTGCGTTCGGCGCGCCGACGGTAGCCACCCGGTCCACCGTGGAGCCCTGCACCTCGTACACCCCGATGTGCTCGCTCCGGCCTCCGGTGCCGAACAGCCAACGGTCCCCGTCCGCCATGAGGTAGGCCGAATCGTCCGGCACCTCGATGGTTTCCGCGACGCCGGAGGAGCTGACCGTGCGCAGACGCCAGATTCCGTCGCGCCAGTACAGGTAGGCGATCCCCTGCTGCCCGGCCACCTTCGGCACATTGTCGGCGTAGTCGTCGGTCTCCTCGTACCTGGTCACCGGCCCCCCGGAGCGTTCCCGGATCTTGATGACCTGCGGCTCGCCCACGGTCTGGTTGCTCCACCAGGTGATCGTGGTGGGTGAGATGTCGTACCCGAGCACGGACGTCTCGGTGGCCACCCGCTCGACCTCGCCACTGCCGAAATCGATCACGTCGAGGAAGATCTGGCCCTGGTTGTCACTGCTCACGACCAGCACGCCGTCGGTGGTCAGGTCGAGGTTCCAGAGGTTCTGGCCGACCTTGGCGAGGCGGGTGACGGTGCCGTCGGCGAAGCGGGTGGAGATCAGGTAGCCGCCGGTGGCACCGATCCAGCTGTCCGAGGTGTAGGCCAGCGGGCGGGAACTCACGGTTCCCAGAGCCGTGTCCACCCCGCTGATCACGTTCATCCGGTGCATCTCGTAGCGGGTGGGGCTGCCGGGCAGGTCGAGCACGTAGCCGAGGTGCTGGTCCACCACGCCGAGAAAGGTCACGTCCCACATCCGGTCGGCCACTACCGGCAGTTCGCGTCGGATCAACTCCTCGCCGGGGGCGCCGGTGAAGAGCCCGGAACCGGAGCCGTTGGGCACCCCTGCCCGCACTGCATAACCCTCGGAGGAACCCCCGAGCAGGGTGAGCCCGGCCTGCTCGGACTTGTGCTGGGGCACCGGGGTGGAGTTTGTGTTGGCGTGGGCGGGCGTGGTGGGGAGGGCAAGGACCAGCCCCAGCAGGGCACTCACCCCTGCGACCAGCAGAACCCGCCTGGAACCGTGACCGGACATGGCCGCCCCTCACATCGCCGTGAAGCACCATTGTGACCACGCGACTACGCAGGAGAGCGGGATTCCACTCGCCAGGAGCAGTTTCGAGCCGAGCGGCCGATTGGCAGGTGGGCCCTTCGGTCCAGAGCTTGTGGACGGGTGGTGCCGGGTCGTGCGGGTCGGTTCACGGTTCGGTGGTGGCGATGTGCCCGTGCTGTTGTTTCCACGAGCCCACCACCACGGTGGCGGCCAACACCAGGGCCAGACCCAGCGCCGTCAGGGTCGGGCTGAGCGGCAGCAGGCTCACCGCGGCCACCACCGGCAGCGCGACCGTGGGCCACGGCCAGGCCGCCGACCAGCGCGCCGCCGTTCCGGCCATCACCAGAACCAGGCCGGTCAGGAAGAGCCCCACTCCGGCGCACAGGGTGAAGCGTCCGGCGGTGGTGAGTGCGCCGCTGGGATGCAGGATGTACTCCTCGATCCCGATCCCCACCGCGGCCAGGCCGATGAACAGGGGAAGGTGACCGTAGACGTACCGGTCGTGCCGCCCGCTGGCCGGCCGGTCGTCCTCAAGCAGACGGTGTTTGCCAGCAGCCCCGCCCAGATCGAAGTACGTCCACCAGAGCGCCGCAGTGATCACGAACCCGATACCGGCGGTGGTGAACGACGCCAACCGCCATTCGGTGTCGTGCAGGCCGACCACGACCGACGCCACGCACTCGCCGAGCACCAGCATGGCGAAGAGCCCGAAGCGCTCGGGCAGGTGTTCCTCGTGAAGCGGCACGTGCTCACCGAAGCGGGTGGCCAGCAGCGGCGCCGTGGCCTCCACGAGAATGCCCACGCCCCAGAGGATGTAGCGCGCCGGCCCGGGCACGGCCAGCGACACCGACCACAGCAGCACCCCGAAGCCGGTGGCTCCCATGTAGATCGACAGGGTGCGGCGGGCGTCGGGCACGTGGCGGTAGGCGCGGGCGTACAGAGCAAGCAGCAGGATCTGGGAAACCAGGTACCCGGCCGCGAACCAGACGGAACCGGTGGTGGTGGCGGTGGAGGCCGCCGCAGCCATCATGGCGATCGCGAACGTCTGCCCGAGTTTGGCCAGCCGATAGGGGACGTCGTTGGTGTCGAAGCGGTTGGAGTACAGGGTGGTGGTGACCCAGGACCACCAGATCACGGTGAAGAGCCCGGCGAACACCGCGGCCCCGCCCCAGGTGAGGTCCCGGGCGAACGCCCCGGTGAGCTCGGCGACGACCAGGACGTAGGCCAGGTCGAAGAACAGCTCCAGCCGGGAGGCCGAGCGGTCCTCCCCGGTCCGCAGGCGCGGCGGCTCGATCAGAGGGAGCGCGGTCGGCGCCGGCCCCTCCTGCTCGTTCGGTTCTTCCTGCTGGCTCGGTTCTACCTGCTCGCTCGGTTCTGCCTGCTCGTTCTGGGCGGCCCGGTCGGGCTCGAACTCGTCGTCGGAGTCCCGGCCCGACTCCCGGCCCGATGTCTGGCTCGATGTCTGGCCGTCCGGGCCCTGCCGAACGGGCGCGCTCCCGCCCTCGTCATGAACCTGCCCGTCCTGCTGTGCCGCATCCCTGCCCATACCGGCTTCCTCTTCCTGATCGCGCGTTCGGCGGAACGAGACGGCGAATCAGGCTCATCCTGGTCGTCCAGGTGAAACCCGCCAGTACACACGGGCCATCTGACAACGAAGGTGCTGTCGGCCAGAGAGCACGCCAGCAAGAGAACGCGGGACGAACAATCCTGACGACAAGCATCCGCCGACCAGAGATCGTCGGACCGGGCGCTCGCAACGAGCCAGCAGACACGGCGGCCCAGCGCGGCGAGGCAGGTGTCGGAACCAGACCACGCACCACTACGGCACGCGCAAGGGCCAGGCGGCCGGCCCGCCGAGACAGTGCCTCTACGTGTAAACAAAGCCTGCTGTGGCAAGACTTTGTTTACACGTAAGGCCTCGCGGACAGGGCCTTTCACGCAATTGACCCGGCAGAGCGGCAAGGCCAGCTGGTCGAGATGGGACAACAGCCGTAACCACTGGAGAGTCGCGCCCAGACACACGGGCACGCCGACAGCCACCCAGGCGGACAGGTGGCCCGGGCGCCCGTCACGGGGCGACTGCCGCGCTACCCGAACACCGCCGACCTGGCTTGGCCGTGCTCGCAAGGCTCCTCATCGTTCTCGATGGAGCATGGGTAACCGGTCTCGATCCAGCACCACGGCTACACGAGGTTGCGTGCGAACAAATAAACGTGCGTGGTCTCGTCGGCCGGTTCCACCAGGGGGACGCGGCGAACCTTCCATCAGCTGCCGGCTCGGCGGACGCAGTGGTCTCCTCGTTCGGGCGGCCGTGGCCGGGGCGGCCACCCCACGCCGAGGCGCAGATTCACACTGAGGCGGGCATGCACACCCAGGCCGCCATCCACGCCCACAGCCGCTACCTCGCCCGAGCGAACGGGCACACCAGGGGCGGACAAGTACACCCAGGTCGCCACTTACCCCAGGCGGACGAACACACCCACACCACCACCCACCCAGGCGGACGGGCACTCCGAGCCTCCACCCACTCTGAGGCGAACAGGCAGACACCGCGCGATAGGTGATGGTGCCCATTCAGCGGCGCGACCCCAGCGCGGCGAGGCCGCGCTGGGGAGGCCGGCGGTCCAATGCGAGCTCGCCGGGCCCGAACCACCGTGGAGCAGCGTGGTGTAGGCCCGGCGAGCGCGCAGGTCAGCCAGGTAGACAGCCAACCTCCCGCCGCCGCGGATCAGCCAAGCGAGCAGCGAACCCCCTGCCACCGCGAATCAGCAAGCAGGCAGCAAACCCTCCTGCCGCCCGATCAGCCAGGTAGGCAGCGAACCTCCTACCGCCGCGAATCAGCAAGCAAGCAGCAAGCCTTCTACAGCCACGGATCACCTGAGCAAGCAGCAAACCTGTTGCCACCGCAGATCAGCCAAGCAAGCAGCGAACCCCCTGCCACCGCGAATCAGCAAGCAAGCAGCAAGCCCTTCTACAGCCACGGATCACCTGAGCAAGCAGCAAACCTGTTGCCACCGCAGATCAGCCAAGCAAGCAGCAAACTCCTGCCGCCGCGGATCAGCTAAGTGAGGGGCGACCCCTCCCTGCCGCCGCGATCAGCCGAGCAGGGGGCGGACCTCCTGGCCGAGGAAGCGGATGAAGCCTTCGATGTCGGGCTCGTCGGACGTGGCCTGCAGGATGACCGTGGAGCAGCCCAGGGCTCCGAGCCGGCGGACGTCGGCCGCGATCGCCTCGGCGTCTCCGGCGATGCCGTTGCCCGGGCCGGGCCGGCGGCCCCAGATGGGTAGTTCGGCGTCGACCCGGGCCTGGGCGTCGGGACCGGTGGCGGCGATCTGGCCGACCGAGATCTCGTGGCCGGCGGCGCCGCCCGGCTTGGACCGGGCCGCCTCCAGCACCAGCTGCACGCGGCTGCCGAGCTCCTCGTCGGAGCCGGCCCAGCTCAGCATCGAGCCGTCGCCGACCTCACCGGTGAGCTTCAGCGTCTTCGGGCCCTCGCCTCCGACGTAGAGCTTCGGCGGGGTGGCCGGCGGCCAGTCGAGCTGCACGTCGGTGAGGTTGACATATTTGCCCTCGACGGTGACCTTCTCGCCGTGCAGCAGCCGGCGCAGCGCCGTGGAGTACTCGCGCAGCAGGGTGAGGGGGGAGGCTGCGCGGTTGCCGACCTGGCCCATCCAGTCCTGCACACCGTGGCCCACGCCGGGCAGGAGCCGGCCGGGGAACATCCGTTCCAGCGTCGCGATCTCCATCGCCGTGAGCGCGACGTTACGCAGCGGGGCGGGCATCAGGCCGATACCGACCCGGATGCGCTCGGTCCAGGCCAGGGCCGCGGCGGCGCTGGCGACCCCGCTCTCTTTGAAACAGTCTTCCCAGACCCAGAAATCGTCCAGCCCGGACTGCTCCGCAGCCACCACGAGGGAGCGCAGCCGCTCGGGTGGGACGACGGGCACGAAGGCGACACCCAGCCGGGGCGGCGGTGTCGCGCTGGTGTTGTCTGCCGTGGAAGTCATGACCTCCATCATGCCCGCGGGCACCGACAGTTTCACGGCGACCGGGAAGACAGGCCCAAACCAGCGATCGGCCCCCGGCACGAGGCCGGAAGCCGATCGACACAAGATCCGTGGAGCGGACCTAGCGGATGATCCTGCGCGAACGCAGCGAGGCCAGAGCCTCTTCCAGGATCGCCTGCCCGTCCGCGTCGCTCCGGCGTTCCTTCACGTACGCCAGGTGCGTCTTGTAAGGCTCGTTGCGGGGCGGCGAAGGCGGGGCGTTGCGGTCCTGCCCGGCCGGGAACCCGCAGCGCGGGCAGTCCCAGGTCTCCGGCGGCTGCACACCGGCCTCTTCCGAGAAGCTCGGCTTCGTCTCGTGCTTGTTGGCGCACCAGTAGGAGATGCGGAACCTAGGGGCCGTGTCGCCCCGCTCCGCCTCGCCCATCGGTCCGGCGCCAACTCGGCTACCGCGGATAGCGTTGCCACTCGCCACCGTGAATCCTCTCCTTCAGTACCCGGACTCGCGCCGGTTGCCGTATGTCCGTCAGAACGCGTCGGGGAAGAACCTGTAGATCAGGTTCAGCAGCACGATCACGATCGCCCAGGTGATCCCGATGGCGATGGTGAAGCGGTTGAGGTTGCGTTCGGCGACCCCAGAGCTGCCCATGCTGGAGGACATGCCGCCACCGAACATGTCCGACAGGCCACCGCCCCGCCCCTTATGGAGAAGGATCAGCAGCGTCAGGATCAGGCTGGTGATGACGAGAAGCACCTGAAGAATCAGGCGTAGCACGGACACGACGCGGACCTCTATCTCGTTTGCAGGTGTGGGGAAGCAGTCTCAGGACACAGAGTAGGCGATGCGCGGCCCCGGATCGGACAGATCGGAGGCCGCGCGCCGCCCGACACGCGGTTTTTACCAGACCTGAGCGTGCAGCTCAGGCTGTCTTATGGTCCCGATAGCGGACAATTGACGCGAATTCACCGGGATCGATGGACGCGCCGCCGACCAGAGCACCGTCGACATCTTCCTGCGCCATGATCCCGGCCACGTTCTGCGCCTTGACCGAACCGCCGTACAGGACCCGCACGGACGCCGCGACGTCCGCCGAGTACAGCTCCCCCAGCCGCTTGCGCACGGCCGCGCAGACCTCCTGCGCGTCGTCCGGGGTGGCCGTCTCGCCCGTGCCGATCGCCCACACCGGTTCGTAGGCGATCACCAGCGTCCCCGCCTTCTCGGCCGGGATCCCGGCCAGGTCGGCGTCGAGCTGGGCCAGGCAGTGCTGCACCTGGCGGCCTTCCTTGCGCACCTCGAGGCCCTCGCCGATGCACACGATCGGCACCAGGTCGTGCTTGATCGCCGCCTTGGCCTTGGCATTGACCAGGGCGTCGTCCTCGTGGTGGTACTGCCGGCGCTCGGAGTGGCCGACCACCACATAGGTGCACTTCAGCTTGGCCAGCATCGCACCGGAGATCTCCCCCGTGTACGCGCCCTTGTCGTACTGCGACACGTCCTGCGCGCCGTAGCGGAAACCGAGCTTGTCCCCGTCCACCAGGGTCTGCACCGAACGCAGATCGGTGAACGGCGGAAGCAGCGCCACCTCGACGGCGTCGAAGTCGTGCTTCGCGTCGTCGAGGGTCCACGCCAGCTTCTGCACCAGGTGGGCCGCCTCGAAGTGGTCGAGGTTCATCTTCCAGTTCCCCGCCATCAACGGGGTCCGGGAAGGGGCGCCGTTGCCCTTGGCCGCCATCAGCTCTCCAGTACGGTCAGGCCGGGAAGGGTCTTGCCCTCCAGGAACTCCAGGCTCGCCCCGCCGCCGGTCGAGATGTGGCCGAAGCCCTTCTCGTCGAAGCCGAGGGTGCGCACGGCCGCGGCCGAGTCACCGCCGCCGACCACGCTGAAGGCGTCCGAGTCGACCAGCGCCTGGGCCACCGCGCGGGTGCCGTGGCTGTACGGCTCCATCTCGAAGACGCCCATCGGGCCGTTCCAGAACACCGTCTGGCAGTCGGCCAGCTTGGCCGCGAACAGCTTCCCGGACTCCGGGCCGATGTCCAGGCCCAGCCGGTCGGCCGGGATCGCGTCCGCCGCCACCACGTCGTGCTCCGCGTCGGCCGCGAAGGCGGCCGCCGCGACCACGTCGACCGGCAGCACCAGTTCGACGCCGCGCTCCTTCGCCCGTTCGATGTAGCCGCGGACGGTGTCGAGCTGGTCCTCCTCGAGCAGGCTCTTGCCCACCTCGTGGCCCTGGGCCTTGAGGAAGGTGAAGACCATGCCGCCGCCGATCAGCAGCCGGTCGGCCGTGTTCAGCAGGTTGTCGATGACGCCGAGCTTGTCGGAGACCTTCGACCCGCCGAGCACCACCGCGTAGGGCCGCTGCGGGGTCTCGGTGAGGCGCTTGAGCACCTCGACCTCGGCCAGCACCAGACCGCCGGCGGCGTGCGGCAGCTTCTGCGCTACGTCGTAGACGCTGGCCTGCTTGCGGTGCACCACGCCGAAGCCGTCGCTGACGTAGCCGTCGGACAGGGCCGCCAGCTCGTCCGCGAAGGCGCCCCGCTCGGCCTCGTCCTTGCTCGTCTCGCCCGCGTTGAAGCGCAGGTTCTCGAGCACCAGGAGCTCACCGTCGCCGAGCGCGGCGACGGCGGCCCGGGCGGACTCACCGACCGTGTCGGCGGCCAGCGTGACGTTCACGCCGGGCAGCAGTTCCTTGGCCCGCTCGACCGCCGGGGCCAGCGAGTACTTCTCCTCCGGAACGCCTTTCGGCCGGCCGAGGTGGGCGACGACGACGACCTTGGCACCGGCGTCCAGGAGCCGCTGCCAGGTTGGCAGCGACGCCCGGATCCGGCCGTCGTCCGTCACCGCGCCGGTCTCCTTGTCCAGCGGCACGTTCAGGTCGCTGCGGACCAGGATGCGCTTGCCGGAGAGGGAACCGAGCTCGGTGGTGAGGTCGTCGATCGTCCTCATCGAGCTCACAGACCGGTGCCGACGAGGGCGACCGCGTCGACCAGGCGGTTGGAGTAGCCCCACTCGTTGTCGTACCAGCCGACGACCTTGACCTGGTTGCCGATCACCTTGGTGAGGCCGGCGTCGAAGATGCACGAGTGCGGGTCGGTCACGATGTCGCTGGAGACGATCGGGTCCTCGGTGTACTTCAGGAAGCCCTTGAGCTCGCCCTCGGCGGCGGCCTTGATCGCGGCGTTGACCTCCTCGACGGTGGTCTCGCGGCCGGCCGTGAAGGTCAGGTCGGTGGCGGAGCCGGTCGGGACCGGCACGCGCAGCGCGTAGCCGTCGAGGCGGCCCTTGAGCTCGGGGATCACCAGGCTGATCGCCTTGGCGGCACCGGTGCTGGTCGGCACGATGTTCAGGGCGGCGGCGCGGGCGCGGCGCAGGTCCTTGTGCGGGCCGTCCTGCAGGTTCTGGTCCTGCGTGTAGGCGTGGACCGTGGTCATCAGGCCCTTCTCGATGGTGAAGGTGTCGTTCAGGACCTTCGCCATCGGGGCCAGGCAGTTGGTGGTGCAGGAGGCGTTGCTGACGATGGTGTGCTTGGCCGCGTCGTACTGGGTGTGGTTGACACCCATCACGATCGTCAGGTCCTCGTTCTTGGCGGGGGCCGAGATCAGCACCTTCTTGGCGCCACCGTCGATGTGCGCCTTCGCCTTGGTGGCGTCGGTGAAGAAGCCGGTGGACTCGACCACGACGTCGACGCCGAGGTCCTTCCAGGGCAGGGCGGCCGGGTCGCGCTCCTCCAGCGCCTTGATCTCCTTGCCGTCGACCACGATGGCGTCACCGGTCGAGGTCACCTCGGCGTCCAGGCGGCCCAGGATCGAGTCGTACTTGAGCAGGTGCGCGAGGGACTTGTTGTCGGTGAGGTCGTTGACGGCAACGATCTCGATGTCCGCACCAGCCGCCCGGGCAGCGCGGAAGAAGTTACGGCCGATCCGGCCGAAGCCGTTGATGCCAACGCGAACAGTCACTTCTCGTTTCCTCTCGTCATCCACAGCGCGCCGGTGGCGACCGGCGCCGGTGTTGTGGTGTGCAGCACTCACCCTACGGGGTGCTTTTCGGCTATGGATGTCCAGACAGACCCTGTGAAGGTCCCGTGTCCGGACCGGTGATCGGAGGGCCAACGGCCCGTGAACCGGTGACGACCGGCCCATGGCCGGACCGGGCCGTCCCGCTCGGTGCCCACGACCCGAAAAGCCTTCGAACAGTGGACGTCCTCGAGGACGTCCGCTGTTCGGCCGGGTCGCGTCCCGGGCGGCTCAGGCGTCGAGCATGTCCGGCGTGAGGTTGGCGTCGGTGCCCGGTACGCCGAGGTCCGCGGCCCGCTTGTCGGCCATCGCCAGCAGCCGGCGGATCCGCCCGGCCACCGCGTCCTTGGTCATCTGCGGCTCGGCCAGCTGGCCGAGTTCCTCCAGGCTGGCCTGCTTGTGCGCCAGTCGCAGCTTGCCGGCCGACTTCAGGTGGTCGGGCACGTCGTCGCCGAGGATCTCCAGGGCCCGCTCGACCCGGGAACCGGCGGCCACCGCGGCCCGCGCCGAGCGCCGCAGGTTCGCGTCGTCGAAGTTGGCCAGCCGGTTGGCGGTGGCCCGCACCTCGCGCCGCATCCGCCGCTCTTCCCACGACATCACCGCGTCGTGCGCACCGAGCCGGGTGAGCAGCGCGCCGATCGTGTCGCCGTCGCGGATCACCACCCGGTCGACCCCGCGCACCTCCCGGGCCTTGGCCTGGATGCCCAGCCGGCGGGCCGCGCCGACCAGGGCCAGGGCGGCCTCCGGGCCGGGGCAGGTGACCTCCAGGGCGCTGGAGCGACCCGGCTCGGTAAGCGAGCCGTGGGCCAGGAAGGCGCCCCGCCAGGCGGCCTCCGCGTCGCAGGTGGCACCGGAGACGACCTGCGGCGGCAACCCGCGCACGGGACGGCCACGGCCGTCGACCAGACCGGTCTGGCGGGCCAGCGACTCTCCGTCACGGATCACCCGGACCACGTAGCGGCTGCCGCGGCGCAGACCGCCGGGCGCCAGAACCACGATGTCGCTGCTGTGCCCGAACACGTCGCTGATGTCTTTGCGTAGCCGCCGGGCGGCCGCGGCGGTGTCCAGCTCGGCCTCCACGACGATGCGGCCGCCGACGATGTGTAGCCCGCCGGCGAACCGGAGGGTGGCCGAGACCTCGGCTTTGCGGCAGCAGGGCTTGGTGACCTGCAGCCGACTCAATTCGTCTTTGACCAGTGCCGTCAATGCCATGAACAGCATCTTGCCACCGAGCGCAAGCATGGTTCGTGAACTTGTGAAACCCGGCGCCCGTCGGCCTCGGGCGAGGCCTGGGCGGCCGGATCACACACCGTCGTGCACTCCCCACCCGGGGAGCCGGCTCACCCGTTCAGCGTGATCGAGCCACTGAACAGATCACGGTAGGCGGCGGCCAGCCGCAGCGGGTCGTGCCGTGGCGTACCGTCACCGATCGCCACGTCGCGCGTGACCAGGACCGCGCCCATCCCGCGGGCCGCGGCGACCAGCGAGGCCTCGTCCTCGATCTGCGAGGGGTCGACCAGGACGGCGTCGATCCGCAGATCGGGGGCGTGCGCGGCGAGCACCTCGAGATGCTTCTCGGGCGAGAACCCGTCGGTCTCCCCCGGCTGCTGGCCCAGGTTGAGGGTCAGGCAGATCTTCGAGTCGGTGCGGGCCAGGGCCCGGGCCAGCTCGGGCACCAGCAGGTGCGGCAGGACGCTGGTGTACCAGGACCCGGGGCCCAGCACCGTCCAGTCGGCGTCGCGCACCGCGGCGAGCACCTCGGGACGGGCCGGCGGGTCGTTGGGGCTGAGCTGCACGCCGATCACCTGGCCGGGGGTGGTGGCCACGGCGACCTGGCCGCGCACCGTGGTCAGGCCGGCCGGGTCGTCCGGGTCGATCCCCAGCACGGTGGCCTCGATGTCGAGCGGCACCGCGGCCATCGGCAGCACCCGGCCCCGGGCCCCGAGCAGCCGGGCCACCCAGTCCAGGCCGCTCACCGGGTCGTCGAGCAGTTCCCAGAGGGTGACGATGAGCAGGTTGCCCAGGGCGTGGTCGTGCATCGCCCCGGCGCTGGCGAACCGGTGCTGCAGCACGTCGCGCCACAGCAGGCCCCACTCGCTGTCGTCGCACAGCGCCGACAGTGCCATCCGCAGGTCGCCCGGCGGCAGAACGCCGAACTCGCGGCGCAGCCGCCCGGACGAGCCGCCGTCGTCGGCCACCGTGACCACGGCGGTCAGGCGGTCGGTGAGGTGCCGTAGCGCCGACAGCGACGCGGCCAGGCCGTGACCGCCGCCGAGGGCGACCACGTTGGGCCCGCGGCCGCCCCCGGCTGCGGGCACGCCAGGGACTCGGCCGGGCGTGGGTAGCGTCACTCGCGCCCCAGATCACGGTGCACGGTGGTGACCGCGACGCCGTCGCCCTCGAGCTTCTGCGACAGCAGCTCGGAGATCGCCACCGACCGGTGCTTGCCGCCGGTGCAGCCGACCGCGATGGTGGCGTAGCGCTTGTTCTCGCGCACGTAGCCGGCCAGCACCGGCTGCAGGGCCAGGGCGTAGCGGTCGACGAACTCGGCCGCGCCCTCCTGACCCAGCACGTAGTCGGCCACCTCCTGGTCGAGGCCGTTGTGCGGACGCAGTTCGGGCACCCAGAACGGGTTGGGCAGGAACCGCACGTCGGCCACCTGGTCGGCGTCCAGCGGCAGGCCGTACTTGAAGCCGAACGACATCAGCAGGATCCGGATCGCCGGGTCACCGGCGTCGCCGAACAACGCGATGATCTTGCTGGCCAGCTCGTGCACGTTCAGCCGCGAGGTGTCGATCACGGTGTCGGCGTTGCCGCGCAGCTCCCCCATGACCCGGCGCTCCTCGCGGATGCCGTCGAGCGGGGCGCCGTCGCCCTGCAGCGGGTGCGGGCGGCGGACCGACTCGAAGCGGCGCACCAGCGTCTCGTTGGTGGCGTCGAGGAAGAGCAGGCGGGTGCGGATACCGCTGTTCTCGGCGGTGGAGACCGACTCGGCCAGGGCGCTGAAGAAGGACCGGCCGCGCACGTCGACCGCGACCGCGATCCGCCGCACCCGGGGTTCGGCGGTGGCCGCCAGCATCGCCAGCTCGGCGATCAGCTGGGGCGGGAGGTTGTCGACCACGTACCAGCCGAGGTCTTCCAGGGCCTTGGCCGCGGTGCTGCGGCCCGCCCCCGACATGCCGGTGATGATCAGGAGCTCGGACGCGGAGCCCGGGCCGGACGCCGCGCTGTCGTGATCGGTGGCGGGCGTGTGGGTGGACGAGGCCACCGTCTGCGCGATCGCGGTCACCATCGACTCCGAGTCCATCGCCTCGGCGGGCAGGGCCTGCGAGGCCACCGGTTCCGAGGTGCCGCCCGGGTTCGGGGCGGGCGGCTGCGGGGTGGAGGACTGCTGGGCCGATGGTGCCGGACCCGCCGGCCCGGGCACCTCGGGGGTGCTGGTCACGTGCACTCCAAATTTCTCGGGTCGGAACTTGTCGGGCGATGTCTGTGGATTCGCCGGGTCAGTCGAGCAGTTCCCCGGTGGCCATGTCCACCGCGACAGGCTGCTCCCCTACCACCGTGTCGCCCTCGGCGGCGGCCCGGTCGGGGTTCAGCGTGTCGGACACCGCCTGGGCCACCTTCGGCCCCACCCCCTGCACCGAGGCGATCGCCTCGACCGAGGCCGCGCGCAGCTTCTTGACCGAGCCGAAGTGGGCCAGCAGCGCCTTCTTCCGGGCCGGGCCGAGGCCGGGTACGGCGTCCAGCTCGCTGGCCGTCATGGCGGTGCTGCGACGCTGGCGGTGGTGCGTGATGGCGAAGCGGTGCGCCTCGTCGCGCACCCGCTGCAGCAGGTACAGGCCCTCGCTGGAACGCGGCAGGATGACCGGCTGGTCGTCGTCCGGGATCCAGACCTCTTCCAGGCGTTTGGCCAGACCGCAGAGCGCCACGTTCTCGATGCCCAGCTCGCGCATCGCCGCCGCGGCGGCGGCCACCTGCGGGGCGCCGCCGTCGACCACGACCAGGTTGGGCGTGTAGGAGAACTTGCGCGGGCGCCCGGTCTCCGGGTCGATCCCGGACGGGACCCCGGCGGGCACGCCTCCCTCTTCCTCGAGAGAGGGCGCCTGGTCGAGGATCTCGCCGGTGGCCGGGTCGGCGCCGGCGGCCACGGCGGCCTGGGTGGCCTGCTCCTGCTCGATACCGGCCTTCTCGTCGAGCAGCCGGCGGAAGCGGCGGCTGATCACCTCGCGGATCGAGGCCACGTCGTCGGAGCTGCCCTCGGCCAGGCTCTTGATCGTGAACTTGCGGTACTCGGACTTCTTGGACAGCCCGTCCTCGAAGACCACCATCGAGGCGACCACGTTGGAGCCCTGGATGTGCGAGATGTCGTAGCACTCGATCCGCAGCGGCGCCTCGGGCAGGTCGAGTGCCTCCTGGATCTCCTGCAGCGCCTTGGACCGGGTGGTCAGGTCGCCCGCCCGGCGGGTCTTGTGCAGGGTGAGGGCCTGGCCGGCGTTGCGGGCCACCGTCTCCATCAGGGTGCGCTTGTCACCGCGCTGCGGCACCCGCACCTCGACCCGGGAACCCCGCAGCCCGGCCAGCCAGCTCTCGACCTCCTCGAGGGCCGGCGGCTCGTGCGGCACCAGCACCTCGCGGGGCACCGCCTCACCGTTGGTGTCGCCGTAGACCTGCTGCAGCAGGTGCTCGACCAGGTCGCCGGTGGAGACGTCCTCCACCTTCTCGACCACCCAGCCGCGCTGGCCGCGGATCCGGCCGCCGCGCACGTGGAACACCTGCACCGCGGCCTCGAGCTCGTCGTCGGCCAGGGCGAACACGTCGGCGTCGGTGCCGTCGGGCAGCACCACCGCGTTCTTCTCCATCGCCCGCGACAGCGCCTTGATGTCGTCGCGCAGCCGGGCCGCCTGCTCGAACTCCAGGTCGTGCGAGGCCTGCATCATGTCGCGCTCCAGGCGCTTGACGTAGCGCTCGGTGCGCCCGCCCATGAAGTCGCAGAAGTCGTCGGCCAGGCGCCGGTGCTGCTCGGCGTCGACCTTGCCGACGCAGGGCGCCGAGCACTTGTCGATGTAGCCCAGCAGGCAGGGCCGGCCGACCTGACCGGCCCGCTTGAACACCCCGTTGCTGCAGGTGCGCACCGGGAACACCCGCAGCAGCAGGTCGACCGTCTCGCGGATCGCCCAGGCGTGCGCGTAGGGCCCGAAGTAGCGCGTGCCCTTGCGCTTGGCCCCGCGCATGACCTGCACCCGGGGGAACTCCTCGCCCATGGTGACGGCGAGGTAGGGGTAGGACTTGTCGTCGCGGTACTTCACGTTGAACCGCGGGTCGTACTCCTTGATCCAGGAGTACTCCAGCTGCAGCGCCTCGACCTCGGTGTTCACCGTGGTCCACTCCACCGAGGCGGCGGTGAACACCATCGTCTGGGTACGCGGGTGCAGCCCGGCCGGATCGGCGAAGTACGAGTTCAGCCGCTGGCGCAGGCTCTTGGCCTTGCCCACGTAGATGACCCGGCCGGAGGCATCGCGGAACCGGTAGACCCCGGGTTGCTCGGGAATGGTTCCGACCGCGGGTCGGTACGTAGACGGATCAGCCACAGATCCACCTTAGGCGGCACCACCGACAGTTTCCGGTCGTGGGGTCGCCCGGCAGTGCTGCCGGTCCGGACGACCCCGCCGTCTCACTCCCGGTTGCGCGCCCGCAGCATCCGCGAGACCTCGTCGGCCCGGCCGAGCAATGTGGACGCCACCACCGGCGCCAGGTCTGCCTTGGTGGCCGCCAGCGCCCGGTCCACGAACTCCTGGTCCTGGCCGAACAGGGGGAACATCCCCTCGGTGTAGTAGAGCCCGGGGATCATCCCGCCGGCGTGGATGGTGGGCAGCAGGGCCAGGTACTTCTCGCCGTACCCGGCCAGGAGCTCGTCCTGGCCGGGCCGCCAGAAGGCGGTCGTAACCGAGCGCACCGCCCCCAGCGGCACCTCGCGGTTCGCCAGGGCCTGCCACACCTCCGCCTTGCTCTCGGCGTCCGGAGCCGCCGCCCGTACGGCGACGGCCCGGGCCTTGGCGTCCGGGTCGGGGTCGGCGGCCAGCAGGTCGCTCACCGCCGGGCCGGTGTCGACCCCGAGCTCGGACAGCCGCACCAGGGCCCGCCAGCGCAACTCGATGTCGTCGCCGATCAGCTCCTCCACGTCGGTGCCGACCCGGACCAGGGTGCGCAGCGCAGCCGCCCGCAGCGCCGGCTGCCCGGCCAGGTCGCGGCAGACCTCGGCCAGCTCCTCGGCCTGGCGCTCCCGATGCGCCGCGGGCGACCAGAGCTCGGTCACGTTCGCGGCCAGCGTCAGGTAGGTCTCGGCGATGGAGGGCACGGTCTCGACCCGGAGCGCTGCGAGCAGACCGGAGAACGTCTGCCCCGCGCTCACCTCGCCGGCCAGCAACGCGTCCCAGATCGACGAGACCGCGACCGCGCGGGCGATCGTCGTGGGCAGTTTTCCGGCGACCTCGCCCGACGCCACCGGACGGGTGCTCGCGAAGGTGAGGTCGTCGTCGTTGAGCAGGTAGAAGTCCGCCCCGGCCGGCAGGTCCACGGGGGTGCGCGCCGCCTCGACCTCGACGAGCTGCTGGGCCTCGCGCACCAGAGCCCCGTCCTGTTCGCGGTAGGCACCGACCGCGAGCACCTGCGGGCGCGGCGCCCCGGCCGGGCCCTGCCCCACCAGAACCGGCTGCCCGTCCGCGAACTCCAGGGTGAACCGGTCGGTGCCGGCCGTCTCCAGCCAGCCCGCCCGCCAGGCGTCCAGGTCCTTGCCGGAGGCGGCCCGCAGCTCGTCCACCAGGTCCTGCAGGGTGGTGTTCTGCCAGGCGAAACGGCTGAAGTACGAGGTCATCCCGGCCCGGAAGGCCTCCTCGCCGACGTAGACCTGCAGCTGCCGCAGCACCGACGCGCCCTTGGGGTAGGTGATCGCGTCGAAGATCGACATCGCCTGGGCCACGTCGCGGATCGGCTGGCGGATCGGGTGCGAGACCGGCCCCTGGTCGGCCAGGTAGGCCTCGAGCTTCTGGTCGGTGAGGTGCCGGGCCCAGGCGCTGGTGTGGCGGGTGGCCGAGGCGGCCGCCCAGTTGGCCGCGAACTCGGCGAACGACTCGTTCAGCCACAGGTCGTCCCACCAGCGCATGGTCACGATGTTGCCGAACCACATGTGGGCCATCTCGTGCAGCAGGATCCGGGCCTGCAGCTCGTCCTCGCTGGGGGTCGGCGGGTTGCGCCGCAGGTGCACGTCGGCCCAGGTGACGCAGCCGAAGTTCTCCATCGCGCCACCGAACTCGGGCACGAACACCTGGTCGTAACGGCTCTGCGGGAAGGGCATCCCGAACTGCTCGCCGAAGAACTGCAGGCCTTCGGCGGTGACGGTGAACAGCTTGTCCGCGTCGCGCTCGAGCACCGCGGCCAGCGAGCGCCGGCAGTACAGCCCGAGGTCGTACTCCCCCACCGACCGGCGCACCTGGTGGAACGGGCCGGCGTTGACCACCGTGTTGTACGGCGACAGCGGCGGGGTCGGGGCGAACTTCCAGACCGTGGACGATCCGGCGGCCTCGGTCTGGGCCGCACCGGAGTTGCTGGTCACCGTCCAGCCGGTGGGGGCGGTCACCGTGAAGGCGTGCGGGGCCTTCAGGTCCGGCTGGTCGAAGCAGGCCCAGACGAACCGGGCCTGGTCCGGCTCGAACGTCATCCAGAGGTAGACCTCGCCGTCGGCCGGGTCCACCGCCTTGTGCACCCCGGCGCCCTCCCGGGTGTCGGCCTGCTCGCACTCGACCACCAGGACGTTGCTCTCGGCCAGATCGTCCAGCGGCAGCCGCCCCTGCGCCGCCGGGCCGAGCTCGCGGCCGTTCAGGGTGGCGCCCAGCACGCGGGCCGCGGCGTCGACGAAGGTGGACGCCCCCGGCCGGGCACAGGTGAAGGTGATGGTCGAGACCGTGCGCACCACCGGCCCGGTCGGCAGATCGGTCAGATCAACGGCGATGTCGTAGCGCTGCACGTCCAGCAGCCCCGCCCGCTCCTCGGCCTCGCCCTGCGTCAGGCTCTTGACTTCCCCCACGATCGCGCTCCCCACCTCTGCGACTTATCGGTCAAAACATCGATCAAACCCATCCTGGCCCCGCCCGTCCACCCTTTCCCGCAACCAACCCAGCGCCGCGTGTCCCTGGGCCCGCTGGAACGCGCGCAACGTGGGCAGGTTCTGCGGCGCGGGCAGTGAGGCCTGGTGCAGGAAGAATCCGGTGACGGCGGCCAGCACGGCATTCACGTCGTCGGGCGCGGCCGCGCGAGCCGGGCCGAACTGCGCCCAGGCCGATCCGGGCGCAACCCCACCGAAGGCTGCGGCGCTGGGCAGGAAGAGCAGGAAGTCGCACCAGGCGGCCCCCACCGCCGCGTGCGGCCAGTCCACCACGACCACCTCACCGTCGGCGGTGATCAGCAGGTTGTCGTCGCGCAGATCAGCATGCAGAAGAGTGGAGCCGCGCGCCGCGGCCGGGGCCCGGGCCTCCAGCGCGATCAGGGACTCCAGGTGCTCGCGGGCCCAGGGGTCCGGCACGAGATGTTCGCAGTCCCGGAACTCCCGCCATCCGCTGAGCTTCCGGGCTATCACGTCGGCGAACGCACGGGTGGCCGCCGGCGGGGCCGGGGTCAGGTCCTCGGCCATCCGTTCCAGTGCCGCCATCACCCGCGCCAGCTCCTCGGCCTGCCAGGGCAGCCGCGGCGGCCGGCCCTCCACGTCCTCGATGACCAGCGCCACCCAGTCACCGTCGTCATAGAAGTTCAACAGCCGAGGGGCCTGCACAGACGTGGGCAGGTAGTCCAGCACCTGTGCCTCACGCCGGTGGAAGTGAGGCGCGTCGGGATTCCGCGAGGTGCCGACCACCTTCACGAACACCCGGCGCCCGTCGGCCAACTGCAGCCGCGAGGCCACCCCGGGCGAGAAACCACCCGGCTGCGACTGTTCTCCGACCACCGGCGTACCGAACCAGGCCGCGACCTCGTCCCGGACGTGGGCCGGCAGGTCTCCCCACAAGATGCGCACACCCCAGTGTGCTCGGCGCCACACCCTTCCGGCCCCGAAACCCGCCCATACGGGTGCCGAACCACCCACGGTCCGGCGTCACCCCAGCCCAGCGCCGGATCCAGCGGCCGGAAGAGTGGACCGGCAGGCTCACCGACGTCCTTACTTCAGGTGCGGAACTGGCCCCCCGCGCGCCGGTGACTCCCCCGCAACTCGGCTTCTGCGTCGCTACCACGTAAACTTTTGACCGGCCAGGGGCGAGAGGCGCTGCAACGGGCACTGCGTGAGCAGTTCCCGCCACGCTCACCTGCGGCTTCGAGCACGACAAGGGCGCCCCTCTCAGAACGTGTCGTCATCCGTGTCGGAGTGGGGTTGCAAGAATGAGTCAGGATCGTACGAGCGCGCTGCGCGAGCTTCTGGACAGCCGGATCGCGGTGCTGGACGGCGCCTGGGGCACGATGTTCCAGAACGCGAAGCTGTCCCCGGACGACTACCAGGACCCGCGCCTGGCGAACCATCCGAAAGACGTGACCGGCGACCCGGACCTGCTCAACATCACCAAGCCCGAGGTCGTCCTCGACATCCACCGGCAGTACCTGGCCGCCGGGGCCGACATCACCACCACCAACACCTTCACCGCCACGAGCATCGGGCAGGCCGACTACGGCCTGGAGTCGATGGTGCGCGAGATGAACCTGGAAGCCGCCCGGATCGCCCGCCAGGCCGCCGACGAGGCCTTCGAGCAGACCGGTGTGAAGCGCTACGTGGCCGGTTCGGTCGGCCCGCTGAACGTCACGCTGTCGCTCTCGCCGAAGGTGGAGGACCCGGCCTTCCGGGCCGTCACGTTCGAGCAGGTCTACGCCTCCTACGCCGAGCAGATCGAGGCGCTGCGCGACGGTGGCGTCGACCTGCTGCTGATCGAGACCATCTTCGACACGCTGAACGCCAAGGCCGCCTCGGCCGCGGCCCAGGACGTCGCCCCCGACCTGCCGGTCTGGTTCTCGATCACGATCGTCGACGCCAGCGGCCGCACCCTCTCCGGGCAGACGGTGGAGGCCTTCTGGCGTTCCATCGAGCACGCGAACCCGCTCGTCGTGGGCGTGAACTGCGCGCTGGGGGCCGCCGAGATGCGTCCCTACGTGGCCGATCTCGCCCGGCTGGCCGGCACCTACACCGCCAGCCACCCGAACGCCGGCCTGCCCAACTCGTTCGGCGAGTACGAGCAGGAGCCGGGCGAGACCAGCCACCTGGTCGGCGGTTTCGCCGCCGACGGCCTGGTCAACGTGGTCGGCGGCTGCTGCGGCACCACCCCCGCGCACATCGCGGCGATCGCCCAGAGGGTGAAGGACCTGCCGCCGCGGCCGCGGCCCAGCATCGAGCCGCAGACCCGGTTCAGCGGCCTGGAGCCGATGAACATCACCGAGACCACCGGTTTCGTGATGATCGGCGAGCGCACCAACGTCACCGGCTCGGCCAAGTTCCGCCGGCTGATCGAGGCCGACGACTACCAGACCGCCGTCGAGGTGGCCCTGGACCAGGTCCGCGGCGGCGCCAACGTGCTCGACGTGAACATGGACGCCGACCTGCTCGACAGCGAGCAGGCCATGGTGACCTTCCTGAACCTGATCGCCACCGAGCCCGAGGTGGCCCGGATCCCGGTGATGGTCGACAGCTCCAAGTGGAGCGTGCTCGAGGCCGGGCTGAAGTGCCTGCAGGGCAAGGGGATCGTCAACTCGATCAGCCTGAAGGAGGGCGAGGAGGTCTTCCTCGAGCACGCCCGCCGGATCCGCCGTTACGGCGCGGGCGTGGTGGTGATGGCCTTCGACGAGACCGGTCAGGCCGACACCGCCGACCGCCGGGTGGAGATCTGCGGACGGGCCTACGACCTGCTGGTCAACGAGGTCGGATTCCCCGCCGAGGACATCATTTTCGACCCGAACGTGCTGGCCGTGGCCACCGGCATGAGCGAGCACAACGACTACGCGCGGGCGTTCATCGAGTCGCTGCCCCGGATCAAGGAGCGCTGCCCGGGCGTCCGGCTGTCCGGCGGTATCTCCAACCTGTCGTTCGCCTTCCGTGGCAACAACGTGGTGCGCGAGGCGATGAACTCGGCCTTCCTGTTCCACGCGGTGCGCGCCGGACTGGACATGGGCATCGTGAACGCCGGTCAGCTCGCGGTCTACGAGGACATCCCGAAGGACCTGCTCGAGCTGATCGAGGACGTGCTGTTCAACCGCCGGGAGGACGCCACCGACCGGCTGGTGACGTTCGCGGGCACGGTGAGCGGTGCGGGCACCAAGCGTGTGGTCGACCTCTCGTGGCGCGAGGCGCCGGTGAACGAGCGGCTGAGTTACGCGCTGGTGCACGGCAACGTGGACTACATCGAGGCCGACACCGAGGAGGCCCGTCAGCAGGCCGCCCGTCCCCTCGAGGTGATCGAGGGCCCGTTGATGGACGGGATGAAGGTGGTCGGCGACCTGTTCGGCGCCGGCAAGATGTTCCTGCCCCAGGTGGTCAAGAGCGCCCGGGTGATGAAGCGCGCGGTGGCCTACCTCGAGCCGTACATGGAGGCCGAGAAGGCCGAGGCGCTGCGGCTGGGCAACGTGCCCTCGGGGCGGGCCAACGCCGGCAAGGTCGTGCTCGCCACGGTCAAGGGCGACGTGCACGACATCGGCAAGAACATCGTCGGAGTGGTGCTGGGCTGCAACAACTACGAGGTGATCGACCTCGGGGTGATGGTGCCGGCCGCGAAGATCCTGCAGACCGTGGTCGACGAGGAGGCCGACATGGTGGGCCTTTCCGGCCTGATCACGCCCTCGCTCGACGAGATGGTCAACGTCGCCGAGGAGATGCAGCGGCGCGGCATGAACACCCCGCTGCTGATCGGTGGGGCCACCACCTCCCGTCAGCACACGGCCGTGCGCATCGCCACCGCCTACGAGGGCGCCACCGTGCACGTGCTCGACGCCTCCCGGGTGGTCGGCGTGGCCTCCGCCCTGCTCAGCCCCGAGCAGCACGACGGGTTCGTCGCCGACACCCGCACCGAGCAGGAGCGCCTGCGTGAGGCGCACGCCAACCGCCGCGCCAACCCCCTGCTCTCGCTCACCCAGGCCCGGGTGAACGCCGAGAAGGTCGACTTCTCCGAGATCCCCACGCCCACGTTCACCGGGATGCGCGCGGTCACCGCCGACCTGAACGAGCTGCGGGCGATGGTCGACTGGACGTTCCTGTTCCTGGCCTGGGAGATGAAGGGCAAGTACCCGGCGATCCTGGAGAACCCGGCCGCGCGCGACCTCTGGGACGACTCGCAGACCCTGCTCGACGAGATCATCGAGGCCGGGCACTTCACCGCGCAGGGGGCCTACGGCTTCTGGCCGGCCCACTCCGAGGGCGACGACATCGTCCTGGAGAACGGCGTCAAGTTCCCGATGCTGCGCCAGCAGACGGTCAAGCCCGAAGGGCGCCCTAACCGCTGCCTGTCCGACTACGTGGCCCCCGCCGGAATGGGCGACCACGTGGGCGGTTTCGCGGTCGCGATCCAGGGCGCGGAAAAGCTGGCCGCCTCCTACGAGGCGCAGAACGACGACTACCGCGCCATCATGGTCAAGGCCCTGGCCGACCGCCTGGCCGAGGCGTTCGCCGAGCACCTGCACCTGCAGGCGCGCCGCGAGTGGTTCGAGCCCGACGCCCAGCCGGTGCTGGAAGACCTGCACGCCGAGCGCTTCCGGGGCATCCGGCCGGCGCTGGGTTACCCGGCCTCTCCCGACCACGCGCTCAAGACGGAGCTTTTCGACCTCTTGAAGGCCCCCCAGGTGGGCATCACGCTGACCGAGAACTACGCGATGTCCCCCGCCGCCGCGGTGAGCGGCCTGATCTTCGCCCACCCGTCCTCCCGGTACTTCACGGTGGGCCGGATCGGTTCGGACCAGGTCGCCGACTACGCCCAGCGCCGCGGGGTCTCGCGGGCCGAGGTGGAGAAGATCCTCCGTCCCAACCTCGCCTACGATCCCCACTAGGAGCACCAACTGAAGACGCGTGTGGGCCTGGCCCACACGCGTCTTCAGTTCCGTACGGCTCGGGTCAGTCGGGCAGACGGTCGAACGTGCAGTGCTCGCCGGCCACGACCAGCCGGGTGCCTTCCGTCAGCAGCGTGAGCACCTGATTCGGACGGTCCTTGCCGTCGTTGTCCAGCTCGGCGCCTTCGGTGTCGGTCTGTTGCCAGAAGCAGTTGGCGATCACCTCGCGGTCGAGGCCCCCGGAGTAGCGGCCCAGCTCGATGTCGCGGCCCACGACGTAGCTGCCCGCGCCGAACGAGGTGGCCGCAGTGGCCGCGGGCGTGGGCTCCTGGAACACCAGCGACGGACGCACGGTTCTCGTGGGCAGGTCGTCGGCGTTCGCCGCGGAACCACCCCGCGTTGCCACGACACCGGCCACCAGCAGGCCGGCCACCACCGCTACCCCGAGCAGGCCCAGTACGTATCGACTTCGTTGGGCCACTGTGCTTGTTCCTCCTGCCGAGGGCGCCTGACCTGTGAAGATGTCATGGCCGCGCCGGGCGGACATCGTGACCGATGCCGTCGGGGGCCGTCAACCACCGGGTGCGAGCCTTCACCCCAACGGCGGATGGCATCCTTCGCCCCCTCTCTGGATCGGCCTACGGCCGGCCCCCACCAAGAGGTGGCCACCGTGGTCCTGGGGCGCCGCTACGACAGTGCGCTGCGCGAGAACCTGCGGGCCACGGTGTCATGACCGGGCGGTTCAACGAAATGATCCACGCGCCGCACCGGCTGCGCATCTGCGCCTTTCTCCAGGCCACCACCAGCGCCGAGTTCGCGGTGCTGCGCGACCTGCTCGGGGTGGCCGACTCGGTGCTGAGCAAACACCTGAAAGCACTGCAGGAGGCCGGATATCTGACGATGTCCAAGCCGACCGGGCGCGGGCGGGTGAAGACCTGGGTGCAGCTGACACCGGAGGGCCGGCAGGCCTACGAGGAGCACGTGGCGGCGCTCCGGAGTCTGATCGAGCCCTGACCACACGCGTCCTCAGGTTCGGTGGTTCGTCACCACCTAGCCTTCCGGTATGTCGCAGTACGACCGCACATCGCTTCTGGATGCCTACCTGGCCGCCGGCACCCCACCGAACGAGTGGAGTGGGACGAGGTCGACTCGTACGAGAACTGGCGCCAGGCGCCCGGGTCGGCGAGCGCAATGCCCGGGTGCGCACGCTGGAAGACGCTCGGTCCGGGGCCGGGGCTGCGGTGGACGCCGAACTGCAGCGCATCGAACAGGCCACCCGCGAGGCTCGGCAGGCGCACCTACGTCTTCTCGACACCCTGTTGCAGGCCATACTGGGTGATCGGGCCGATCTCGTGTTCTCCGACGGGGATCTGAGCTGCTGAGCCTGCTTTACGGCGCGGTGGCGTAGACGACGATGCGCTGCAGGCTGTCGAACTGTTCCAGCGACCGCCGGGCCTCTTGCTGGATCGAGGCCAGGGCCAGGTCGCGGCCGTCGTTCGGGGTGGCCACCACCTCTTCGTACAGCGCCCACTCGATCGCCCGCCAGCGGGCGCGGCGGGCCAGGGTGATCTCCTTGAACCCCAGGCGTTCGAGGTCGCGACGTAGGTGAAGGGCCTTGATCCGGGGCGGGGTACGCGGGTCGGGCCGGGTGGGTTGCCAGGTGGTGAGGGCCAGGCGGCCGCCGCTGACCAGCACTCGCCGGAACTCCTCGAGCGCGGCGGCGGGCGGCTCGGCGAACTGCACCGAGTCGGTGCACAGCAGAGCGTTCACCCCGTGCGAGGGCAGACTCGTGGCGGTGAGCGTGCCCACCGCGAAGCCGGCCCGGTGTTCTTCGAGGTGGCGGTGCGCGGTGGTCTCGGCGTGCTTCAGCGCCACGGCCGAGAAGTCGACTCCGAAAAGGCGCGCTCCGCAACGTCTTGCCAGCTCGATGCCGTAGCCACCACGTCCGCAGGCGATGTCCGCGAGCGCGTCGCCGGGCTGCAGCCGCAGCTCACGGGCGATCTCGTCGAGGCCTTCCCAGGGCAGGGCCCCGGTGGAACCGGCGTAGGTCCCGGGGACGCCGAGGTGCCGCGCCATGATCTCGTCCTTGACCGGCGAGATGTCCATGTCCGCGTACCAGCGGTCGAAGTAGGCGCTGTCAGGAACCCGGCCATTGGGTTGTTCTGCGGACATCACGACATCGTGGCCTACCGAAGGGGCAGAAGATAGTCGATCTGCCCCTTCGGGACGGCCGGTCAACAGGTCACTGGGTCCACTGCTCCGTCCAGACCTTGCGGAACGTCCAGCCCACCTTGGTGGACGGAAGCTGGTCGCCGGAGTGGAAGGTGACCTCGACGACGGCGGTGGGCTCCTTGCAGACCTTGTAGGAGCGCACCTCCTGGGTGTAACCGTGGCTCTCTTCGCCCAGGCTCTCGCGGGTTCCCTTGGTACCGAAGATCTTTGCCACCTTGGCCTTGGACATGCCCACGTCCACCTTGCCGAACTCCTTCAGGGTGACGCACGGCTTGTTCTTGGGCGCGGCCTCGGCGGCGGTGGCGCCACCCAGGGCGAGGGTGGCGGCGAGGCCGGTGGCGATCAGGATGCGACGCATGACGTTGGATTCCTCTCCAGAGGGCCGGGATTTCCTGGCTCGGTCCTCAGACGCCCGCCGAGGACGATCGGTTGTCCTGCGCGCACTGCACTATTGGGCGAAACCGGGGTGCCCGTAACCGTGCTCCAGGCCCTTGGGGTTCGGGCCCCACTTGTTCTGGCCGGCTTCGCTGTCGAGCACCGCGAAGACCAGGAGCACGAGCGAGCCGAGCGGTACCAGGGCGATGAGCATCCACCAGCCGCTGCGCCCGACGTCGTGCAGACGGCGGACCTGCGCCGCCAGGAGCGGGATGAGCGTTCCGAGGTAGACCACGGCGTAGATGATCCCGGCGACCACGGCCACGGCGGGCAGGTCCTCGGCGACGGCCAGGCCGAGGGCCAGGATGATCGTGGCCACGAAGTTGACCAGGACCGCGGCCAGGAAGAACCACCAGTACTCCGAGCGCCGGGCGCGGCCCGAGAAGGTGGCGTACTTCTGCTTGAGAACCGTGTTGACGGCCTCTGAAAAGGACACGCGGAAACTCCTGACGACGTAAGGAAAAGAGGGCACGGCGAAGTCGGCCCGGCTCCGGTGATGACTCACCGGAACTGGTCAGGAGAAGTATGTTGCCAGCCAAAGCCGCAATTCGCGCTTTGTGGTCACAACCAGACAACGGCGCTCGGGCAGGACCCGGGCCGGCTGGGAACGTGTCGCGTTACCGACAGCCAGGGCTTCCTGGGTGTGCCGTCCCCTCGGCATCCGACGATCCGGTGCCCGGCAACGAAAAAGACCGTGCGGATCAGCTGCGGGCGAGCGATCCACACGGTCTTTTCTCGTTCGGGTCAGCTGCGGCGGGTGCCCACCTTGCCGGTGCCCTCCAGGTCGATCCGCTTGGCCGCCGTGCGGGCCGAGGGGGTCGCCTTCTTGGCCGGGGCCTTCTTCGCCGGGGCCTTCTTGGCGGCCGGCGTGGTCTTGGCCGCGCCGGTGCTCCTGGTCCCCGTCTTCGCGGTGGCCGTCGCCGTGGCCGGAAGAGCCTTGGCGGTGGCCGCTTTCCGGGTGCCGGTGGCGGCCGCGACCGAGCGCGACTTCTTGATCGCCGCCACCCGGCCCTCGACCGCGTTCGGGTTCTCGATCTCGAGCATGTCGGCCAGGAAGCGACCGGTGTGGCTCTCCGGGACAGCCGCCACGTCTTCCGGGGTGCCCTCGGCGACCAGGGTGCCGCCGCCGCTGCCGCCCTCGGGACCGAGGTCGACGATCCAGTCGGAGCTCTTGATCACGTCGAGGTTGTGCTCGATGACGATGACCGAGTTGCCCTTGTCCACCAGCCCCTGCAGCACCAGGAGCAGCTTGCGGATGTCCTCGAAGTGCAGACCGGTGGTCGGCTCGTCGAGCACGTAGACGCTGCGGCCGGTGGAACGCTTCTGCAGTTCGCTGGCCAGCTTCACCCGCTGCGCCTCACCACCGGAGAGGGTGGGGGCGGACTGACCGAGCCGGACGTAGCCCAGGCCGACGTCGACCAGGGTACGCAGGTGCCGGGCGATCGCCGGGACCGCCTCGAAGAAGTCGGCCGCCTCCTCGATCGGCATGTCCAGCACGTCGGCCACGGTCTTGCCCTTGAAGTGCACCTCCAGGGTCTCCCGGTTGTACCGGGCCCCGTGGCAGACCTCGCACGGCACGTAGACGTCGGGCAGGAAGTTCATCTCGATCTTGATCGTGCCGTCACCGGAGCACGCCTCGCAGCGCCCGCCCTTGACGTTGAACGAGAACCGGCCCGGCTGGTAGCCGCGGACCTTGGCCTCCTGGGTCTGCGCGAACAGCTTGCGCACGTGGTCCCACACGCCGGTGTAGGTGGCCGGGTTGGAGCGCGGGGTGCGGCCGATCGGGCTCTGGTCGACGTGGACCACCTTGTCCAGGTGCTCCAGGCCCTTCACCGTCTTGTGCCGGCCCGGCACCTGGCGGGCGCCGTTCAGCTTGTTCGCCAGCACGGTGTAGAGGATGTCGTTGACCAGCGTGGACTTGCCCGAGCCGCTGACCCCGGTGACCGAGACCAGGCACCCCAGGGGGAACGAGACGTCCAGGCCCTTGAGGTTGTGCTCGCGGGCGCCGATCACGGTGAGCTGACGCTTGGGGTCGCGCGGGCGGCGGATCTGCGGGATCTCGATCGCCTTGCGGCCGGACAGGTACATGCCGGTGAGCGACTCGGGGTGCTCGTACAGCTCCTTGACGGTGCCGGAGTGCACGACGTGACCACCGTGCTCGCCGGCGCCCGGGCCGATGTCGACCGCCCAGTCGGCCGCGCGGATCGTGTCCTCGTCGTGCTCGACCACGATCAGCGTGTTGCCCAGGTTGCGCAGCCGGGTGAGAGTGTCGATCAGGCGCCGGTTGTCGCGCTGGTGCAGGCCGATGCTGGGCTCGTCGAGCACGTAGAGCACGCCGACCAGACCGGAACCGATCTGCGTGGCCAGCCGGATGCGCTGGGCCTCGCCGCCGGACAGGGTGCCGGCCGCGCGGTCGAGCGAGAGGTAGGTCAGGCCGACGTCGAGCAGGAAGCCGATGCGGGCGTGGATCTCCTTCAGCACCTGGTCGGCGATCTGCTTCTCACGCTTGTTCAGCTGCAGGCCGCCCAGGAACTCGGCGGCCTCGGTGAGCGGCAGCGAGCAGACCTCGGCGATCGACTTGCCGCCCACGGTGACGGCCAGCACCTCGGGCTTGAGCCGGGTGCCCTTGCAGACCGGGCACGGGATCTCCCGCATGAAGCCCTCGTACCGCTCCCGGCTCCACTCCGACTCGGTCTCGGAGTGACGGCGCTGGATGAACGGGATCACCCCCTCGAAACCGGTGGTGTACGAGCGTTCCCGGCCGAAGCGGTTCTTGAACTTGACGTGGACCTCGTAGTCCTGACCCTGCAGCAGGGCCGTCTTCGCCCGCTCGGGCAGCGCCCGCCAGGGCGTGTTCACGGTGAAGCCGAGGTCCTTGCCGAGCGCCTTCATCAGCCGCAGGAAGTACTCGGCCGAGCCCTGGGTCCAGGGCACGATCGCGCCCTCGGCCAGCGTCAGGTCCTCGTCGGGCACCAGCAGCTCGGGGTCGACCTCGAGCTTGACCCCGATACCGGTGCACTCGGGGCAGGCACCGAACGGGTTGTTGAACGAGAACACCCGCGGCTCGATGTCGTCGATCGCGATCGGGTGCTCGTTGGGGCAGGCCATCTTCTCGCTGAAGCGACGCTCGCGGGCCGGGGAGTCTTCCGGCTCGTCGACCATCTCGGCCACCACGATGCCGTTGGCCAGCTGCAGGGCGGTCTCGACCGAGTCGGTGAGGCGCTGCTTGGAGGAGGCCTTGGCGGAGAGCCGGTCGACCACCACCTCGATGGTGTGCTTGTAGCGCTTGTCCAGGGTGGGCGAGTCGGCCAGGGACACCACCGCCCCGTCGACCCGGGCCCGGGAGAAGCCCTTGGTCTGCAGGTCGGCGAAGAGGTCGACGAACTCACCCTTGCGCGCCCGCACGACCGGGGCCAGCACCTGGAACCGGGTGCCCTCGGGCAGCTCGAGCAGCCGGTCGACGATCTGCTGCGGGGTCTGCTTGGTGATCGCCTCGCCGCAGACCGGGCAGTGCGCCCGGCCCGCCCGGGCCCAGAGCAGCCGGAGGTAGTCGTACACCTCGGTGATCGTGCCCACGGTGGAGCGCGGATTACGCGACGTGGACTTCTGGTCGATCGAGACGGCCGGTGACAGCCCCTCGATGAAGTCGACGTCGGGTTTGTCCATCTGGCCGAGGAACTGGCGGGCGTAGGCGGACAGCGACTCGACGTACCGGCGCTGCCCCTCGGCGAAGATGGTGTCGAACGCCAGAGAGGACTTGCCCGACCCGGACAGACCGGTGAAAACCACCAGCGCGTCACGAGGAAGGTCGAGCGAGACGTCCTTGAGGTTGTGCTCGCGGGCTCCGCGAACGATAAGTCGGTCACTCACGCAGGCCATGCTAGGTGCCCCCACCGACAGTCTTCGATTCGAACGGTCTCCAGGCACCGGCCGATCCGGACAAGAAGAACATCAGCCCCTCCGGGGCACCACGTCCACTCAGGTCACGCACGCACCTGCGGCCCCTCCGGCTGCACCGGAAACCCTGAGTCGATGCCCGTTCTTCCAGACTTTCGCTGCGGCCGGGCCCACGACGTGCGCGGTGCTGCGTCCTTGCCGCCGCCCTGCCCGCCGTCCCCGGAGGGGGATGGCAGGGTATGCCCATGGTCTACAGCGGAGAAGTCACCCAGGGCGGGCCGGCTGACGTGCGTGAGCTGCCCGACGCGGTGATCCGGAAGGCGAGCGTCTCGCCGCAGGACAACAACGCGTACCTGATCACCTGCCGGGCCACCGGCGAGCAGTTGCTGATCGACGCGGCGGACGACGCCGAGAGAGTTCACGCCCTGATCCGTGAGGGGGGCGGGCCGCTGCGCGGCATCGTCACCACGCACCAGCACTGGGACCACCACCGGGCCCTGGCCGAGGTCGCGGCCGGCACCAAGGCTCCCACCCTGGCCGGCGAGGACGACGCCGATGCACTCCCGGTGCCCCCGGACGCCCGCCTGCGGCACGGCGACCAGGTGGCGGTGGGTGAGCTCACGCTCGCGGTGGTGCACCTGCGCGGCCACACGCCCGGCTCGGTCACCCTGGTGCTGACCAGCTCCGACGGCAGTGTGCACGCGTTCACCGGCGACAGCTTGTTCCCGGGCGGAATCGGCAACACCTTCGACGACGAGGAGAACTTCGAGAGCCTCATCGCCGACGTGGAGCAGCGGCTCTTCGCGGTCTACCCGGACGAGACCTGGGTGTATCCGGGCCACGGCAAGGACACCACGCTCGGCGCCGAGCGCCCGAGCCTGCCCGAGTGGCGCGAGCGCGGCTGGTGACCGGAGCGGGGGTGCCTCGGCCGGGGCACCCCCGCCGCACCTCGCGGCCGTAGCCGGGAGCACAGCGAACCCCTAGGATCCGTGCTCGGAAACCGCCTTCCCCCAGCTCGCATCTCGAGCTCGATGCGAGGAGTACCCGACGTGATCCGGTTCCTGCCCGTGCTGATCCAGCTCGGCCTGCTGATCTACTGCCTGATCGACTGCATCCAGACCGACTCGGCCCTGGTGCGCAACCTGCCCAAGCTCGGCTGGATCCTGCTGATCCTGTTCTTCCCCTTCGTCGGCGGCATCGCCTGGCTGGTGGCCGGCCGCCCGAAGCAGTCGCCCGGCCGTCCGGCGTCCGGGCGACCGGGGCCGGCCAGTGGTTTTCCCGAGGCCGAGCGCCCGCAGCGGTCCCGGCCCGACACCTCGGACATCGACGACCGGCTGCGGCAGGACCAGGAACGCATCGACCGGGAATACGACGAGGCGCTCAGGAAGTGGGAAGAGAACAAGCGCAGGCGCGACTCCGGTAACCCCGAGGCCGACCCGTCCTGAGGCCGCTCAGGAACAGTGCAGCTGCAGTTCCATCCGTTCCCGGGCCGAGGCCAGCACCACGCCTTCCAGCTGATCCAGCCGGCCCACCTCACCGTCCCAGGCCAGGCGGTAGGCCCCCGCCGCAAAAGGCTGAGCCCCGTTGTCGGTGGCGAACGTAGCGATCTCACGCGCCAGCCCCCAGGACCCGCCGGCCTGGTAGATCGAGCCCCCGCCGGCGCGCAGAAAAGTGCTCTCCCCCGCGACGATCAGGCATCCCCTTGGAGCAGCCGGCGTGAGCTCGGTGGTGTTCGAGGCGTAGAGCAGGTGCGCCCCCTGAACCAGGACGCTGAGCAGCAGTGCACAGATGACCAGCAGCTTGCGCACGGGCGCCGGAACCGTCTTGTCCAGCTTCGACAGAACCGGCTTGCCCGACGTGACTACGCGGCGGGCACCCGGCCAACGCCGACGGCCGACGCCGAGCGCCCCCAGCGCCAGTCCCCCGAACGCCAGGGCCTGCACCGGCACCCGCCCCGGCAGCACCGTTCCACCCAGCACGACCAGCAACCCGCCGAGCACGTCCGCGAGCCAGAAGAAGAAGGACGCGATGGCGCAGGCGGCCGCGGCCAGCCACCATCCGGTGCCCGGGGCAGGCGCGAGATGGTGGCTGCGCGCCAGCCGTGTGGGCGTTTCGTCCCGCATGCCCGGATCGTGACACGGCTACGCGCTTTTTGCGACGCCCCGGCAGCGCTCACCGAATGAACGTGAACAACCTCCGCGACGCATCCAGCGGCACCGTCTCGCCGTCGTGGCGCACCACGCCCAGGGCCGGCAGTTCCCCGTCCGCGTCGTCGAGCTTTTCGTAGGCGACCTCGCTCAGGCCGGCCTCGGCGTACCAGGCGCGGACCTTCTCGTTCAGGTCGAGGATGTCCGCGTCCCGCCCACGCGACCAGATCAGCGTGCCTCCGGGGCGGCAGAAGGCCGGGGCCGCGCGGATCGCGCGCTCCAGATCCTCGTCGCTGATGTTGCCGAAGATCCCGACCATCAACACCAGATCGGCCGGGATCAGCCCTTCGCAGACCGCCGGGTCGCCGGCGTCGGCCTCGAGCACCTCCAGTCGCAGGTCGCCCGCGGCAATGGCGGTCCGCGCCCGCCCGGCCAGCTGCGGATGCAGTTCGACCAGCGTGCCGGACACCCGGTCCCGGTCCGGCCGGGTCGACAGAACCCCGATCAGGTCTCTTCCGTCACCGGCGCAGAGGCTCAGCACCTTCACTGGGCGCCCGGCCGCCGCGTCCAGTACCTGTTCGACGTGGTGCCGCACCCGCGACAACCGCCAGGACAGTGGCGAGCCCGAATCGCGGTACGCCTCGTCGTGCCAGGACAAATAGTCACACATGTCCTGATCTTCACACGGCCGGGATGAGGAACGCTACGCATAAGCCGTATCATCGATCCATGACTGTCTCGGAACGGACTCGCGCAGATGACGACGCCACCCTGCGCGCCGCGCTCGTCGAGGCCGCCGAGCGCCTGCTCACCGAATCCGCAGACAACGACATCGCCACCCGGGCGGTCTGCGAGGCCGTCGGGGTCACCCAGCCCCGGCTGTACCGGCTGTTCGGCGACAAGCGCGGTCTGCTCGACGCAGTGGCCGACGCCGGGTTCGAACGGTACGCGCAGCAGAAGGCCCAGCTGGAGAAGACCACCGATCCGGTGGCCGACCTCTACGCCGGCTGGGACGACCACCACGCCTTCGCCGAGGCCAATCCCGCGCTCTACCAGCTGATGTTCGCCCCCCGGGCGCGTTCGCACAGCAAGGCCCGGCGTCGCATCCTCGGACTGCTCGAGGCCGCCCTGCTGCGCTGCTCAGCCGTCGGCGCACTCCGGATGGAAGTGAATCAGGCCGCGCAGCTCATCCTTTCGGCCAACGTCGGAGTCGCGCTGAACCGCATCGCCCAGCCTGACCTGTTCGACGAGAGCCTCTCCCATCGCGCTCGTGATGCCGCGTTCGCAGCCGTGCTTACGGAACCCCTTTCACGGAGCAACGCCGATCCGGTGGCCGACGCAGCACGGCAGCTGCGCTCGCAGCTCGCTCTTACCGGCAGCGGCATTCTGGAGCCGGTGGAAGAAGCGATGCTCCAGCACTGGCTGACCCGGATCAGCGAAGAGCAGTAGAACCAAACTGCTCAATTGTGGACGTTTGTGGGCCTCGATCGCTGCTCACAAACGTCCATCGGCGGTTGCCTTGGAAAACTTTGTTGCCCGAAAGGGAAGCAGCGAACCGGCCCCGGAGTTGGCCACTGACGACCCACCTGGCCTGATTCGACGGAGGCAAAGATCCATGGCAGTAGCCGACAGCGGGACCATCGAGCTCGGCGGCCGGAAGGTCGCCCGCCTGGGATTCGGGGCGATGCGGATCACCGGTGAGGGCATCTGGGGCCCGCCGAAGGACCACGACGCCGCGATCCAGGTGCTGCGCCGGGCGGTCGAGCTCGGGGTGACGTTCATCGACACGGCCGACAGCTACGGTCCCTACATCTCCGAGGACCTGATCAAGGAAGCCCTGCACGACGGCACCGGCTACGGCGACGTCGTCATCGCCACCAAGGGCGGCCTCACCCGCAGCGGCCCCGACGTCTGGCCCCCGCTGGGCCGTCCGGAATACCTGCGTCAGTGCATCATGATGTCGCTGCGCCGGCTGGGTCTGGAGCAGATCCCGCTGTGGCAGCTGCACCGGATCGACGCCAAGACCCCCCGCGAAGAGACGTTCGCCGAGGTCAAGAAGTTCGTCGACGAGGGCCTGGCCCTGCAGGTCGGGCTCTCCGAGGTCAGCGTCGAGGAGATCAAGGCCGCGCAGGCCGCCGGCCTCCCCGTCGCCTCGGTGCAGAACCGCTACAACATGGGCGACCGCCGGGCCGAAGACGTGCTGGACTACTGCGAGCAGCAGGGCATCGCGTTCATTCCGTGGGCGCCGGTCAACGCCGGCAGCCTGGCCCGCCCGGGCGGCCCTCTGGAGAAGGTCGCGAGCAACCACCCCGGCGCCACTACGTCGCAGCTCGCGCTCGCCTGGCTGCTGCGCCGCTCCCCCGTCATGGTTCCGATCCCCGGCACCGGCTCGGTGAAGCACCTCGAGGAAAACCTCGGCGGCGCTGACGTGAAGCTGACCGACGAGGAGTTCAAGACGCTGGCCGACGCCGTCTGACCTACCCAGCAAACCCCAATGGGGGACGTTTGTGGGCCCCGTGCCCACAAACGTCCCCCATTTGGTTTTGGTCACCTCATGGCGGACAGGAGCTCATTGGCGGTGGCCGGGACCGAGAACATGGGGAAGTCGAAACGTAGTGCGTTGTCGTGCTCCTCGGCGGAGGTGGCGGCCATACAGTCGGACAGGGTGATCACCCGGTAGCCGTTCTCGTAGCCGCTGCGCATGGTCGACTCGACACAGCAGTTGGTCAGGAACCCGCCCAGGACGATCGTGCGGATGCCCTTGCTGCGCAGGATGAAGTCGAGGTTGGTGCTGGCGAACGTGTCCAGGCCGCGCTTGCCCTCGATCACGATGTCACCGCTCTGCGGCGCCAGTTCGTCGGTGATCGCCGCACCCCACGAGCCCTTGACGAACGCCTTGCCGTCGACGACTCCCTTGAGGATGCCGTACGGGTGCGAGCTGATCTCGTTGTACCCCTCGGCGAACGTGATGGGCGCATGCATCACGGTTACCCCCGCCGTGCGCGCGGCCTGCACCACCGCGCTGGTCTTGCTCAGCATCCCGGTGCTCTCCATCACCGGGGCCACTGCGCCGTGCAGCACCCCGCCCTCGGTGGTGAAGTCGTTCTGGTACTCGATCAGCACGAGCGCGGTGGTCGCCGGGTCGATCTGCTCGATCGTCATGTCATTCCCTTCGGCAGCGTCTTCGGGCCTTGGAAAATCTTTCTGACTCAGGACAACCATAGGACGTGGGTAGGCGTGTTGAGGGGGACGACAGGGAAGTGCCGTGCGGGGAAAAGGACCGGAAGCACAGGGGATGACCAGGATGGTTGGCAGGGGATTCGCGGCGACGTTGGTTGTCGCCGGCGTGGTGACGGGGGCGCTGGCGGGGTGCGGAGGGGATTCCTCGGCCGATGCCCCTGAGCCGACGGGCGCCGTAAGCAGCTCGCCGGCGGCGCTGGTGTTGTCGGACACCGGGATCGGGGAGCTGAAACTGGGGATGAGTGTGGCCGAGGCGAAGGAGACCGGCCTCATCGGGAAACGGGTCTCCCCCACGGGCGAACTGTGCGACCAGTACTCCGGCAACGACGGGGTCGAGTACGCCTACTTCAGCGACGACGAGCTCATTGTCATCTACACCGATCCGAAGATCAGGCTGGACAGCGGAATCGGGGTGGGCGACACCTACGAGGACCTGAAGGGCGCCTACGGCGATCAGGTCCTTCCCGATGCCGGATTCGCCCGAGCATACGTGGAGGCCCCGCAGGCCCCCTTCCCCACCAGCTATCGCCTTGAACTCAGCGACGAGTACGCCGAGCGCGACTCCGTGATCATGAGTATCGGCCTCGAGGCGGTGAACCCGGGATGCTACGAGTAGCGCTCGCCGGGGTAGGGCTCGTGCACAGCGAGCCCGCACCCCGCAGGCAGCACCACCGGGCGCAGTTGGCCGCCGTTCCCGAGCCTGGGCAGGACGAGGTGCTGGGCGGAGTCGTTCCCGGTTCCGGGTTCGTGGAGTTCGCTGACTACGTCACCGCCCGGCTGCCCGATCTGCTCCGTCTGGGCCACGCGCTCACCGGGAACCCGCACGACGCCAGTGATCTCGTGCAGGACGTGCTGGAGAAGGTGGGTCTGCGCTGGAACTCGCTGCAGCGGCGGGGCACGAACATGGACGCCTATGTGCGCCGTTCGATGGTGAACGCCCGCACCAGTCGCTGGAGACGGCGGCGCCGCGAGACGCTGGTGGCCATCCCGCCCGAGCGCGGTGTGGCCCAGCCCGATCGCTTCGACGACGAGCCGCTGTGGCAGGCCCTGGCCGAACTTCCCGCCAAACAGCGGGCAGTGCTCGTGCTGCGTTACTACGAAGGGCTGAACGAGTCCGAAATAGCTGAAGCGCTGGGCATTTCTGCGGGAACGGTGAAGAGTCACACGTCCCGCGCGATGGCCGCACTGCGCAACAACCTGAAATCCGAGGGAGGTGTTCGATGAGTCGCGACGACCTGGAAGACCGGCTGGAAGCCCTGTTGCACGATCGTGGTCTCGATCTGCCGCCCCGCCCCGGGGCCACCGACATCGTCGAGGGGCAGGTTCGGCGGGCCCGGCGGCGTCGTCGGGCTGTGCAGACTGCGTTGCCGGCGGCCCTCACCGTGGTTGCTGTTGCCGCCGGATTCGCTCTGGCCGGCAAGGATTCTGACGAGGCCCCGACCCAGCCCGCCTACGACATCCTGAGCGGCCAAGGCCTGGGTGACCTGCGGATCGGCATGGACATCGCCGACGCCCAGGAGGCCGGCCTGGTGCGCGACGTGATCGAGGAGGGCAAGGGCAACTCAGGTAGCTGCAATCGGTACGAGGGGGTTGGCTCGGTCGACTATGTGGTCACCGAGGGCGGCGTGGTCGTCCAGATCGAGGTGGGCGCGCTGGCCGAGACTCCCGAGGCCATCAACATCGGAGACACCTACGGCGACATCGTGAGGGCCTATCCCCGGGTGGGTCCGCTCGACGACCGGCAAGCTCCGGCAGAGATCCGGTTCGAGGCCCCCGGTGGCGACGGCAACCTCTACCGCCTCGTCCTCGAGACCTCCGGCATGAATGTCGATGCGAGCGAACGACAGCCTTCCTCATCGACCAAGATCACGGACTTGGCGCTGCTGGCCGGCAGTCAGGTCGGCGAGGACTACTGCTGGTTCTCCAGCTGATCAGCCGGGCACCCCGTCCCACACGGTGACCTGCACGGCCAGCTCGTCGTCCTTGTCCGCCCCCTCGCCCACCCGCAGCCAGGCGATCCGGCCCTCGGACGTGTTCAGGCAGAACTGGTCTCCGGGGAAGACGTCGAGCGAGGGGTAGCCCTCGCGGTCGGCGGCCACCTGGGCGGCGCAGCGTTCGGCGGCGCCGGCGGGCAGGCCCTGGTCGATGTACAGGCGGCCCTCGGTCTTGGACAGGCCGTTGCGCTGGGACCAGAAGACGTCCTGGGCGGAGCCGGTCTTCTCGCTCTTGAGCTGGTCGAGGTCCAGGCCGAGTCCGGCGCCGATCGTCACCGGACCGTCGAAAAGGACCACCGGGCGGTCGATCGCGGCCGGGTTCTCGCCGTCCTCTCCTGGTTGGGGCGATCCCTCGACTCGCCAGGGCAGGGGGCCGCCGGTGTTCTTCGGGGCGGCCTGGTCGGAGGCGGAGCTGTTGCCGATGAAGGCGCTGGCACCCCAGGCCACGGCGCCCAGCACCACCACGGTGCCGACGGCCAGGAGGACCTTGGTGGTGCGGGCGGGCCGGTGGTCAGGGTCGTCGGAGGGCGTGTCGGTCTCGCTGGGCCGTGCGGACGTCACTGGTGGGATCCCCTGTTGGTGAAGCGTTTCGGGCATGACGAATCAGCCCGGCCGACCGCCCCGGGGGTGAGGTCGGGACGGCCGGCCGGGCTGTTGACCGGTGCCGGGCGCGGGGCCCGTCACCGGTCGTCAGGGGTGGCCAGCCGGTCCGGGAAGGACCGGCCGGCCACCGGAACCGGTTCTCAGCTCACGACGGTGGTGACCGAGCTACCGACCACACTGCCGTTGACCGAGGCGGAGACGGCGTAGGTGCCGGACACCTTGTACCGGATCCGGACCTCGGCCTCACCGCGACGGTCGACGACGTCGGTGTCGCTGTAGGTCGCTCCGCCACCGGACCGCACGGCGGTCACGGTGACCGTCGTGCCCGGCTCCAGACCGGTCAGGCTGTACTCGACCCGGTCCTTCACGGCCGCGGTGCCGGGCCCGCTGAGCTGCGCGTTCGGGATGACGAACTCGCTACGAGCCCGCTCCTTCAGGTCGCAGTCGATGGTCCGGGCCCGCACCCGGTTACGCCCCGAGGTGTTGGGGATCGGGGCGCTGAGGGTGGTCTGACCACCGGTCAGCGTGCCGAAGTAGTTTCCGTTCACCGTGATCTCGGTGGCGCAGCGCGGATCGGCGTTGCCCAGGCTCACGGTCAGGACGGTCTGGCCGTTGGCGGTGCTGGCCGAGGCCGAGACGGTCAGTGGAACACCCGACGGATAGGCGTAGGCCACACCGGCCACACCACCGCCGACCCCTACCAGGGCCGCGACGCCGACGGCGGCGGCCTTTCTGCTCAGCATTCTGGTCATGGACTCGCTGGTCTCCTCTGATGCGGGAGGCGGATCGGAGGCGATGGTCAGCCCCCGACGACGGATGAGGTCTTGCAGGCGGTCAGCGGCTCGGCGCTGCTGGTGGCCGGCTTCACCATCGGCTGGTTGAGCACGACCGGGATCTGCCCGGCGTCGTCCTCGACGACCGGGGTGGACATCACGACGTTCACCGTTCGCTGCTGACCGGCCGCGATCGGCACGCTCAGCCGCCACACCGGGTGGTTGTTGTCCAGACCGGTGACCGGCACGATGGTTTCGCCGTCGAGCTGGGTGAGCACGGCAGTGCTGCCCACCGGCCCGTAGATGTCCAGGACGATCCGGTTGCTGCCGTCCCGGGTCTGCTTGCCGGTGATCCCCCGCTGCAGGAGGTCGGTCCGGACGTTGACGTAGGACGGCAGTCCTTCCCCATCCTTGGGAGCCGTGTTGTCCAGGGTGACCGAGATCTGGCCGTTCCTGGCGCTGTTGGTGCAGGTTCCGGGGTCGTACTTGGTATCCACCTGCAGATAGGCGTCCATCTTGTTGCCACCACCGTTGTTGATCACGGTCATGGCGAACGGGCCCGGGTCGTCCGGGATGGTGCCCGAGATGCTGAGCTGCTCAAGCTGGGACTGGACGTCCTCGTCACTCGCCCAGAGCAGCAGCCGACGCTCGCGGACCGGGTCGCGCAGCGACTTGATCAACGTCGGCAGACTGAACTCGCCGCTGGAGAACTTACCGAAAACCGCCTCCACGAGTTCGGTGGTCACGGCATCCACCTCCTGCGGATCGCTCCAGCGCGCGTAGACCCCCCGGCTCAGGAACTGCACGGCGTTGGCCGAGTCCACCTGCACACCACGCACCCGCACCGGGCCGGTGGCGGCGAGCATGGCCGCCACGACGTTCTGGTCGACCCCGGCGACGAAGTCGGCCTGCTGCCGGGTACGCGCCTTCCAGCCCTCGGCCGCGAGCACGCCGGTGTGCGGGAAGTGCGGACTGGCGTTGAATCCCGCCCACTCGGTGAGATCTCGCCCGTAGTGCCGGCGCAGGCCGTCCGGGGCGACCACCGCCGGGATGGCCGGGCCCCGGTCCAGCTTGGAACGAGATTCTGCGTCGGCCAGCTTCATTCGGCCCTGATGGGTCCTCAGCTCGGCGAAGGCACCGACCAGGCCACCGGTTCCGCGGGCCTCGGCGTCCTGCTGCAGGAGCACCAGCCAGGTCTTCGGCCCGTCCGAGCCGAGCATGGTGGGCAGCTGCTGGAGCATGGGCACGGAGTCGGCGAAGGGGCCACGGGCGGAGTCGAGCGCGGAGCTCAGGGTGTTGACGCCGTCGGCCACCTCGGGGCGGAGCTTGCCGGCGTCGAGCTCTCCGACCTCGACCGCCCCCGAGGAGACGGCGGCGGACAGCTCGGGCATGGCGGCACCGATCGCCTCGAGCGCCTGAGTGTCGAGTTGCCCCTGGTTACCGGAGGTTCCCTTGGGAGTCAGCCTGGGGAGCGCGGATTCGAGAGGCTGGGCCGCGGTGGTGATGTCTGCCATCACCGAGCTGACGCGGCGGGCGGCGTGGAGGTCACGCCCGAGCACCGGGACGTAGCCGGCGATGCCCCAGACCGGGTCACCGGTGAGGCGTTCGGCCCGATGGGCGTCCTCGCGGACCTTGCCCAGGGTCTCGCCTGCTGCGGCCAGGTCGTAGGCCTCGAGCTGGGCCTGCAGCACCTTGCCGTCGGCCCGCAGCGCCTCGACCGCGGCCTGCGCCTCGCGGGCCCGGAAGGCCAGCCAGCCCCCGGCCCCGACCACGACCAGCACCCCGGCCGCAGAAGCCACGACCCACGGCCTCCGCATCCGGAACCGTGGGCCTTCACCCGTCTCGTTCGCCTCGTTCGCACGCCGCCCCACGGCGCGAGTCTGACACAGAGTGAACGTAGAGACACTCTTGGTCTAACCGGATGGGCCGAACGCCTGATGATCCGGGCCGACTCCGGGCCTCCCGGAACAGGGAAGACGGCCACCGCACCTCGTGCGGGGCCGACGCTGCCCCTATCGAACCGCTGGAACGGCGTTCACGGCCAGTCACCAGTGAAGGGGGCTCGTGTTAATTCGGTGAAGCGCTTCACCCGCACCCCTCCCCCTGCGCCCGCGCGAGCCCTAGTCTGCGGCTAAACAGGCAGGGAAAGGAAACACCTGATGACGATCGAGCCGAGCCGAACGCACGCACCGCTGGACCTGCTGGTCATCGGCGGTGGCGTGATGGGGCTGTTCACCGCCTACCAGGCGAGCCGGCGGCAGGCCCGGGTGGCAGTGATCGAGGCCGGCGAGATCGGCGACCCGATGACCGCCTCGTTCGGGCGCACCCGCTCGTACCGGCGCGACTACCTCGAGGCCGGGTACACCCGCTTCGCCGACGAGGCGGTCCGGCTGTGGACCGAGTTCGAGACCGAGACCGGCGCCGAGGTGCTGGTGCGGTGCGGCTGCATGAACATCGCGAGCCGGAAGATCACCCCCGATCTCGAGAACACCTACGCCACCCTGAGCACCACCGTGCTCAACCGTCTCGGCATCCCGGTCACCTCGTTCGACACCGAGGGCATCGCGGCCCGATTCCCCTATCTGCAGGCCGATCTCGGCGATCTGGACCCGGTCGGTGGGCTGGTCGACCTGCGCACCGTCACCGCCACGCTGCAGAAGTCCCTCGCCGAGGCGGGGGTCACGGTCCACGAACGGACGTCCACCACGGCGATCGAGACGGGCGAGGGTCTGGTCACGGTCACCACCTCGGCCGGCACCTTCACCACCCGCTCCCTGGTGATCACCGCCGGGCACGGGACCAACGACGTCCTGAAATTGTTGCCCGGTAACCAGCTCCAGGTACCGATCACCAAGGACCGGCCCAGCGAGGCGCGCTACTACACGCCGCCGGCCGAGACCCGGCACCTCTACACCTCCGACCAGATGCCGGTGATGGCCTACCTCGACACCGGGATCTACCTGCACCCGATCGTCGAGGGGGTGGTGGACGCGGTGAAGATCGGCTTCTACAACCCGCCGGACATGCCCCGCGGCACCACCAGCATCAACAGCGTCGGGGACTTCGTCGAGCAGTGCCTGCCCGGGCTGCTGGAGGCGGAGTCGACACCGGTCACCGACGTCGATGGCTGCGACTACGACCTGGTCGCCGACGACGACTTCGTGCTCGGCCCGGTGCCCGGTCAGCCCGGCGTCTACGTGGGCGTGGGCTGGCGCGGCACCGGCTACAAGTACGCCCCCTGGGTCGGCCGGGTCCTGGCCGAGCTGGCCTGCCAGGAGGGCACCGTCTACGACGTGGCCCGGTTCAACCCCGGCCGTTTCGTCACCCCCTGAACCCTTTTCACGACAAGGACAAGCGCATGACCCGACCGAGCTCCCGCACCTTCACCGAGCGGCTGGCCGACGGCGTACTGATCGGCGCCGAGGGATACGTCTTCGAGCTGGAGAGGCGCGGCTACATCAAGGCTGGCCCGTACGTGCCGGAGGTGATCCTCGACGAGCCGGAGGCGCTGCGACAGCTGCACCGCGAGTTCCTGCGTGCGGGCGCCGACGTGATGGTGGCTCTCACCTACTACGCACACCGCGAGAAGCTGAAGGCCGTGGGCCGCGACGGACAGCTCGAGGAGCTGAACCGGCAGGCCGTCCGGATCGCCAACGAGGTGGCCGCCGAAGGTGGCGCGCTGGTGGCCGGAAACATCTGTAACACCTGGTCGTACGACCCGGCCCGGCCGGCCGAGTCCGGCGCGGTGGTGCGCGAGCAGTACCGCGAGCAGCTGAACTGGGCGGTCGAGGAGGGCGTGGACTTCGTCATCGCCGAGACCAACGACTTCGTCGGCGAGGCGCTGATCGGGCTGGAGGTCTGTCAGGAACTGAACCTGCCCGCAGTGGTCACCTTCGCCAGCGTCCAGCCCGACCAGACGTACGACGGCTACGACTACATCGACGCCTGCAAGCGCCTGGCCGACGCCGGGGCCGCAGTGGTCGGGTTCAACTGCTCGCGGGGCCCGGAAACACTGCAGCCCATGCTGGAGAAGCTGCGCGCCGCAGTGGACATCCCGATCGCGGCGCAGCCGGTGCCCTACCGCACGGATGCTGCTACCCCGGCATTCGAGTCGCTGAAGTCGCCTGGTGGCGGGCGGGCGTTCCCGATCGCCCTGGAGCCGTTCGCGCACACGCGTTTCGAGATGGCCGACTGGGCCCGCAAGGCGGCCGATCTGGGCGTTGCGTACGTGGGGATCTGCTGCGGCGGAGCTCCGCACTACGTCCGGGCGATGGCTGAGGCCCTGGGGCGGGAGACCGCGGCCAGCCGCTACTCCCCCGCTCTGGATCTGCACCCCGTGCTGGGCACCTCGGCCGAGACCGCGGCCCAGGACGTGATGGGCGACTGGAGCGCGGCCGCCCCGGCCTGAACAACGCCGATGGGGGACGTCTGCCACCAGTACGGCGGCAGACGCCCCCCATCGGGGTGGTCGAGTCGCGAACTCAGGCGTGCCTTTCGGGGGCGGCAGCAGGCATGTCGGGCAGCAGGATCAGCTCGGCGTGCTTTTCCCAGCGGTCGCGTGTCTCCTGCGTGTGGTGCGGCAGGCAGGCCAGGACGACGTGGAACGGCACCGGCGGCCGGTCCCACCACTCGCCGAGTTCGACCGGGGTGCCCCACTCGACCGTGACCATGCGCAGGACGTCGAGCAGGACGTCGAACTGGGCCTCGTCGTCCTGACCCAGCACCAGCTCGGGTTCCTTGATCATCAGCACGTGCCCGGCCTGCTGCGGGATCCAGTCCAGGTCGGCCAGGCAGTCGCCCAACGCGTCCCAGTTCTCGCCGAAGTACCAGGGGAACTGCAACGCCGCCGAGAACTCGTCGAACAGGCCCTGCCGGGTGCGGCACTTGCGGCCCCGCACGGCCCGGACCGCCAGGCCGGCCTCGGACCAGCCCCGCTGGGCCAGGGCATGAGAGCGCTCGTCGCCCGGCCGCAGCAGCGGCCGGAACGTGCTCTCCGTGCGCAGGAGGATGGGCGAGGGTTTCATCCCGGCCATGTTCTCAAGCCGACCGGGCTGCCAGGGGCCGTGACTCACGGATGGAGCACCAGGAAAACCGCGCCTGAACAGCCTGCATGCTCGAGCCCGGCCCCCTCTGCCCCGCCACACCTCACCTAACGCGCGAGTGCCGCCTCCCGCCCCTACGCCCTCTGGAGGCCCTGCACCTCTACCCGCAGGCCGCCGCCCGCCGCTCAGCCCTGGCCGCTACGCGTTGGCCGCCTTCATGCCCCGCAGCTCCTTCTTCAGCTCGCGGATCTCGTCACGCAGCCGGGCCGCCAGCTCGAACTGCAGCTCGGTGGCCGCGGTGTGCATCTGGTCGGTCAGCTGCTGGATCAGGTCGGCCAGGTCGGTGGCGGGCACGTTCGCCACCCCGGCCGCGCGGGCCTTGGCGCTGGTGGCGCTGCTCATGCCCGGCACCGGCGCCTTGCCCCGGCTGCGCTGACGGCCACCGCCACCGAGGAGCTCCTCGGTGTCCTCGTCCTCGCGGGAGAGCATGTCGGTGATGTCCTGGATCTTCTTGCGCAGCGGCGTGGGGTCGATGCCGTGCTCCAGGTTGTAGGCGACCTGCTTCTCGCGGCGGCGGTTGGTCTCGCCGATCGCGTATTCCATCGAGGGCGTGATCTTGTCTGCGTACATGTGCACCTCGCCGCTGACGTTACGCGCGGCGCGGCCGATGGTCTGGATCAGCGAGGTGGAGGAACGCAGGAAGCCCTCCTTGTCGGCGTCGAGGATGCTGACCAGCGAGACCTCGGGCAGGTCGAGACCCTCACGCAGCAGGTTGATGCCGACCAGCACGTCGAACTCGCCCTTACGCAGCTCGCGCAGCAGCTCGACCCGGCGCAGCGTGTCCACCTCGGAGTGCAGGTAACGCACCCGCACCCCCTGCTCGAGCAGGTAGTCGGTGAGGTCTTCGGACATCTTCTTGGTCAGCGTGGTGACCAGGACGCGCTCGTCCCGCTCGGCCCGCTCGCGGATCTCGCCGAGCAGGTCGTCGATCTGGCCCTTGGTCTGCTTGACCACGATCTTCGGGTCGATCAGGCCGGTCGGCCGGATGATCTGCTCGACCACACCGTCGGCGCGGCCCAGCTCGAACTGCCCCGGGGTGGCGGAGAGGTAGACCGTCTGCCCGATCCGGTCGGAGAACTCTTCCCACTTCAGCGGCCGGTTGTCCATGGCGCTGGGCAGGCGGAAGCCGTGGTCGACCAGGGTGCGCTTACGCGAGGCGTCACCCTCGTACATCGCCCCGATCTGCGGAACCGTGCTGTGCGACTCGTCGAGCACCAGTAGGAAGTCTTCGGGGAAGTAGTCGAGCAGACAGTTCGGCGCGCTGCCCTTGGGCCGGTCGTCCATGTGGAACGAGTAGTTCTCGATGCCGGAGCAGGACCCGACCTGCCGCATCATCTCGATGTCGTAGGTGGTGCGCATGCGCAGCCGCTGGGCCTCGAGCAGCTTGCCCTGGCGCTCCAGCTCCTCCAGCCGTTCGGCCAGCTCGACCTCGATCGCCTCGATCGCCCGGCCCATCCGGTCGGGACCGGCGACGTAGTGCGAGGCCGGGAAGATGTACATCTCCTTCTCCTCGCGCACGATCTCACCGGTGAGCGGGTGCAGCGTGTAGATCCGGTCGATCTCGTCGCCGAAGAACTCGATCCGGATCGCCAGTTCCTCGTAGACCGGGATGATCTCGACCGTGTCACCGCGCACCCGGAAGGTGCCGCGGGTGAAGGCCAGGTCGTTGCGGGAGTACTGCATCTGCACGAACTGGCGCAGCATGACGTCACGGTCGATCTGCTGGCCGACCTTCACCGTCTGCATCTGGTCGATGTACTCCTGCGGGGTACCCAGGCCGTAGATGCAGGACACGGTGGCCACCACGACCACGTCGCGACGGGTGAGCAGCGAGTTGGTGGCCGAGTGCCGCAGCCGCTCGACCTCCTCGTTGATCGAGCTGTCCTTCTCGATGTAGGTGTCGGTCTGAGGCACGTAGGCCTCGGGCTGGTAGTAGTCGTAGTACGAGACGAAGTACTCGACCGCGTTGTTGGGCAGCAACTCGCGGAACTCGTTGGCCAACTGGGCAGCCAGGGTCTTGTTCGGGGCCATGACCAGCGTGGGCCGCTGGACCTGCTCGATCAGCCAGGCGGTGGTGGCGGACTTACCCGTACCGGTGGCGCCGAGCAGGACGACGTGCTCCTCGCCGGCCTTGACCCGCTGCGCCAGGTCGGCGATCGCCTTCGGCTGGTCGCCGCTGGGCTGGTACTCCGAGACGACGGTGAAGGGAGCGACCGTGCGCTTGAGATCGGTGACTGGCCTCATGATGAATACCGTAAGCGCACCCACCGACAGTCTTGTTCCGCAGGCCGGTCGGATGCGGACCCGAGTTGCTTCGGGCTGCGCTCACAGCCTGTTATCGCCGCGGTGCGCGTCAGGCGTTGCTACGGCGCAGTGGCTCGATCCGGTTGCGCCAGCAGGCGTCGACCTGGGCCAGGGTGGCCGCCAGCGACCCGGAGTTGTCCAGCACCACGTCGGCGATCGCGGCCCGCTGCTCGTCGGTGGCCTGGGCCCGGATCCGGGCCTTCGCGTCCTTCTTGGTCATGCCCCGGTCGTTCACCAGGCGGCGGATCCGCTCCTCCTCGGGCGCGAACACCACCATGACCAGGTCGTAGCTCGCCCGGTGGGGGTTCTCGGCGAGCAGCGGCACGTCGTGCACCAGCACCGCCTCGTCCGGGGCGGCCTGCACGATCTCCTCCATCCGGGCGGCGACCCGGGGATGGACGATCTGGTTGAGCCGGGCCAGCTTCTCGTCGTCACCGAAGACGATCTTGCCCAGTGCGGGGCGGTTCAGGCGGGCGTCCTCGGTGAGGATCTTCTTGCCGAACGTCTCGACGATCTCGGCCAGGCCGGCGCTGCCCGGCTCCACCACCTCGCGGGCGATCACGTCGGCGTCCAGGATCAGAGCCCCCAGGTCGGACAGCCGGCGGGAGACCGTGGACTTGCCGGCGCCGATGCCTCCGGTGAGCGCGGTGCGGACCATGGGGGAAGTCTAGGGTGCCCCGACTCGTCACCCGGTCGGTCCTGACCACCCACCGCGTGTGATCCATGGCAAGCGCGGTGCATCCACCGACCCGGCCACCCCGATCAGCCGCCGCCACCCCCGCAGGCGCTACCGACGTCCTCAGTTCCGCCCCCGAACGGCCGGAAGGCCCGGCCCCCTTCGAGAAGGGGACCGGGCCTTCCGGACGAACCGCTACCGGCGATCAGTTGCCGCCGGTCAGCTTCTCCCGCAGAGCGGCCAGCGCCTCGTCGGTGGCGAGGGTGCCCTCGGCCGCCGCCGGCTCGCTGGAGTAGCTCGAGGACGAGGAGGACGAACCGCTGGACGACGAGGTGGTCTCGTCGACACCGGCGGCGCGGGCCTCGGCCTCGGCCGCGCTCGCTTCCTCGATCTGCTTGCGGTGGGCTTCCCAGCGCTCGTGGGCGGCGGCGTACTGCTGCTCCCACTCCTCACGCTGCTTCTCGAAACCTTCGAGCCAGTCGTTGGTCTCGGGGTCGAAGCCCTCGGGGTACTTGTAGTTGCCGGCCTCGTCGTACTCGGCCGCCATGCCGTACAGGGCCGGGTCGAACGTCTCGGCGCCCGCACCGGAGCCGGCCTCGTTGGCCTGCTTCAGCGAGAGGCTGATCCGGCGACGCTCCAGGTCGATGTCGATGACCTTGACGAAGATCGGGTCGTTGACCTGGACGACCTGCTCCGGGATCTCCACGTGGCGCTCGGCCAGCTCGGAGATGTGGACCAGGCCCTCGATGCCCTCGTCGACGCGGACGAACGCACCGAACGGCACCAGCTTGGTGACCTTACCCGGCACGACCTGACCGATCGCGTGGGTCCGGGCGAACTGCTGCCACGGGTCTTCCTGGGTCGCCTTCAGCGACAGGGACACGCGCTCGCGGTCCATGTCGACGTCGAGGACCTCGACCGTGACCTCCTGGCCGACCTCGACAACCTCACCCGGGTGGTCGATGTGCTTCCAGGACAGCTCGGACACGTGCACCAGACCGTCGACCCCACCGAGGTCGACGAAGGCGCCGAAGTTGACGATGGAGGAGACCACACCGGAGCGGACCTGGCCCTTCTGCAGGGTCTGCAGGAAGGTCTGGCGCACCTCCGACTGGGTCTGCTCGAGCCACGCACGGCGGGACAGGACCACGTTGTTGCGGTTCTTGTCCAGCTCGATGATCTTGGCCTCGATCTGCTTGCCCACGTAGGGCTGCAGGTCACGGACGCGGCGCATCTCAACCAGCGAGGCCGGGAGGAAGCCGCGCAGGCCGATGTCGAGGATCAGACCACCCTTGACGACCTCGATCACCGTACCGGTGACGATGCCGTCCTCTTCCTTGATCTTCTCGATGGTGCCCCACGCACGTTCGTACTGGGCACGCTTCTTCGAGAGGATCAGGCGCCCCTCCTTGTCCTCCTTCTGGAGAACAAGAGCCTCGACCTCGTCGCCGACGGTGACGACCTCGTTGGGGTCGACGTCGTGCTTGATCGAGAGTTCACGCGAGGGGATGACACCCTCGGTCTTGTAGCCGATGTCGAGGAGCACCTCGTCGCGGTCGACCTTGACGATCGTGCCGGAGACGATGTCCCCGTCGTTGAAGTACTTGATCGTCTCGTCGATGGCCGCGAGGAAATCGGCCTCGGAGCCGATGTCGTTGACCGCGATCTGCGGGGTGCGCGCCTTTTCGGCCGTGCTGGTGGTCATAAAGTAGGGGCTCCGATGCGGACTGTTTGTAGATGGGACAGGACACGTTTCAGTGTTCCGGCGCGGGAAAGACCCATGAGCTCCCGAAACCGGTCAATTGTGCTTCGGCCGATCGCAGACGCCGGGTAAGCCTAGGTGCGCCTTCCTTACCTTATCCCTCGCGGGAAGGCAGGGCAAAGCCGCCCCCGCTGCGACACGCCCGGGCTCGGGACGCACGCTGACCATCGGCGCCCGATGAGCGGTAACACCCCCGAAACGACCAGAGGACGTCGGTGGGCACCATCGGTTCCCGGTCCACCGGACCTCGGGCCGGGGTGGTCGGGATGCGCTTGGATACCCGGGTGACACCTGCGGATCTGCGATCAGCCGGCTACCGCGACGCCGGGGCCGAGGAGAGTGTCCGGGCGGGCCGCTCGTGGTGGGACGAGAACGCCGCCGACTACCACCAGGAGCATTTCGCCGACCTGGCCGGGCGGCTGGTCTGGGGCCCCGAACTGCTGGACGAGGCCGAGGCCGGGCTGCTCGGCCCCTTGGCGGGCAAGGACGTGCTGGAGGTGGGCGCCGGCACCGCCGACAGTTCGGCCTGGCTGCAGGCCCAGGGCGCCCGGGCGGTGGCTACTGACCTCTCACTAGGCATGCTGCGGCGTGCGGCCGGCACTCCCCCGCCGCCGCGCCTGGTCTGCGACGCCCGGGTCCTGCCCTTCGCCGACGCCGGCTTCGACATCGTCTTCACCGCCTACGGCGCCCTCCCCTTCGTCGCCGACCCCGAACGCGTGCACGCCGAGGTCGCCCGGGTGCTACGGCCGGGCGGACGCTGGGTGTTCTCGGTGACCCACCCGGTGCGATGGGCGTTCCCCGACGACGGCGGGGAGGGCGGCCTGACCGTGAGCCGGCCCTACTTCGACCGCACGCCCTACGTGGAGACCGACGAGAGCGGCGCCGTCAGCTACTCGGAGCACCACCGCACGATCGGCGACCGCGTGCGCGAGCTCGCTGCCGCCGGGTTCCGGCTGGTCGACCTGGTGGAGCCGGAATGGCCGGAGGGAGTCAGCCGGGTGTGGGGCTCGTGGAGTCCGCTGCGGGGCCGGCTGATCCCGGGCACCGCGATCTTCGTCAGCGAGCGCATGCCCTGATCAACGAGCTGCTGACGGACTCGGCCGACGCGCTCACCGTTGGAGTTTCGGCACCTTGAAGGTGTCGTGGGTGAAAGTGGCACCGCTGTCTCGTGCCACTTTCACCCACGACGGGTCTAGTGCGCGGCCTCGTGCCAGGAGCGGCCGACCCCGACGGAGACGTCGAGGGGCACGTTGAGCTCGGCGGCGTCGGCCATGGCGTCGCGCACCAGTTCTTCGACCTGCTCGCGCTCGCCGGGCCAGACCTCGAGGACCAGTTCGTCGTGCACCTGCAGCAGCATCCGCGAGCGCAGCGCCTGCTTGTTCAGCTGGTGGTCGACCTCGAGCATGGCGACCTTGACGATGTCGGCGGCGGAGCCCTGGATCGGCGCGTTCAGGGCCATCCGCTCGGCCATCTCGCGGCGCTGGCGGTTGTCGCTGACCAGGTCGGGCAGGTAGCGGCGGCGGCCCAGGATGGTCTCGGTGTAGCCGGTGCGGCGGGCCTCGTCGACCACGCCGTGCAGGTAGTCGCGCACCCCGCCGAAGCGGTCGAAGTAGTCTTCCATCAGGGTTTTCGCTTCTTCGACAGGGATGTTCAGCTGCCGGGAGAGGCCGAAGGCGGAAAGGCCGTAGGCCAGGCCGTAGCTCATCGCCTTGATCTTCGAGCGCATCGCGGCGGTGACGTCGGCCGGCTCGACCGAGAACACCCGGCTGCCGACGAAGCGGTGCAGGTCCTCTCCGGAGCGGAAGGCCTCGATCAGGCCCTCGTCACCGGAGAGGTGGGCCATGATGCGCATCTCGATCTGCGAGTAGTCGGCCGTGAGCAGGCACTCGAAATCGGGCCCGACCACGAAGGTCTCGCGGATGCGGCGACCCTCCTCGGTGCGGATCGGGATGTTCTGCAGGTTGGGGTCGGTGCTGGAGAGCCGGCCGGTGGCGGCGATGGTCTGCAGGTAGGTGGTGTGGATGCGGCCGTCGTCACCGACCGATTTGAGCAGGCCCTCCACGGTCTGGCGCAGCTTGGTGGCGTCGCGGTGGCGCAGCAGATGGGCCAGGAACGGGTGCTCGGTCTTGGCGTAGAGCTCGGCCAGCGCGTCGGCGTCGGTGGTGTAACCCGTCTTGGTGCGCTTGGTCTTCGGCATCTCGAGCTCGTCGAACAGCACCACCTGCAGCTGCTTGGGCGAGCCGAGGTTGATCTCCTTGCCGATCGCCTCGAACGCCTGCTTGCCCGCGTCGGCCACCGCCGCGGCGAAGTAGCTGTCCAGCTCGCCCAGGGCGTCGGTGTCGATCGCGATGCCGTGGTGCTCCATCGTGCGCAGCACACCGGACAGCGGCAGCTCGACGTTGGTGAGCAGGCCGGCGGCGTTGCGCTCGGTCAGGTCTTTCTGCAGCGCGCCCCACAGGTCGATGACGGCCCGGGCGCGGACCATGGCCAGCTCGGCCTCGTCGGGTGCGTGGTCGCCGACCTCGAGGGTGAGCTGCTGGTTGGCCGGGGCCTCCTCGGCCTTCAGCTGCCGGCCCAGGTGCCGCACGGTGAGGTCGGCCAGGTCGTAGCTGCGCTGGTCGGGCAGGCACAGGTAGGCGGCCAGGGCGGTGTCACCGATGATGCCCTCGACCGGCAGACCCCGGTCGGACAGGGCGGTGAGCGGGCCCTTCGCGTCGTGCAGCACCTTGGGGCGGGAGGCGTCGGCCAGCCAGGCGGTGACCGCCTCGAGGGCCTGCGGGTCGGCTTCGACCAGGTCGACGAAGGCGGCCGGGCCGGGCGTGCCCGGCGAGGGCTCGGGGGCGGCGATCGCGATGCCGGTGGCGTCGCCGTGGCCGGCCTTCCACTTACCCAGCACGGTGATCCCGACCGGCACCCCGGCGTGGGTCTGCAGCCAGGTGCCGACCGCCGCGCCGGTGAGCTTCTCGGTGGCCAGGTCGAAGCCGCCCTCGACCTCGGGCTCGGGGCTGGCCAGGGTGGCGAACAGCCGCTCGCGCAGCACCCGGAACTCCAGGCCGTCGAAGACCTGGTGGACCTCTTCGCGGTCCCAGCCCGGCAGCCGCAGGTCGGCCGGGGCCAGGGGCAGCTCGACATCCTTGACCAGACCGTTGATCTGGCGGTTCAGGATGACCTGGGACAGGTTGTCACGCAGGCTCTGCCCGGCCTTGCCCTTGATCGCGTCGGCGTTGGCGACCACGCCGTCCAGATCGCCGTACAGGCCGATCCACTTCGCCGCCGTCTTCGGGCCGACCCCCGGGATGCCGGGCAGGTTGTCGCTGGTCTCGCCGACCAGGGCGGCCAGGTCGGGGTAGCGCTCGGGCAGCAGGCCGTACTTGTCCTCGACCGCGGACGGCGTCATGCGGGCCAGCTCGGAGACCCCGCGGGTGGGGTAGAGCACCGTGACGTTGTCGCGCACCAGCTGGAAGGTGTCGCGGTCACCGGAGCAGATCAGCACCTGGTACCCGGCCTCGCCCGCCTGGGTGGCCAGGGTGGCGATGATGTCGTCGGCCTCGAAGCCGGGTTTCTCCAGCACCGGCACCCGCAGGGCGGCCAGCACCTCCTTGATCAGCGAGACCTGGGGGCCGAACTCGTCCGGCGACTTGGACCGGTTGCCCTTGTACTCCGCGTAGGCCTCGGTGCGGAAGGACTGCCGGGAGACGTCGAAGGCCACGGCGACGTGGTCGGGGGCCTCGTCGCGCAGGACGTTGATCAGCATCGAGGTGAAGCCGTAGACCGCGTTGGTGAACTGCCCGGTGGCGGTGGAGAAGTTCTCGACCGGCAGCGCGTAGAAGGCGCGGTAGGCCAGGGAGTGACCGTCGATCAGCAGGAGGCGCGGGCGGGACGCCTGGTCGGCAGCCCCCGGGGCGGTTGTCTGGCTCACGTCTGACACCCTATGACCCATGTCCGACAGTCTTGGTCTCCCGACGGCCGACGGCGCCGACGTTCCGGGTTTCTCCTCCGCCCTGACCGACCGGATGGGCATCGTGGTCACCGAGATCAGCGCCCAGCGCACGGTCGCGACGATGCCGGTCGAGGGCAACACCCAGCCCTTCGGACTGCTGCACGGCGGGGCATCGGCGGTGCTGGCCGAGACGGTCGGCTCGATCGCCGCCAACGAGCACGCGGGCACGATGGGCATGGTCGCCGTCGGGCTGGAGATCAGCGCCACGCACCACCGCGGCATGCGCAACGGCAAGGTGATCGGCACGGCCGAGCCGGTGCACCTGGGCCGCAGCACCGCGACCTACCAGATCGAGATCACCGACGAGGGCGGGCGGCGAGTCTGCACCTCCCGCCTCACCTGCGTCTTCCTGCCCGCTCCGGGCAAGGCCTCCACCTGATTGGTGTGCCGCTTCGCCGCTACGTATGAACAAACTGCCCTCTAGCAACAGCTAATTCATACGTAGCGTCCGCTTTACCAATCAAAAGCCTGTTATCGCGAACCTTGAGGCGGGAGTGGCTGGGATTGAGGGGGTCGGGGCCAGGTCGGGGCCAGGTCGGGGCCAGGTCGGGGCCAGGTCGGGGCCAGGTCGGGGGCTGAGGCGGAAGGCAGGGACTCGCGCTGGGCCAGCGAGAGCCTGTTATCGCGACTGCCCTGGGGGAAGTCGGAATGGTCGAGCGAGCCGGGCTGGGCTGGGGCTGGGCGGGGTGGGGCTGGGCTAGGTCGAAAGCCGGCCGGAGCGGAGGGGTGGCTCAGTTCTCGCTGGCCGCCAGCCGCCGGGCCACCTCGGCCGCGACCTCCTGCTGCAGCTCGGCCAGTTCCTGGTTGCTCAGGCCGCTCAGGCTCTCGCCGGACGGTACCGGGGTCTCACCGTCGGAGGGCTCTTCGGCCGGGTCGCCGCCGGTGGAGGCCCCGTTCGCGTCGACGCACTCGATCTCGCGGCCCGAGACCTCGGTGAGGCACATCGCGCCGTCGGCGGCGATCTCGACCAGCCGGGTCACGGTGGTGGACTTGGTGATCGATGCGGTCCAGGTGCCGGCCGAGGTGGGGACCACCTCGCGCAGGCTGAGCTGGTTGGCGTTCCAGTTCAGCTGCGGGAACGCGGCGATGATGGCGTTGGAGAGCGCCACGTTGCCCTGCCGGGCCGCTTCCATCCGGTGCACGGTGAGCTTGTTCAGCTTTCCGGCGTACACCTCGTCGGCGGCCAGAGTGGCCACTCCCACCACCGATTTCGACGTTCCCCGCGGGGTGAGCGCGGTGACGTAGTCCCAGCGCGAGGTGTCGGTGCGCTTCAGCAGCAGTTCGGACTCGTTGCCGGCGTCCGGACCGTCGTCGCCCTCGCTGACCGTCTCGTAGCCGGAGCGCCGGAACAGACGGTCGGCGAAGCCGTCGAGGGCGTGAGAAGCGTTGCGCTGCTTGGCCGCCAGCGACATGGGGTAGACCGGACCGGGGAGCTCACCGGCCTCGACCTGCTTGCGCAGCTCGGCGCTGCGCCCGTCGAAAACCACCACCCCGGCCGGGACCTCGTGCTGCTCGGGGAAGCCGGTGAAACGGGTGACCGGGACGACCATCTGCCCCTTGTCCTGCTCGCAGTAGGCCCACACGTCGTCCGGGTCGGCCATCAGGTCACCGCCGACGAACGACAGGGCCCGGCGCAGGTTGTACTGGAACCACCCGCGGTGCACCGGCACCTGGGCGTCGAACTCGCAGACGTCGACCCGGTTCTCGCCCGGGGTCTGCACCACGATCTGGTCGAACCCCTTGATCCAGCCCTTGGCCTTGACCGGGGTGACGTAGGCGCCGGTGACGGGCAGGAAGGTGGTCGACTTCTCGTCGAACGTGCCGGTGACGCTGCCGGCCCGGCTCGGGGCCGAGTTGGCGGCCACCGACCACGGGATGCGCCACTCGTAGCCGGCCTGGGCCGCCTCGGTGATCTCGATCGACTCGGACAGCTGCCGGCTGCGGTGGTAGCCGCCCCAGACCCCGAGCACCGGCGCGGCGACCACGGCAACCAGCAGCAGCACGCCCAGACGGCCTCCGGAGCGGGGCGATACGACGGCGGACACCACCGCCAGCACGACCAGGACGATCAGCGTCTTCCACATCGTGCTGGCCCACACCGTGCGAAGCACTGCGTAGACCGTGCCGTGGAAGGCCCAGTAGAACAGCAGCCCCGATCCCAGCGTCGCCAGAGTTCCGCCCACCCAGAGGCCCGGCCGACGCCCGTAGTCACTCACCGCACGTGCTCCCCACCCCGAACCGCAAAGCCGACAACCCAAAACTAATGGACGTTTGTGAGCACCTGGGAATCAGACGGGCCCACCGACGTCTTCAGTTGGTGAACGGAACCCCTCAGACCACCCGGCTCCGCGCCCGGAGTGAACGCCGCCGCGAGAGAAGGTTTTCCAGCGAGCCGCGCTGCCCGTCGGAACCGGCGAGCCGACGCAGCAGAGCCGGTGGCGTGGTGGCCCGGCGCACCACGACGGGAACGAAACCGAGCTTGGCGAAATAACGTTGGGCATCCTTGGAGGGCGACGGCACCCCGGCGACAATCTGCTCGGCCCCCAGCCTTTCGGCCTGGGCGGCGACATACGCCAGCAGCGCCCGGCCTACCCCGTGGCGACGTTCGGCGGCGGCCACGAAGAACTCGTCCATGCAGACCGCCGTGGCGCCGCTGAGAACGTTCAGCGGAGACTGGCGCATCACCAGGAACGCCACCGCCCGCTCGTTCAGTCGCGCCACCACGACTTCGGGCTCCCCCACCAGGATTGCCGCCTCCAGGCGGGCCTGGGCTCCCTCGGGGAGCGCACTCCGGGACTGTCCCCAGAGCGCGAGCAGTTCGGGGACGTCGTCCACCGTGGCTGCTCTGATCTCCAACGGTCGCCGGGGCGAGTAGGGCAGACGTCGAGACACCGGTGGCCTCCTGGCCGACGGCCGGGATTACCGCCCCGGATTCCCCACGGCACCACCAAAAGGGGCACCGGACCGTGGTCGGCGAGCCCATCGTCCTCAGTTGGAGATCGGCCTCACCACGCTCGAGGCACATCATGGCGAACCGCACCGAATCAGACGGATCAAATCCGGGGAATCTCAGTGGATGAGACGAGTTGCACCGGCCTGTGTCCGAACGACAGCGGGCCGGCTCCCCCGTGGGGAACCGGCCCGGTGTCAGACACTCAGCCGTACGTCAGCCGCCCAGGTACGCCTTGACGATGCTGTCGTCCTTGAGCAGGTCGCGGGCGATGCCCTCCTGCTTCAGGTGCCCCGACTCCAGCACGTACGCGTAGTCGCCGATGCGCAGCGCGGCGAGCGCGTTCTGCTCCACCACCAGCACGGTGGTGCCCTGGTCGCGGATCCGCCGGATGGTGTCGAAGATCAGGTCGACCAGCACCGGCGCCAGGCCCATCGAGGGCTCGTCCAGCAGCAGCAGTTTCGGGTTGCCCATCAGCGCCCGGCCGACGGCCAGCATCTGCTGCTCACCGCCGGACATCGTGCCGGCCTTCTGAGCGATGCGTTCCTTCAGCCGCGGGAACAGGTCCAGGACCCGCTCCTTGTCGGACTCGATGCCGTCCTTGTCGTTGCGCAGGAAGGCCCCGAGCTCGAGGTTCTCCTCCACGCTCATCTTCGGGAAGATCCGCCGGCCCTCGGGCGACTGGCATATGCCCTTCGCCACGACCTTGTGCCCGGGCACGCCGACCAGCGACTCACCGGCGAAGGTGATCGTGCCGGTGCGCGGGCGCAGCAGACCCGAGATCGAGCGCAGCGTGGTGGACTTGCCCGCGCCGTTCGACCCGATCAGGGTGACGATCTCGCCCGGCTTGACCGACAGCGAGACACCCTTCACCGCGGCGATGTTGCCGTAGTAGACGTGCACGTCGTTGACGGTGAGGAGGTCCTCGCCGCTGCGCCGCGCACCCGGCTGGGCGGGTGCCGCTTCCGTGGGAGTGCTCACAGGTCGCCTCCGTAACCCTCTTCGGTACCGGTCTTGCCCAGGTACGCCTCGATCACCCGCTGGTTCGACTGGATCTCCGCGGGCAGGCCCTCGGCGATCTTCTGGCCCTGGTCGAGCACGGTGACCCGCTCGCTGACCTTCATCACCACGCTCATGTCGTGCTCGATCAGCAGGATCGACACGTCGCGGTCGCCGCGGACGCGGTGCACGAAGTCGACGAACTGGGCCGACTCCTGCGGGTTCATGCCGGCCGTGGGCTCGTCGAGCAGCAGCACCTTGGGCCGCAGGGCCAGGGCCCGGGCGACCTCGAGGCGGCGCTGGTCGCCGTAGGACAGGTTGCGGGCGTAGTCGTTCGCCGACTTGCCGATGCCCATGTAGTCGAGCAGTTCCCGGGCGAAGTCGCGGGCCTCGCGCTCCTCCCGCCGCTGACGGGGGGTGCGCAGGACGGTGCCGAAGATCCCCGACTTCAGGTGGCTGTGCATCGCCACCATCACGTTCTCCTCGGCCGTCATCAGGTTGAACAGCCGGATGTTCTGGAACGTGCGGGCCAGGCCCGCGGAGGCGATCTTGTGCACCGGCTGGCCGGTGACCGTGGCGCCGTTCAGGATCACGTTGCCGGTGGTCGGCCGGTACAGGCCGGTGAGCACGTTGAAGAACGTGGTCTTTCCGGCGCCGTTCGGGCCGATCAGGCTGACCACGGACTTCTCCGGGACGGTGAACGAGACGTCGTTCACCGCGGTCAGGCCACCGAACTGCACGGTGATGTGGTCGGCCTGCAGAGCCACCGGGACGGCGGTGGCCGGCGTGGTGGGCTCGGACGCGGTGGTGGTCATTTCTTGTGGGTCCCTTCCGCGGCCGTCTCTTCCGAAGTGCCTTCCATCTCGGCCCCGAGCGACTCGATCTCGCCGCGCTCGGGCTCCTGCAGGACCTGCCGGGTACGGGCCTCGGGAATCAGGCCCTCCCGGCGGAAGAGCATGAACAGCACCAGGATCACGCCGAAGATCAGGAAGTTGTGCGAGGCGAAGTTGACCTCGGCGCCGGTGACGTCGTTCCAGACGTTGCCGAGCTGGGCCAGGCCGGTGGAGTTGATCCAGGCCAGGGTCAGCGCGCCGACCGTGACGCCCCAGACGTTGCCCATGCCGCCGAGCACGACCATGGCCAGCAGGATGATCGAGATGGAGAAGTTGAACCGGTCGGCCAAGACCCCGCCGATGTGGGTGGCGAAGGCGACACCGCCGATCCCGCCGAAGGCCGCGCCGACCGCGTAGGCGGACAGCTTGATCCGCATCAGCGGCACGCCCATCATGCTCGCCGCCAGCTCGTCCTCACGGATCGCCAGCCAGGCCCGGCCCAGCCGGCCCTCACGGATGCGCAGCGAGACGAACATGGCCAGGCCGAGCAGGAACGCGTAGACCAGGAACTTGAAGGTCAGGTCGAACACGCCGAGGGTGTCGGGGACGCCGGGGATCAGCGCGAACGGCCCCATCGGGATCAGGTCGATGCTGGTGATGCCCTGCACGCCGTTGGTGATGTTCCAGGCGCCGTCCGGGCCGACCTTGGCGCCGTTGCGGAACACCTCGGGCAGGATCTCGCCGAAGCCCAGGGTGACCAGGGCCAGGTAGTCGCTCTTCAGCCGCAGCGTCGGGGCCCCGATGATCACGCCCGCCAGGGCGCAGACCAGGGCCGCGATGATCAGTACGAGCCAGAAGTTGATGTGGATACCGCGGTCCTGGCCGGGCAGCGGATGGCCGAAGAAGTTGAAGCTCAGGCCGCTCCACTGCGGGGCGACCTGGTTGGCGAACGGGGCCATCAGCCAGCCGGCGACGTAGCCGCCGATACCCCAGAAGGCCACGTAGCCCAGGTCGAGCAGACCGGAGTAGCCGACCACGATGTTCAGGCCGAGGGCGAAGATCGCCCAGATGACCGCCTCGTTGACCGCGGTCATCGGCAGCCACTCGTTGAAGCCCGAACGCAGGTCGGAGGAGGCGTCCGGCAGGACCCAGTGGTTGAACGAGAACACCAGGACGCCCAGGAGCAGGAAGCCCAGCGGCCAGCCGAAGCGGGCGGCGAACGAGGTCTTCGGAGCCGGCGGACGCACCGCGGGACTGGAGGACGGAGCGGGAGCAGTCGTCGACATCGGCTACACCTTTTCCGTCGTACGGGTGCCGAGGATGCCCTCGGGCTTGAACACCATGAGCAGGATCAGCACGGTGAAGACCACCGTCATGGACCACTGCTGGCCGAACAGCATGGAGTCGTTGATGCTGGTCAGGATCCCCAGGACGAAGCCCCCGAGGACGGCTCCCTGGAGGTTGCCGATGCCGCCGAGGACGGCGGCGGTGAAGGCGTACAGACCGAGCCGGAAGCCCAGCCCGTAGCTGCTGCTGCCGACCGACTGCAGGTAGAGCAGCCCGGCCGCACCGGCCAGCGCACCACCGAGTGCGAACACGGTGACGATCGTGCGGTCGACGTCGATACCCATCAGCCGAGCGGCGTCCTGGTCCTGGGCCACGGCGCGCATGGCCTTGCCGGCCTTGGTGCGCTGCACGATGTAGACCATCAGCAACAGGAGCGGGATGGTCACCGAGATGACCACGATCGTGGTGTACGGGATGAACACGTCACCGATGCTGAAGCCGTCGTTGCCGAACATGGTCGACCACTGCTTGGGGGCCGAGCCGGTCATGAACTGACGCTGGCCGAACCACTGGTAGATGAAGCTCAGGCCGACGGCGGTGATCAGCGGGGCCAGCTTGGGCGCCCGGCGCAGCCTGCGGTAGGCGACCCGTTCGGCCGCCACGTTCACGATGGCTGCGGCCCCCATGGCGATCAGCAGGGCGAAGGCCACCGCCGCGACCGCACCGAAGGTGAAGGAGTCGACGGCGAACCAGCTCACCGAGACGATGCCGGACAGCACCGTGGCGAGCATGAAGAGGTCACCGTGCGAGAAGTTGATCAGCTCGATGATGCCGTAGACCATCGTGTAGCCCAGCGCGATCAGCGCGAACAGCGCGCCGTTGCCCAGGCCGGTGACCAGGGCCGAGGTGAACTGCTGGGGGCCTTGCACCAGTTCGTAGAGCACCCAGATCGCGACTGCCGCCAGCAGCGCGAGCCCGGTTACGTTGATGGCGATCTCCCGAGGCAGCCGTCGTGGCTTCACCTCGGACGCGGCGACCGCGGGTTGCGTCATGAATCGCTCTTTTCGGTACGGACACGGGGTGGATGTGACGCCGGGTGGGGGCCTCCGTCCTGGAGGCCCCCACCCGGTTACCGCCTAGCTCAGGAGACTTCCTGGGCCTGCAGGAAGGCCTGGACGCCGTCCTTGTGCTGCAGGACCGAGATGTCCTTGGCCGTGGTGTCGCCGGTGGCCGGGTCGATCACGATCTCCTTACCGGTGGCCGACTCCTCGGCCGGGATCTTGATGCCCTCGCCCTCGAAGACCGCGTCGCGGACGCCCTTCTTGGTGCCGTCCGAGGCCTCGATCGCCTTGACGATCACCTGGACACCGGCCACACCGTAGAGGGCGTAGCTGGTGCGCGGGGCGAAACCGTACTCGGCCTCGAACTTCTCCAGCAGGTCGGCGGCCGCGCCACCCTGCTTCTCGAGCTCCTCGGTGGCCAGGCCGGCGAAGGTCGCGTACAGACCCTCGGCCTCGGGCTGCTTGTCCAGCGGCGGGTAACCGGTCCAGCCGTCCGGGGTCATCATCGGGATCGTGGCGTTGTCGCCGAGCACCGCGACCTTGTCCTTCAGCAGCTGACCACCGTTGAGGTCGTAGATGCCACCGACGTACAGGCAGTCCGGGTTGGTCGCCTTGATCTTCTGGAACAGGGCGGTGTAGTTCGGCGCCTTCTCGTCGTAGGCCTCGTTGGCGATGATCTCGATGCCTTCGGCCTTGGCGGCGTCCTCGAACGACTGCGCGATGCCCTGACCGTAGGTCTGGTTGTCGTTGAGGACGTAGCACTTCTTGACCTTCAGGGTCTCCGCGGCGAAAGCGGCCGCGGCGGTGCCCTGGACGTCGTCGGTGGTGACCACGCGAGCGAAGTTCTTCTTACCGCTCGGCGCGTACATCTCCGGCTCGCCCTCTTCCCAGGCCTTGGTCAGGCCGGGGTTGGTGGAGGCATGCGAGACCTGGAGCATCGGGCCGTTGGGGGCCTGGTTCAGCACCGGCGCCTGCAGCTTCGAGCAGCCGGAGTTGAACTCGCCCATGACGGCGACCTCGTTCTCCTCCTGCACGTGCTTCTGCGCGTTGGCGGTGCACGTCGCGTCGTCCCAGCTGCCCTTGGCGGCGGTCGAGTTGTCGTACGGCTTGAACTCGATCTTGTAGTCGCCGGCCTTGTTGCCGATCGACTCAAGGTAGATCTTGATCAGGTTGTTCGTGTCGGTCGAGGAGTCGGCCGAGGCGCCCTGCAGCGGCAGGTCACTGGAGATCACCAGGGTCTCGCCGCCACCGGAGCCGCTGCTCTCGTCGTCCGAACCGCCGCCACACGCCGCGATGCCGAGCGCCGCAACCGCGACGATGGCAAGTGCGCGAACCGGTTTCCCCATGTCCTACCTCTTCCCTACGGCCGGAGCCGAGCGCTCACGACTGGTGTTGGCCGGTGAAATTACCACTGTGATGTGACGTGGGAAGGGTGGTTGTTCTTGCGAAAGGTCAAGGCTCGGCAACGATTCTCGGGAAGATGACGTTTTCGCCGCATGTCGTTCGGCGAGAATCCGTTTCGCCCGATCTCATGTTTCCGGAATGTGTCCGGCTTGAGGTTTTGTTTGAGCTACCCGAAACACATTGTTTTATGACGCCGCAATGCCCGTTCGGGCGTGATCGCTGCGGCGGCGCGATTCATCCAATGAATTTACCCGCCCCAACGGGCGGGCAAAGCAAAGGGTCCCCGGGATCCGCAGATCCCGGGGACCAGATTAAAACGACACGTGTTGCCTTACTCGGTCACCACGTGTTCAGTGCTGTTGAATTTCTGCCACCCTGCGACGGGCGGTCAGGCGATTGCCTTAACGATCAGGCATCGGTGCCCGAGGCAATCACTGCCGAGGCCACTTCCTTCATCGTCAGGCGCTTGTCCATCGAGGTCTTCTGGATCCAGCGGAACGCCTCGGGCTCGCTCAGGCCGTACTTGGTCTGCAACAGGCCCTTGGCCCGGTCGACCAGCTTGCGGGTCTCGAACCGCTCGGCCAGGTCGGCCACCTCGGCCTCGAGGGCCGACAGCTCGGAGTGCCGGCTCGCCGCGATCTCCAGGGCGGGCACCAGGTCGGCCGCGGTGAACGGCTTGACCACGTAGGCCATCGCCCCGGCGTCCCGGGCGCGCTCGACCAGCTCGCGCTGGGAGAAGGCGGTGAGCAGCACGACCGGCGCGATCCGCGCGCCGACGATGCGCTCGGCCGCGGAGATGCCGTCCAGCACCGGCATCTTGATGTCCATCACGACCAGGTCGGGCTTGTGCTGCTCGGCGAGCTGCACGGCCTCCTCGCCGTTGCCGGCCTCGGCCACGACGTTGAAACCGTTCTCGCGGAGCATCTCGACGATGTCCAGCCGGATCAGGGCCTCGTCCTCGGCGACGAGGACGGTCCGCTCCTTGGTGGCCGCCGGCGCGGGGACGTGGGACGGTTCGGGCTCGGGCACGAGGAGGCCGGACCCGTCCGGAGTGGGTGCAGTGGAGGAGTCGCCAGCAGTCATGTGCTCAGGGTAGCTATCCGCGGGCCGCCGAGAGCAAGCAGGTGGGCAGCCTTCCGGCATGGTCAGCGTCACGTGGGCGGGCGGTACCGGGGCGTTCCCGACGGGGCCGCCGCGCGCGCTAAGCTCACCCGTGCGGCCTCAGGGCCGGCCGGCCGGGTTGGTGGAATGGCAGACACAGAGCACTCAAAATGCTCCGTCCGAGAGGGCGTGCGGGTTCGAATCCCGCACCCGGCACAAGCAGAAGGGCCCGCTCCCCCGACGGGGAGCGGGCCCTTGCGCGTCGGTCAGGCCTTGCCGGCCCGCACGTACGCCGGGGCGACACCGTTGACGGCGTCACCGATGCGGTGCACCCGCATGGCGTTCAGGGAGCCCGGGATGCCCGGAGGCGCCCCGGCGACGATGACCACCAGGTCACCCTCGGAGCACTTGCCGGACTTCATCAGCTCCTGGTCGACCTGCATCACCATCTCGTCGGTGTGCTCGACCACGTCGGTCAGGTACGTCTCGACGCCCCAGACCAGCGTGAGCTGGGCCCGCACGGCCGGGTCGGGGGTGAAGGCCAGCAGCGGGATCGCCGAGCGCAGCCGGGCCATCCGGCGCGCACTGTCACCCGACTGGGTGAACGTGACCAGGTACTTCACGCCCAGCAGCCGGCCGGCCGTGGCGGCCGCCAGGGTGACCGCACCACCGGTGGTGGAGGGCTGGGTGCCCAGCGGCGGGATCCGCTCCAGACCGTGGTCCTCGGTGCTGGTGATGATCCGGCTCATCGTCTGGACCGCCTCGAGGGCGTAGTTGCCCACGCTGGTCTCGCCGGACAGCATGACCGCGTCGGCGCCGTCGAGGACGGCGTTGGCGCAGTCGGACACCTCGGCCCGGGTCGGGCGCGGCATGTCGATCATCGACTCGAGCACCTGGGTGGCGACGATGACCGGCTTGGCCAGGCGACGGGCCAGCGAGACGGCCTGCTTCTGGACGATCGGCACGTCCTCCAGGGGCAGCTCGACGCCCAGGTCGCCCCGGGCCACCATGATCGCGTCGGCGGCCCGGACGATCTCGTCCAGGTTGTCGATCGCCTGCGGCTTCTCGATCTTGGCGATGACCGGGAGCTTCACGCCCTCGTCGGCCATGATCCGGCGGACGTCCTCGATGTCGGAGCCGCGCTGGACGAACGACAGGGCGATCATGTCGGCCCGCAGCTTCAGCGCCCAGCGCAGGTCGGCCTCGTCCTTGTCGGACAGGGCCGGCACGCTGACCGTGGTGCCGGGCAGGTTGATGCCCTTGTTGTTCGAGGCGGTACCGCCGACGACGACCTCGAGGACGACGTCGTTGCCCTTGACCTCGGTGACCTTCAGGGAGATCTTGCCGTCGTCGATCAGGACCGGGTCGCCGGCCTTCACGTCGCCGGGCAGGCCCTTGTAGGTGGTCGAGCAGCGGTTCACGTCACCCTGGATGTCGTCCGTGGTGATCGTGAAGGTGGCTCCGTTGACCAGCTCGACCGGGCCGTCGGCGAACCGGCCCAGGCGGATCTTGGGTCCCTGGAGATCGACCATGACACCGACCGCGCGGCCGGTGGCCTCGGCGGCAGCCCTGATCTCTGTGTACATCTTCTCGTGGTCCGCATACGAGCCGTGGCTGAGGTTCAGGCGGGCGATGTCCATCCCGGCCTCGACGAACTCAACCAGTCGGCCTTGCGTAGACGGGCCCATGGTGCAAACCATTTTGGCGCGGCGCATGTCACTGAGCTTAGCCCTGTACCCGGTGACGGCTTCATGCAGTGGTCACCCTCTTGCGGATGTCGCAAAGACCTTCATCCAGGTGTCACCAGATGGTGGACGAGCCCGGGCGTGTCGGTCCCGCACAGGTGCCCCACGAGCGTCCATCGGTGGATCTTCCGGACAGACCACGGCGCCTCCGGGACGCGATCGGGTCCCGGAGGCGCCGTGCCCAAGATCTCTTGTCAGACCTTGATCACACCGTCAGACCGTGAGCGGCCGGGCGGTCGGCGGGATCGCGGTGGGCAGCGTGGTGGAACCGGACAGCCAGGTGTCCACCGACGCGGCGCAGGAACGGCCCTCGGCGATCGCCCAGACGATCAGCGACTGGCCCCGGCCCGCGTCCCCGGCGACGAAGACCCCGGGCACGCTGCTCATGTACGAGTTGTCCCGGGCCACGTTGCCGCGCTGGTCCAGGTCGACGGCCAGCTGCTCGAGCAGGCCCTCCTTCTGCGGGCCGGTGAAGCCCATGGCCAGGAACACCAGCTGGGCCGGGATCTCCCGCTCGGTGCCCTCGACCGGGGCGAACCGGCCGTCCTTGAACTCGACCTCGACGAGCTTCAGCGCCCGCACCCGGCCGTCCTCGTCGCCGAGGAACTCCTGGGTGCTGATCGCGTAGACGCGCTCGCCGCCCTCCTCGTGCGCGGAGGCGACCTTGAACGTCATCGGGTAGGTCGGCCAGGGCTGGCTGGAAGGACGCTCGTCGGACGGGCGCGGCATGATCTCCAGCTGGGTGACCGACCGGGCCCCCTGGCGCAGGGCGGTGCCGAGGCAGTCGGCGCCGGTGTCACCGCCACCGATGATCACGACGTCCTTGTCCTTGGCATCGATCTGGCCGGGCACCTCCTCGCCCAGGGCCGACCGGTTGGCCTGGGGCAGGTACTCCATGGCCTGGTGGATGCCGGCCAGCTCACGCCCGGGGGTGGGCAGGTCGCGGGCGGCGGTGGCCCCGATCGCCAGTACCACCGCGTCGTAGCGGTCGCGCAGCTGCTGCCCGGTGAGCTCGACACCGACGTCCACGCCGGGCCGGAAGCGGGTGCCCTCGGCCTCCATCTGCGCCAGCCGGCGGTCGACGTGGCGCTTCTCCATCTTGAACTCGGGGATGCCGTAACGCAGCAGGCCACCGATCTTGTCGGCGCGCTCGTAGACCGCCACCGTGTGGCCGGCCCGGGTGAGCTGCTGGGCCGCGGCCAGGCCGGAGGGACCCGAGCCGATCACCGCCACCGTCTTGCCGGTCAGGCGCTCGGGCGGCAGCGGCTGGACCCAGCCGGCCTCGAATGCCTTCTCGATCGTGGTGACCTCGACCTGCTTGATCGTCACCGGCGGCTGGTTGATGCCCAGCACGCAGGCCGACTCGCACGGCGCCGGGCACAGCTTCCCGGTGAACTCCGGGAAGTTGTTGGTGGCGTGCAGCCGCTCGATCGCCTCGTGCCAGTCGTCCCGCCAGACCAGGTCGTTCCACTCCGGGATCAGGTTCCCGAGCGGGCAGCCGTTGTGGCAGAACGGGACCCCGCAGTCCATGCAGCGCCCGGCCTGGCGCTGCAGCTGTGGCTTCTCGGTCGCCTCGTAGACCTCTTTCCAGTCCTTGAGACGGATCGGGACCGGCCGGCGGGCCGGGAGCTCACGCTGGCGGGTGTTGAGGAAACCCCTCGGGTCAGCCACGGGAAGCCTCCATGATTCGCGACCAGACCTCGTCGGAGTCGAGGTCGAGGCCTTCTGCCTCTGCTTGGGTACGGACCGACATGACACGTGCGTAGGCGCGCGGCAGGACCCGGGTGAACCGCGCCAGGGCGGCGTCCCAGTCCTGCAGCAACCGCCAGGCCACCGCCGACTCGGTCTCGTCGCGGTGCTTCTGCACCAGGGCGCGCAGCCGGTCCGCGTGCTCGCCCTCGACCGGGAGCAGGTCGACCAGCTCGGTGTTGACCCGGCTGGTGCGCAGGTCGAGCACGAACGCCTCACCGCCGGACATGCCGGCCGCGAAGTTGCGCCCGGTGCGGCCCAGGACCACCACCACACCACCGGTCATGTACTCGCAGCCGTGGTCGCCCACACCCTCGGAGACCACGGTGGCGCCGGAGTTGCGCACGCAGAAGCGCTCGCCCACCTGGCCCCGCAGGAAGATCTCGCCGCTGGTGGCGCCGAACCCGATGACGTTGCCGGCCACGATGTTCTGCTCGGCCGAGAAGCTGGCCACCTTGTCCGGGCGGACCACCACCCGGCCGCCGGACAGGCCCTTGCCCACGTAGTCGTTGCCGTCACCGACCAGCCGCAGGGTGACCCCGCGGGGCAGGAAGGCGCCGAACGACTGGCCGGCCGAACCGGTCAGGGTGACGTCGATGGTGTCGTCGGGCAGACCGTGCTCACCGAACCGCTTCGTCACCTCGTGACCGAGCATGGTGCCGACGGTGCGGTTGACGTTGCGCACCGGCACCTCGAAGCGCACCTGCTCGGAGCGCTCCAGGGCGTCGGCGGCCAGCGAGATCAGGGTGTGGTCGAGCGCCTTCTCCAGACCGTGGTCCTGCACCGTGGTGCGGCGCCGGGACGGGCCGTAGGGCGCCTCGGGCACCGCCAGCATCGGGCTGATGTCCAGACCCGAGGCCTTCCAGTGCTGCACCGCGGCGGTGGTGTCGAGCGCCTCGACCGCACCGATCGCCTCGTCGAGCGAGCGGAAGCCGAGCGCCGCCAGGTGCTCGCGGACCTCCTCGGCGATGTACTCGAAGAAGGTCTCGACGAACTCCGGCTTGCCGCTGAAACGCGAACGCAGGTCCGGGTTCTGGGTGGCGATGCCGACCGGGCAGGTGTCCAGGTGACAGACCCGCATGAGGATGCAGCCGGAGACCACCAGGGGGGCGGTGGCGAAGCCGTACTCCTCGGCGCCCAGCAGGGCCGCGATCACCACGTCCCGGCCGGTCTTGAGCTGGCCGTCGGCCTGCACCACGATCCGGTCGCGCAGGCCGTTGAGCACCAGGGTCTGCTGGGTCTCGGCCAGGCCGAGCTCCCACGGGCCGCCGGCGTGCTTGAGGCTGGTCAGCGGGGCCGCACCGGTACCGCCGTCGTGTCCGGAGATCAGGACGACGTCGGCGTGCGCCTTGCTCACCCCGGCCGCGACCGTACCCACCCCGACCTCGGCCACCAGCTTGACGTGCACGCGGGCGGACGGGTTGGAGTTCTTCAGGTCGTGGATGAGCTGGGCGAGGTCCTCGATGGAGTAGATGTCGTGGTGCGGCGGCGGAGAGATCAGGCCGACGCCCGGCGTGGAGTGCCGGGTCCGGGCCACCCAGGGGTAGACCTTCTCGCCCGGGAGCTGGCCGCCCTCACCGGGTTTGGCGCCCTGGGCCATCTTGATCTGGATGTCGTCCGCGTGGGTCAGGTACATGCTGGTCACGCCGAACCGGCCGGAGGCGACCTGCTTGATCGAGCTGCGCCGGGTGGGGTCGAGCAGACGCTCGACGTCCTCGCCGCCCTCACCGGTGTTCGACTTGCCGCCGATCCGGTTCATCGCGATCGCCAGGGTCTGGTGCGCCTCCTGGGAGATGGACCCGTAGGACATCGCACCGGTGGAGAACCGCTTGATGATCTCCGAGGCCGGCTCGACCTCCTCGATCGGAACGGCCTGGCGGTCGGCCTTGAACCGGAACAGGCCGCGCAGCGTCATCAGCCGCTCGGACTGCTCGTCGATCCGGGAGGTGTACTCCTTGAAGATGTCGAAACGCCGGTTGCGGGTGGCGTGCTGGAGCCGGAACACGGTGTCCGGGTTGAACAGGTGCTCCTCACCGTCCCGCCGCCACTGGTACTCGCCACCGGTGGGCAGGCGCTTGTGCGGGCTGCGCTGACCGTCCGGCGGGTAGGCCATGGCGTGCCGGGCGGCGTTCTCCTCGGCCACCACGTCCAGGCCGATGCCGCCGAGCTGCGAGGTGACCCCGGCGAAGTAGGTGTCGACCAGTTCCTGCGAGAGGCCGATCGCCTCGAACACCTGGGCGCCGCGGTAGGAGGCGACGGTGGAGATGCCCATCTTGGACATCACCTTCAGCACCCCCTTGCCCAGGCCCTTGATCACGTTCTGGACGGCCTTCTCCGGGGTGACCCCGGTGACCACACCGTTACGGACCAGGTCCTCGGCGCTCTCCATGGCCAGGTACGGGTTCACCAGCTCGGCGCCGAAACCGATCAGCAGCGCCACGTGGTGCACCTCGCGCACGTCACCGGCCTCGACCACCAGGCCGATCTGGGTACGGGTCTTCTCCCGCACCATGTGCTGGTGCACGGCGCTGGTGAGCAGCAGCGAGGGGATCGGGGCGAGGTCGGCGGTGCTGTCGCGGTCGGACAGCACGATGAACCGCGCGCCCTCGGCGACCATCGCCGAGGCCTCGGCGCAGATCTCGGCCAGCCGCTCGGCCAGGGCCTCGCCCCCGCCGTCGGCCCGGTACAGGCCGCGGATCGTGCCGGTGGCGTAGCCGGGCAGGTCACCGTCGTCGTTGACGTGCAGGATCTTGGCCAGCGCGTCGTTGTCGATCACCGGGGAGGGCAGCACCAGCTTGCGGCAGTGCGCCGGGGAGGCGGCCAGCAGGTTGCGCTCGGGGCCGATCGACACGCTCATCGCGGTGACCAGTTCTTCCCGGATCGCGTCCAGCGGCGGGTTGGTGACCTGGGCGAAGAGCTGGGTGAAGTAGTCGAACAGCAGCCGCGGGCGCTTGGACAGCACGGCCACCGGGGTGTCGGTACCCATCGAGCCGAGCGGCTCGGCGCCGCTCTTGGCCATCGGCGCGACGATGAGCTTGAGCTCCTCCTCGGTGAAGCCGAAGGTCTGCTGGCGCCGGGCGACCGACTTGTGGGTGTGCACGATGTGCTCACGCGGCGGCAGGTCGCTCAGCCGGATCCGGCCGGCGTGCAGCCACTCGTCGTACGGGTGCTGACCGGCGAGGGTGGTCTTGATCTCCTCGTCGTCGATGATCCGGCCGTGGTCGGTGTCGACCAGGAACATCTTGCCGGGCTGGACCCGGCCCTTCTTGACCACGGTGGCCGGGTCGAGGTCGAGCACGCCGGCCTCGGAGGCGAGCACCACCAGGCCGTCGTCGGTGACCCAGTAGCGGCCGGGACGCAGGCCGTTGCGGTCGAGCACGGCGCCGATCAGGGTGCCGTCGGTGAAGCAGACGTTGGCCGGGCCGTCCCACGGCTCCATGAACATGGAGTGGAACTCGTAGAACGCGCGGCGGGCCGGGTCCATCTCGGCGTGGTTCTCCCACGCCTCGGGGATCATCATCAGCACCGCGTGGGGCAGCGAACGACCACCCAGATGGAGCAGTTCCAGCACCTCGTCGAACGAGGCGGTGTCGCTGCCCTGCGGGTCGCAGACCGGGAACAGCTGCTCGAGGTCACCGGGGATGACGTCGCTGGCCAGGGCGCTCTCGCGGGCCCGCATCCAGTTGCGGTTGCCCTTCACCGTGTTGATCTCGCCGTTGTGCGCCATCATCCGGAACGGGTGCGCCAGCGGCCAGGACGGGAAGGTGTTGGTGGAGAACCGGGAGTGCACGATGGCCAGCTCGGTGCTGTAGCGCCGGTCGGACAGGTCCGGGAAGAAGGGCTCGAGCTGGCCGGTGGTCAGCATGCCCTTGTAGACGATGGTGCGGCAGGACAGCGAGGGGAAGTAGACCTCGGCCTCGATCTCGGCGCGCTTGCGCAGCCGGAACGCCCGGCGCTCGAGCGCCATGCCGACCACCCGACCAGGGGTGGAGGCCACGAAGATCTGCCGGAAGACCGGCTGGCAGGAGGCCGCCGCGGCGCCGACCAGACCCGGGGTGACCGGGACGTCGCGCCAGGCCAGGACGGCCAGGCCCTCCTCGGCGGCGATCCGCTCGATGACCGCCTCGGCGGCGGCCCGCTCGGCCTCGTCCTGCGGCAGGAAGCCGGTACCGACCGCGTAGCTGCCCTGCGGCGGGAGCTGCACCCCGAGGTCGTCGCGCAGCAGCTCACGGAAGAACGCGTCGGGGACCTGGGTGATGATGCCCGCGCCGTCGCCGGTGTCGACCTCGGCGCCGACGGCGCCGCGGTGGTCGAGGTTACGCAGCGCCGTGAGGGCGGCCTCGACGATGTCGTGACCGGGCTCGCCACGCATGGTGGCGACGAACGCGACACCACAGGCGTCGTGCTCGTTCGAGGCGTCGTACAGCCCCACCGGAGCGGGCTGGGCGGAGAACCGCCGATAGGGGGAGACCATGATCTGCACCTCGTGGTCGCTGGGGCTCTTCAAGCGTGGTGAACGACCCGGTGCCATGTCGATGATCACCGCGATGGGGCCGAAGAGGAACGCCCAGATGATCCGCGCAGGGGGACGCCTATGGCCCTCGGGTTGTCGACACTGTAACGGGTCGGTGTGGCATTTCGAAACCTTTGTGAAACCTGCGACTTCGTGGGATTTCCTGACCCGGCATCCCCCACCCACCTGGGGAGATGCCGGATCCGGGAGGTACCTGACGATCAATCGTGTTTCACGGCTGTTCCGCCGTAAGACGTTCGGTGCGGGGCCGGTGAAAGCGCGAGAAAATCCGGTCAGTCGCCGGTTTTCTTCGCTACCGCCTCGGCCTCGGGAACGGCACCCTTGCCGTTCTCGTCGACGTCCTTCGTGCCGCTGCCAGAACTCTCGCCCACCGCCGGGACCGGATCCGGTGCGGTGGCGGTCGGCTCGTCCTGCCCGCCGACCGCGGGTTCACGCCCGGGCCAGTACAGGGAGGAGTCACGACCGGGCCGCAGCCGGGACGAGATCAGCAGGTAGACGAGACCGCCGGTGAACAGCAGGACGGACGTCCACACGTTCAGTCTCAGACCAAGGATGTGGTTCGCCTCGTCGATGCGCAAGGTCTCGATGAAACCGCGTCCCAGGCAGTACGACATCACGTAGAGCGCGAACACCCGGCCGTGCCCCAGCCGGAAGCGGCGGTCGGCCCAGATGATGAAGAGCGCGGCCAGGACGTTCCAGAGCGCCTCGTACAGGAACGTGGGGTGGTAGTAGCCCTGCACGACCGGCTCGCCCATCGAGTCGCGGATCGCCCGGCCGGCCGAGTTGTCCCACTCGTAGATCTTCAGCGCGAACGGATTGCTCTCGTCCAGCGCCTTGCCGTAGAGCTCGTTGTTGAACCAGTTGCCCAGCCGGCCGAACGCCTGCGCGAACAGCAGCCCGGGGGCCAGCGCGTCACCGAACGGAGGAAGCCGGATTCCCCTGCGGCGGCAGGCGATCCAGGCACCGAGGGCCCCCAGGGCGACGGCCCCCCAGATGCCCAGGCCGCCCTCCCAGACGTACAGGGCCTTGACCGGGTCGCCGTTCTCGCCGAAATACTGCTGCGGAGAGGTGATCACGTGGTAGAGGCGACCCCCCACCACACCGAAAGGCACGGCCCAGGTGGCGATGTCGAGCACCACCGTCGGGTCGCCGCCCCGGGCCTTCCAGCGCACCTGGCAGGTCCAGATGGCCAGGCCGATCCCGATCAGGATGCTCAGCGCGTAGCCCCGCAGCGGGAGCGGGCCGAGATGCCAGACCCCCTGGTCCGGACTCGGGATCGCCGTCAGCAGTGCGGCGTTCATCCCGCTACCTCCTCGGTCGTGGGTCTACAAGTCGGCGGATCGCCCCGAACGGACGCCCTCGGCCAGTTTCGCAGAAAGCTCACCAACGGCGCGTACGCCCTCGGCCGGCGAGGAGGCCTCGGCCAGGGCCCGCACGAAGGCTGACCCGACGATCACCCCGTCGGCGAAACCGGCCACCTGGGCGGCCTGTTCGGCGTTCGAGACGCCCAGACCGACGCACAGCGGCAGGTCGGTGACGGCCCGGGTCCGGCGCACCAGGACCTCGGCCGCGTCGTTCACGCTGGAGCGCACCCCGGTGACGCCCATCGTCGAGGCCACGTAGACGAAACCCCGGCAGGCGGCGGCGGTCATCGCCAGCCGGCCGTCGGTGGACGACGGCGCGACCAGGAAGACCCGGTCCAGGCCGTGCTCGTCGGAGGCCTCGACCCACTCCCCCGCCTCTTCCGGGATCAGGTCGGGCGTGATCAGGCCCGCTCCCCCGGCGGCGGCCAGGTCGGCGGCCAGCTTCGGCACGCCGTAACGGTCGACCAGGTTCCAGTAGGACATCAGCAGCGCGGGGGCGCCGGCCTCGGCCACCGCCGCAGCGGCCTTGAGCGTGTCGCGCGGCCGGGCACCGGCAGCCAGGGACGCCTCGACGGCGTGCTGGATGACCGGGCCGTCCATCAGCGGATCGCTGTAGGGCACGCCGATCTCGACGATGTCGACGCCGTTCTCGACCATCGCCACCATCGCGGCGATCGAGGCGTCGTGGTCGGGGAAGCCCACCGGCAGGTAACCGATCAGGGCGGCCCGCCCCTCGGCCTTGGCCTGGGCGAGGACCGGTGCGACGCTGCTCACTTGCTGCCCTCGTTCTTCAGTTCGTCGGCGGCCACGACCCTTTCGGCCTCCGAGGCGACCAGGTCGTCCGAGGAGACCAGGCCGAACCAGCGGGCCGCGGTGTCCACGTCCTTGTCACCCCGGCCGGAGAGGTTGACCAGCACGATGCCCTCCGGCCCGAGCCGCCGGCCCTCACGGATCGCCCCGGCCAGGGCGTGCGAGCTCTCGATCGCCGGGATGATGCCCTCGGTGCGGCACAGCAGCTGGAAGGCCTCCATCGCGTCCGCGTCGGTGACCGGTTCGTAACGGGCCCGGCCGGACTCGGCCAGCCAGGCGTGCTCCGGGCCGACGCCCGGGTAGTCCAGCCCGGCCGAGATCGAGTGGCTCTCGATCGTCTGGCCGTCGTCGTCCTGCAGGATGAACGTCCGGTTGCCGTGCAGCACCCCGGCCGCACCACCGGTGATCGAGCTGGCGTGCCGGCCGGTCTCGATCCCGTCGCCGCCGGCCTCGAGGCCGAGCAGCCCGACCTGCGGGTCGTCGAGGAAGGCGTGGAAGATGCCGATCGCGTTGGAGCCGCCACCGACGCAGGCGGTGACCACGTCCGGCAGCCGGCCGGTGAGCTCGAGGACCTGGGCGCGGGCCTCCTCCCCGATGACCCGGTGGAACTCGCGCACCATGGTCGGGAACGGGTGCGGCCCGGCGACCGTGCCGAGCAGGTAGTGCGTGGTGTCGACGTTGGTGACCCAGTCACGCATCGCCTCGTTGATCGCGTCCTTCAGGGTGCGCGAACCGGCCGTGACCGGCACCACCTCGGCGCCGAGCAGGCGCATCCGGGCGACGTTGAGCGCCTGCCGCCGGGTGTCCTCCTCGCCCATGTAGATCACGCACTCCAGGCCCATCAGCGCGGCCGCGGTGGCGGTGGCCACGCCGTGCTGACCGGCCCCGGTCTCGGCGATCACCCGCGGCTTGCCCATCCGCTTGGTGAGCAGGGCCTGGCCGAGCACGTTGTTGATCTTGTGCGAGCCGGTGTGGTTCAGGTCCTCGCGCTTGAGCAGGACCCGGGCGCCGCCCGCGTGCGCGGCGAACCGGGGAGCCTCGGTGAGGATGCTCGGCCGGCCCGAGTAGGTGCGGTGCAGCTGCTCGAGCTCGGCGATGAACGCCGGGTCGACCTGGGCGGCGGCGAACGCGGCGTCGAGCTCGTCCAGGGCGGCCACCAGGGCCTCCGGGACGAAGCGGCCGCCGAACCGGCCGAAGTAGGGGCCGACGGCGTCGCGCAGGCGCTCGCTGGTCGGCGTGGTGGGACCGGTGGTGTCCGTCATCGCTTTCAGTTCTCGCTGTTCTTAGGAGGAACGGCCGGCCCGCAGCGCGGGGTGCGAGCCCGCGGCGACCAGGTCGGCCACGGCTCCCCGCGGGTTGTTGCCGACCACCAGGCTCTCGCCGACCAGCACCGCGTGGGCGCCGGAGCGGGCGTAGTCGAGCACGTCGTGCGGGCCGCGCACGCCGGACTCGGCGATCCGCACGATGCCCGAGGGGATCGTGGGGGCGAGCCGGGCGAAGGTGTTGCGGTCGACCTCGAGGGTCTTCAGGTTCCGGGCGTTGACCCCGATCACCGTGGCGCCCGCGTCCACCGCCCGCTTGACCTCTTCCTCGTCGTGCACCTCGACCAGCGGGGTCATGCCGACCGACTGGACCCGCTCGATCAGCGAGACCAGGGCCTCCTGCTCGAGTGCGGCGACGATCAGCAGGATGGCGTCGGCGCCGGTGGCCCGGGCCTCCCACACCTGGTAGCTGGTGAAGACGAAGTCCTTGCGCAGGACCGGCACGTCGACCGCGGCGCGGACGTTGGCCAGGTCTTCCAGGCTGCCGCCGAAGCGGTGCTTCTCGGTGAGCACGCTGATCACCGAGGCGCCGCCGGACTCGTACTCGGTGGCCAGGCCCGCCGGGTCGCCGATCTCGGCCAGGGAACCCTTGCTCGGGCTGGACCGTTTCACCTCGGCGATCACCTTGACGGTGTCGCCGTGCCGCAGCACCGACTCTGCCGGTTTCGCCGAGGGCAGCTGGGCGGCCCGTTCCTGGAGCTTCTCCAGCGGCGTGGCGGCCTGGCGTTCTTCCAGGTCAGCTCTGACCCCGACGAGGATCTCATCGAGCACAGTCACACAAGGCTCCTCGTCAAATCGCTCGTCACGCGGTGGTGTCAACCCGTCGATGGTACCGATGCCCGGAGGGTGCTCCGTCCCCTACGGTGCGCATGGACCCGCAGGTCCCGGCCCCGGAGGTTGTGCTATGGAGCGAGTACTTCGAGGCCCGGAAGGTTCCGTAGCACCGCGAAGAGGATAAGCCCGAGCGCCAGGAGGGTCAGCGGCCACACCCGGGTACCAGAAGGTAGGCGCCCGTTCGGGAGGGCTGGGGAGGGAGGCGGGGGCGTCGGGACGGTGGGACTCGGGGTCCGGGGTCGCAGGGCCCGGGCTGCGGGGACAGGAGCTTCTGGGAAGGGGGATTCCAGGGCACTGGCCTGGTGCGTGCGGGTTTTCGGGGTGCTGGATTCTGGTGCGTGAGTGCCTGGAGGGCGGGCTTCCCGGGTGCCGGGCTCCCGGACACCCACATCCCCGGAGCCAGATTCTGGGGCACCAACATTCTGGGAGCCCGATTCCGGGGGGCCCGCTTCCCGGAAGCCTGGTTCCAGGGCACTCACATCCCAGGAGCCGGATTTTGGGGCACCAACATCCCGGGAGCCAGGTTTCAAGGCACCAACATTCTGAGAGCCAGATTCCGGGGGCCCCGCTTCCCGGAGGCCAGGTTCCAGGGCACCCAGATCCCGGGAGTCAGGCGCCGAGCTCCCCACATCCCAGGCGCCAGTTTCCGGGGCGCCCGCATTCTGAGGGCCAGACTCCGGGGCATCCACATCCCGCAAGCCAGTTTCCAGAGCACCCACATCCCGGGAGCCAGGCGCCGAGCTCCCCACATCCCAGGCGCCAGTTTCCGGGACACCCACATTCTGAGAGCCAGACTCCAGAGCACCCACATCCTCGGAGCCAGACTCCGGGGCACCCACTTCTCGGAAGCCAGTTTCCAGAGCACCCACATCCCGGGAGCCAGGCACCGACCTCCCCACATCCCAGGCGCCAGTCTCCGGGACACCCACATCCCGCAAGCCAGGTTCCTGGACACCCACATCCCGGGTGCCAGGCACCGAACTCCCCACATCCCGGGAGCCGGGTTCCACTGCGCCCACATCCCGGGTGCCGGCTGGCGGGGAGGCCGTTTCCGGGGGGCCCGCTTCCCGGGGGGCTGTTCTCGGGGTGCGCAGGAACCAGCGGAACCAGAGGACGACGGCGACCGGCACCGCGAGGGTGACGACGAGGTTCGAGGATGCCGCCGCGAGCAGGTCGCCCCGGGTAAGGTGGTGGATGGCCCGCAGACCGCCGCAGCCCGGGCAGTACCAGCCGGTCAGGGCCAGGATCGGGCAGCCCGGGTAGTGGCCCGGCTCGGACGGGTCCACGGCGGCCAGGTAGCCGGTGGCGGCGGCCAGGACGGTGGCCACGGCGAGGGGACGGGCCCGGGGGTGAGCTGGGCCCTGGAGGTGGGTCAGGGCTCGTGGGTGAGGCAGGGCCCTGGGGCGGGTCTTCGGCCGGGCCAGGGCCGCGTACGGCTGGGGGCGGGCGGGGGCGCTGTTTGCCCGGGGTTCCTGGCGTGCCTCGTCAGCTTGGTGTGCGGGCGGGTCTGCGGGCGGGTTCACGTCCATCGGCACGGACCCGCCCCGCAGAGCTCCTTCACCGGGTTCAGACCTTGATCACCACGGTCTTGGCGGCCATGTCGTGCCAGCCCTGGCGGCGGCCGCTGGAGTCGAAGAACGGCGAGAGGTAGACCACCAGCTGGCCGATGCCGCAGACGAAGCTGCCGACGAACGGCACGAGCCAGCGCAGGATGGCCGGCACCCAGCCGGGGACCCGGCCGTCCTCGGTGCGGACGATGCGGATGCCCAGGATCATCTTGCCCGGGGTGGCGCCGCGCAGGGCCACGAAGCCGATCTGGTACGCCAGCGAGCCGACGAAGGCCAGGCCCCAGAACGTCATGTAGGCGGCCGAGGCGAGCAGGGTGTCCGGGTTCTCGAGGTCGCTGCCGGAGGCCATCAGGCCGAAGCAGATCACCCCGAGCAGGGCGCCGGCGACGCCCAGGATCAGGCCGTCGAGCAGGAACGCGCCGAGGCGGCGGCCCATGCTGGAGAACTCGATGTTGGCCGGGATGCCGCCGCCCATCGGGTTGCCGTAGGGCTGCTGGCCGAACGAACCGTAGGCGGGCTGCTGGCCGTAGGGGTTGTCGCCGTAGGCGGGCTGCTGCCCGTACTGCGGCTGCCCCTGGCCGTACTGACCCTGCCCGTACTGGCCCTGGCCGTACTGCTGCGCGGGCGAACCGGGCTCGGGCTGCTGGCCGTAGGACGGCTGGCCGCCGTAGGAAGGCTGACCCTGGCCGTACTGGCCGTCACCGGAGCCGGACTGGCCGTAGGAGGACGAGCCCTGCCCGTACTGGTCACCACCAGAGCCGGACTGCCCGTACGAGGACTGGGACTGACCGTAGGGCGGCTGACTCTGCCCGGACGAGGGCTGCCCCTGGCCGTAGGCCGACGAACCCTGGCCGTACTGGTCGCCACCGGAGCCGGACTGGCCATAGGAGGACTGGGACTGACCATAAGGCGGCTGACTCTGTCCCGACGAGGACTGCCCCTGACCGTAGGCAGACGAACCCTGCCCGTACTGGTCACCACCAGAGCCGGACTGGCCATACGAGGACTGGGACTGACCGTAAGGCGGCTGATTCTGCCCAGACGAGGACTGCCCCTGACCGTAGGAGGATGAACCCTGGCCGTACTGGCTGTCACCCGAACCGGACTGGCCCTGGCCGTAGGTAGGCCCGCTCTGGCCGTAGGTGGGCCCGCTCTGCCCGTACTGCGACTGGCCGTAGCTGCCCTGACTCGTCTGACCCGTCTGGCCCGTCTGGTCGGGCTGACCCGGCTGCCCGGACGCGGACTGACGGCCGTCCTGCTCGTCCGGCCCGTGCTCGCCCTCTCTTCGCGGGTCGCGGGGCGGGGTGGAGCCGTACTCCGACATGGTCACCTCAAGGTCGCTACGGGTCTGGGGGGCACTTGGCCGGAACGGAGGCTACCGGCGCGTTGCCGCCCGGCAAGTGACCGGCCACCGCCCCCGGAACGACTGCTGCCGGGGCGGCCGGCCGGGTTCTCACCGGGCCTCTACCCCGGCCAACGCGTAACGGGGGCCGGTGGTGCCCTCAGTGGGTGGAGCGCTGCGCGCCGAAACCCATCGCGCCGAGGACCTTGCCGGTGACCGGGCCGGCCACGACGGCCACCACGGCGCCGACGACGAACAACCAGAGCATGTCCCAGCCGATCGCGACGGCGATGGTCATGAGCAGAGCCCCGAACATCACGACCGTGACCGAGACCCAGGCGGCGACCGAGTGGCCGTGCCCGTACGGGTCGTGGAAGTCCTGCTCCGGAGGCTTCGGGTGTTCTTTCGTGCCCGCCATTGCGTCCCCTTTCGAACGGCCCACATTCTGTCGGCTGATTCAGCCGGGCCTGCAGGGACGATATCGGTTCACCGGCCGGCCGTCGCGGCACACCCCCTGGCCGGCGGTCAGGGGGTGTGCCGCGGTGGCTCAGCTGCGGTCGGACCCGTTCGGGGCCGGGTCCGACGTCAGGTCCTCGCCGCGGTTCTGCGCGTCCCAGACGTCCGCGGAACTGGACCATCCACCGACGGCCGGGCGCCCCTCGTCCTCGATCGGGCTCTTGGTCGCCTCCCGCTCGAACCGCTTCCCGCCCACCGGCCAGGACCGGCTGCCGAGTACCCCGAGCAGCCCGGCCAGGACGATCACCAGGGCGCCGGCGACGTAGATCCAGCCCCAGCCGTTCAGGCTGGTGGTGAAGGTGAAGCCGTCGACGAAGTCGCCGCCGCCGAGGCTGAGTGTGTCGCGCACGGCGTTCCCGGCGGCCTCGTCGGGCTTGCTGAGGGTGGCCACCCCGCTGTAGGCCAGCGCCGCCCCCGCAACGAGCACGCCGAAGGGGATGAGGAAACGCACGACCCGGCCGGCAATGGTCAGCACCAGTGAGGCGGCGGCCACGGCGAGCGCCACCGCCGTGCCGGCCGGGGCCGCCGTGGCCCCGCTGATCTCCAAGTCACCGAACGAAGCAAGGTTGACCACCTGGACGGTGCCCCAGGGTCGGGAGACCCCCAGCAGGATCAGACCGGCACCGAGCAGCCCGGTCATCACCACCGTGCGACGCCCGGTGAGGCTCGCCCACCGGGAGCCCGCCGACGCAGAGGCGGGTTGGGCGCTCACTGGCGCCCCTCGTCCATTGTTTGGTTCTCTTCGGCGACCTCACGGATGGTGGCGGCCACCGCCACTGCGCGCAGGACCGCGGCGGCCTTGTTCCGGCACTCCTGGTCCTCGCTCTCCGGTACCGAGTCGGCCACGATGCCCGCGCCGGCCTGTACGTGAGCCACCCCCTCACGCAGCAGCGCCGTACGGATGGCGATCGCGAAGTCCATGTCCCCGGCCACGTCGAGGTAGCCCACGACGCCTCCGTAGAGGCCGCGCCGGACCGGCTCGAGCTCGTCGATCAGTTGCATCGCGCGGGGCTTCGGAGCGCCGGAGAGGGTGCCCGCCGGGAAGGTGGCGCGCAGGACGTCGTACGCGCTGTTCCCCTCCGCGATCCGGCCCTCCACGGTGGAGACCAGGTGCATGACGTGGCTGTAGCGCTCGACCTCCATGAAGTCGACCACCTCGACGCTGCCTGCGACGCAGACCTTCTGCAGGTCGTTGCGGGCCAGGTCGACCAGCATCAGGTGCTCGGCGCGTTCCTTGGCGTCTCCCAGCAGGTCCTCGGCCAGGTCGTTGTCCTCACCGGCGGTGGCGCCCCGGGGACGGGTCCCGGCGATCGGGTGCGTGATCGCCCGGCCGTCGGTGACCTTGACCAGCGCCTCCGGGCTGGAACCGACCACCGCCAGTTCACGGCCGGCCGCGTCCTCGGTGCGGTAGAGGTACATGTAGGGGCTGGGGTTGGAGGCCCGCAGCACCCGGTACACGTCGATCGCGTCGGCCGGGCAGTCCAGGTCGAAGCGCTGCGAGAGCACCACCTGGAACACCTCGCCGTCGACGATGCCGCGCTTGCCCTGCAGGACCGAGGCGATGTAGTCGTCGCGCCGGCTGCGCTCGCGGGGCTTCAGGTCGGTCGGCGCGGGGGCGTGCACGGCGACTGTGCTCGGCGCGGGCTCGGCCAGCTGACGGGTCATCCGGTCGAGCCGGGAAACGGCGTCGGCCCAGGCCTCGTCGACCCGCTCGTCGGTCCCGTCGTAGTTCACCGCGTTGGCGATCAGCAGCAGCGTGCCGTCGGAGTGGTCGAGCACGGCCAGGTCGGTGGCCAGGCTCATGGCCAGTTCCGGCACCTCGAGCTCGTCCTGCGGCGGGTTGGGCAGCTTCTCCCAGCGACGCACCGCTTCCCAGCCGACGTAGCCCACCATTCCCCCGGTCAGCGGAGGCAGGCCCGGCAGGCGGGGGGCCCGCAGTGCCTCCACCGTGTCGCGCAGGGCGGCCAGCGGGTCTCCCCCGGTCGGGACGCCCACCGGCGGGTCACCGATCCAGTGCGCCACCCCGTCGCGGGCGGTCAGCGTGGCCCGGCTCGCGGCACCGACGATGCTGTAGCGCGACCAGACCCCGCCGTGCTCGGCGGACTCCAGCAGGAAGGTGCCGGACCGGTTGCCGGCCAGCTTGCGGTAGACGCCGATCGGGGTCTCGCCGTCGGCCAGGAACCGGCGCACCACCGGGATGACACGGCGGTCGGCGGCCAGACGCCGGAAGCCGTCGAGGTCCGGCCAGGTGCCGCCGAAGCCCAGGTCGGTGGGGACGGTCTCCTGAGTGTCTTCGGCCGGGCTGGTCACGCTCACGCGGGGGACTCCTCGGTCTGGTTGTTCGGCGGGGTGAGCACGGGGCCGGTGACCGCGTCCAGCCGGTCGGCGTCGAAGCAGGTGCGGTCGCCGGTGTGGCAGGCGGCGCCGACCTGGTCGACGGTCACCAGCAGGGCGTCGCCGTCGCAGTCCAGTGCCACCGACTTCACCCACTGCACGTGGCCGGAGGTGTCGCCCTTGCGCCAGTACTCCTGGCGGCTGCGGCTCCAGAAGGTGACCCGGCCGGAGGTCAGCGTGCGATGCAGAGCCTCGTCGTCCATCCAGCCGACCATCAGCACCTCGCGGGTGTCCCACTGCTGGACCACGGCGCTGACCAGGTTGTCGGCGTTGCGGCGCAGTCTCGCGGCCAGGGCGGGCTCCAGCGGGGAGCCGGCGGAAGGATCTACTGGGGTCGCACTCACCGGCCAATAGTGGCATCGCCGGGGTGCAGGCCGTGTGGCCCCACCCCTGACTTGGGCTCGAAGGACTGCCGTTACCTGTCTACACAGGCGTTTCACACCTCGTTAGCGTGCGCGACCCCCTGCGTTCACTGAATGATGGGGTTATGCCCACTCTGCTTCACATTGGCGCTCCCAAGACCGGGACCACGGCGATCCAGGCCTCCCTGGAGGATCTGAAGAGCCGCTCGCCCGGCGGTCTGGAGGCGTTCGGGCTGAGCATGCCCGGGACTCCGCTGGAACAGGCCCGGGCCGCCCTCGGAGTGCTCGGCCAGGGTGTGGGCTGGCAGGCCGGTGAACGCGCACACAGCGATCGGCACTGGCGGCGGCTGCTGGCCCAGGCCGCACCAGGGCTGCGCTTCGTGTCCAGTGAGTACTTGTGCGAGGCGACGCCGGAGGTCGCCGACCGGATCGTGGCCGACCTGGGTGGGCGGGGCCAGGTGCGGGTGGTGCTGACCCTGCGGCCGCTGACCCGGATCATGCCGTCGGCCTGGCAGCAGTACCTGAAGAGCGGTCACCAGCTGGACTACGCGCAGTGGTGCTCGGCGATGCTCGCATCACCACCGAAGCGGGGTGTCACACCCTCGTTCTGGCGGCGTCACGACCAGGGGGCGGTGCTCCAGCGCTGGACCGAGGCGGCCGGTGCCGAGAACCTCACCACGGTGGTGCTCGACCCGGCCGACCGGGGCCTGCTGATGCGGACTTTCGACGATCTCCTGCACCTTCCGGCGGGGACGCTCACCGGGGTGCGGGGTGGGCGGCAGAACCGGTCGATGTCGGCGGCCGAGACCGAGTTGTTCCGTCGGCTGAACGTGCAACTGCGCGAGCGCGACTTCCCCTGGAGGGAGTACGCCGACCTGGTCCGCTACGGCTCGGTCCTGCGGACCGTGGAGCTCATGCCTTCCGACGAGGAGGCCGCCGTTCACACCCCGGAATGGGCGGTGGAGCGCGCGGTCTCGCTGGCCCAGGGCTACCGGGACACGATCAGTGCCCTGGAGCGGGAAGGAATGACGGTGATCGGGGACGCGGACCTGCTGACCGAGGCCTACGCCGGTGCTCCGCAGGCTGCCCCGGCCCCTGGCCTGGTGCCGGTGGACACTGCGGTGCAGGCAATTCTCGGGGTGGTCTCGAGGGCCAGCAGCGGCAATGCCTTCTTCCCGGACGAGGTGGCACGCGGCATCGGCGAGCAGGACGGGCTGCCCGGTTCGGCCCGGTCGCAGAAGGAGTTGGCCCGGGTAGAGGATCTCTCGGCCCGCGAGATCAGCGAGGTGCTGGCCGGGCGACTGCGCAAGGGTGTGCAACGCCGCTATCGCAAGCAGCGGCGTCGGCTGCAGCGCATCGCGGACCGGCACGCCGTCTCCCTGCCACGGGCCCGGGACCGCAGTGGGGACGAGGTCTTGCACACGGCCGCCGCGGATACACCGGATCAGTTCGGCTGACCGGGTTCGGCGGGCTGTCCTTGGCTGGTTCTTGGGTGTGGAGAACTGCCCTCGGTGTGGTGGGGCCGGTCTGCGAGTGCTTCGGTGTGGCGGGTGGTTTCGGTTGCCGGGTCTGATAGGTGGCCTGGCACGCAGGGTGGCTCGCGGTGGCGGCTTGGCTGGGCCGCGGGCGCTCAGGGGTCGGCCGCGGTCGACGACTGGCTGGCGGGGGGCGGGCATGGGACTGGCTCAGCGATTGCCGGTGACGGGTAGGGCGGACTCGTTCCGCGGTCGCCGGTGACAAGCAGGGCGGACTGGCTCATCGATCGCCGGTGACAAGCACGCCGAACCGGCACAGCGATCGCCGGAGGCAGGCCGGGCGGGCGGGTTCGGTGGTCGCCAACTGGCGGGCTCAACGTGTGAATAGAGTCTCGCCCTGGCTTCACCTGGCCGACGCGGCCTTCGTGATGAGGATGGCCGAGACGATCTGTCTGCTGGATAGGGGACTTTCTTTACGCATAGTCCGAGCATCTTCCAGCCCGTCGGTCGGACGGCTTGCCCAAGCTCAGTCTTGGGTCGGTCGCCCGCACTTCTTGGTCGGCGCCGTCCCGGCGTGCGGTCTTCTGAAGGAGAAGTGATCGTCCGGCCCCTCCCCAGTGCCCCCGTTCCTGGCCTTCGCCACCAGGGCCGGGCAAGGAGACGCCGCGCTGACGTCAGCTACCTGGACCGGCCGGCGCCCCCAGATCGGCCCAGCCCACCGGGGGCTGGTCTGGGGTCGGTCGGGCCGGGGTGGGGTTGGGTCGGTCGGGCCCGGGTGGGATCAGTCGGGCCCGGGTGGGATCAGTCGGGCCGGGGTAGCTGGGCGGGTCGGTTGAGGCCGGCCGGGTGGGAACGGGCCGGTTGAGGCCGGCCGGCTGGAACGAACTAGTTGGGTGGGCCGGTTGGGTGGGCCGCCCGGGTGAGTGGGGCAGGGCAGGCCGGTTGAGCAGGGCGGGCCGGTTGAGGCCGACCCGGTGGGAACGGGCCGGCTGAGGCCGGCCCGGTGGGAACGGGCCGGCTGAGGCCGGCCCGGTGGGAACGGGCCGGCTGAGGCCGGCCCGGTGGGAACGAACCGGCTGAGGCCGGCCCGGTAGGAACGAACCGGCTGAGGCCAGCCCGGTAGGAACGAACCGGCTGAGGCCAGCCCGGTAGGAACGAACCGGCTGAGGCCAGCCCGGCGGGAACGAACTGGTTGGGTGGGCCGGTTGGGTGGGCCGCCCGGGTGAGTGGGCAGGGCCGGCCGGTTAAGCAGGGCGGGTTGGTTGGGTGGGGCGGGTTGGTTGGGTGGGGCGGACGGTTGGGTGGGTGGTCAGGTGTTGGTGGTGGGTTGGGAGGTCTGGTTGCGCCAGGAGGCGTACATGCGCTGGTAGGGCTCGCAGCGCTGGAGCAGTTCTAGGTGGTGGCCCACGTCGGCTACCTCGCCCTTGTCCACCACCACGACCAGGTCGGCGGCCTCGGCGGTGCTGAGGCGGTGGGCGATCGTGACCGAGGTGCGGCCCCGGGTGATCCCGTCGAGGGCGGCCTGGAGCTTGACCTCGGTGGCCGGGTCGACGGCCGAGGTGGCCTCGTCGAGCACCAGCAGGTCGGGGTCGGCCAGGTAGGCCCGGGTCAGGGCGAGCAGCTGCCGCTCACCGGCCGAGAGCGACTCGCCGCGCTGGCCGACCGGGGTGTCGAGGCCCCGGGGCAGGCCCTCGGCCCACTCGAGCAGGCCGAGCTCGGCCAGGGCCTCGCCGACCTGTTCGCGGGTGGCTCCCTCGCGACCCCAGGCGATGTTGTCGGCGAGGCTGAGGTCGAACAGGAAGCCCTCCTGCGGCACCATCACGATGCGCGAGCGCAGGTTGGCGAAGCTGATCCGGCGCAGGTCCTCGCCGTCGATCAGGACCCGTCCGGTGGCCGGGTCCATCAGGCGGGTGAGCAGTTTGGCGAGAGTGGTCTTGCCGGAACCGGTCTCGCCGACCACGGCCACGCGCGCCCGTTCCGGGATGGTCAGGCTGACGTCGCGCAGCACCGGCTCACCGCCGGGGTAGGCGAAGGTGACGTGCTCGAAGCGGACGCCGATCGGGCCCCGGGGCTGGCTCACGCCCTGCTCGCCCGGGTCGACCACGTCGGCCGGGGTGTCGAGCACCCCGATCACCCGGCGCCACCCGGCCGCCGCGTTCTGCAGCTCGTTGAGCACCTCGGTACCCATCTGCACCGGCTGGGTGAACAGCTGGACCAGGAACAGCACGGCCAGCAGCTCGCCCAGGCTGATGCCGCCGTCGATGCCGAGCGCCACCCCGGCCACCACCACCGCGGCCACCACCAGCCCGGACATCAGCACACCGCCGGTGAACGAGAACGCGACCAGGATCTGGGCCCGGGTGGCGGAGCGGCGGTGCCGGTCGATCGCCGTGTCGACCCGGGCCTGGGTGCGGTTCTGCACCGCGTAGGCGCGGATGGTGTCGGCGCCGACCACCGCCTCGGAGATCGCGCCGAGCATCTCGCCGACCCGCTCGCGGACCGCGGCGTAGGCCACCGAGACCCGGCGCTGCAGCGGCCGGGCGATCAGGAACAGCGGCAGGAAGCAGGCCCAGACCAACAGGGTGAGCTGCCAGGAGTAGACCGCCATGACGATGGTGGCGACCAGCAGCTGCCCGGCCGAGAGCACCAGGATCAGGCCGCCCCACTGGACGAAGGTGGAGATGGTGTCGACGTCGGTGGTGACCCGGGCCACCAGGGCGCCGCGCCGCTCGCTGTTCTGGGTGAGCACCGACAGGTCGTGGATGTGCCGGAACGCCTTCACCCGCAACGTGGCGAGCCCGGCCTCGGTGGCGGTGAACAGCCGCACGTTGCTGACGTAGGAGGCCACCGCGGTGATCGCCACGCCGGCCGCGACGGCGGCGACCAGGCCGGCGACCAGGCCCAGCCGGACCCCGTCGCCGCCGGAGAGCCCCCGGTCGGTGGTCTGCTGCACGGCGACCGGTACCAGGATCCGGCCGCAGGTGGCGACCAGCGCCAGCAGCAGGGTGAGCCAGATGCCCTGGACCAGCTCGGGTGAGATGGCCACGCCCCGCCTGATCACCTGCCAGGCGGTCAGCTCGGTACCGCTGAGCCCGGGCCGGCGGCTCTCCGGGCCGGCCACCGGTTCGGTCTTCTCCACTGCGGTGGCGCTCATCGCCGCGTCATCTCCGTCAGGTCCTCGGCCTCACGGTCGAGGTCTTCTCGTTCTTCGTCGTCGTGGTCGTAGGCGGTGACCAGCCGGCGGTAGCCCGGGCTGCGCGCGAGCAGCTCGGCGTGCGTGCCACGGTCGGCGATCCGGCCGTTCTCGAGGTAGGCCACCTCGTCGGCCAGGGCGATGGTGGCCCGCCGGTAGGCGATCACCACCACCGTCACCGAGGCGTCGGCCGGGTCTTCGGACAGGGTGCCCAGCCCGGCCAGGATCTCGGCCTCGATGCGCGGGTCGATCGCCGACGTCGCGTCGTCGAGCACGAGCAGCCGGGGCCGGCGGACCAGGGCCCGGGCCAGTGCGAGCCGCTGGCGCTGCCCGCCGGACAGGTCGGCCCCGCGCTCGCCGATCACCGTGTCCAGCCCCAGCGGCAGGTGCCGGACGAAACCGTCGGCCCGTGCCACCTCCAGCGCCCGCCAGACGTCCTCGTCGGAGAAGCGGGCGTCGCCCAGGGTGACGTTGTCGCGGACCGTGTCGTTGAAGACGAAGGTGCCCTGCGGGACCAGCGCGGCCAGCTCGGCCACGCCGCCCGGGCGCAGGTCGCGCACGTCGGTACCGTCGAGCCGGACCGTGCCCTTGGCCGGGTCGACCAGCCGCACCAGCAGGGTGGCCAGGGTGGACTTGCCCGCCCCGGTGGGTCCGACCAGGGCCAGGGTGCGCCCGGCGCCGACCTGGAGATCGATGTCGTGCAGCACCTCGTAGTGGTCGCCCTCGTTGTCGGCGTAGGCGTAGGCGACCTCTTCGAGCTGCACGGCCACGGCGCCGCCGGGGGCGGGCTCGGCCTGGCCGTAGGGCATCGACGCCGTCTCGGACAGCACCGCATTGGTGCGCTCCCAGCCCACCACCGTGCGCGGGATCTCGCCGAGCACCCAGCCCATCGAGCGCAGCGGGAACGCCACCAGGCTGAGCAGGTAGGCCACCTGCACCACGTCGCCGGTGCCGGCGTGCCCGTTCTGCACCCGCCAGGCCCCGACGCCCAGCACCGCCAGGGTGCCGAGGGTGGGGATCGCCTCCATCAACGGGTCGAAGGCGGCGCGCAGCCGGCCGGCCCGGACGTTGGCCACCCGCAGCTGGGCGGCACGGGCGGCGAAACGCTCGGTCTCGGAGGCCTCGCGGCCCAGGCTCTTGACCACCGCCGCGGCCTCGAGGCTCTCGTGCGCCACGCTGGAGACCTCACCGCGCTCGGCCTGGGCCCGGGTCACCGCCGGGGACATGTAGCGCTGGTAGACCGCGTTGAGCAGGACCACCCAGGGCAGCACGAGCAGGCCCACCGCACCGAGCACCGGATCGGCCACGAGCATGGCGGCGCCGGCCACCAGCAGCATGACGAACACGCCGATCGCCATCGGCAGCGGCGCAAAGACCATCCAGGTGGCCTCGACGTCGGCGTTCGCGTTGGACAGGAGCATCCCGGCCGGGTGCCGGTGGTGCCATTCCAGCGGAAGGCGCAGGTACTGCCGGGTGAGCAGCCGGCGGTAGCGGGCCATCAGCCGGTAGGACGTCAGCCCGGCCGCGACCCGCCGGCCGACCACACCGATCGCGGTGAGCACCGCGACCCCGGCCAGCAACAGCCCCGCGCGGGCGAGCTCACCGCCCTCGATCCGCCCCGCCTCGAACGCCGGGGTGAGCACCTTGTCGGTGATCCGGCCGAGCAGCCAGCCACCACCCGCCGTGCCCGCACCGTAGAGCGCGGACCCCAGGACGGCCGCCGCGAAGATCAGCGGCTCCTGCCGGATACCGATGCCGATCACCTTGAGACCACGCCAGAGCGTGCCCTCCTGCCCACCGACCCGCTTCACCACGCGGGTACCTCCTGTCAACGCTCACGCAACGTTCTGGAGCGGACTTCGCCCGCGACCGCCTGCCACCGGAAAGGAATCTAGACGGCACCACCGACAGAACCGGGTCGGACGCGGCACCCCCACCGGCCGCCCCGAAGGGGACGCAAGGGGGCACAACGCCACGTCGAGGAGTGGCCGCCTCCTGTGTCAAGGTGAGCGCATGCCCTCGCATTCCGCAGCCGAGCGCCAGGCTCTGGCCGACGCCCTGACCGAGGCCGGCCCCGGCGCCCCCACCCTCTGCGCCGGCTGGACCACCACCGACCTCGCAGTGCACCTGGTGGTCCGGGAGAACCGGCCGCACCTGCGGGTGGCGGGCGCGATCGCGCCGCTGCGCGAGTGGTCGCAGCGCCAGGAGGCGGCGGTCGCCGGGCGGCCCTATCCGGACCTGGTCAGCACCTTCCGCAACGGCCCGGCGCGGACCAGCCCCTTCGCCCTGCCCAAGGTCGACGGGCTGGCCAACCTGCTCGAGCACTTCGTGCACTGCGAGGACGTACGCCGCGCGGGCGAGGGCTGGGCCCCGCGCAAGCTGCCCTCGGACCGGCAGGCGGCGATCTGGAAGAACGTGACCAGCCCGTTCGTCAAGGCCCTGATGCGCCGCTCCCCGGTCGCCGTCAGCCTGCAGGTGCCCGGCGGTGAGCCGGTGCCGGTGCTGCGGCGGGAGGGCCCGGGCGTCGTCCTGCGCGGTGAGCCCGGCGAACTCGCCCTCTACATCTTCGGCCGGAAGGACCAGGCGCAGATCGACATCCTGGGCCCCGAGGACGCCGTGGCCCGGTTCCGCGAGGCCCCGATGCGCACCTGAGAACCGCCCCCGGGCCGGCCGCAGGCACGGACTCGCGCCAGACCCGGCCCAGGGCGCGTCTTGTAAGTCGCTGCCGTAGCGAGGAGGTGCCCGGCAGTAGGCATGGACTTACAGAACACGACCTAGCGGACCGGGACCCCGCTCGCCCGCAGCGTGTCCTTCACGTCGCCGATGGTCAGCTGCTGGAAATGGAAGACGCTCGCGGCCAGCACCGCGTCGGCACCCACCGCCACGGCCGGCGGGAAGTGCTCGAGCGCGCCGGCCCCGCCGCTGGCGATCAGCGGTACGCCGACCTCGTCGCGCACCAGGCGCAGCAGCTCCAGGTCGAAGCCGTTACGGGTGCCGTCGGCGTCCATCGAGTTCAGCAGGATCTCCCCGGCGCCCAGCTCGGCCCCGCGAGCGGCCCAGTCGACCGCGTCGATGCCGGTGCCCCGGCGCCCGCCGTGCGTGGTCACCTCGAACCCGGACGGCGTCACCGTGCCGGGCGGGCACCGCCGGGCGTCCACCGACAGCGTGAGCACCTGGGCGCCGAACCGGTGCGCCACCTCGGCCAGCAGCTCGGGCCGCTGGATCGCCGCGGTGTTGACCCCGACCTTGTCGGCCCCTGCGCGCAGCAGCCGGTCGACGTCGTCGACCGAGCGCACCCCGCCCCCCACGGTCAGCGGGATGAACACCTGCTCGGCGGTGCGGGAGACCACCTCGTACATCGTCTCGCGGCCCCCCGAGGAGGCGGTCACGTCGAGGAAGGTCAGCTCGTCGGCGCCCTCGGCGTCGTAGCGGGCGGCGAGCTCGACCGGGTCACCGGCGTCCCGCAGCCCCTCGAAGTTGACGCCCTTGACGACGCGCCCGGCGTCGACGTCCAGACAGGGAATGACTCGCACGGCAACCGGCACGACCGACAGCGTAGTGTCCGCCGGATGAGCCCCGAGCAACGGCTGTGGCCGGAGGAGTACGTCGGCCACCTGCTGCGTCTGGTCGCTGCGGCCCGTACCCGGGCCGACGGAGCCAGCACCACCGTGCTGGCGGTGGACGGACCGAGCGGCTCCGGGAAGTCGACTCTGGCCGACCAGTTGGTGGCTGCCCTGGAAGGGACGGCGGCCCTGGTGCGGATGGAGGACCTGTACCCCGGGTGGGACGGTCTGGAAGCCGCCACCGAGCGGCTGGCCACCGAGGTACTCCCCCCGCTGCTGCGCGGTGAGCCGGCCGAATTCGCGCGGTGGGACTGGACCCGTGACCGCTATGGCCCGGATCGGGACGTAGTGCCCAGCAAACTGGTGACCATCGTCGAGGGAGTGGGCTCCGGGACCCGCGCCGCCTCGTCCTCAATTTCTGCTCTGGTCTTCGTGGACGCCCCTGAGCAGGTGCGCCATGGCCGGGCGATGGCCCGGGACGGGGAGGGCTATCGGCCCCACTGGGAACGCTGGGCGGCACAGGAACGGGCCTATTTCGCCCGTGAACGACCCCGGGACCGGGCAGCTCTCACGTTCCTTCCAGGGTGCGTCCAGGGTCCGGGTCTACGCTGACCGCGTGTCCAGGTGGGGAACGAATTTCACTACGGCCGCACGATCACGCTGGGTTGGGCCGGTGCTCCGGGTGCTCGTCGCCGGGGTGTTCCTGTACACCGGCTGGGCCAAGATCCAGGACATCGACGACACCATCCGGTCGGTGCGCAACTACCAGCTGCTGCCCGAGGCGGTCGTGCCGACGGTCGGCTCGGCCCTGCCGGTGGTGGAGCTGATCCTGGGTGCCCTGCTGCTCGCCGGTCTGCTCACCCGGTTCACCGCGGTGCTGACCGGGCTGGTGAGCCTGGCGTTCTTCGCCGGGGTGGCCTCGGCCTGGGCGCGCGGTCTGCAGATCGAGTGCGGCTGCTTCGGCAACAGCGGGTTCACCAGCAACCCGACGCCCGGCTACGTGCGGGAACTGCTGCTCAACGGGGCGATCATGCTCGCCTGCGCCGCCCTCGTCCGCCTCGGCCCGGGCCGGTTCGCCCTCGACGAGAAGCTCGGCCTCTCTCCGACTGCAGAGCCGGACCGAGGGCCGGACGGGGAGCCGGACGGGCCGGGCGACGACTTCGACGACGAGGACACCGCGGCCGAGACCGTTCCCGGCCGCGAGAACCGGCACCAGCAGTAGAAGCAGAGCGAGAGGCACAGACATGACGAGCGGACGCTCGACCCGGGAAGCCCGCCAGGCCAAGGTCGCGCAGTTGCGGGCCGACACGGCGAAGGCCGAGGCCAGACGGCGCACCCTGGTGGTCGGCAGCGTGGTGGCAGTGCTGGTGGTGGTGATCGTCAGCGTCTTCGTGGTGGTCCAGAACACCCGCCGGGACGACGCCACCTCCAGTGCGGCGACCCCGGCCAACATCGGCTCGGACAACTCGATCGTCGACGGCCCGGACAGCGCGCCGGTCAAGATCGTGATCTACGAGGACTTCCAGTGCCCGTACTGCGCCCAGTTCGAGGCCGCCAACCGGGAACAGCTGGCCGACTGGGTGGCCGCCGGCGACGTGCAGGTCCAGTACCGCCCCATCGCCTTCCTCGACTCGGCCTCCACCGACAAGTACTCCACCCGTTCGCTGAACGCCGCGGCCGCAGTGGTGAACTCGGCGCCCGACGCGTTCCTGGAGTTCCACAACCTGCTGTTCGAGAACCAGCCGGCCGAGGGCGGCGCCGGCCTGACCGACGACCAGCTGATCGACTACGCGGTGCAGGCCGGTGCCTCCGAGGCCGAGATCCGCACTGCCGTGGAGGATCTCACCTACGAGGGCTGGACCGCGCGGGTCACCGAGGCCTCCTCGAAGGCCGGTGTCTCGGGCACCCCGACCGTGCAGGTGAACGGCACCGCGCTGGAGAACCTCGACGCAGCCTCGCTGAAGAGCGCGGTGGACGCGGCCCTCACGGACGCCGAGTGATGGCCGGCCGGGTCTCAGTCACCTACTGCACGCAGTGCAACTGGCTGCTGCGAGCGGCCTGGGTGGCCCAGGAGCTGTTGCAGACGTTCGGCACCGAACTGACCGAGGTGGCCCTGGTTCCCGGCACCGGAGGCATCTTCCAGGTGCACGTGGGCGAGACCCTGGTGTGGGACCGCAAGGCCGACGGGGGCACACCCGACATCGTCGAGCTCAAGCGCCGGGTGCGGGACATCGCCGCCCCCGGCCACGCGCTCGGACACGCCGACCGGGCCGCCGCCCGCCGGAACCAGGAGACCTAGGAACTAGGAACGGTGGTGGTAGGCGACCAGCGTGGCCAGACGTTCGGCCTCGGCCTGGGCCGGGGCCCCGTCGGCCCGCTGGATCGCCATCACCGCCACCGGGTCACCGTCGGCGGTGGCCAGGGTGACCCACGGGTCGCTGCCCGCGTAGTGCACGTCCTCGATCTCGGACCAGCTCAGCTTCCGGGTCAGCAGGATGTTGCGCACGGTCAGGCCGTCCGGCCCGGGCGTGGCCCGCACCCCGCCGAACCGGCTCATCCCCCAGCCGATGAAGCCGGCCACGCCGATCATGCCGAGCCGGTCCCAGATGCCCACCGGATCGGGCCCGGACCAGGGCAGCAGCAACGCCCAGGCGCCGATCGCCAGGGCCTGCCCGACGCCCATCACCCAGGCCGCCAGCCGGCCCCGGCGGGAGACGAAGGGCCGGTGCAGCTCGGCCACCCGGTCGGTCACGGTCACAGGTGCTTGTACACGTCGTCGAGCCCGATGCCCTTGGCGATCATCATCACCTGCAGGTGGTACAGGAGCTGGGAGATCTCCTCGGCGGTGCGCTCGTCCGACTCGTACTCGGCCGCCATCCACACCTCGGCGGCCTCCTCGACCACCTTCTTGCCGATGCTGTGCACACCTGCGTCCAGGGCCGCCACCGTGCCGGAACCCTCCGGACGGGTCTGGGCACGCAGGGTCAACTCGGCGAACAGGTCATCGAACGTCTTCACGGCCATGAGACTAGCCGGGCTCCTCGGCGCAGCGGACAGCCGGGACCACAGACGTACGGCTTGAGGACGTCTGTGGTCCCGTAACGCCCAACAACTTAAGGACGTTTGTGGCTGGGTAACGTCAGGCCGGCACCGGAGAGGGCAGGTCGCGGAGGGCGGCGGCGGCCGCAACGGCCGCGGTGGCCGCCTCGTGCCCCTTGTCCTCGTGCGAGCCCTCGATGCCGGCGCGGTCCAGGGCCTGCTCGATCGTGTCGCAGGTGAGCACCCCGAAACCCACCGGGACCCCGGTGCGCACACTGACGTCCGTAAGCCCGTTGGTCGCCGCCAGGCAGACGTAGTCGAAGTGCGGCGTGCCCCCGCGCACCACCACGCCCAGCGCGACCACGGCGTCCACCCCGGAGGCGGCCAGCCGGGCCGCGGCCACCGGCAGCTCGAAGGTGCCGGGCACGGCGATCTCCACCACGTCCTTCACCCCGGCCTCGGCCAGGCCCCGGCGGGCGCCGTCGACCAGGCCGTTCATCACCTGCTCGTGCCATCCGGCGTAGACCAGGCCGACCCGCACCTGCGAGCCGTCCACCGTGATCGTCGGCGAGCCCTCGCCACTCATCTTTTCTCTCCTTCGGTTCGGCCGTGCGTCAGATCGCGTCGAGCTGGTGACCCATCAGGTCCCGCTTGCTGGCCAGGTAGGCCTGGTTGTGCCGGTTCAGCCCGACCTGCAGGCCGATCCGCTCGGTCACCGTGATGCCGTGCTCGGCCAGCCCGGTGAGCTTGGCCGGGTTGTTGGTGAGCAGGCGGATCGAGTCCAGGCCGAGGTCGTCCAGCACCGCCGCGGCGGCGCCGTACTCACGGGCGTCGGCGGGCAGGCCCTGGGCGGTGTTCGCGGCGACCGTGTCGAGGCCGGCGTCCTGCAGCTGGTAGGCGGTGAGCTTGGCCAGCAGGCCGATCCCCCGGCCCTCGTGGCCGCGCAGGTAGACCACCACGCCCCCTTCGGCCGCCACCTGCTCCATCGCCGCGGCCAGCTGGGGACCGCAGTCGCACCGGCTGGAGCCGAAGGCGTCGCCGGTGAGGCACTCGGAGTGCACCCGCACCAGGGCACCGGCCGCCGCCGGCTTCCCGGCGACCAGGGCCACGTGCTCGTGTCCGGTGAGCATGTCCCGGTAGGCGATCGCCCGGAAGTCGCCGTGGCTGGTCGGCAGAAGACTGTCCGCCACCCGGCGCACCCGGGGCGGCGCCTGCACCGGCGCCTCCGGCTCGACGGCCGGGTGCTCGCGGCGGTAGGCGACCAGGTCCTCGATGCTGATCAGCGGCAGGCCGAACTCGTCGGCGAGGGCGCGCAGGCCCGGCAGCCGGGTCACCGGGCCGGCGTCCTCGACCACCTCGGCGAGCACCCCGACCGGGGGCAGACCGGCCAGCTCGCACAGGTCGACCGCGGCCTCGGTGTGACCGCGGCGCTGCAGCACGCCACCCGCCCGGGCGCGCAGCGGGAACACGTGGCCGGGACGCACCAGGTCCTCGGGCACGGTCTGCCCGTCGGCCAGCAGGCGCAGCGTGACCGAGCGGTCGGCGGCGCTGATGCCGGTGGCGATGCCGGAACGCGCGTCCACCGAGACGGTGTAGGCGGTGCGCATCGACTCCTCGTTGCGCTCGACCATGTGCGGCAGCTTCAGCGCGTCGGCCCGTTCGTCGGGCATCGGCGCGCACAGCACGCCCGAGGTGTGCCGGATGGTCCAGCCCACCCACTCCGGCGAGGCGTGGACGGCGGCCATGATGACGTCGCCCTCGTTCTCCCGGTCGGCGTCGTCGACGACGAGCACCGGCAGGCCGGAGCGCAGCGCCTCGATCGCCTTCTCCACCGGGTCGAGGTGGATCTCGCCGGCCAGGGCGGCCTCGTCCCAGCTGATCTCCTGCAGGTCGCTGCTCATCGTGCTGCCACCGTCTCTTCCGTGGTCCGGGGGGTCTGGAGCGGGGTCTGGAGGTGGTTCAGCCGTTCCACGTACTTGGCCAGCACGTCCACCTCGATGTTCACCGGCTCACCGACCGCACGGTGGCCGAGCGTGGTGCGGGCCAGGGTCTCGGGGATCAGCGACACCGTGACCACGCTGCCCTCCCCCGGGGCCAGATCGGTGAGCTCGGCCACCGTGAGGGAGACGCCGTCGAGCGTGATCGAGCCCTTGGCCACCACGTAACGGGACAGGTCGGCGCCGACCGCCACCCGGACCAGCTCCCAGTGGTCTCCGGGGACGCGCTCGAGCACGGTGCCGGTGCCGTCCACGTGACCCTGGACGACGTGCCCGCCGAACCGGCCGTTGGCCTGCAGGGGGCGCTCGAGGTTGACCCGGGCCCCGGGGACGGCGGTGCGCAGTGAGCTGCGGCGGAGGGTCTCGGCCATGACGTCGGCGGTGAACGTGTCACCGGCCAGTTCGACCACGGTGAGACAGACGCCGTTGACCGCGATGGACGCACCGGGGACGGCGTCGGACGTCACCACCGGGCCCCGCACGGTGACCCGGGCGGAATCCTGCCCGGGGACGAGCTCGACGACCTGACCCAGCTCCTCGACGATGCCGGTGAACATCTGTGACCCTCCCGCCACGCGATTCGCGGGCTCCGGGGGTTCACGACGCGAGCAGCACCGGCCGGTCAGGACCAATGAGCGTCATCCGGTGCACGACAGCGCCTCCCCGAGGGAATCGCCGACGAACACCGCGTGCTGCCTCCCATCCGGACTTTCACCGTCGGTCCTGGAATTCCACCAGATCAACCGGCCGCCAGGTTCGACGGACGGGTCGCGGACTATAACCGCCGGCTCGGAATTACACCGACCCCGGAGCACGCTTGCCTGTATTCGCGGTACCCACCTGGGGCACCGATCTGGCCAACAGTCTGCCACCCAACCTTGTTCCCGGGAACGGGAGGTGCTGGGTAGCGCGGATCACAACCCGTTCAGCAGGCCTTCGCCGCCAGCTCACGCAGCTCGGCGATGCTGGCCGCCGCGTCCTCGGCGCCGTAGACCGCCGAGCCGGCCACGAACACGTCGGCCCCGGCCTCGGCGCAGCGCTCGATGGTGGCCGCGGACACTCCCCCGTCGACCTGGATCCAGACGTCCAGCCCGGCGGCGCCGACCGCCTGCCGGGTGCGGCGGATCTTGGGCAGCATCGACTCCAGGAACGGCTGGCCGCCGAACCCGGGCTCGACCGTCATGATCAGCAGCATGTCCAGCTCGGGCAGGAGCTCGAGGTAGGGCTCGATCGCGGTGGTGGGCTTCACCGCGAGCCCGGCCCGCGCGTTCTGCTTACGCAGCTCACGGGCGAGCCGGATCGGGGCGGCGGCGGCCTCGGCGTGGAAGGTCACGCTCTGCGCACCGGCCTCGGCGAAGGCCGGGGCCCAGCGGTCCGGGTCCTCGATCATCAGGTGGCAGTCCACCGGGATCGGCGAGACCTTCAGCAGCGACTCCACCACCGGCAGGCCGAGGGTGAGGTTGGGGACGAAATGGTTGTCCATCACGTCGACGTGCGCCCAGTCGGCGCTGGAGATCCGCCCGAGTTCCTCGCCGATCCGGGAGAAGTCGGAGTTCAGGATGCTGGGAGAGATCTGGATGCCCACGGGCCGAGCCTAGTGCGCTCTTGACCTCAAGCGCGCTTCAGCTCCGAGGATCACCGCATGAGTGCTTCGACACGCCCCGAGAAGGCCGCCGACGAACTGACCCCGCAGATCCTGGCCTACCTGGCCACCCAGACCCTGGGCCGGCTGGCCACGGTCGACAGCCGGAACGCCCCGCAGAACAGCCCGGTCGGCTTCGCCCACAACGCCGAACTGGGCACCATCGACATCGGCGGCTGGAACCTGGCCGAGTCGCGCAAGTTCCGCAACGTCCTGCACAACCCGGCGGTCTCGCTGGTGGTGGACGACATCGCCTCGACCGATCCGTGGGCGGTCCGGATGGTGGAGATCCGGGGAACGGCCGAGGCGCTGACCGACGTGCCCGGTGAGGACGGCACCACCCGGCCGCTGATCCGGGTGCACCCGCGCCGGATCATCAGTTTCGGCCTGGACGGCGAGGCGCCACCGGCCTGACCGGCTCAGCCGCGCCGGCTCAGCTCCGCCGGCGCAGCAGCGACAGGTACATCGAGTCGGTGCCGTGCAGATGCGTCCACAGCTGCACGTCCGGCCCCTCCCCCAGCATCAGGTCGTCGTGGTCGGGCAGGCGGCGCGAGCCGATCAGGTCGCGCAGCACCCCGGGCGAGTCCAGGCGCTCCACGTCGTCCCGCCCCCGCAGCACGTCCTCGACCACCAGCCGGGTCTCGGCCGGGTGCGGCGAGCAGGTGGCGTAGGCCACCACGCCGCCGGGGCGGACCGCGGCCAGCGCCGACTCCAGCAGGGCGCGCTGCAGCGGGGCCAGCGAGGTGAGGTCGGCCGGGGTGCGCCGCCAGCGCGACTCCGGGCGACGGCGCAGCGCGCCCAGCCCGGTGCACGGCACATCGACCAGAACCCGGTCGTAGCGGCCCGGTTCGGCCTCGCCGACGGTGCGCCCGTCGCGCACCCGCACGTCGTAGGCGGCCCGGACGGCGGCCAGCGACTGCTGCACCAGACCGGCCCGGTGCTCGGCCGCCTCGACCGCCACCAGCTCCGCGTCGTCGCCGACCAGACCGGCCGCGTGGCGTTCGGCCAGCAGCGCGGCCAGCAGTGCGGCCTTGCCTCCCGGGCCGGCGCACAGGTCGAGCCAGATGCCCCGGTCGGTGCCGGTGGTGGCCGCGTTGGCGGCGGCCAGGGCGACCAGCTGGCTGCCCTCGTCCTGCACCCGGGCCCGGCCCTGGCGGATCGCGGCCACGTCGTCCGGCGCCCCCTTGAGCACGGCCGCGACCGGCGAGAGCAGGCCGGCCTGGGCGTGCGGGCCGTCGGTCAGCTCGTCCACGTCGGACAGACCGGGCAGTGCCGCCGCCGCCACCGCCGGCCGGGCGTTGTGGGCGGCGAGCAGGGCCGGAAGTTCCTCGGCCGGGCGGCCGCTGCCCCGCAGGGCGTCACGCAGCGCGCGCACGATCCACTCGGGGTGGGAGTAGCGCACGGACAGGTTGCCGTCGGGGTTCGTGGCCGGGTCAGGAGCGACCCGTGTCATCCACTCCTCCTCGTCGCGCTCGCCCACCCGGCGCAGCACGGCGTTGGCGAAGCGGGAGGCGCCCGAGCCGCTGACCGAGCGCACCAGGTCGACCGTGGTGGACACGGCGGCGTGCGGAGGGACGCGCATGTGCAGCAGCTGGTGCACGCCCAGGCGCAGCGCGTCGAGCACCGCCGGGTCGATCTCGGCGAGCGGCCGGTCGGTGCCCCCGGCGATGATCGCGTCGTAGCTGCCGCGACCCCGCAGGGCGCCGTAGGCCAGCTCGGTGGCCAGGCCCGCGTCACGCCCGCGCAGGTGGGCGCGGCGCAGCATGCCGGGCAGGATCAGGTTGGCGTAGGCGTCGCGCTCGGTGACCGCGCGCAGCGTCTCGTACGCCACCTTCCGGGCCGGGTCGACGGAGACCGGACGACCACCCGATGGACGACTGCCCGCACCTTCGCGGGTACGTCCCGGCTGCGCGGCGTCGCGGCCGCCACTGCGACCGGGTTTGCCGCCGGCGCGGCGGGGCGGGTTGGACGGCCGCCCAGCCGAGGCCTGCTTGCTCACGATGCTCCCTCGGAAGCCGCACCCGCGCTGGGAGCCAGGCCCGCCTCGTCTTCAGTCTCGAACCGTTCTCCGGCGGACGGGCGCGCCCCGCGCGCCCAGTCGACCGCAGCCATGGCCTTCTTGCCCGCCGGGCGCACCTCGCCGAGGGCCACGGCACCGGTCGCCGTACCCACGTGCACGGCCTTCTTCAGCACCCGCAGCTCACCCGGGGCCAGCGGTTCGGCCTCCTCGGAGAGCGGCTCCACCGGCCCGAGCCCGAGCCGCGCTCCGCGGAACGTGGTCCAGGCACCGGGGGCGGGAGTGCAGCCACGCACCCGCCGGTCGATCGTGACGGCGTTCTGGGTCCAGTCGACCCGGGCCTCCTCCACCGTGATCTTGGGCGCCAGCGAGACCCCCTCCTCGGGCTGGGGCCGCGCCTCCATCTCCCCCGCCTCGAGGCCGTCGAGCACCGCGACCATCAGCCCGGACCCGCCCTCGGCGAGCTTGTCCAGCAGGTCGCCGGCGGTGTCGCGGGGACGGATGGTCTGCGTCATCACGCCGTAGACCGGCCCGGTGTCGAGGCCCTTCTCGAGCTGGAAGACCGACGCGCCGGTGACCTCGTCACCGGCCATCAGCGCGCGCTGCGCCGGGGCCGCGCCGCGCCAGGCCGGCAGCACAGAGAAGTGCAGGTTGATCCAGCCGAGCCGCGGGATGTCGAGCGCGCGCTGGGGAACCAGCGCGCCGTAGGCGATGACCGCGACACAGTCCGGAGCGAGCTGCTCCAGCTGCTCCAGGAACTCCGGGTCGCCGGGCCTGGCCGGCTGGTACACGGGGATGCCGTGCCCGTCGGCCCACTGGCCCAGGGGCGAGCGGGAGACCTTACGGCCCCGCCCGGAGACCGCGTCGGGCCGGGTGAGGACGGCGATGATCTCGTGGCTGGAGGCGCGGATCGCCTCGGCCGGGGGCAGGGCGACCTCGGGGGTGCCCGCAACGATGATGCGCAAGGGAATGTCTCGCTGACGTCTAGATGGCTCGCCCGAAGGTGGCGTGCGGGCTGACCTTGACCTGCGGCGCGGCCGCGCCGTTCCACTCCGCCTCGCGGATCGCCTTCAGCGCCAGCTTGCGGGTGTCGCGGTCGAGCCGGTCGATGAACAGGATGCCGTCGAGGTGGTCGGTCTCGTGCTGGATGCAGCGGGCCAGCAGCTCGCTGCCCTCGATCTCGACCGGCTCGCCGTGCTGGTCGAAGCCCTTGGCCACGACCCGCAGCGCGCGCCGGGTGTCGAACACCAGGTCGGGCAGCGACAGGCAGCCCTCGCCGCCCTCCTGCTCCTCGACCGACAGGTCGAGGTCGGGGTTGATCAGGTGCCCGAGCTGCCCGTCGACGTAGTAGGTGAACACCCGCAGCCCGACGCCGATCTGCGGAGCGGCCAGGCCGGCGCCCGGCGCGTCCATCATCGTGTCCTCGAGGTCCTTGACCAGGGTGCGCAGCTCACGGTCGAAATCGACGACCGGCTCGGCCTTGGTGCGCAGCACCGGGTCACCGAACAGTCGGATGGTCTGGATAGGCACCGCACGAGTCTACGGGTCAGGCGTTCGGCCTCTGCAAAAGCTCGGGAGCGGAGCCGGAACGGACCTGTCGGCCGGCCGTACGGGCCCCGGCCAGACCGGGCCCGAGCACCGGCTTGAGATTCGGGGAGGGCAGGCGGATCCGGCGGGCCCGGGCGACCCGGGGGGTGTTCGGGCCGGGACCGGGCGGCCGGATCAGGTGGATGAACTCGTCCCGCTCCTCCACGCTGACCAGCAGGGTGGTGAGCGGCGCGGACCGGCCCAGGACCCGGGCGTGGACCCCGGTGCCGAGCTGGATCCGGACCAGGTCGCGGCGGCTCCCGTTGACCAGCCAGGTACCCCGCCAGCCGTGCACGCCCACACTGACCACCCTGCGGTCGTCGGGCTCGACCACGGCGATGGCGTACCGCGGGATACTGACCTGAAAGGCCCAGCCCAGGTACACCCGCACGGTGTCCTGACTCACCCGGACGCCACTGGTCGCGGGCCCACACCCGAGTCCGCCCAGCAGCTGGCGCAGTCCCGGCGCGTAGGCGATCCGGAACTCCCTCTCCGACATCTGGCATCACCTCTGCCACGACACTACGGCGGTCGGAGGATCCTGGCGAGGGCTGCGGACTGCGCCGTTGGGCTGGTGTCAGCCCGGGTTGAGCGGGTCGAGCTGGATACGGGTGGCGCCGGGCTCCCGCCGGGAGCTACGGATCGCCGCGGCTGCGTGCAGGGCTTTGGCCAGCACCGCGAGCTCCTGGCGGGGAGCCCGCAGCAACACCCTGACCTGGGTCTCGTCGATCTCTTCGGCCGGTTGCGGCGGTGGGGAGGGCTCTTCCAGCCCGGCCAGTTGCGGGCTGGGCCGGGGCAGTCTGCGCCGGGGCTGCGGCTTGGCCGGCTGAGGCTTCGAGGACTCCGGGCGGGGCGGGCCGGGGGCCTCGAAGATCTCGGTGGGGCCCAGGGTCTGCGTGCCCTCGGGCAGCTGGGCCGTGCGCACGAGCGAGTTGACCGCCGTGGCCGAGCCGGTGACGTCGGCGAGCACCACCGCGGGCGGGAAACCGAGTTCGGTGCGCTCGTCGAGCTCGCGATCGGCCTGGGTGCCCGGGTCGATCCGGACCAGCGCCTGCACGGCCGGGGCCTGCGGATCGGCCGCGATGATCACAGAACCACCAGAGGACGATGGGCGCACCTGGGCGGCGGCGCCCAGCCAGCGTCTCAGGGCGTCTTCGCTCGCGCGCAGATCCGGGCGTTCGAGCAGGCGCCCGGCGTCGAGCAGGACCGCAGCGGCGTAACCGCCCTCGGCCGGGGGTTCGATGCCCGGGGTGGACACGACCAGTGCGTTGGCCGGGACGTGAGGGGTGGGCCCGTCGGCCTGGGGCACCACCACTGCGGCGCCGGAGAACGCCTGCCCGAGCTCTTCGGCGGTGCGCCCGACCCCGACCGTGGTGGCGCGCAGGCGGCGGCCCTGACAGTTGCCGCAGCGCCAGGCCGCGGCCACCCGGCCGCACCAGCGGCACTCGGGCAGGGCGGCCTGGTCGGGATCGCGGGAGGCCCGGCCCGAGGAGGGCAGACCGACCGGACCGTGGCAGTGCCCGCAGCGGGCCGGGTGCCGGCAGTCCTGGCAGGCCAGGCCGGGCAGGTAGCCGGCCCGCGGCACCTGGACCAGCACCGGGCCGCGCCGCAGACCGTCGCTGATCGCCCGCCAGGCCGAGCTGGGCAGCCGGCCGTGGGCCGAGGGGTCGTCCTGCCCGCCGAGGGCGGTGGCCGCCACCTGAATCCGGGGCCAGGCCCCTCGGACCACCTGACGGTCGGCCACCACCGGGCGGGCCCAGCCGGTGCGCAGCCAGGCCGCGCACTCGACCGAGCGCGACCACGAGCCGGCCACCAGGGCCGCCCCTTCGAGCTCGGCACGCACGGCCAGCACCTCACGGGCGTGCGGGTAGGGGGCGCGGGGCTCGGCGTGCATCTCGTCGCCGTCGTCCCAGATCGCCACCAGCCCCAGGTCGTGCACCGGGGCGAAGGCGGCGGCGCGGGTCCCGATCGCCACCCGGACGTCGCCCCGGGACAGCGACAGGAAGTTGCGGTAGCGCGTGGTCGGGCCGAGATCGGCCTCCAGCCGGGCGTGGCGGCCGGCCCCGAGCCGTTCGGTGAGCACCTGGTCGAGCGCATCCACGTCGCGCTTGTCGGGCAGCACGACCAAGGAGCCGCGCCCGGCGTGCAGCGCGGTCTGGACGAGGGTGGCCAGGTCTTCGCACCAGGCCCGGCCCGGCAGCGCCGTCCACACCGCGCGGGGTGCGTCGCCGGCCGCGATGCGGGCCAGCAGGGCCGGGCCGGCGCGGTAGTTCTCCCACCCCTGCGGCGCGACCGGGCCGGTGAGCGGCTCGAGCGGTTCGGGGCGCGGGGCCTGCTCGACCCGGGCGTGGCGGGGTGGCACGGCCAGCCGCAGCACGTCGGTGAGGTTGCCTGCGTAGCGCTCGGCGACCGCCTGGCAGAGCTTCAGGACCGATGGGACGAGCACCGGCTCGGGCGAGACCACCCGGCGCAGTGGGGCCAGCTTGCCCTGGTGCTCGGTCTCGGCCACGCGCTCGAGCAGATAGCCCTCGATGTCCTGCCCGCCGAAACGCACCCGCACGCGCACGCCGGGCTGGGCTGCGGCGGACATCGGCTCGGGCACCAGGTAGTCGAAGACCCGGTCGAGGTGAGGCAGCGGCACGTCTACCGTGACCCGCCCGACCGGCAGCTCGGCGGCTGCGGCGGCAGGCGGTTTCGGTTTACGGCCCCGGGTGGCGGCGCGGAGCAGTTCCAGCTGGTCGCCGGAGCTGCTGGCGTCGGATCCCGTGCTCATGAGGTGCCACGTTAAAGCACGCACGGCCGTCACCCCTGCGGGTGACGGCCGTGCTGTGGATTACGGTGCTGAACCGGCGATCAGGTTCAGCCGATGGCCGAGCGCAGGGCGTCGACGCGGTCGGTCTGCTCCCAGGTCATCCCCTCCAGGTCACGGCCGAAGTGGCCGTAGGCCGCGGTCTGGTGGTACTTCGGCTTCAGCAGGTCCAGGTCACGAATGATCGCGGCCGGGCGCAGGTCGAAAACCTCCTTGATCGCCGCGGTGATCCGGTCGATCGGAGCGGTCTCCGTGCCGAAGGTCTCCACGTACAGGCCGACCGGCTGAGCCTTACCGATCGCGTACGCGACCTGGACCTCGCACCGCTTAGCCAGACCAGCAGCGACCACGTTCTTGGCCACCCACCGCATCGCGTACGCCGCGGAACGGTCGACCTTTGAGGGGTCCTTGCCGGAGAACGCGCCGCCGCCGTGGCGGGCGAAACCACCGTAGGTGTCCACGATGATCTTGCGCCCGGTCAGGCCGGCGTCACCCATCGGGCCACCGACCTCGAAACGACCGGTCGGGTTGACCAGCAGCCGGTAGTCGGACGTGTCGATCGAGACGCGCTCCAGGACCGGCTTGATGACGTGGTTGACCACGTCGGGCAGCAGCAGGTTCTCCAGCGACACGTCAGCGGCGTGCTGCGACGAGACCACGACGGTGTCGAGGCGGACGGCCTTGTCGCCGTCGTAGGCGATGGTGACCTGGGTCTTACCGTCCGGGCGCAGGTACGGGACCTCGCCGGACTTGCGGACCTCGGTCAGCCGCTCGGCCAGACGGTGCGCCAGCCAGATCGGCAACGGCAGCAGCTCCGGGGTGTCGTCGTTGGCGTAACCGAACATCAGGCCCTGATCGCCGGCGCCCTGCAGGTCGAGGGGGTCTTCCCCGGCCTCGACGCGGGCCTCGTAGGCGGTGTCCACACCCTGGGCGATGTCCGGAGACTGCGCACCGATGCTGACCTCGACGCCGCAGGAGTTGCCGTCGAAGCCCTTCGTGGAGGAGTCGTAGCCGATGTCCAGGATCGTCTTACGCACGATCGAGGGAATGTCGGCGTAGGCCTTGGTGGTGACCTCACCGGCGACGTGGACCAGACCGGTGGTGACCATGGTCTCGACCGCGACACGGGAGGTGGGGTCCTGCTCCAGCAGAGCATCCAGGACCGCGTCACTGATCTGGTCACAGATCTTGTCGGGGTGCCCCTCGGTGACGGACTCGGAGGTGAACAAACGGTCAGACACGGCACTCCCGAAGGGTGATGACGAGGAGAAGTTTCGGACGAGGTTGCAGTGGCGCCGCGCACCACGAAACGGACGTCGGCAGCCGGGGTCTATCTAGCGGCTTACTCTAACCATTCCGGTGGACAACGGGTCCCGCGGTCCCCAGAAGTGGGACAACCGCCCCCCACACGGCGTGAGAGACCTCAGCCTTACTGCCCGGTGGGACGGGGGTGATCGTGCCGTCCGCGCCCAGCACGGTGACCTCGGTGTCCTCCTTGCCGAACACCTTCCCGGCCGCCACGTCGTTCAGGACCAGCAGGTCACACCCCTTGCGGGCGAGCTTGGCGAGGGCGTGGTCGAGCGCGGTGCCGGACTCGTCGCCGGTCTCGGCGGCGAACCCCACCACGATCTGACCGGGGGTCCGGCCGGCCACCAGCCCGGCCAGGATGTCGGGATTGCGGACGAGGGTGACCACCGGCGCGTCGTCGGATCCGGCCGACTTCTTGATCTTGTGGGTGGCGACCTCGGACGGCCGGAAGTCGGCCACCGCCGCGGCCATCACCACCACGTCGGCCTTCGGTGCGGCGGCCTGCATCGCCTCACGCATCTGCAGCGCGGTCTCGACCCGGACCAGGTCGGCACCGGCGGGTGGGGTCACCTCGATCGAGCCCACCACCAGGGTGACCTGGGCGCCCCGGTCGAGAGCGGCCTGGGCCAGAGCGACGCCCTGGCGGCCGGAAGAGCGATTGCCGAGGAAGCGCACCGGATCGAGCGGTTCCCGGGTGCCCCCGGCGGAGATCACGACCCGGCGGCCGGTCAGGTCGTGCACCGGTCGGCCGGACGCCTCGGCCGCCGACGTCCGCGAGGACGCCTGGGCCGTGACCAGTGAGGTGGATGCCCGCGTGGTCGGCTCGGCGGAGGTCTCCGCGGCTGAGGTCTTCGCGGTTGAGGTCTTCCTGGTTGAGGTCTCCACGGCTGAAGTCGGCTCAGCGTGAGTCGGCTCAGCGTGAGTCGGCTCGGCAGGAGTCGGCCCGGCGTGAGTCCGCCCGGCAGGAGTCGACCCGGCAAGAGTCGCCTCGGCGCGGGGCGGCCCGGCGGAGGACAGCAGGGCGAGTGCGGCGGCGAAGATCTCTTCCGGCTCGGGCAGGCGGCCAGGGCCGGTGTCGGCCCCGGTGAGCCGGCCGCTGGCCGGGTCGAGCACCGACACGCCCCGCTCGCGCAGGGTGGCCACGTTGGCGACGGTGGCCGGGTGCGTCCACATCTCGGTGTGCATGGCCGGGGCCAGGAGCACCGGACAGCGGGCGGTGAGCAGGACGTTGGTGACCAGGTCGTCGGCCAGGCCGTGCGCGGCCCGGGCGAGCAGGTCGGCCGTGGCCGGGGCCACCACGACCAGGTCGGCCTGCTGGCCGATCCGGACGTGCGGCACCTCGTGGACCTCGTCCCAGACCGAGGCGGAGACCGGGTGCCCCGACAGGGCCGCCCAGGTGGGGGCGCCGACGAAGGTCAGCGCCGCCTCGGTGGGGACCACCCGGACGTCGTGCCCCGCCTCCTTGAACAAGCGCAGCAGCAGCACCGCCTTGTAGGCGGCGATGCCGCCCCCGACACCCAGGACGATCCGGCGGCCGTTCACTGCCATGCGGGTGAGCTGGTCAGTCGTGCTTCTCGGCGGTCAGCAGACCCTCGTTGATCTCGCGCATGGCGACCGAGAGGGGCTTCTCCTGCACGTGCGTCTCGACCAGCGGGCCGACGTACTCCAGCAGGCCCTCGCCCAGCTGCGAGTAGTAGGCGTTGATCTGCCGCGCGCGCTTGGCCGCGAAGATGACCAGCGAGTACTTCGACTCCACCGTCGACAGCAGGTCGTCGATCGGCGGGTTGGTGATGCCCTCGGGACTGGCAACGGTTCCAGACAACACAAACTCCAGGCGTAGGTGGTGGTGCGGTGAAGCTCGACGGATCCGGCGCCGGACGGCGCCGGGCCCTCAGTGACTCGACTCCACCGGGTCGATCGAGCTGTCGGTGGGAGTCAGACCCATCCATGATACGAGCTCGTCGGTGGCTCGGCGCACGTCGTCGTTCACGATGCTGATGTCGAACTCCGACTCGGCCGCCATCTCGACCTCGGCCGTGCGCAGCCTACGCGCCCGCTCCTCGCTGTCCTCGGTGCCCCGCCCGACCAGCCGGCGGACCAGCTCGTCGAGGCTGGGCGGCTTGAGGAAGACGAAGAAGGCACCCGGCATGGTGGTGCGCACCTGCCGCGCACCCTGCAGGTCGATCTCCAGCAGGGCCGGCCGGCCCTGGGCGAGGACCTGCTCGACCGCCGCGCGCGGGGTGCCGTACCGGTGCCGGCCGTGCACCACCGCCCACTCCAGGAGCTGGCCGGTCGCGGCCAGCTCGTCGAACCTTGCGTCGTCCACGAAGTAGTAGTGGACGCCGTCTTCCTCTCCCGGCCGCGGCGGCCGGGTGGTGACCGAGACGGACAGCCAGATCTGCTCGTAGCGACGGCGGATGTCGGCCGCGACCGTGCCCTTGCCCACCGCCGTAGGTCCAGCCAGTACCGTCAGCCGTCCTGGCCGCACCACCCCGCCCCCCGACGGGTTCCCGAGCTCCGTCCCGATCACCGCCGAATCAGCTCCCGAAGCGCTTGACCAGCGCCGCGATCTGGTTGGAGCCGAGACCACGCACACGCCGGCTCTCGGAGATACCGATCTCCTCCATGATCTGACGGGCACGCACCTTGCCCACGCCGGGCAGGGCCTCGAGCAGTGCCGACACCTTCATCTTGCCGATCACCTCGTTCTCCTGCCCCTCGTTGATCACTTCACCGAGTGAGCCCTGCGAGTACTTGAGCCTGTTCTTGATCTCGGCACGCGCGCGCCGAGCCTCGGCCGCCTTCACCAGGGCGGCGGCCCGCTGCTCGGGAGTCAGGGGGGGCAGAGCCACTTGAGTCACCTCAGTTGTTCGTCGAACTCAGTAGGTAGTTGAGCCGTACCGGAGCAATTCCGGCCGTCCGGCCGATCATTCTTTCCCCGATCGGCGCAGGCAGACCGCGAAATCTGGTCCGAACCTAGCGAGTCGGTATCCCGGAGGGCAACGCGGGGGGCCGTGTCGCCACGCCACCGTGCGGTATGCCGTTCCGTTCGACTTTCCCACCAGCTTCCAGCCGTGTTCCGGTCACCACGCAACCTCGATCGCTGACGATCGGGTTCCGTCGAGAGCCGACACTAACGGCTAATCCAGACATACTGGTATTCATGTCCTCCGGGACGCGCCGTGAAACCGACATCGAGAGATGTTTTAAGGCTTCGGAGCGCATTTACCGCCGGATTGACGGCGCTGATCCTGTCACGCGCGGCCACCCTCCTCGCACCGGGTCCCCGGCCCCGGCCCCGGACGGGCGCAGGTAACACGCGCCCCACACCCCTCTGACGGCCCTCAGCGGGCCGCAGACGGCCTCTGGGCCCGACCAGCGCACAAAAGCGTCCGGCACCCGCCCGGAGGCAGGTGCCGGACGTACGGCGGGTGCTTCAGGCCGGTGCCGCGGTGGCCATCGTGATCGCATGCTCGGCCAGCGTGACCAGCAGTTCCTTGGCCGAGGCGCGCTGGCGCACGTCGGCCATCACGACCGGCACCCGGGCGTCCAGGTCCAGGGCCTCACGCACCTCGTCGGGCTTGTACTCGGCCTCCCCGTCGAAGCAGTTCACCCCGATCACGAACGGGATGCCGCGACGCTCGAAGAAGTCCACGGCCGGGAAGCAGGACTCCAGCCGGCGGGTGTCGGCCAGCACCACGGCGCCGATCGCGCCCTCGGCCAGCTCGTCCCACATGAACCAGAACCGGTCCTGGCCGGGCGTGCCGAACAGGTACAGCACCAGCTCCGGGCTGATCGTGATCCGGCCGAAGTCGAGGGCGACCGTGGTGGTGCGCTTGGACTCCACCCCGGAGAGGTCGTCCACCCCCCGGCTGAGCTCGGTGATGAGCTCCTCGGTGCGCAGCGGCGGGATCTCGCTGATGGTTCCGACCATGGTGGTCTTCCCGACTCCGAAGCCACCCGCGATCAGCAGCTTCACCGCCGTCGCGCGTACCCCGGGCCGCTGGTTGGAGTCAGAGTCGGCGAATGCCATTGATAACCGCCTGGAGGACGTTGATGTCGGGGGTGACCGCGGACCGGAACATCAGCAGCTGCCGGTCGATCAGGTCACCGATGAGGATCTTGACGACGCTGAGCGGCAGGCCCAGGTCGGCGGAGACTTCGGCGACGGACTTGGGGTGCTGGCACATGGTGACGATCTGCAGCCCCTCGGGCTCCAGGGTGTCGGCCAGCTGCGGGGTGACCCGCTGCAGCGCCACCACCAGGGTGATCATCGCGAGGTCACGTTGCTTGCTGGTGGTACGCCCGCGGGTCAGCGCGTACGGCCGGACCAGGGGCCCGGCCTCCTCGTCGAACCAGTGCTGATCCGCCGGAGTCACGGTCGGGGACCCGCCCCCGGACCTGCCTCCTCGGCGCGCGGCTGCGAGCTGAGATAGGTGCCCACCTGCTTCACCAGCAGGTTCATCTCGTAGGCGACCATGCCCATGTCCGCGTTCACGTCGGCCAGCAGCGCGAGACAGGCGCCCTGCCCGGCGGCCGTGACCACCAGGAAGTAGTTGTCCATCTCGACCACGGTCTGCCGCACCCCGCCGCCCCCGAAGTGCCGGCCGGTGCCCCGGGCCAGGCTCTGGAAGCCGGAGGCGACCGCGGCCAGGTGCTCGCCGTCGTCCCGGTCGAGGTTGCTGGACCGGCCGATGAGCAGGCCGTCGGACGAGAGAACGATCGCCCGGTCCGCGCCCGGCAGACGGCGGAGCAGATCCTCCACCAGCCAGTCCAGGCCACCCATCGCGCTGTTCTGCGTCATCTCGCCTTCCAGTCCGTGGTTCGCGAAAACAGTGTCTTCGCCCTTCTTCTGCGTGGTGCCCGGTGGTGCTGTCGTACAGGTGCTGCAGGTGCTGGTCGCGGCCCGCTCGTGACCGGCCGCGACCGCCGGTCAGTTCTCCGGACGTTCGGTCCGGCCGCGCTGGGTGCCCCGCTGGAACGCCGCCATCCGGTTGCGGGCCAGGTCCGGGTCGCCCTGCGGGCCCGCCTCGGCCCGCTCGGGCACCGGCGGGGCACTCGGCATGGGCGTGTTCTTGAGCCGGTCGGACAGATGGGCCTGCCGGGTGCGCCGGGGCAGCGCCGGCCGGCCGTCGTCGGTGGTGCGGCGCACCCCGGCCGGAGGCGTGGGCGCCCCCTTGCCCAGCCCGCCGTTCTGCGCCCCGCCGTTCTGCGCCGCGCCGGGCGTGCGCGTCGGCAGGCTGCCGGACGCCGGAGGGGCGCTGATGATCCCCGCGCCGTTGCCCCGCGAGGCCAGGTAGTCGATCCGGGCCTGCTGGTTCACCGTCGGGCCGGGCTCGCCGTCGGCCAGGTTCTGCCGGAAGTGGCTGCTCGGACCGGGCACGTCCACCCGCGGGTTCTGCGACCCGGCCGAGAGGCCCGGACCACCGGGCGTACCCGGGGTGCCTGGGAAGCTGGACTGGGCGTGCCGCATCGGGCCGGTCTGCGTCGGAGCGGACTGGCCCGGCGCAGCGGGCCGGCTGCCGACCGGTGGAACGGGGTGCAACCCGGTCGGCCGGGCGCCCAGCTCGTCCCGGCCGGGACGGTCGATCGGGCCGGTGGCAGTGCGGGCCTCGCCGGGGGCCACGGTCAGGGCCGGGGCCGCACCGGTGGTCTCGCCCGGTGAGGGGACGAGGCTGATCTCACCGGTCATCTCCCCCGTGATCGCCATGCGCTCGTGCAGCGACCGCGCCGCCTGCCCGCCCGGCGCCGCGTCGGCGCCGTCGATGGCCAGCGTCTGGGTGCTGCCGGTGAGGCCGCCCGCCGGGTTGGCCTCGAACAGCTCGGTCGGGATGAGCACGACGGCCTTGGTGCCGCCGTAGGCCGGGGACGGGGTCAGGGTGACCCGGATGTTCTGGCCGGCCGCCAGCTGCGCCACCACGAACATGCCCAGGCGGGGCTCCTCGCGCAGGGTCAGCGCGTGGAAGTCGGGGGCCGTGGTCAGCATCTCGTTGAGCTCGGTGAGCTTGTCCGCCGGGATGCCCAGGCCCTGGTCCTCGATCTCGATCACCAGGCCCTTGCCGACCAGGTTGCCCCGGACCTCGACCTTGGACATCGGCGGGGAGAACGAGGTGGCGTTGTCGACCAGCTCGGCGAGCAGGTGGATGACGTCGGCCACCGCGGACCCGTTGATCGACAGGCGGGGCAGGCGCCCGATCGAGACCCGGGCGTAGTCCTGCGCCTCGGAGATCGAGGAGCGGACCACCTGCAGCAGGTCGACGGAGTTGCGCCAGCGCCGGCCGGGCTGGCCGCCGCCCAGGATGACCAGGTTCTCGGCGTTGCGGCGGGCCCGGGTGGCCAGGTGGTCGAGCTCGAACAGCAGCTCGATCTGCTCCGGGTCCTCCTCGAAGCGCTCGGCCTTCTCCAGCACGCCCAGCTGCCGGTGCACGATCACCTGGCTGCGGTAGGCGATGTTCAGGAAGACCTCGCGCAGGCCGGCTCGGGTCTCGGCCTCCTGCACGGCCGCGCTGACCGCCATCGACTGGGCCCGGTTGAAGGCGTCGGCCACCTCACCGATCTCGTCGGAGCCGTAGCTGAGGGTCGGCATCTGCCGGTGCTCCTCGTCGACCTCACCGGCCCGCAGCCCCTCGATCAGGGCGGGCAGCCGGTTCTGGGCCATGTCCAGGGTCTGGTCGCGCAGCCCGCGCAGGCGCGCGGCCAGCCGGTTGGACTCCCGGGTGGTGAGCATGAAGACCAGGGCGCCGAAGAGCAGGGAGCCGACCCCGCCGTAGATCGCCGCGTTCACCTGGTCGTCGGCCGCGTCCACGGCCAGTGTGGAGGAGTAGTCCAGGTGCAGCAGGGCCAGGTCGGTCAGCTGCTGGGTGACCTCGTCGTTGGCCGTCTCCCAGGCCGAGGAGGCGATCGGCAGCTCGGCCTTGAGCTTGCCGTTGTTCACCTGACCCTTGGTCGGGGCGGTGTCCGACAGCCCGAGCGCACCGGCCGGCAGGTCACCGGCGTTCTCCGGCTCGGTCCCGCTCCCCTGCCCCTGGTCCTCGCCCGCGTCGGGCTGCGCCGGGGCGTCGTCGTTCTGCGGCCCCTTGCCGTCGGCCTCGGCGAAGGCCCGCTTCTGCTTCTGGGTGAGCGGGGCGGCCTCGAGCACCGCCAGCTCGACCTGGGCCTGCTGGCGCCAGGCGGCACTGGAGGTGATCTCCTCCAGCTGGGCCTGCTCCGAGGCCGGGAGCTGGGTGGCGATGGTCTCCAGGTCGTCGCGGTAGTTGCCGCCGGTCCGGACGAAGGTCTGGTACTCCTGCGGGGTCAGGCCCTCGTTCGAGAACGCCACGTAGGCCAGGCCGTTGCCCCGGGCCAGCTGGTTGACCACCATGATCAGGCTGGCCGAGGTGTTCTCCTCGACCGAGGCGTTACCGTTCGGGGCGACCCGGGCCAGGGCCCACACGCTCTCGGCGATCTGGCGGATCATGCCGCCCCAGTAGTCGGTGGCCTCCAGCACGGTGGCGTCGCCGGTGTCGATCCGCCCGCGGATCTTCGGCATCTCGGCCATCCGCCCGGCGAACGCGGCGAACACCGGGTCGAGCTCCGGCGGCGCGCTCTCGGCCAGCGAACCCGCGTCCTCGCCGATCGTCACCAGGGCCTGGTCGGTGCTGGCGCGCTGGGCGTCCAGCCGGCTCTTGTTCTCCGGTGAGGGGTCGGCCAGGTAGGCCGCGCTGAGCAGGAGCTCGCGCCGGGCCTCGGGGATGAACGACTGGGAGGAGCCGAGGCTGTCCTTCACCACACTGTTCGCGCCGCGCAGGTCCCAGGCGTTGTAGGCGAAGTAGGACGCCACCGTGAGGCCGACCAGGACGAGCGAGAGGCTGGGGAACCAGCCGATCATCAGGATGCGGGTGCGGATCGACCGGCCGCCCAGTCGCTTTCGGGCACCGCTGGCCTTCGGAGCCATCGAGACGGCATTCCTTCCCGAACCCCGGGGACTCTGGGGTAGGGGCCACTCCCGTCGCGCCGGTGGGACCGGGCGGGCGGATCACGGCCACGAACAGGGGCTGGGCCCGGAGTCCGGCAACAGGTGCATGCCGATCAACGAATTACCCAGCGTGCACCCTTGCTCGCATTCCGTCAGGCAGTGACGATCTCCTGGAGTCCGGGTCCGCTTGTGACGTTTCCGGCTTTGTGACTTGCACGGGATCCCGCTGGCGACTCCCGCACACCCGTTGCGCCCCATCCGATTTGGTACGGATATGGCCCTGAGGGGTGCAACATAAGCACTGTTCGCTTATGGGAGTCAAGTGCAGATAGCTCTGTGTACAGCCGTGAACACTCCCTTGACGAAGTCATATCCGACATTCGTTGTTCGTGACGGAAAGCCACCGGCTATTCACGGATGGTCCGGGACATTCGTCGGTGTTCCGTTATCAAACTGGACAAAAGAAAACCCGGCCGCCGGAAGAATCCGGTTGCCGGGCGTCCTTTGGCAATTACGCTCCGAGAACCTCGCGTACTGATTCGACGGTCCGGGCGGCGGCCTCACGCAACTGCGCCACCGAGGGACCGGCCCCCAGCACCTCCCGCGAGGAATTCGGCAGCACGTGCCCGACCGCAGCACCGAAAACTGCCTTCAGATCGGCCGCGGTGGCCCCCTGCGCACCGATCCCGGGCGCCAGGATCGGCCCGTTCAGGGCCGAGAGGTCGTGCTCGCGCCCGACTCCGGTGACGGTCGCCCCGACCACCACGCCCACGGAACCGAGCGGCTGGGCGCCCGTGTTCTCGGCCGCCGCGGCGTCGATCATCGTCTGGGCCACGGTGCGGCCCTCGGCGCCCCGGGCGTGCTGGACCTGGCCGCCCTCCGGGTTCGAGGTGAGAGCGAGCACGAAGACACCGCGGCCGTTCGCCCTGGCCACGTCGAGAAGCGGCCGCAGAGAACCGAATCCGAGGAACGGTGAGACCGTCACCGCGTCGCCGGCCAGTGGGGAGGCCGGTCCGGCGTAGGCGTCGGCATAGGCCGCCATGGTCGAGCCGATGTCTCCACGCTTGGCGTCGACGATGCTCAGCCCGCCCGCCTCCCGGACACCGGCCAGGGCCTGTTCCAGCACGGCCACCCCCCGGGAACCGAACCGCTCGAAGAACGCCGCCTGCGGCTTGATCACCGCGACCTGGCCGGCCAGGGCCTCCACCGTGGTCAGGGTGAAACGCTCCAGACCGGCCACGTCGTCGTCCAGACCCCAGCGCGCCAGCAGGGCCGGGTGCGGGTCGATGCCGACGCAGAGCGGGCCGCGCTCGCGCACGGCCGCGCTCAGACGTTCGCCGAACGGGATCAGCGAGGTCACAGCTGCTGCTCCGCGCGCAGCTCGCCCAGCCGCACCGCGTGCTCCTGCAGCGAGGCCACCCGGATCGGCTCGTTCCGGGCCGCCTCGATCGCCTGCACGGCGGCCGAGAACTGCTGGATCGTGGTGATGATCGGCTTGTCCACGGCCGTGGTGGTGGCCCGGATCTCGTAGCCGTCCATCCGCGCGGCGGGGCCGGACGGGGTGTTGACCACCATGTCCACCTCGCCCGCGGCGATCATGTCCACGATCGTCGGCTCCCCCGCCGCTCCCCGTCCGAGCCCCAATTTGCGGACGCGGGTGGAGGCGATTCCGTTACGGCGCAGCACATCTGCGGTCCCGTCGGTGGCCAGCACGGTGAAGCCGAGGTCGACCAGCCGCTTGACCGGGAAGATCATCGCCCGCTTGTCGGTGTCGGCGACCGAGACGAACACCGTGCCGGAGTCCGGCAGCCCGCCGAACGCCGCCGACTGGGACTTGGCGAAGGCGTGCGGGAAGTCGGTGTCGATCCCCATGACCTCGCCGGTGGAGCGCATCTCCGGGGAGAGCAGGGTGTCGACGAACTCGCCCTTGGCGGTGCGGAAGCGCTTGAACGGCAGCACCGCCTCCTTCACCGACACCGGCGACTCGGCGGGCATGGTGCCGCCGTCACCCTGGGCCGGCAGCATGCCCTCGGCCCGCAGGTCGGCGATCGAGGCACCGAGCATGATCCGGGCCGCGGCCTTGGCCAGCGGCACCGCCGTGGCCTTGGACACGAACGGCGCGGTCCGGCTGGCCCGGGGGTTGGCCTCGAGCACGTAGAGGACGCCGGCGGCCAGGGCGAACTGGACGTTCAGCAGGCCCCGGACCCCGACCCCGCGGGCGATGGCCTCGGTCGAGACGCGGACCCGCTCGATGTCGCGCTGGCCCAGGGTGACCGGCGGCAGCACGCAGGCCGAGTCGCCGGAGTGGATCCCGGCCTCCTCGATGTGCTCCATCACGCCGCCGAGGTACATCTCCTCGCCGTCGAACAGCGCGTCCACGTCGATCTCGATCGCGTCGTCGAGGAAGCGGTCGACCAGCACCGGACGGCCGGGGCCGACCTCGGTGGCGCGCTCCAGGTAGTCGGCCAGCTGGTTCTCGTCGTAGACGATCTCCATGCCGCGCCCGCCGAGCACGTAGGAGGGGCGCACCAGGACCGGGTAACCGATCTCGGCGGCGATCTGCCGGGCCCGCGGGAAGCTGATCGCGGTGCCGTGCTTGGGGGCCAGGAGCCCGGCGTCGGCCAGGACCTGCCCGAACTCGCCCCGGTCCTCGGCCAGGTCGATGGCCTCCGGGCTGGTGCCCACGATCGGCACCCCGTTGGCCTTCAGCGCGGCCGCCAGGCCCAGCGGGGTCTGCCCGCCGAGCTGGACGATCACGCCGACCAGCTCACCGGAACGCCGCTCGGCGTGGACGATCTCGAGGACGTCCTCGAGGGTGAGCGGCTCGAAGTAGAGCCGGTCGCTGGTGTCGTAGTCGGTGGAGACCGTCTCCGGGTTGCAGTTGACCATCACGGTCTCGTAGCCGGCGTCGCGCAGCGCGAACGAGGCGTGCACGCAGGAGTAGTCGAACTCCACACCCTGGCCGATCCGGTTCGGCCCGGAGCCGAGGATGATCACCTTGCGCCGGGAGGACGGGGTGACCTCGTCCTCCTCGTCGTAGCTGGAGTAGTAGTACGGCGTGCTGGCGGCGAACTCGGCGGCGCAGGTGTCGACCGTCTTGTACACCGGGCGCACCCCCAGCGCGTGCCGCACCCCGCGCACCACGTCCTCCGACAGCCCCGACAGGGCGGCCAGCTGGACGTCGGAGAACCCGTGCCGCTTGGCCTCGCGCAGCAGGTCCGGCGTCAGCGCGTCGGCGCCGCTGATCTCCTGGGCCAGCTCCTCGATCAGCATGAGCTGGTCGAGGAACCACGGGTCGATCTTCGTCGCCTCGTGCAGCTGCTCGATCGTGGCCCCGGCCCGGACCGCCTGCTGCACCTGCAGCAGCCGGTTCTCGGTGGGCACCTTCGCGGCCTCGAGCAGCGGCGCGAGCTCGGGCACGGGACCGTCCCAGTGGAACGCCGCGCCCTTCTTCTCCAGCGAGCGCAGCGCCTTCTGCAGGGCCTCGGTGAAGTTCCGGCCGATCGCCATCGCCTCGCCGACCGACTTCATCGTGGTGGTCAGCGTGGGGTCGGCGGCCGGGAACTTCTCGAACGCGAACCGCGGGACCTTGACCACGACGTAGTCGAGCGTGGGCTCGAAGCTGGCCGGGGTCTTCTCGGTGATGTCGTTCGGGATCTCGTCGAGCGAGTAGCCGACCGCCAGGCGGGCGGCGATCTTGGCGATCGGGAAGCCGGTCGCCTTGGAGGCCAGCGCCGAGGAGCGGGAGACCCGCGGGTTCATCTCGATGACGACCACCCGGCCGTCCACCGGGTTGACCGCGAACTGGATGTTGCAGCCGCCGGTGTCCACCCCGACCTCGCGGATGACCGCGATGCCGACGTCGCGCAGGCGCTGGTACTCCCGGTCGGTCAGGGTGAGGGCGGGGGCCACGGTGATCGAGTCACCGGTGTGCACGCCCATCGGGTCGAGGTTCTCGATCGAGCAGACCACCACGACGTTGTCGTTGTGGTCGCGCATCAGCTCGAGCTCGTACTCCTTCCACCCGATGATCGACTCCTCGAGGAGCACCTCGGTGGTCGGCGAGTAGTGCAGGCCGGCGCCGGCGATCCGCTCCAGGTCGTCGCGGTCGTAGGCGATGCCCGAGCCGAGGCCGCCCATGGTGAAGCTGGGCCGGACCACGACCGGGTAGCCGAGTTCCGCGGTGGCCGCGACGCAGTCGTCCATCGAGTGGCAGATGAAGCTGCGGGCGACCGAGGCGTCCAGGCCGTAGTTCTCCCGGACCCGGTCGACCACGCCCTTGAACAGCTGGCGGTCCTCGCCGGCCTCGATCGCCGCCACGTTGGCGCCGATCAGCTCGACGTTGTACTTCTCCAGCACGCCCGCCGCGTGCAGGGCCATCGCGGTGTTGAGCGCGGTCTGGCCGCCCAGGGTGGCCAGGAGCGCGTCCGGGCGCTCCTTGGCGATGATCGCCTCGACCACCTCGGGGGTGATCGGCTCGACGTAGGTGGCGTCGGCGAACTCCGGGTCGGTCATGATCGTGGCCGGGTTGGAGTTGACCAGGACGACCCGCAGGCCCTCCTCGCGCAGAACCCGGCAGGCCTGGGTGCCGGAGTAGTCGAACTCGCAGGCCTGGCCGATCACGATCGGGCCGGACCCGATCACCAGGATGCTGGAGAGGTCAGTTCTTCTGGGCATCGGCGCTGTGCTCCCCCATCAGATCGGCGAAGCGGTCGAACAGGTAGCCGGCGTCGTGCGGACCGGCTGCCGCCTCGGGGTGGTACTGCACCGAGAATGCAGGCCCGTCAACAAGATTGAGACCCTCGACGACGTCGTCGTTGAGGTTGACATGGCTCACCTGAGCCTGCCCGAACGGCGTCGCGAAGGTGCCCTCCAGGGGCGCGTCGACGGCGAAGCCGTGGTTGTGCGCGGTGACCTCGACCTTGCCGGTGGTGCGGTCCATCACCGGCTGGTTGATCCCGCGGTGGCCGTAGCCCAGCTTGTAGGTGCCCAGGTCGAGGGCGCGGCCGAAGAGCTGGTTGCCGAAGCAGATGCCGAAGAACGGGATCCGCCGCTCGAGCACCTGCTGCAGCAGCGCGATCTGCGGCTCGGCGGTGGCCGGGTCGCCCGGGCCGTTGGAGAAGAACACCCCGTCGGGATTCGTCGCCAGCACGTCCTCGATGCTCGCCCGGGCCGGGAGCACGTGCGACTCGATCCCGCGCTGGGCCATCCGCTGCGGCGTCATGGACTTGATGCCCAGGTCGATCGAGGCCACCGTGAAACGCTTCTCGCCGAGGGCGGGCACGACGTAGGCCCGGTCGGTGCTGACCTCGTCGGCCAGTGCGGCGCCGCTCATCGGGGGCGCGTTGCGGACCTGCTCCAGCAGTTCGCTCTCGGGCGCCAGGGCGTCACCGGAGAAGATGCCCACCCGCATCGCCCCGCGCTCACGCAGGTGGCGGGTGATGGCGCGGGTGTCGACGTGCGAGATGCCGACGACACCCTGCCCGGCCAGCTCGGCGGGCAGTTCGCGCTTCGAGCGCCAGTTGGAGGCGCGGCGCGCGGGGTCGCGCACCACGTAGCCGGCCACCCAGATCCTCGCGGACTCCAGGTCCTCGTCGTTGACGCCGGTGTTGCCGACGTGCGGGGCGGTCATCACCACGACCTGCCGGTGGTACGACGGGTCGGTCAGCGTCTCCTGGTAGCCGGTCATCCCGGTGGAGAACACCGCCTCGCCGACCGTCGCGCCGACCGCACCGTAGGCACGACCGCGCCAGGTGCTGCCGTCCTCCAGGACGAGCACCGCGGGGCTGTGGGTCACAGGGGCACCTCCAGAAGAGCCTCGTTCAGCTTGCCGTCGAGCACAGTGGCACGACCGGCGTAGATCGTCGCGACCACGCTGCCGTGCATCGTCCGGCCCCGCACCGGAGAGTTACGGCCCATCGTGGCCTGAACTGCAGGATCGCACTCCCACCGGGCGGCCGGGTCGACCAGGGTCAGGTGGGCGGGCTCCCCGACCGCGATCGGGCGGCCCTGGGAGGACACCCGGCCGATCCGGGCGGGGGCGTGCGACATCCGCGTCGCCACCTGTTCCCAGGTGAGCAGGCCGGTGTCGACCATCGCCTCCTGGACCACCGACAGCGCGGTCTCCAGGCCGGTCATCCCCATCGAGGCGACGCCCCACTCGCAGTCCTTGGCCTCGACCGGGTGCGGCGCGTGGTCGGTGGCCACGATGTCGATCGTCCCGTCGGCCAGGGCCTCGCGCACCGCCTGCACGTCGGCGGCCGTGCGCAGCGGCGGGTTGACCTTGAACACCGGGTCGTAGCTGCGCACCAGCTCGTCGGTCAGCAGCAGGTGGTGCGGGGTGACCTCGGCGGTGACGTCGATGCCGCGGGTCTTGGCCCAGCGCAGGATCTCCACCGAGCCGGCCGTGGAGACGTGGCAGACGTGCAAGCGGGAACCGACGTGCCCGGCCAGCAGCACGTCGCGGGCGATGATCGCCTCCTCGGCGACCGCCGGCCAGCCGGCCAGACCCAGTTCGGCCGAGACCTCGCCCTCGTGCATCTGCGCGCCCTCGGTCAGCCGGGGCTCCTGGGCGTGCTGGGCCACCACCCCGTCGAACGCCTTCACGTACTCCAGGGCGCGGCGCATCAGCACCGGGTCCCAGACGCAGTGGCCGTCGTCGGAGAACACCCGCACGCCGGCCGCGGAGTCGGCCATCGCGCCGAGCTCGGCCAGCCGCTCGCCGGCCAGACCCACGGTGACCGCACCGACCGGGCGCACGTCGACCCAGCCGTACTGCCGGCCCAGCCGCCAGACCTGCTCCACGACGCCGGCGGTGTCGGCCACCGGGTCGGTGTTGGCCATCGCGTGCACGGCCGTCCAGCCGCCGAGCGCGGCGGCCCGGGTGCCGGTCTCCACCGTCTCGGCGTCTTCCCGGCCGGGTTCACGCAGATGGGTGTGCAGGTCGACGAGACCGGGGAGGGCGATCAGCCCGTCCGCGTCGATCACCTGCGCATCGCCCGAGGTGCCGCTGCCCAGGGAGGCGATCCGGCCGTCCTCGATCAGGATGTCAGTGGCCTCGCCGCCGAGCGGGCGGGCGCCCTTGACCAGGTACTTCGCGCTCATCAGGCGTCCTTCCCATCGGCCTGCCCAGCAAGGAGCAGGTACAGCACGGCCATCCGGACGGCGACCCCGTTGGCCACCTGCTCGACGATCGTGGAGCGCGGCGAGTCGGCCGCCTCCGCGGTGATCTCCAGGCCGCGGTTCATCGGGCCCGGGTGCATCACCAGCGCGTGGTCCGGCAGCCGGTCCATCCGGCGGGCGTCCAGCCCGTAGCGGCGGGAGTACTCCCGGGCGCTGGGGAAGAACGCCGCGTTCATCCGCTCGCGCTGGACCCGCAGCATCATCACCGCGTCCAGGTCGCCGTGACCGCCACCGACCACGTCGTCCAGATCGTACGAGGTCGAGCACGGCCAGTTGCCGATCCCCACCGGTAGCAACGTCGGTGGCGCGACCAGCACCACCTCGGCCCCCAGGGTGGTGAGCAGGCGGACGTTGGAACGCGCCACCCGGCTGTGCAGAACGTCACCCACGATCGCCACCCGGCGGCCCTTCAGGTCCGAGCCGGGGGCGTCCGCGTTCAGCCGCGAGCGCAGCGTGTAGGCGTCGAGCAGGGCCTGCGTGGGGTGCTCGTGGGTGCCGTCGCCGGCGTTGACCACGATGCCGTCGATCCAGCCGGCGTTGGCCAGCCGGTGCGGGGCCCCGGAGACCGGGTGCCGGACGACGACCGCGTCGGCCCCCATCGCCTTCAGGGTCAGCGCGGTGTCCTTCAGGCTCTCGCCCTTGGACACGCTCGAGCCCTTGGCCGAGAAGTTGATCACGTCGGCGGACAGCCGCTTGGCCGCCGCCTCGAACGAGATCCGGGTCCGGGTGGAGTCCTCGTAGAACAGGTTCACCACGGTGCGCCCGCGCAGCGTCGGCAGCTTCTTGATCTCGCGGCGCTGGGTGGCCGCCATCTGGCCGGCCACGTCGAGGATCGAGACCGCCTGGTCGCGGGTCAGGTCGGCGGCGGAGAGCAGGTGCCTCACTTGGCCACCCCGCCCACGATGCTGACCACGTCGTCGCCGCCGTCGATCTCGCTGAGCCGGACCCGCACCCGCTCGAGCGCGGAGGTGGGCAGGTTCTTGCCCACGTGGTCGGCGCGGATCGGCAGCTCGCGGTGGCCGCGGTCGACCAGGACGGCCAGCCGGACCGCGCGGGGGCGGCCGAACTCCGAGAGCGCGTCGAGCGCGGCGCGGATCGTGCGGCCGGAGTAGAGCACGTCGTCGACCAGCACGACGACCTTCTCGTCGACCCCGCCGGGCGGCAGCTCGGTGGCGGCGATCGACCGGAACGCCTGGCGGCGCAGGTCGTCGCGGTGCATCGTGACGTCGAGGGTGCCGACCGGCACCTCGGTGCCCTCGATCGCGGCCAGCCGGGCGGCCAGGCGGTGGGCCAGGGTGACGCCCCGGGTGGGGATGCCGAGCAGCACGAGGTTCTCCGCGCCCTTGTTCCGCTCCAGCACCTCGTGGGCGATGCGGCTGAGCGCGCGGCCGATCTCGGCGGGCTCCAGGACTGCTCTCACGGCCTCGGGACTGCCGGGACCGGTGCTGGTGCCCGTGCTGCTGCCGGGCGGATCGTCCGGTGCGCTGGGTGAGTTCGTAGCAGGGCGTGCGGGCGACATTGAGTCGACCTCCTTCTCCGCCTCACGGGACGGATCGTTAAAGGACTGGTCGTCGATGACGTTTTCGAGCGTCTTTCGGCTCCCGGAGGCTACCAGCCGGTGACGGCGCGTGTAGCCAGGGGGCGCTTCGCCTACGCCGAGTGGCGAATTCCTTGGAGAAGTTTGCCGATGTGACTTGACGGAGTCAGTGACTCTCCGTGACTATCATCGGCATGGCATCTGATTACGCCAGGGCGCTGGGCGCCCGCCTGCGTGGGATCCGCACCCAGCAGGGGCTTTCCCTCCATGGGGTGGAAGAAAAGTCCGAAGGCCGCTGGAAGGCGGTGGTGGTCGGCTCGTACGAGCGGGGCGACCGTGCGGTCACCGTTCAGCGGCTCGCGGAGCTGGCCGACTTCTACGGTGTGCCGGTCCAGGCACTCCTGCCGGACGCGGCTCCGACGGGGAGCAGCGAGCCCCCGCCGAAGCTCGTCCTCGACCTGGAGCGGCTGCAGTCCGTCCCGGCCGAGAAGGCCGGTCCGCTGGCTCGCTACGCGGCCACGATCCAGGGTCAGCGCGGTGACTACAACGGCAAGGTCCTCTCCATCCGGACCGACGACCTGCGCACGCTCGCGGTGATCTACGACGTGCCGCCGGCCGTGCTGGCCGAGCAGCTCATCACGTGGGGGGTCCTGAACGCGGACGCCCGTCGCGCGGTGGCCCAGGAGGACTGACCGGCCTGACGGCCGGTACGGCACCACCTCCGTCCCGGGACCTGAGCGGGACGGAGCACGACTGAGGACGCCGGGGCGGCCGGCGTCCTCGCCCGCACCTCTCCTTCGACCGAGTACGTCAGTTCGGCACCATCGGCAGGCCAGGTCAGCGTTGGGCACCACGGTTCGGCAGTAACGGTTCGGCGCAATCGGTGATGTGGCGGTGCGAGCAGCCCCTGGAACCTCAGGAGCGGCTGGCACCGCCACATCACGTCGTTCGCCCGCCACAAACGTCCTCAAGCGGTTCTGAGAGCCCTTCGGAGGGGCTCGGTCAGCCTCGGGCCCCCTGGTCGCACTCGACCCGGTTGCGGCCGCCGCGCTTGGCCCGGTAGAGCTGCGCGTCGGCCCGTTCGACCAGGTCACGCATCTGGTCACCCTTCGTGCGCAGGGTGACGCCGGCACTGATGGTCACGCGCAGTCCCGGCCGGATCGAGGACCAGTCGTGGTCCTGCACACTCAGTCGCACCCGGCGGCACACGTCCAGGGCGGCCGCGCGGTTCAGCCCCGGCAACGCGACCAGGAACTCCTCACCGCCGAGCCGGCCGACCAGGTCGCCCACCCGGCAGGAACGCTGCAGCAGCTCCGCCACCACGACCAGCACCTCGTCGCCGGCTGCGTGCCCCCAGGTGTCGTTGACGTGCTTGAAGTGGTCGATGTCGAGCACCGCCAGGCTCAGCGGCAGGTCGCCGGCCACCGCGGCCTCGAGCATCCGGGGCAGCTCGGCCTCGATGTGGTGCCGGTTCGACAGCCGGGTCAGCGCGTCCACGTTCGCCCGCCGGTCCAGGTCGGCGGCCATCTTCTCGAGCGCCAGGATCTCCGCCTCGAGCTCCCGGCTGCGGGCCCGGTACAGCTGCGACTCGGTGCGGGCGTCGGCCGCGTCCAGCCGGGCGTGGTCCACCTCGACCAGCTGCTCGAGCCGGCGCGCCCGGGTCGCCGAGACGGCCGAGCGCATCTGGCGTTCCGTCGCCACGAACTCCTTGTAGCGCTGCAGCGCGTCCTCGAACCGGCCGGCCGCCTCCAGCGCGCGGGACAGTTCCAGCACGATCTGCAGGCGGATGGTGAGCTCGCCGAGCGCGTCGGCCCGCTCCAGCGCGACGGTCAGCTCCCCGGTCGCCGCCTCGGCGTCGCCGCGGGCCAGCAGCGCACACGCGGCGTGGTACACCGTGGCGACCTCCATGGCCTGGAAGCCGTGCTGGACGGAGATCCGGCGGGCCCGGCCGATCGCGGCCAGCCCGGCCTCGGTCTGCCCGGACAGCGCCAGCAGCATCCCGTGGTTGTCCTGGGCCAGGGCCTGCCGGTAGGGGGTGCCGTGGCTCGGGTCCTCGGCCAGCTCGACCGCCCGGCCGGCGTAGTCCAGCCCCTCGGCCACGATCGTCGCGGCCTGCGCGTCGAGCCCCTCGTCGCGCAACTGGCGGAACAGCCCGATCGAGTTGTCGGCGATGTTGTTGATGATGCAGAACCGGGCGTGGATGTCGAGGCCGGCGGCCAGTTCCAGGGCGCGCATCTGGAACTCCCGGGCCCGCCGGTGGTCCTGCCGACCGCAGTGGACCACGGCGATCCGGTTCAGGACCCAGAACAGCAGAGGACGGTCGTTGAGCCGGGCCGCGACCTCCCGGGCCACGGCCAGACCGTCCAGGGCCTCCTCGGACAGCCCCAGCTCGTTCAGGGCCAGGGCCTGCACGACCAGGATCTCGCCCAGACCGATCTGGTCGTCGAGCTCGCGCAGGACCTGCGCGGCCTGGTCGCAGGCGCGGCTGCAGGCCTCGTTCTCACCGGCCTCGCTGAACTGGCGGGCCAGAAGGACCAGGGCCTTCGCCTCACGCCGACGGTCGCCGAGGGCGCCGGACAGGACGACCGCCTCCCGGGACAGGGCGATGCCCTGCTCGCAGCGGCCCGCCTCGAGGGCCTCCTCGGAAGCAGCCAGCAGAGCGGTCAGCCGGGCGGGCGGACCGCCCGCCGGCGGGGGCTCGCACGAATTCACCGCGACTCCTTCGCCCCGCCCGCACGCCGACACCAGTTGGCGTCGCTGTTGCCACTGTCGGCAGCACGGGCGGTCCGGCGAGGAATCCGGCGTCTCTACGTACCCGGCCGTGAGGCAGGCGTGCTGCGGGACCACCTGGACAGCGTAACCGCCCGTCACCTTCCGTACAGGCTGATTACGGACAGACCTACAAGGAGGCCTTGACCTCCATGAGGCGGGCGAGCAGGCCGTTGACGAAGTTCGGCGAGTCGTCGGTGGAGAGCGTGCGCGCCAGCTCCACCGCCTCGTCGATCGCCACCGCGTCCGGCACGTCGTTGTTGAACAGCAGCTCCCAGGTGCCCAGGCGCAGCACGGCCCGGTCGACCGCGGGCATGCGCTCGACCGTCCAGCCGTGCGAGTAGGTCGAGAGCAGCTCGTCGATCCGCCCGGTCTGCGCCCGGACGCCCTCCACCAGCTCGACCGCGTAGGCCGGGAGCACCCGGTTCGGGTCCTTCTCGGCGTCCCGGCGCTCGGCCAGCAGCGTCAGCGGGTCGACCCCGCGCACGTCGGCCTCGAACAGGATGTCCAGGGCCCGCTTCCGGGCCTTGCTGCGGGCTCCCACGCGATCAGTTCACGCGGCCGAGGTAGTCGCCCGAGCGGGTGTCCACCTTGACCTTGGTGTTGTTCTCGATGAACAGCGGAACCTGGATCTCGTAACCGGTCTCCAGGGTGGCCGGCTTGGTGCCACCGGTGGAGCGGTCGCCCTGCAGGCCCGGCTCGGTGTAGGTGATCTCCAGGACCACGGAGGTGGGCAGCTCGACGTAGAGCGGCGTGCCGTCGTGGGTGGCCACGATCGCCTCGGTGCTCTCCAGCATGAAGTTGGCGGCGTCGCCCACGGTGGTGGCACTCACGTGCAACTGGTCGTAGGTCTCGCTGTCCATGAAGACGAAGTCCTCGCCGTCCTTGTACAGGTACTGCATGTCGCGCTTGTCGACATTGGCGGTCTCGACCTTGGTGCCCGCGTTGAAGGTCTTGTCCACGACCTTGCCGGAGAGCACGTGCTTCAGCTTGGTGCGCACGAAGGCCGGGCCCTTGCCGGGCTTGACGTGCTGGAACTCGACAACCGACCAAAGCTGCTTGTCGAGGTTGAGCACCATGCCGTTCTTGAGTTCGTTGGTCGAAGCCACGTGTGGATCTCTCTCGTCTGCCTGCGGACGCGCGGGAGGCGCGCGAATGGTCTGGGTTTCGGTGAAGTCTAGCCGCTGCGGCAATCAGCTTGGTGCAGCGACGGCGCGCAGGGCCAGCAGGTAGCCCTCCCGGGCGAAGCCGGCGGACCGAGGTCCGCGAAGGCGCCCACCGGCGTCCTCTGGTTCTTATTCGCTGATCAGACGGTAGGCCTCTTCGAGCATGGTCTGGTCCGGCCCTTCCAGACGGCCCGGCTTGGCCAGGTCGTCGAGCACGATGAAGCGCATCAGGTCGCCGCGGTTCTTCTTGTCGCGGCCCATGGCCGAGATCAACGCCGGCCAGCGATCACCGCGGTAGGTACGGGGCAGACCGAGACTGGTGAGTGCCTCGGTGTGACGGGCGACGAGTTCGGGCGGGGTACGGCCGGCCAGTTCACCCAGGCGCGCCACGTACATCATCCCCACCGCGACCGCCTCGCCGTGGCGCCAGGTGTACTGCTCGACCTGCTCCACGCCGTGCGCGAAAGTGTGCCCGTAGTTGAGGAACTCGCGCTCCCCCGACTCCTTCAGGTCGTTGGTCACGACCCGGGCCTTCACCGCGATGGCCCGCTCGACCAGCTCGCGCAACGCGTCCGAGTTCCAGGTGGTGGCCGCGGCCGGATCGGCGGCGACCAGGTCGAGGATGGCCGGGTCGGCGATGAAGCCACACTTGACCACCTCGGCCAGACCGGCCACCAGGTCGGCGTGCGGCAGCGTGCGCAACGCGTCCAGGTCGCAGATCACCGCGCGGGGCGGGTGGAAGGCGCCGACCAGGTTCTTGCCCTCGGCCGTGTTGATTCCGGTCTTACCCCCGACAGCCGCGTCGACCATGCCCAGCAGCGTCGTAGGTACCTGAACCACGCCTACCCCGCGCAGCCAGCTGGCAGCGACGAAGCCCGCCAGGTCGGTGACCGCTCCCCCGCCCAGGCCCACCACCGCGTCGGAGCGGGTGAAACCGGCCTGGCCGAGCAGCGCCCAGCACATGGTCAGGGTCTCCGCCGTCTTCGCGCCCTCGCCGTCGGGCACCTCGATCAGCAGCGGGCGCAGGCCGAGATCGGCGAGCTGCTGATTGACCGTCCGGCCCAGCGCCCGCAGGGTGCGCGGGTGGACGACGGCGACCCGGGAGACCTTCTCACCCAGTGCGGCGGGCAGTTGCGCGAGCACCCCGGAGCCGATGGTGACTTCGTACCGGTCGTCGGTGCCGACCGTGATCGTGGTGCTCATACCTGCTCCCTCGCCGCCTCACCCAGGGCCTCCAGCACGGCCTCGGTCACCTCTTCGGGGCTCAGCCCGTCGGTGGCGACCCGGTGCGTGGCGATCTCGGTGTAGATCGGCCTGCGGTGGTCCATCATGATCGTCCACTGCGCCCGGGGGTTGCCCAACAACAACGGACGATTGGTGTTGAGGCCCACGCGACGCGCCGCATCGGTGATGCGGACGTCGAGGAAGACCACGGTGTGCTCGCGCAGCGCCTCCTGGGTACGCGGGTCGAGCACGGCCCCCCCGCCCAGGGCCAGGACGCCCTCGTGCTCGGCCAGGGCCTTGGCCACCGCCGCGTGCTCCAGTTCGCGGAAGTGCGGCTCGCCGTCCTCCACGAAGATGTCGGCGATCGTCTTGCCGGCGACCGCCTCCACGTCCTCGTCGGTGTCCCGCACGGCCAGGCCCAGACGCTGGGCCAGGGCGTGCGCGATGGTCGTCTTGCCGGCCCCGGGCGGGCCGACCAGGACGGCCGCGGGCCGGCTCACGAGATGTCCGAGCGCATCAGCTCGGGGATCGACTCCAGGTAGGAGCGCACGTTGCGGGCGGTCTCGGGCACGCTGTCGCCCCCGAACTTCTCCACCACGGCCTCGGCCAGTACCAGCGCGACCATCGCCTCGGCGACGACCCCGGCGGCCGGCACCGCGCACACGTCCGAGCGCTGGTGGATCGCCACCGCCTTCTCGCCGCTGGCCACGTCGACCGTGTCCAGGGCACGCGGAACGGTGGAGATGGGCTTCATCGCGGCCCGCACCTTCAGCACGTCACCGGTGCTCATCCCGCCCTCGACGCCACCGGCCCGGTCGGTGCGACGGCGCAGCAGGCCGTCCTCGCTGCGCTCGATCTCGTCGTGCGCCACCGAGCCGCGCCGGGCCGCGGTGCGGAACCCGTCGCCGACCTCGACGCCCTTGATCGCCTGGATGCCCATCAGCGCACCGGCCAGCCGGGAGTCGAGCCGGCGGTCCCAGTGCACGTGGCTGCCCAGGCCCGGCGGCAGGCCGTAGGCCAGGACCTCGACGACGCCGCCGAGGGTGTCACCGGCCTTCTTGCACTCGTCGATCTCGCTGACCATGGCCGCGCTGGTGGGCGCGTGGAAGCTGCGCACCGGGTCGGCGTCGAGCGCCGCCACGTCGTCGGGGCCGGGCAGCGCCGCATCGTCCGGGGTGCCGACCGGGCCGATCGAGACGGTGTGGCTGACCAGGCGGACGCCGGCCACCTGCTCGAGGAAGCTGGCGGCCACCTGACCGAGGGCCACGCGGGCGGCGGTCTCCCGGGCCGAGGCCCGCTCCAGCACCGGGCGGGCGTCGTCGAAGCCGTACTTCTGCATGCCGACCAGGTCGGCGTGACCGGGCCGGGGCCGGGTCAGCGGGGCGCTGCGGCCCTGCCCGTCGAGCGGCTTGTCGTTCGGGTCGTCGGTGATCTCGTCGGCCGGCGGGTCGGCCGCCATGACCGCTTCCCACTTGGGCCACTCGGTGTTGCCGATCTGCACCGCGAACGGCCCGCCCTGGCTGACCCCGTGCCGCAGGCCCCCGGTGACCCGGACCTCGTCCAGCTCGAACTTCATCCGGGCGCCGCGGCCGTGGCCGAGCCGGCGCCGGGCCAGAGCGGCCTGGATCTCGGCGGTGGTGATCTTGACACCGGCCGGCAGCCCCTCGAGGACGCCGATCAGCAGGGGGCCGTGGGACTCGCCCGCAGTGAGCCAACGAAGCATGGGGGTGATCCTGCCATGACAGCGGGTGGGCTCCGGAAACGACCTGGGGCTGGGCGATCAGTTGGTGCCGACGTTCGGGTCGGTCGCGGTGGCGGTCGGGGCGGTGGTTGCTCCGGCGCTCGCGGTGGCGCTGGCTGTGGGCGACGGGGTGACCTCGGTCCAGGTGCCGCTGAGCGAGGCCTGGGCCGCGGCGGCGTCGGCCTTGACGTCCTCGAGGGTGGAGTCCTCGGTGAGGAGGACGAAGACGGTGCCGGTGAGGGAGAGGGTCCAGGGGTAGGTCTCGCTGCCTGTACCCGTCGTGCCGGTGCCCGTGCCATCGGTCGCAGTAGCTGTAGCGGTGGAGGTGGCGTCGGTGGTGGGGACAACCACCGAGGGGTCGGTCGCCGTAGCGGTCGGGACAACGCCCTCCTGCCCCTTGGCGGACGAGGAGGTCGTCGCCGTCGCGGCGGGATCCCCATCGGCGATCTGGGCTCCCACGAGGCCGGCGGTCGAACTGGTCTCCTCCTCGTTGGCCGTCAAGGTGAACGCGGTGATCATGTACGACCGGGACACCTTGCTCTGCAACGACTTCAGCCAGCTGGACAACTGGTAGTAGTCCCCGCCCAGTTCCAGGTTCATCGGGATGGAGACCAGGTCACCTGGTGCCCCGAGACCAGTTGCATCCGTGGTAGCCGCCCCGGCGTCGGCGGCAGCGGTGGCCAAGGTGACCAGTACGGGGGTGCCGGGCGTGACCGTCGTCAGCCCTACCCCGGCCTCACCGCTGATCGTGTCCAGAGTGCGCAGGTAGGCGGGGATGTCAGCGTCCGGCGGCAGCTCCTTGGCAATCTCCTTCAGCTTCTTCTTCTGCTCGGGCAGGTCGGCCGCCTGACTCTTCAGCTGGGCCAGCTTGATCTCCAGGAGAGAGGCCTGGTCCCGAGAGGCGACAGCCTGGTCGCGGAGGGCGGCCGCATCGTCCCGGCGCGGGGTGATCAGCAGGAACCAGGCGGCGACCAGCAGCACCAGGCAGAGCGCGATGGCGCCGAGCGACCATCGCACGGTCCGGCCGGCTAGAAAGGAGGTCACGGAAGATCCTTTGCTGACGTTCAGTGGGCTCGCGGCGGACGCCGGTGCCCAGGTCGATGAGGACGAGGCGGCTACTTCTTCTCCTGCTCCGGCTTCTGGTACCGGCCGGAGAGGGACTGCGCTCCCACCACACCGGTGGAGGCGAACTCGATCGAGGGGTCCGAAGACGTAGTAGTCGTGTCCCCGGAAGCGGCGGCCTCGGCTGCGCTCTTCAGTTCGGCCGACTGCAGGCCACGGACCTTTTCGAAGGCCGTCATCCAGTCCGCCACCTGTGTGTAGTTGTCGGCACCACCATCGATGGCCAAGGTGGCCACCGCGGCCGGGGTCAGCGGATCGACCGCGGGGACGGCCGCGCCGGTAGCGGACAACGTCATCTGGACCGACTTGAACTCCAGGCCGGACGGTCGCGCCCGGTCGAGCTGGTTGACGTACCGCGACCAGGGCACATCGCCCACATAGACCTGCTTGCGGGCGGCAGTGGCCGCCTCGACCTGCGCGTAGATCTTGGGGACTTCGGCGTACTCAGTCTGTTGCTGCTGAAGATCAGCCACCCGGGCCTGCGCCGTATCGGCCTCAGCCTGCGCGTCGTCCACGCCGCTCTGCGCCCACACCGTCCCCGCCCCGATCGCCCCCACAACCACGACGACCAGACCGGCAAGCACCAACTGAGTACGTCGGAACGCCCGGTTCTCGACGATCTCGACCGGCAGCAGGTTGACCTTCGGAATCGGCGCCCAGCTGACCGGTTTCGGCCCGGTGTCGGCCTCCGGCTGCACCTTGGTGGTGGACTCCTCGCTCATCAGATCGCCCCCAGCGCGAGCCCGACGGGCACCGCCGCGAGCGGCTTGATGAACTCGATCTGGTCGGCGTCCAGCCCGGTGCGCCCGATCTTGAGCGGCCAGAGCGGGTCACCGAGCACCACCGGCAGCCGGGTGCTGGCGGCCAGCCGCTCGGCCAGCCCTTCGAGCCGGGAACCGCCACCAGAGATGACGATCCTCTCGACCCGGGCCCCCACCGAGGAGACCGCGTAGTAGTCCAGAGAACCGCGGATCTCGTCGACGAAGTCCTGGGCGGTGGTGGCGACCGTCCGCGAGACCATCGCCAGCTGGTCGCCGGTGGCGATCCGGGTGAAGTTCTGCTTGAGCCCCTCGGCCCGGTCCAGCGGCACCCCGAGCTGCTCGGACACGGCGTCGGTCACGTCCTGTCCACCCATCAGCAGGATCCGGACGAAGCGCGGCACGCCGGCCGAGTGCACGACGATGTTGGTGACCCGGGCGCCGACGTCGATCAGGGCCTCGGTCCCGACGGTCAGGTCGGTCTGCCGACCCATCGCCCGCAACACCGCGAACGAGGTGAGATCCACGCTCTCGACCCGCAACCCGGCCTTCTCGGCGCACTGCACGTTGAGCAGCACGGTGTCCCGCTGGGCGGCGACGAGCAGACCGCGCAGCTGCCGGTTGCCCTCGTCGTTGGTGATCTCCTCGAGCGGGTAGAAGTCCAGTACCGACTCCTCGACCGAGATCGGCAGGAAGTCGGCCACGTGGAAACCCAGGCTCTTACGCAGTTCTCCCTGCTCCATCCAGGGCAGGTCGAGCTGGCGCACGATGACGCGCTGGTTGGCGACGCCCAGAACCACCTTCTTGCCGCCGAACCGGGTCGCCGACCAGAGCTCCTTGATCGCCGCGGTGACCGCCTCGGGGTCGACGACCTCACCGTCACGCACCGCTCCGTCGGGCAGGACGACCTGACCGAAGCGGTCCAGCGTGACGCCGTCGCGACCGAACGACAGCTCGACGGCGCGGACGACGGAGGTGCCGATGTCCAGTCCGATGGCCGTTCGTCGTGCCATGCCTGCAGTCCCTTCCCGTGGGGAGCGTGTGGTTCCGACGCGTCCCTTGCATCGATCGCCCAAAAGCGTGATCGGGAGGGCTTGCACAGGTCTTGAGTGTCAGCGGCGGGTAACCGGCGTTGTCACTTTCGGGTGTCAACCAAACAAGGGACGCCCGAACGCTGCGGTTCGGTCTCGGGGCCTCGATCAGCGCAGACCGGACAGCCCCAGGTACCAGTCCACCAGACGGGCTCCCCAGATCAGCCCAGTCCATGCGCCGACCAGCATGAAGGGACCGAAGGGGATCATGCTCTTCCGGGTTGCGCCCCGGAAGACGATCGCCCCGATGCCGACCACGGCCCCCAGCACGAACGCCGCGAAGCCGCCGACGACGGCCTCTTCCCAGCCGTACCAGCCCAGGTAGAGGCCCAGCACTCCGCCGAGTTTCACGTCTCCGAAGCCCATTCCGCTCGGATAGACGAACATGAGGACGAAATAGAAGACGTACATGGCGACACACCCGACGGCGGCGCCGACCAGAGCATTGGGTCGGCCTTCACCGAGAGCGGCCAGCACCAGCAGGGCCGCCGCGACCGGGTAGGACGGCAGCACAATGGCGTTCGGCAACCGGTGCACGTCGTAGTCGATGACGGCCAGCGCGATCCCGATCCCCGCCAGGTAGAGCAGCCCCGGCACTTCCCACGACCAGCCCTTCCAGACCACCACGGCAGCGAAGGCGACTGCGGTCAGCAGTTCGATCACCGGGTAACGCAGGCTGATCCGCTCGCCGCAGCAACGCGAACGTCCGCGCAGAAGCAGCCACGAGAGCACCGGGATGTTGTCGAACCCGCTGATGGGCCGGCCGCAGGTCGGGCAGGCGCTGCGCGGGGTGACCACCGAGCGCCCCTCAGGCACCCGGATGATCACCACGTTCACGAACGAGCCGATGATCAGGCCGAACCCGGCCACCACGGCGGCCAGCAGTGGGACAGGCAGCAGATCGTTCTCGTTCACGCACAGACAGTATCGTTCCGCCCACCGCCCCGGCGTCGGTCAGCCGTCCGTGACCTGCAGGATCTGGAACGGGGCGTTGGCCGCGTTCAGGAAGTACGGGGGCTGCGTGTATTTGAGACGAGTGTCGTAGACATAGTTCTTCACGAAACCGGTAGCAATGTTCGCACCGCTTCCCGTGCCGACCGGGCCGCGGAACTTCTGGGCAATCGCACCGTAGACGTTGAGCGTGCCCAACGGACTGCCGCTGGCCCAGTTCTGCACGACGAAGCTGTGGCGCAGGGCCAGAATGGCGGCCTGGATCGTGTTCACCGGGGAGGTCGTGTAGAGATTGTTGGACGTGTTGGCCCGCAAGGGGTGGTAGACCCAGACACAGTTGCCGGCGATCAGCCCGATCACGTTGGTACCGCCGTTGGCGTCAGGCTGCAGGTCGCCCACCACCACGACGTCGTCAGAGGCTGCAACCGTGACCTGGGTGGCCGCCGTTCCGGAGACGAACACCGTTCCCCGGGTGCAGGCGTAGTTCGTGCTGCTGTTCCAGGCTGCGGCAGTGGTCGAGCCCACGGTGTAGCGCTCGTTGGCCGCCGGGTAGCCGACCGTCCCGATCGTGCAGCTCGCAGTCGAGGAGTCGACGTAGATCACCGGTGGAACGGTGACGGTCTGCTCGACCCCCGGCCGAGTGACGTCGTAGCACCGTGAGGGAATGTCCGAGTCGGTGGTCGAAGGGCTGAGCACCTTCATCGTGGTGCCCTGCAGGACCACACGGGTGGCCCCCTTGTAGTAGCAGCCCGGCCCGACGTCGCCGTCCCCGTCCACGTCAGGCTGAACGCTCTTGAGCAGTTCGTTGTTGCTGGCGGGAAGCGAGACAGTGGCGGCCCATCTCGGCGGGTTGGGCGACAACGGAGCAGCCTGGGTCCCCCACCAGGTCTTGGTTCCCTTGGCCGCCCCCTGGGTCGCGGGCCAGGACGTCTCGGTCTTCGTCTCCGTGAAGTTCACCTGACCATTGATCTGCAGCGCATCGTTGGAGTGCAGCGGCCCGTTGACCGTGTCATTGCCACCCCACTGAATCTCCGAGCATCCGCTGCGCGGGCGAGCCAGGCTGTCACTGGTGGCGTAGTAGTACCGCCCACAGTTGCTCGACTGACCGGTCAGGTCCGGGTCCACCACCTCGTAGTCGGTCAGGTAGACGTAGTTCAGCACGCCGGCCCGTTTGAGTTCCGCTGTGACAGTGCGGGTCACCGTCCCAGCGCTGGCGAACCGGCCACTGGATCCGGTGACCCGGATCCGGATGATGCCCTTGGCCGTGGTCTCCTCGGACGTGCTCAGCACCGAGTACGTGTACCGGGCCGCCGTCGAGGCCGCCCCACCCGTCCCCTGAATCGGTTGCCCGGTACTGGTGAACGCCGCGTTGTCGGGATCGACGCTGCCGCGTTTCCAGTAGTTGTCGTCAGCGTTCAGCCGGGCGATGTACTCGTCCACCCCGGCCTGGGCGGCCTGCTCGGCCGTCTTCGCATCCTGCCCACGCCGGGCTGGAGCCATCCCGTTCAGCGTGTAGGCCAGCGCGGTGAGCAGGAACAGACTCAGCACCGCGATGGTCACGATCACCGCCACCAGGGCGAACCCCTGGTCCCGTACCCGCTCGGCTCTGGCCCCCCGACCCACCGGATGTTGCCTGCCCACTTCTTTCCGCCCTTCTCAGCCGGATTCGGCGCTGTTGCTGTCGTCGGCGATCAGATTGGTCAGGGTGACCCGGTCGACCAGCGGCACCGGCGACACCGTCGGGCTGGCTGCGCTCTTCATGCTGAGGCTGATGCCGACGCTACGGACGAGGTTGCGGTCGTTGAGGGACAGACCGGAACCGATGGTCATCTCTGTTGTCGTGGCCGACGTCAGGTAGTAGGTGAAGACGGGTGCGGTGACCGTGCGCGCCAGGCAGATGGTCCGTGTGCCGGCCGGGTTCCAGGTCAGAGACCCGTCTGCCCCGGTGGTGGCCGGCGTCGACGACTGATTGACGCAACTGCCGTCGTGCCAGTAGCGCACCAAGGTCGGGTTGGGCGCCGTCGCTGCCGGCGTACCGGTGCGATTGAGCAACGAGTAAAAGCTGACCTGATTCATGGTCGCCGACACGATGGCGGCGTCCACGCCGACCGGGCGGACTGCCACCCGCAGCGAGCGCGTCATCGCCTCCATCGTGATCCGGGCGTCCGCAGTGGCCGCCGTTTTCACGTTGATGGTGGTGACTCCTCGGATGGTGCCGAGGAAGACCACACCGATCGCGACCATGAGGACGGACGCGACCCCCATGGTCACCATCAGCTCGACCAGCGTCAGACCGTCGTCATCGGACCTGCGTCGCCGGGAACTGCGCAAGAAGAAGGCGTTCCGTTGCCGGCCGCCGTAACTCACTGCGCCACCGTCAGGGTCACTGTCGCGACCCGGCTGGAACTGTTGAGCGTCACGGTCTGTGAGGCGGTACCCACACCGAGATTGAGCAGGTTGAAGGAAGTGCTGACCAGCCAGCTCCCGTAGGGCAGCAACACCGTGGTGGTGCCCGACACCGTGTTGACCGAGTAGGACTCCGACGTGCCGCAACTGCTGCCGCTGGCCGGCGTGAAGGTCACTGCGCGGTCATTGGCCGCCTTCTTGTTGTTCCTCTCCACGTTCACCGTCACGGCCCCCATGGGCAGGGTGACCGAACTGTTGTTGGCCGAGGCCCGGCGGATGTCGACCAGAGCCTGCGAGACGTCGGTCCCGGTACAGGAGCCCGCCTTGACGACATAGCTTTCCGGGAACAGGTTCCGGATCTGCCCGGGGACACCGGTCAGACAAGCGGAGGCGCTCGAGCTCGAGCAGGTGGCGCTGACCGTCGTCTCGCTCAGGTAGGTGTTCCCGATCCGGATGGGCAGCCCCGTCGGCACCACATAGGTGCTCACCGGAGCTGACAAGGCGAAATTCAGGGTGCGCGCCGAGTCGTAGAGCAGGGTGGCCCGGGTGACGACACCGGTGGCCACGCTCAGGGTCTGGGTTCTTGCCGTTGTCGTGTTCGCTGTTCCGACGTAACCGGTCTGGTTCAGTGACACGGAGTACGACCCGTCCGTGAGGCCTGCGAAGACCACGCAGCCGTCGTCCCCGGTCACCTGACTCTGGGTCGTACCGGTCAGGGTGGCCGTGACCCCGGACACCGGCCGCCCGGTGGCGCCGGTGATCAGTACTGCCAGGGTCGCCTTCGTACCGTCGGTAGGCCCGATCCCGACGGCCCGCAGCACATCACCCGTGACCGGTTGCACCGTGCCCATGTCCGGCCAGGTGACCGCCACCCGGACCAGCTTGTAGGCCAGCGCGGAACCGCTGCTCTGACAGACGTTCCCGGTCGCGTTCGAGGTCAGGTAGCTGGCGTTCTGGGTGATCGTGTAGGTGATGTCGCCGACCTGCCTGGTGGTGACCTCCCGGCCGTTGGTGATCTGCTGTGCGGTCTGTCCCCGGGCCGCCTCCAGCTTCTCGTTCACCAGGCTGGCAGCGGCCGTGCGGCGGATGTTGTCGCCGGCCACGCGGGAGGAGTTGATGAAGATGCCGAGTACGGCGGTCACACCGATGGAGAAGATGGCCATGGCGATGACCACCTCGAGCAGGGAAATGCCCACTTCCGGCTCGCGCGTCCGTGCACCTGGTCCCAACGAGGCGAACCTTTCTCCTTCTCGAAACACCTACGGCAAGCCTTGGGAGAGTCCACGGCAGAAGGCCAGCCGGATACGAACCGGCTGGCCTTCGCACGTCAATCCCGTAGCGCGATCAGCAGGCGGCAGTACCGAGCGCAGCTGACTGAAGGCCGTTCTGGGCGGAGTAGCTCCAGGTCTTGCTGCCACCGTCGTTGCTCAGTGAGACACACCAGCTACTGCTGGTCCAGGTGCTGTTGACCAGCGTGTAAGTGGTGCTCGACTTCGTGGAGTCGCCGTTGAAGTAAACGCCTGAGCTGACCTTGCCTGCATCGTTGCCACCGACGACGTACCGGCCGGAAGCGATGACCACAGTCGGCGGGGTAGTCGAGTCGACGTAGTAGGAGGCGATTTCCTTACCGAGCGAGGACACGTCCGACTTGGTCGCACTGTCCTGAGCCTTCTTCCGCTGGCTGAGGAACACCGGCACGGCGATGGCAGCCAGAATACCGATGATGATCATCACGACCAGAAGTTCGATCAGGGTGAAGCCCTGGTCCTTCTCCTTCATCGACTTGCGGATACGAGCGAGCATCGAGTGCTCCTTCTGAGATCTGACGGTGCGGCTTGCTGAGTGCGCCGCCCGGCCTGGGCAAGCTGGCGCTACTCGATGACACGTGTGATATCGGCTGTCCTGAACAGAAGTTGAGGAAGCTGCGACCGGAATCTCTGGGCTACTCGATCAGCTCGAACACCGAGAAGATGGGCATGTAGAGGGCCACGATCATGGCGCCGATCACCGATCCCAGCACGGCAATCATCAGCGGCTCGATGATGCTGGTCAGCGCTTCCGTGGTGGCCTCGACCTCTTGGTCGTAAAAGTCTGCAATCTTGTGCAGCATGTTGTCCATGGCGCCGGTGTCCTCACCGACCGACAGCATCTGCACCACCATCGGCGGGAACACCTTGTGCTCAGACAGGGGACCCGCGAGGGTCTTTCCTTGCCGCACGCTTTCTTCCACGGCCTTGGCAGCGTCGCGCAGCACCACATTGCCGGCCGCCTCACCGACGATCTCCAGGCTGCGCAGAATCGGCACACCCGCAGTCAGCATCGTGCCCAGATTGCGGGAGAAACGGCTGATCGCAACCTTTCGGAACAAGTCCCCGAAGATGGGCACCTTCAGTTTCATCGGGTCGACGACGCCTCGAACAGCTTCCGTGTTTCTATATTTTCCCCAAAGCACGCCACCCGGAATAGCCAGAACAATCGCCACCGGGGCAATGATCTTCATGGCGCTCGACAGGAAGACCAGGGCCTTGGTGGGGGCCGGTAGTTCACCGCCCAGCGTGGCGAACATGTTGCTGAACACCGGCACGATGAACAGCAGCATGCCGACCACCGCGATGATGGCCATGATGAATACCACTACGGGGTAGGTCATCGCAGATTTGATCTTGGCGCGGAGCTTGACCTCCGCCTCCATGTTCTCGGCGATCTGGAGCAGCACCTTGTCCAGGAAGCCGCCGACCTCGCCGGCCCGGCACATGTTGATCATCAGGGGCGGGAAGACCTTGGTGTGCTTGGCCATCGCCGTGGACAGGGCGCCGCCGCCCTCGACGTCGTGGCGCACTTCGTTGAGAACCTTTGCCAGGGGCGCGCTCTCGGTCTGCTCGGCGAGGATGCTCAGCGACTTCAGCAGCGACAGGCCGGAGTCGATCATCGTGGCGAACTGGCGGCTCATGATCGCCAGGTCCTTCAGGTCGACCTTGTTGCTGCCGGGGAGCTTGATCTCCATGCTCAGGCCGGTGTTGGCCTGCTTCACGTCCAGAGGCGCGAAGCCCTGCTGCCGCAGGCGCTGGATCAGCACTTCCTCGCTGGGGGCCTCGAGCTTGCCCTTGACGAGTTTGCCCTTCTTGTCGCGGTAGGAGTACTCGTAGGTCTTGGCCGCGGTCGCGGTGGCCATCGTTCCGCTCCCCTCAGGCCCGGCCGGTCAGGCGCTTGAAGTCGTCTGCGTGGTGGGCCTTCTCGAGGGCCTGGTCGAACTGCACCTTGTTCTGCTTCACCAGGTCGGCCAGGCACTGGTCCATGGTCTGCATGCCGGCCTGGGCCCCGGCCTGCATGGAGGAGTAGATCTGGTGGGTCTTGCCCTCGCGGATCAGGTTGCGGATGGCGCCGGTGGCGAAGAGGACCTCGGTGGCGGCGACGCGGCCCTTGCCGTCGGCGGAGCGGACCAGGGCCTGGCAGACCACGCCCTGCAGGGCGCCGGCCAGCTGGACGCGTACCTGTTGCTGCTGTTCGGGCGGGAAGACGTCGATGATCCGGTCGACGGTCTGGGCGGCGTCCTGGGTGTGCAGGGTGCCGAACACCAGGTGGCCGGTCTCGGCGGCGGTGAGGGCGACCGAGATGGTCTCCAGGTCACGCAGCTCACCGACCAGGATGATGTCCGGGTCCTGGCGCAGCACGCTCTTCAGGGCGGCCCCGAACGAGTGCGTGTCCTCCCCCACCTCACGCTGGTTGACCAGACAGTTCTTGTTCGGGTGGAGGAACTCGATGGGGTCCTCGACGGTCATGATGTGGTCGTGCCGGGTGCGGTTGGCCAGGTCGATCAGGGCGGCCAGGGTGGTCGACTTGCCGGAGCCGGTGGGGCCGGTGACCAGGACCATGCCGCGGGGCAGGGCGGCCAGCGCCGAGACCTTGGGGTTGATCCCGAGCTGCTCCAAAGTCTTGATCTCGTAGGGGATCACCCGCATGACGGCGCCCATCGACTCGCGCTGCCGGTAGACGTTCACCCGGAAGCGGGACGCGCCGGGCACGGCGTAGGCGAAGTCGAGTTCCAGGTTCTCCTCGAAGCGTTCACGCTGCTTCTGGGTGAGGATCGCGTAGATCGTCGACATGATCGTGTTGGGGTTCAGCGGCGGGTGGTTCGGGATCGGGGCCAGGTGGCCGCGGATCCGGACCAGCGGGGGCGCACCGTTGGACAGGTGGAGGTCGGAACCGCCCTGCTGGACCAGGAACTGGAGCACCTTGTGCAGGTCGAAGCCCATTTCTTCGGCGCCGCGGGACGGTTTGGGCGGCTGCCCGGCGGGGGCGGCGTGGCGGCCGGGCTGCACCGGCGGGGGCTGCTGCGAGGGCGGAATGAGCCCGGGCTGTGCCTGGGGCGGCTGGGGTTGTTGCTGGGCGGGCGGCATCACCGTGGGGGGCATGACGGTGGGAGGCATGACGGTCTGGGGGGCCCCGGCGGGCTGCAGGCCGGGAGTCTGCTGCGGGGGAACCTGCTGCCGGACGGGGGTCTGATACTGACCGGGAGGCTGGAGTCCGGGCTGACCGGAAGGCTGTTGCGCCGCAGCCAATCGCGGCTGCCCCTGCTGCTGGGCCGCTTGGGGCTGGGTCATTTGCGCTTGTCCCTGCTGGGGTTGGGGCATCTGCGGCTGGGCCAGTTGGGGTTGACCTTGTTGCGGCTGCACCTGCTGGACGTGCACCTGCTGCGCCTGGACCTGCTGCACGAGACCGTGCTGCGTCTGAACCTGGGCCTGCGTCTGAACCTGGGCCTGCACCCCAGGTGTTTGCGCTTGGGCCTGTACGTAGGTCTGCTGCGTCTGGCTCCCCTGCGCCTGAACCTGGACAGGAGTCTGCTGCGGGGGGCGCTGCTGCCCAGGCGCCTGCATCTGCTGCCCATACCCCGGCTGACTCTGGGTCTGCTGCGGTGAGGGGGACATGAGACCGGGCTGAACCGGGGGCTGCTGAGCAAACGGCTGCGCCTGCACCGGGGGCGCCAGGCCGGGCTGCACCGGAGCGCCGGGCTGCTGGGCCGCCGCAGCGCCACCCACCAGGCCGGGCTGAACGTGCCCCTGCTGTTGGGCCCCTGGCTGGGCGGCATAGTGTCCCGCCGGCACGGGCGGAGTAACCGGCCCCACGCCTGGTTGAGCCGCGGCGGGATGCGCCTGCGGCGGGGGTACCAGACCCGGGGTGGCGCCGCCCTGCCCAGGCTGGGCAGCGGCCGGATAGGTCGGGGTAACCGCGGGATGCAGCCGGGGCTGCGGCGCGAGCGGGGCAGCTGCCTGCCCGGGAGGCTGAGTGGGCGGCTGACCAGCGGGCTGCGGGTCTTCCCCGGCGGGTCGTTCGGCGCTGCTTTCCACCGCATCCTCCTTGGCACCGTGCCGGGGCGGTCCGCGGTCACGGCCGGTGGCGCGCGTACGAGCCACCGGTCCGTAGGCCTTTCGGCCAAGGGGAGGACGTGCTTGAGCCGGGGATCTACCCGGACGGCTCAGCGGGAGGCCAGAACCTTCTCGCCCGCGACCCGCATCTCATCGACCGGGGCCTGCAGCCCGGTCATCAGCCGCACCTGTTCCGCGGCCTGGTGCAGGAGCATCTCGAAACCACCTACGGAAGCCGCGCCCGCGGACGTCCACAATTGGGCTGCTCTGGTCGGCCACGGATGGTACGAGACATCGAGCATCGGCCCGTCAGGCCGACCGGAGACGTGCAGCCCTTTCGCCCACTCCCCCGCCGCCGGCCCCGGCAGAGTGACTACCACTGCCTGAGCCGACATGACGACAGCGTGCTCGTCGAGCGTGCCCACACGCGCCTGGACGCCGAGTTTTTCGGCTACTTCCAACGGCTGGCCCGCCCGTTCAGCAGAACGCGCCAGAACTGTCACATTGCGGCACCCCAGCTCGGCCAGCGCCGCCACTGCGGAAGAGGCCGTGGCCCCCGCGCCGACGATGCACGCCGATTCCAGAGGTGCCGACACACCGACTGAACGCAGGGCCTGAACCAGGCCGTACACGTCCGTGTTGGTGCCTACAGTCCGCCGATCTGCTGTCCAGGTAACCGTGTTCACCGCCCCCACAGCCTCGGCCAGGGGGGTCACCTCGGACAGCAGGGGCATCACCACCCGCTTGAGGGGCATGGTCAGTGACAGCCCTGACCACTGCGGTCCGAGCTCACTGAACCAGGCACCGAACGCGTCCTCGTCCAGTTCGAACGCGCCATAGTGCCAGTCGCGCAGCCCCAGTGCCTCGTAGGCAGCGCAGTGCAGTGCTGGGGAGAGCGAGTGTGCGATCGGGCTCCCCAGCACCGCTGCGCGATGCTCAGGCAAGGTCAATTACCCGGGTTCTCCCGCAGCCAGGCCTGGAACTCCTTCACGTAGACCTGGTGCTGCGCGAAGTCGTTGGCGAACTTGGTCTCACCGGTGCTCGGGTTCGTGGTGACGAAGTACATCCACTTGCCCGGCGTCGGGTTGAGCGCCGCCTTGAGCGCGGCCTCCCCCGGGTTGCTGATCGGGCCGGCCGGCAGCCCCTTGTGGTAGTACGTGTTGTACGGGCTCGGGTTGCTGCGGTCGGCGTCGCTGGTGGTCACGTTGAACTTGCCGGTGGCGTAGCTGACCGTGGAGTCGAACTGCAGGGCCGTATTGGACTTGATCCGGTTCTCGATCACCCGGGCCACCTTGCCCATGTACTTCTCGGTGCCGGCCTCGGCCTCGAGCAGGCTGGCCTCGATCACCACCCGGCGCAGCTCCTTGTCCGGGATCCCGAGCTCGTCGTAGGTCTGCTGCCCACGCTTCACCATGTCCCTGAGTGCGGACTCGGCGGTGACGTCCGGCCCGAAGTCGTAGGTGGCCGGGTAGAGGAAGCCCTCGAGGTTGCCCTTGGCCGCCTTGGGCAGGCCGATGTCGCCGGACTTGGCCGCCTTCCGAAGATCGGGTTCCTTCAGGTCGAGCTTCTTGGCGATGACACTGAGGGCGTCGGCGAGCCGGGTGCCCTCCGGGATGGTGACCCTGCGTACGATCTGGTTCTCGGGATCGACCAGGATGTCCAGCGCACCGGCGGCCGACATCTGCTTCTTCATCGCGTAGGTGCCGGGCTGGATGCTGGTGGAACGCTCGTCCTCGGCAATGACGTCGATGAAGGCGGCCGGCGTCTTGGTGACCCCGGCGTCGGCCAGGGCCTGGGCGATGGTGCGGCCCGAGGCGCCGTCCGGGATGACCACCTCGACCTTGCCGGTGCCCGGACCCGCGTAGTCCTTCGGAGCGGTCAGCCGCTCGACGATGGGAGCGATGGCCAGGTAGGCGCCGTAGACCCCGGCGCCGGCGATCAGCAGGGACACCAGCACGACGGTGGTGGTACGACGTCGGCGCTGCTTGCGACGTTTACGCTGCTGGCGGCCGGCCCGACGGCGCCGCCCGGGCTGCTCTCCCGGGAAACCCCCGGGGAGCACGTCATGCAGCGACGAAAGATCGCTCACGCCGCAGCCTCGCTCACGTCAGTGCCTCTCCATGGCCAGGACCCGGACCATCCGGATCCGATTCCGGGACGACCGGCGATCCGGGCGGGCGGCCGGACGAGCGTTCGCTGTCCAGGGCCGACTGCAGGATCACCACCGCTGCCGCCTGATCGACGACGGGACGGCGTTTGCGTCCTTTCACACCAGCCTCGCGAAGCCGCTGGTGAGCGGTCACGGTACTGAGCCGCTCGTCGACGAGGCGCACGGGTACGGGCGCCACCCGACGGGCGACTTCGACAGAGTACGCGCGCGCGAGCCCCGCCGCTGCCCCCTCGGCACCGGAAAGTGATCGCGGAAGCCCGACGATTACCTCACAGACCGCAAGTTCCGTGACTAAGAGTGCGATCCGCTCATAATGCGAATCGTCGCCCTCTGTCCGCTGCACGGTCTCCAGCGGTGTGGCCAGGAGCCCGGCCGCGTCCGAGCGGGAAAGACCCACCCGGACGCTGCCGACGTCCACCCCGAGGCGGACACCCTGACGCATGCCGCTCAGCTGCCGGCCGATCGCTCGGCGACGACGGCCTCGATCCGGCGCATCGCCTCGGCGATCTTCGACGCGTCCGCGCCACCGCCCTGCGCCACGTCGTCCTTGCCGCCGCCTCCGCCACCGAGGACCTTGGCCGCCTCGCGCACCAGTTCGCCGGCCTTGACGCCGCGCGCCCGGGCCTGCTCGTTGGTGGCGACGACCACGACCGGCCGCTCCTTGGCGACCGCGGCGACCGCGACCACCCCGGCCCGGGACTCGGCGATCCGGCCCCGCACGTCGAGCGCCAGCGCCCGGGCGTCGGCCGGGTCGGCCGGGCCCGCGTCGTGCGCGACCAGGGCCACGCCGTTGATGTCGGCGGCCTTGTCGACCAGCGACGAGGCCGCGTTCAGAAGAACCTGACGGCGGCCCTTCTCGAGCTCCTTCTCGGCCTCGCGCAGGCGGGCGACCAGGGCGTTGACCCGCTCGGGCAGCTCTTCGGGGCGCACCTTCAGCGCCTCGGTGAGCTGGCTGACCAGGGCGCGCTCACGCCCCAGGAAGCGCAGCGCGTCGAGACCGACGTAGGCCTCCAGCCGGCGGGTGCCGGCGCCGACCGAGGACTCGCCGATCAGCGAGATCGCGCCGATCTGGGAGCTGTGCTCGACGTGCGTGCCACCGCACAGCTCACGCGACCAGGCCCCGCCCATCTCGACGACGCGGACCTCCTCGTCGTACGTCTCGCCGAACAGCGCCAGGGCGCCGATCTCGCGCGCCTTCTGGATCGGCATGTAGGTGGCCGAGACCGGGTAGTCGTAGCGCAGCGCCAGGTTCGCGACCTGCTCGAGCTCCTCCTTGACGGCCGCGTCGAGCCCGGACGTCCAGGCGAAGTCGAGCCGTAGGTAGCCGGGGCGGTTGAAGGAACCGCTCTGCAGCGCCGTGGGCCCGAGCACCTGCCGCAGCGCCGCGTGCACCACGTGGGTGCCCGAGTGCGCCTGGCAGGCGGACAGCCGCCACTCGCGGTCGACGCTGGCCAGCACGTCGGAACCGGACCGGATGGTGCCCTCGGTGACCTCCACCGTGTGCACGATCAGGCCCTTGACCGGACGCTGGACGTCGAGCACGCGCAGCCGTGCACCGTCGGCGGTGATCTCGCCCTCGTCGGCGATCTGGCCACCGGACTCGGCGTAGAACGGGGTGCGCTCGAGCACGACCTGGATGGTCTGGCCCTTGTCGGCCGACTCGACCGGGCTGCCGTCGAGGATCAGGCCGCGCACGGTGGAGTCGGTGGACAGCTCGCGGTAGCCGGTGAACTCGGTGATGCCGGGCTCGCGCAGCTCGCGGTAGACCGAGGTGTCGGCGTGCCCGACCTTCTTCGCCTTGGCGTCGGCCTTGGCCCGGTTGCGCTGCTCGGCCATGAGCCGGCGGAAACCGTCGTGGTCGACGGTCAGGCCCTGCTCGGAGGCCATCTCCAGGGTCAGGTCGATCGGGAAGCCGTAGGTGTCGTGCAGCTGGAACGCGCGCTCGCCGGAGAGCGTGCTCTCACCCGCCGACTTCGCGCTCGCCACGGCCGTGTCCAGGATCGTCGTGCCGGCGCTGAGGGTGCGGGTGAACGCCTGCTCCTCGGCCTGCGCGATCTGGCTGATCCGGGCGAAGTTGGTCTCCAGCTCGGGGTACGAGGCCGCCATCCGGTCCTTCGACACGGTGAGCAGGTCGGTGATCGCCGCGTCCTGCACACCGAGCAGCCGCACCGAGCGGATCACCCGGCGCAGCAGGCGGCGCAGCACGTAGCCGCGCGCCTCGTTGGACGGGGTGACGCCGTCGCCGATCAGCATCAGGCCACTGCGCACGTGGTCGGCGATCACCCGCATCCGCACGTCGTCCTGCGCGTCGGCGCCGTAGCGCCGGCCGGTGATCTCCTCGACCCGGGCGATGACCGGGTAGACCTCGTCGATCTCGTAGAGGTTGTCCACCCCCTGCAGCAGGCTGGCCATCCGCTCCAGGCCCATGCCGGTGTCGATGTTCTTCGACGGAAGCGGCGCCTCGACGTCGAAGTCGATCTTGGTGCGGACCTCGCTCAGCATCTCCTGCATGAAGACGAGGTTCCAGATCTCCAGGTAGCGGTCCTCGTCCGCCTCCGGGCCGCCGTCGGGGCCGTAGGCCGACCCGCGGTCGAAGTAGATCTCGCTGCACGGGCCGCCCGGGCCCGGAACCCCCATGTGCCAGTAGTTGTCGGCCAGACCACGCTGGACGATCCGCTCGTCGGGCAGGCCCGCCACCCGGCGCCAGATGCCGCGCGACTCCTCGTCGCCCTGCAGCACGGTGACCCACAGCCGGGACTCGTCCAGGCCGTAGCCGCCGTCGGACTGGTCGCGGGTCATCAGCTCCCAGGCCAGCTCGATCGCCTTCTCCTTGAAGTAGTCACCGAAGGAGAAGTTGCCGTTCATCTGGAAGAACGTGCCGTGCCGGCTGGTCTTGCCGACCTCGTCGATGTCGAGGGTGCGGATGCACTTCTGGACGCTCGTGGCGCGCTGGTACGGCGGAGTCTCCTGGCCCAGCATGTAGGGCTTGAAGGGGACCATGCCGGCGTTGACGAACAGCAGGGTCGGGTCGTCGTACAGCAGCGGAGCACTCGGCACGACCGTGTGCCCACGCGTCGAGAAGTACCGCAGCCAGCGGCGGCGGATCTCTGCCGTCTCCATGGATCTGACCTTTCGCGTCACGGTGCGACCTGCGTCGCGGACCGGTTGTGCCTGTAGCCCCTCACCGTGCCCGGAGGGCGACGGCGGGGGCCAGGGGTTTTCCGGCGATTCAGTAGGGGCGGCGACCGTTGCCCGGCCCGCCCAGGCCGAACTCGTCCTCGTCGTCGTACCGGGGGTACTGCCCCGGGCGGGACGGGCCGGTGGGGTCGTCCACCAGCGATTGCGCGGCCTCGGGACTCATCGTCCCGGCCTCGACACCCAGGGCGAGACGCAGCTCCTGCTCGCGCTCGGCCATCCCCTCACGGATCACCGCGGCCATCTCGCGCAGGCCGTCACCGAGGGAGGAGATCGACGAGGAGAGCGAGTCGCTCATCCCGGCCGGGGAGTACTGCTCGACCGTCTTCGTCAGCTTGCGCACGGCGTAGACGCCGGCCCCGGCGCCGACCGCGATCCAGAAGAGCCTGGCCATCAGTGCCTCACCGCTTCCGCTGACCGGCGGCCTTGCGGCCCCCGACGGCCTGGCGCACGCCGTAGGTGAACGCGGCGACCTTGACCACCGGCGAGCCCAGGGTGGCGGCGAACAGCGCGGTCAGCGCGGAGACGTTGGTGGACACCTGGGCCACGTTGTTCGTGATCGTGTCGACCTTGCCCAGCTGCTGGTTGGTCGAGGCCACGGTGGTGGTCACCTCGGACAGCAGCGGGAGCGCACCGTCGGAGAGGCCACGCACGGTGTTGCGCGTCTCGTCCAGCACCTTGCCCAGCTTGATCAGGGGGATCGCAATCACGCCGACGAGGAGGACGAAGGCTATGGCTGCGATCAGCCCGGCGATGTCGCCCACCATGAGTTATCCCTTTCATCGCGCGCTGCGGACTGGTTCGGCCAGGTCCGGTAAACCGGTCACTTCCCGGCCGAACGGGGTTGACCCTATCGCGGTCCGGCGGTACCGCTGTCCCGGTGGTTCTGCGACACTCCCCGGCCGGTGCCGCAGCGGCGTTCAGCGGCGCCGGTTGCCGCCGCGGAGCACGGATCTCAGGCGGGCCAGGCGTTCGGCCATACCTCGCTCGGCGCCCCGGTCGGTGGGGGCGTAGTACTCCCGGCCGGCCAGGTCGTCGGGCAGGTACTGCTGGGCCACCACCCCGTGGGGATGGTCGTGGGCGTACTTGTAACCCCGCCCGTGGCCGAGTTTCTTGGCACCGGAGTAGTGCGCGTCGCGCAGGTCCGGCGGCACCGGACCGCCCAGCCCGGAGCGCACGTCCTGGGTGGCCGCGTTGATCGCCATGTAGGAGGCGTTCGACTTGGGCGCCATCGCCAGGTGCACCGTGGCCTGGGCCAGGATGATCCGCCCCTCGGGCATGCCGATCATCTGCACCGCCTGGGCCGCCGCCACGGCCACCGGCAGCGCGGTCGGGTCGGCCATGGCGATCTCCTCGGAGGCGGCGATCATGAGCCGGCGGGCGATGAACCGCGGGTCTTCACCGGCCTCGAGCATCCGGGCCAGGTAGTGCAGGGCGGCGTCGACGTCGGAACCGCGGATGCTCTTGATCAGCGCGCTGGTGATGTCGTAGTGCTGGTCGCCCTCGCGGTCGTAGCGGACCATCGCCTTGTCGACGGCCTGCTCCACGTCCTCCACGGTGACGGTCTCGTGCTCGCCCCGGCTGAGCGCGCTGCCGGCTGCCGCCTCGAGCGAGGTGAGGGCCCGGCGGGCGTCTCCGTCGGAGAGCCGGACCAGCGCCGCCGTGGCCTCTTCACCCAGCTCGACCGTGCCGTTCAGGCCGCGCTCGTCCTGCACCGCGCGCTGCAGCAGACCCGCGATGTCGGCGTCTTCCAGCTGCCGCAGGGTGAGCAGCAGCGAGCGGGACAACAGTGGGGAGATCACGCTGAACGAGGGGTTCTCGGTGGTCGCGGCGACCAGGATGACCCAGCGGTTCTCCACCCCCGGCAGCAGGCCGTCCTGCTGGGACTTGGTGAACCGGTGGATCTCGTCGAGGAAGAGGACGGTGCGGGTCTCGGACCGGTCGCGCAGCTGGCGCGCCTCTTCCATCACCCGGCGCACGTCTTTCACGCCGGCGGTGACGGCCGACAGTTCGACGAACCGGCGGCCGCCGGTGTTGGAGACCACGTGCGCGAGCGTGGTCTTCCCGGCTCCCGGAGGGCCCCAGAGAATGACGGACGCCGGGCCCGCCAGCCCGTCGGCCCCCTCGGCCAGGCGGCGCAGAGGGGAACCGGGGCCGAGCAGATGCTCCTGGCCGACCAGTTCGTCGAGGGTGCGTGGACGCATACGGACGGCCAGCGGCGGGCGGTCGCCGCTGCCCGCGTGGCCGAGGCTGCCGGGGCGGACAGGGTTGAGCGCGGCCGCCGCCCCCGCGTCGGGGGCCTCGGCTTCGTCGGAGGAGAACAGATCGGCCATCGGTCGCAGATTATCCGCAGCCACCGACAACGATGCGCCGCAGGGTGATCAGCGGGGTGGGGTGCCGTTCTGGCCGCGGTTGAGCAGCCAGTCGACGCCGAACGAGAGCACGGCGGCCACCAGGCCGAGGACCAGCCCCACCACGACACCGTTGCCGAGCACCAGGTTGAGCACCAGGGCGATCACGAAGGCCACGGCCGGGAACAGGAACGACCGCAGCAACTGAGGGCTCACGACCGGACCTTGTGGCTGTTGTGTCTCATGAGCACCACCGTAGAGGCCCGAACCGGGGACAGCACGACGGCTGCCACGGCCGGGTCGGCAGTGGCGGCCAGGGTCGCGATGCCGGCGAAGAGGAAAATGCCGGGGTTTCAGTAACTGCCCCGCCGCCACCCCCATCGCTACCGCCGCCGGAGCTGTCTGACGGAGGGCTCCAGCCGCCGTCGTAAGAAGCGGCCGATCCGCCCGCCGCACCGGACGAGCCGACTCCCCGGCCTTTCGTCCCCCCGGCGACCGATGATGCGGTCATCCGCTTCCAGATCATTCCCACGACGAAGGCGACCACGAAGGCGCCTGCCGTGATGCCCAGCGCGACCGGAACGGATGCCCCGCCCAGCAGGCTCACCAAGCCTGCGAACACGGCGACGCCCAGTTCGACGGTCAGCACGATCGCCCCGTTACCCATGTCTCCCCCTCTCCCCCCAACCCAACGACGGTACGGGGGCACGAAGCGTCCATTAATTGGAGGGCGGTGCCGGGGCAGCAAAACACGATCCCCGGCCCGCACGACGCGGACCGGGGATCGTAAATGCGGAAATCAGGCCTGCTTCTGGCCTTCCAGGCCCTGCTCCACGAACGCCTCGTCGGTGGCCGGCTTGGGCTTGGGCGGCACGAAGTCGACCCCGGCCTCCTTGCGCTGGGCCGGGGTGATCGGCGCCGGAGCAGCGGTCAGCGGGTCGTAGCCGCCGCCGCTCTTCGGGAACGCGATGACCTCACGCAGCGAGTCGGCCCCGGCCAGCAGCATGACGATCCGGTCCCAGCCGAAGGCGATGCCGCCGTGCGGCGGGGCGCCGAACTTGAAGGCGTCGAGCAGGAAGCCGAACTTCTCCTGGGCGTCCTCGTCGCTCAGGCCCATCATCGCGAAGACCCGCTCCTGCACCGAGCGCTGGTGGATACGGATCGACCCGCCGCCGATCTCGTTGCCGTTGCAGACGATGTCGTAGGCGTAGGCCAGGGCGTTGCCCGGGTCGGACTCGAACTTGTCGATCCACTCCGGCTTGGGCGAGGTGAAGGCGTGGTGCACGGCCGTCCAGGCGCCCGAGCCGACGGCCACGTCACCGCTGGCCACCGCGGCCGAGGCGGGCTCGAACAGCGGGGCGTCGACGATCCAGACGAACTCCCAGCGGTCGGCGTCGATCAGGCCGCAGCGCTTGCCGATCTCCAGCCGGGCGGCGCCCAGCAGGGCCCGGGCCTCGGAGGTGACGCCGGCGCCGAAGAACACGCAGTCGCCCGGCTTCGCGCCGACTGCCTCGGCCAGACCGGCCCGCTCGGCCTCGGAGATGTTCTTGGCCACCGGGCCGGACAGCGTGCCGTCCTCGGCGATCAGCACGTAGGCCAGCCCCCGGGCGCCGCGCTGCTTGGCCCACTCCTGCCAGGCGTCGAGCTGCCGGCGCGGCTGCGAGCCACCACCGGGCATCACCACGGCGCCCACGTACTCGGACTGGAACACCCGGAACGGCGTGCCCGCGAAGTACTTGGTCATGTCGACCAGCTCGTTGCCGAAGCGCAGGTCGGGCTTGTCGGAGCCGTACCGGGCCATCGCGTCGCCGTAGGTCATCCGCGGGATCGGCGTGGTGATCTCGTGGCCGATCAGCTTCCACAGCGCCTTGACGATCTGCTCGCCGACCGCGATCACGTCGTCCTGCTCGACGAACGACATCTCGATGTCGAGCTGGGTGAACTCGGGCTGGCGGTCGGCCCGGAAGTCCTCGTCGCGGTAGCAGCGGGCGATCTGGAAGTAGCGCTCCATCCCGCCGACCATGAGCAGCTGCTTGAACAGCTGCGGGCTCTGCGGCAGGGCGTACCAGGAGCCGGGCTTCAGCCGGGCCGGGACGACGAAGTCGCGGGCGCCCTCGGGGGTGGAGCGGGTCAGGGTCGGCGTCTCGATCTCGACGAAGTCCTGGTCGAGCAGCACGTTGCGGGCGGCCTGGTTGACCTTGCTGCGCAGCCGGATGGCCGCGGCCGGGCCGCTGCGGCGCAGGTCCAGGTAGCGGTACTTCAGCCGGGTCTCCTCGCCGACCTCGATGTGGTCGTCGAGCTGGAACGGCAGCGGCGCCGACTCGTTGAGCACCTCGACCCGGGTGGCGATCACCTCGATCTCACCGGTGGCCAGGGCCGGGTTCTCGTTGCCCTCCGGCCGGGGCGAGACCTCACCGGTGACCCGCAGGCAGAACTCCGAGCGCAGGCCGTGGGCGACGGCCTCGTCGCGGACGACCACCTGGGCGACGCCGGAGGCATCCCGAAGGTCGACGAACGCCACCCCGCCGTGATCCCGGCGGGAGGCGACCCATCCGGTGAGGATGACGGTTTCGCCGACGTGGCCGGACCGCAGGGATCCGGCCTGATGGGTGCGCAGCACGGTGTGGCCTCTCGAAAGTTGGTGGTTCCTGTCTGGACGACGGCGATTCTACGGATCCACGGCGACGGCTTCACCCGGGTTCCCACCGGTGACACGCAGGGCCGCTTTCCGTACTTGCCCGTAGCTTCGAACACGTGTTCGAATATTGGCATGCGTTGGGATGCACAACGGGTGGGCCAGGCCCATCGAGCCACCACCGGGCCGCTCGGAGGGACCGGCCCGGTGGTGGCTCCGGCTCTGCCCGGTCTCGACGCGCCGGCCGTCCGGGCGATCAGCGGTCTGCTGCGCTCGGTCACCACGCCCGAGTTCGCCGGGATGACGTTCCACGAGGTGGCCGCCCGCAGTGCGCTGAACCAGGTGCCGGGCGGTTCACCGATGCCGTTCCGCTACACGGTCAACGCCTACCGCGGCTGCTCCCACGCCTGTGTGTACTGCTTCGCCCGGGGCACCCACTCCTACCTGGAGCTCGACACCGGCTCCGGCTTCGACACCGAGATCGTGGTCAAGGTCAACCTGGTCGAGGTGCTGCAGCGCGAACTGGCCCGCCCGTCGTGGCAGCGCGAGCACGTGGCGATGGGCACCAACACCGATCCGTACCAGCGGGCCGAGGGGCGCTACCGGCTCATGCCCGGGGTGATCCGCGCCCTGGCCGGCTCGGGCACACCGTTCTCGATCCTCAGCAAGGGCGGGCTGCTGCGCCGCGACCTGCCGCTGCTGCAGCAGGTCGCCGCCGACGTGCAGGTCGGCCTGGGCATGTCGATCGCGATCTGGGACGAGTCGCTGCACCGCAGTCTGGAACCGGGCACACCGAGCCCGAAGGCCCGGCTCGAGGTGGTCCGGGCCGCCCGCGAGCGGGGTCTGCCGTGCGGGGTCTTCCTGGCGCCGGTGCTGCCCTGGCTCACCGATACGGAAGAGCACCTCGACGAGGCGATCGGCCGGCTGGCCGCCGCGGGGGCGACCGGGGTCACCGTGGTCCCCCTGCACCTGCGGCCCGGCGCCCGTGAGTGGTTCTTCGCCTGGCTGCAGCGCGAGCACCCCAAGCTGGTCCGGCGTTACCGCGAGCTCTACGGCAAGGGCGCCTACGCCACCCCCGACTACCGCCGATGGCTGGCCGAACGGGTGCAGCCGCTGCTACGTCGGCACGGTATTCATCAGGCCGGGGCGGGAACCCGGGGCGACCGAGGCGCTGGAATGGAAGGCATCCCGGGCGATCCGGAGAGCCGCTTTCCGGCCGGCAGCATGCCCGGCGGCGGCTCCGGCCGAACAGACGGCGACCAGCCTGCGACGATCCGGCCCACCTCTCCGAAGGCGACCGACAGCCCCGTCCGCGAGCAACTCAAACTGCTGTGACCCGTCCTCAGGCTCGAAACCCGGGATACAACCTCACATCACCGCGCGCAGGAACGGGTTGTCCCGGCGCTCTCGCCCGATCGTGGTCGGGTCCCCGTGCCCGGGCATCACCAGCGTCGCGTCGTCCAGCGGCAGCACCTGCTCGCGCAGCGACCGGTTCATCGCCTCCGAACTTCCCCCCGGCAGATCCGTACGCCCGATCGAACCGGCGAACAGCACGTCCCCCGTCAGCATGGTCGAGGTCAGTCCCGCCTCGGCCGCCATCCCCGCCGGTACGCCGTCCAGCGAGAACATCACCGACCCCTCGGTGTGTCCCGGCGCGTGCACCACGCCCAGGTCCAACCCCGCCAGGGTGAGGCGTTCCCCGTCCCTGATCGTGCGGATGTCGTCCGGCTCCTTCCAGCTGGTCGCGCCGTACTGCTGGCGGAGCATGTCGCCGAAGGCCTCCGGCAGCGAGCCCAGCGGATCGGTCAGCCGGTAACGATCGTCCTCGTGCACGCTCAGCGCCACGCCGTGCGCCCCGCACACCGGGGTCACCGAGAAGACGTGGTCGATGTGCCCGTGGGTGACCAGTACCGATGCGGGCTTCAGCCGGTACTCCCGCAGAACCGCCGAGAGCCGGTCGAGCACCGCCACCCCCGGGTCGACGATCACGCACTCCTCGCCCGCCGCCGGGGCGAGGATGTAGCAGTTGGTGCCGAACACCTCTGACGGGAACCCCAGCAAGAGCATTCCCCGAGCGTACTCAGTCCCCTGACGGCTCCCCGGCCTCCTACCGTCCACCGCTCGGCACGTCGTGGCAGCTCACTGCGCCGATCACTCACTCCGTACCCCCTAGACTGCCTAACGGGTGACCCGCGGCAGGTGTACCGACGGGGCGACAACGGCTGGAGGGAAGCACGTGACCCCGAAGAATCGGGAGCGCGCGTACGAGAAGCGTCGTTACGAGGAGTGGCAGGGCCGGCTCTCTGCGAAGCAGGTGCGCGCCCAGCAGATCCGGCAGCGACTGGCCATCGGTGGTGGTGCGCTGATCGTCGTGCTCGTGATGGTGATGGCGTTCCTGCTGATGAACGAGGCGGACGACGACGAGTCGACGCCCTCGGCCGGCAGCACCACCCCCGCTGCGACCGCCTCTGCCGCCGCTTCCACCTGCCCTCCGGTCGAGGTCAAGGCCCCGGAGAGCCCGAAGCAGTTCGACAAGGTCCCGGACAAGAGCCTCGCCGCGGGCAAGAGCTGGACCCTCGAGATGAAGACCACGTGTGGCGACATCGCCGTCGAACTCGACGGCAAGGCCGCCCCGCAGGCGGTCTCCTCGATGATCCAGCTGGCCCGCGACGGCTTCTACGACGGCTCCCCCTGCCACCGGCTGACCACCGCCGAGCGCTTCAAGGTGCTGCAGTGCGGCGATCCCACCGGCACCGGTACCGGCAGCCCGGGGTACAGCTACGGGCCGATCGAGAACGCTCCCGAGGACCAGGTGTACACCGAGGGCACGGTGGCGATGGCCCGGGCCGGCGGCGACGGTGAAAGCATGGGCAGCCAGTTCTTCCTGGTCTACGGCGACACCGACATCCCGGACGACGCCGCGGGCGGCTACACCGTGCTGGGCAGGATCACCGAGGGCCTGGACGTGGTGAAGAAGATCGCGGAAGGCGGCGAGGACACCGGCTCCGGTGACGGGAAGCCGGTCTCCGCGGTGTCGATCGAGACGACCGGGGTGGCCGAGTTGGCCGAGTAGATGTGAGCAGAAGTGAGCAGGGCACACGGGGTTGACGGGTTTGACATGGGTGGCGAAGCAGAAGGCGTGAGATCGTGACCGGACAAGAGTGGGGCCGCGCGGACGAGGACGGCACCGTCTGGGTGCGGACGGCCGACGGGGAGCGCAAGGTCGGCCAGTACCCGGGTGTCAGCCAGGACGAGGCGCTGGCCTACTTCGTGCGCAAGTACGAGGACCTGGCCGCGCAGGTGAGTCTGCTGGAGCAGCGGGTGAAGGCCGGGCAGGTCTCCCCCGCGGACTCCGAGACCACCATCAAGCGGCTCGAGCCGACGATCCGCGACGCCAACGCGGTGGGCGACCTGGACGGGCTGCTGACCCGGCTCACCGGGCTGGCCCCGGCGGTGGAGCACCTGCGCGAGGAGACGCAGCGGGCCAAGCAGGAGGCGCGCGCGGCGATCGTGGCCGAGCGCACCACCCTGGTCGAGGAGGCCGAGGCGCTCGCCGGGGCCGACCCGCAGCGGATCCCGTGGAAGAGCTCCGGCGACCGGCTGCGCGAGCTCTTCGACGAGTGGCGTCGCCTGCAGAAGGAGTCGCGCCTCGACAAGCACACCGAGGACGAGCTCTGGAAGCGGTTCAGCCACGCCCGCACCACCTTCGACCGTAAGCGCCGGCACTACTTCGGCGCCTTGGACGAGGAGCGGCACCAGGCCAAGGCGGCCAAGGAACAGCTGATCGCCGAGGCCGAGGCGCTCAGCACGTCGTCCGACTGGGGCAACACCGCCGCTGCCTACCGCGACCTGATGACCCGGTGGAAGTCCGCCGGGCGGGCCGCGAAGAAGGAGGACGACGCGCTCTGGGCCCGCTTCCGGGCCGCGCAGGACGCGTTCTTCACCGCCCGGCAGAACGCGAACTCGGCGCTGGACGAGGAGTTCCGCGGCAACCTGGAGATCAAGGAGCAGCTGGTCGAGGAGGCCGAGCGGCTCCTGCCGGTCACCGACATCGCCGCTGCCAAGGCCGCGCTGCGGGATCTGCAGGTGCGCTGGGACGAGGCCGGCAAGGTGCCGCGCAACGACATGCAGCGCATCGAGGGCCGGCTGCGACGGGTGGAGCAGGCCGTGCGCGACGCCGAGCAGGACAAGTGGCGGCGCAGCAACCCCGAGGCCCGGGCCCGGGCGAACGACATGGTCAGCCAGCTCGAGCGCACCATCGCCGACGCCGAGGCCGACCTGGCCAAGGCGCAGGCCTCGGGCAACGCCCGCAAGATCAAGGAGCTCGAGCAGTCGCTGGCCTCCCGCCGCGCCTGGCTGGAGCAGGCCCAGCAGGCGATGAACGAGTTCACCGAGTAGGCCCCGACTTCGGGCGCCGAGGGCAGGTTTTCACCTGCCCTCGGCGCCCGTTGCGTTTTCTGCAGGCTGCGGTCGGCAGGAACCCCCGGTCATCCACAGGCGTGGTCCGGCGGGCTGCGGGCCGGCACCCGGACCGGGCAGATTGCTCCCGTGAGCATGTCGGAGGGCGAAGGGCCGTTCCTGGTCGCCGGATACCGTGAGCGCGCCGAACTTCTGCGCGACGGTCTGGCCCGGGAAGTGCTTGATCTGGTGGTGGTTTCACCCTCCACGCCGATCACGCCGAGCATCCGGGCGCTGGCGGTGCGGGAGAAGCTGGGCCACTGGGAGACGGATCCGGCTCGGGGGCGCTCGATCGGGTTCGGTACTGCGGGCTGGGTTCTCACCGGTTCCTGGCCCTCAGGCAACGCATCGGCCGAGCACGAACGGCGCCTTGATCTGATCATCGGCCGAAATCGACGCTCCCCCCGGCTGGCTCAGGTGCGCGTACGCCAGATCGATGTCCCCGCCGAGCATTTGTACGTCCTGGAGGGTCTCCAGATCACCACCCCGGTACGCACCGCAGCAGACCTGGCGCGTGATCTCCCCCGCGACGAGGCGCTCCCCCGGCTACGGCTTCTGCAGGAGATGCACGACGTGCACCCGCCCCAGGTGCTCGACCTGCTTACGGCCATGCCCTACGCCCGAGGGGCAGCAGTCGCGCGGGCGGTGGTGCGGGAGTGGGCCGAAATGGCCTGACTGCGAAGAGCTCTCCAACAATGGACGGGTGCCCGCCCGCCTTGGGGAGGCGGAGCGGGCTCCCTCCGGATCGGCGTCGTCTCAGTCGAGATCGGTGTCGCTACGGCGCCCGGTGATGCGGTAGGCGTCGAACACGCCGTCCACCCGGCGGACCGCGGCGATCACGTGCCCCAGGTGGGCCGGGTCGGCCATCTCGAAGGTGAACCGGGAGATCGCCATCCGCTCACGTGAGGTGGTCACGTTCGCCGACAGGATGTTCACGTGCTCGTCGGACAGGGTGCTGGTCACGTCGGACAGCAGCCGGTTACGGTCGAGCGCCTCGACCTGGATCTGCACCAGGAACACGCTGGCCTGGTTGGGCGCCCACTCGACCTGCACGATGCGGTCGGGCTCCTCGCGCAGACCGCTCACGTTGTTGCAGTCCTCCCGGTGCACCGAGACACCGGAGCCCCGGGTGACGAAGCCGATGATCGGGTCGCCCGGCACCGGGGTGCAGCACCGCGCGAGCTTGACCCAGACGTCCTCGACGCCCTTGACCACCACACCCGGGTCGCCCATCCGCGGCCGGCGCGGCCGCATCGGGGTGACCGTCTCGGCCAGGTCCTCCTCGGTGCCGGCCTCGCCACCGGCCGAGTCGACCAGCTTCTGCACCACGTGCGCGGCGGAGATCTGGCCCTCGCCGACCGCCGCGTACAGACCGGACACGTCCTGGAAGCGCAGCTCGGTGGCCAGGCCCATCAGGGACTCGTGGGTGAGCAGGCGGCGCATCGGCAGGTTCTGCTTGCGCATCGCCTTGGTGATCGCGTCCTTGCCGGACTCGATCGCCTCCTCGCGGCGCTCCTTGGAGAACCACTGGCGGATCTTGTTGCGGGCCCGGGGGCTGTGGACGAAGTTCAGCCAGTCCCGGCTGGGCCCGGCCGCGTCGGTCTTGGAGGTGAACACCTCGACCACGTCGCCGTTGTCGAGCGAGCTCTCCAGCGGCACCAGGCGGCCGTTGACCCGGGCGCCCATGCACCGGTGCCCGACCTCGGTGTGCACGGCGTAGGCGAAGTCGACCGGGGTGGACCCGGCCGGGAGCGCCACCACGTCACCCTTCGGCGTGAAGACGTACACCTCCTGCGCCTGGATCTCGAACTGCAGCGACTCCAGGAACTCGCCCGGGTCGGTGGTCTCCCGCTGCCAGTCGAGCAGCTGGCGCAGCCAGGTCATGTCGGTGGCGTTGCCGGTGCCCGCGCCCGGGGCGCCGTTCGCGTCGTCCTTGTACTTCCAGTGCGCGGCCACGCCGTACTCGGCCCGGCGGTGCATCTGGTGGGTGCGGATCTGGATCTCGACCGGCTTGCCCTCGGGACCGATCACCGTGGTGTGCAGCGACTGGTACATGTTGAACTTGGGCATCGCGATGTAGTCCTTGAACCGGCCCGGGACCGGGTTCCAGCGCGCGTGCAGCGCACCCAGGACGGCGTAGCAGTCGCGCACCGAGTCGACCAGGACCCGGATGCCCACCAGGTCGTAGATGTCGGCGAAGTCGCGGCCGCGCACGATCATCTTCTGGTACACGGAGTAGTAGTGCTTGGGCCGGCCGGAGACGACCGCCTTGATCTTGCCCGCCCGCAGGTCGGCCGAGACCTGCTCGCGCACCTGGGCCAGGTAGTCCTCCCGGGCCGGGGCCCGCTCGGCCACCAGGCGGACGATCTCGTCGAACACCTTGGGCCAGAGCGTGGCGAAGCTCAGGTCCTCGAGCTCCCACTTGATCGTGTTCATGCCCAGCCGGTGGGCCAGCGGCGCGTAGATCTCGAGGGTCTCGCGGGCCTTCTTCTCGGCCTTGTGGGCGGGCACGTAGCGCCAGGTGCGGGCGTTGTGCAGCCGGTCGGCCAGCTTGATCACCAGGACGCGGATGTCCTTCGACATGGCCACGACCATCTTGCGCACGGTCTCGGCCTGGGCCGCGTCGCCGTACTTGACCTTGTCGAGCTTGGTGACCCCGTCGACCAGCATGGCGATCTCGTCGCCGAAGTCGCCGCGCAGGTCTTCCAGGCCGTAGCTGGTGTCTTCCACCGTGTCGTGCAGCAGGGCCGCGGCCAGCGTGGCCGGGGTCATGCCCAGCTCGGCCAGGATCTGGGCGACCGCCACCGGGTGGGTGATGTACGGGTCGCCGCTCTTGCGCTTCTGCCCCGAGTGCGCCTTCTCGGCGACCTGGAACGCCTTCTCGATGATGGCGAGGTCGGCCTTGGGGTGCGCGTTGCGGACGCTGCGCAGCAACGGCTCGAGCAGGGGCGAACTGGGGGTGCGCGAGGCTGCGCCCAGGCGCGCGATGCGCGAGAACACCCGCACCGGGGAGACCAGCGGCTCGCTGGTGCGTGGGCGGGGCTCGACCGCGGCGCGGGGCGCGGTTGCCGCCGCCGGACGGGGACGGCCGGGCGCGGGCGGGATCTGGTAGCCCGCCGGCTCCTGCCCGGCCGGTTCGCCGGAACCGCCGGAACTCGCGGGGGGTGCTGCGGGAGCGGGGACGGGGCGGGCCGGCTGACCGGCGGCCTCCTGGGCGTCGTGGTCCTTCACGGTCGACAGCGCAGGGCGGCCTTCCCGCCCGTCCCGCAGCGCCTGCTGCGCGACCCTCGCTGCGACCTCTTCGGACACCCGATCCTCCCGACGTCGTACGTCTCGCACGGAGACTCTTGCTGGACGAGTGTAGGGCCCGCGAAGCTCCCGTGCCTCGGCTCTCGGCAAGCTCACCGCCCGCCTTGAGCCCGCCCAGCGGTTACCAGAGCGGCTCCGGACGCCGATTCATTCCCGATTCTGCGGGTAACGGTCACTTCCGATCTTGACTAACCGCCCGACTTGAGCCCTACGTGTTGAATACATCACGGCAGGTCGAACAAAAGGGGTCGTCCGCCCCAAAGGGCGGCGACCGCCCGTTCTCAGTAGTTCAGCAACGATTTCACATCGCGCCCGGCGAGCCGCTCCCGGCCGTTGAGGAATCCGAGCTCGACCAGGAACGCCACCGACACGACCTCGGCCCCCACCCGCTCGAGCAGACCGGCCGCGGCCTCGGCCGTGCCCCCGGTGGCCAGCACGTCGTCGAGCAGCAGCACCCGCTGCCCCGGCCGTACCGCGTCGTCGTGCATCTCGATGACGGCGGTGCCGTACTCGAGCGTGTACTCCGCCGACACCGTGGTGTGGGGCAACTTCCCCTTCTTACGGATCGGCACGAAACCGACCCCCAGGGCCAGGGCCACCCCGGCGCCGAAGATGAAGCCCCGGGCCTCGACCCCGGCCACCAGATCGACCTCGGCCCCGCTGCCCGGCCGGTGCGCCGCGGCGAGCGCGTCGACCGCGGCCGCGAACAGCGCCGGATCGGCCAGCAGCGGGGTGATGTCCTTGAACAGGATGCCCGGGGACGGGTAGTCCGGGATGTCCCGGAGCCCCGCCTCGAGCTTCTGCAGCACGGCCTGGTCGGCCTGGTCGGCCTGGTCGGCGGTCACCGCCGCTTGCCCCGCTTGGGCTGGGCGCGCTGGCCGGAGTCGGCCCTTCTGGTCGCCGGACCCCGGCGGGAAGGTGCCGCCGGAGCGTTGCGCACCGCCGTGGCGGCACCGGCACCCACCGGGGAGAGGCCCTCGCCCTCGTCGGCCGAGCCGTACTCGGGCGCCGGGTCCGCGGCCGGGGCGCCGCCCTCGGCCCGCCGCTTGAGCAACTTGCGGGTGTGCGCGACGATCTCCGGCTCGCGGCGGCGCATGTCCACCAGCAGCGGGGTGGCGATGAAGATCGAGGAGTAGGTACCGGCAGCGATACCGATGAACAGGGCCAGCGAGATGTCCTTCAGGGTGCCCGCGCCGAGCACGAAGGCACCGATGAAGAGGATCGAGGCGACCGGCAGGAGGGCCACCACCGAGGTGTTGACCGACCGCACCAGGGTCTGGTTGACCGCCAGGTTGGCGGCCTCCTCGTAGGTGCGCCGGGTCGAGGAGGTGATCCGCTCGGTGTTCTCCCGGACCTTGTCGAACACCACGACCGTGTCGTACAGCGAGTAGCCCAGGATGGTCAGGAACCCGATCACCGACGCCGGGGTGACCTCGAAACCGGTGAGCGCGTACAGGCCGGCAGTGATGATCAGGTCGTGGAACAGCGCGATCAGCGCGGCCACCGACATCTTCCAGGTCCGGAAGTACGCGGCAATGATCAGCCCGACCAGCAGGACGAAGACCAGCAGACCCTGAACGGCCTTGGTGGTGACGTCGCGGCCCCAGCTGGCGCCGACGAAGTTCGAGGTGACGTCGCTCTCGTTCACCCCGTAGGCCTTGGCCAGGGCGGCCCGGACCTCACCGGTCTCCTCGGGGTCCAGCGTCTCGGTCTGCACCCGGATGCCGTCGTCACCGATCACGGTGACCCGGGCCTCGGCCCCGGAGACCACCTCGCCGACCGCGTCGGAGCCGATGATGGTGCTGGTGTCGGAGACCTGAGAGAGCTGGAACTCCGAGCCCCCGCGGAACTCGATGCCGGGGTTCAGCCGGATCAGGGCGAGCGAGAGGATCGACAGCAGCGTCATGGCGACGGCGATCGCGTACCAGATCCGGCGCTTGCCGACGAAGGCGAAGGAGCGCTTGCCGGAGTGCAGGTCGTTACCGAAGGCGGCGAAGCTGAACATCAGGAGTTCCTCCCCGAGCCGGACGTGGTGACGTGGTCCTGGCCGGACGGACCGCCCGGATCACCGGGCTCGCCACCGTTGGCCGCGCGGGCCGCGGCGGCCCGGCGGGCCGCGATGCTCTCACCCGCAGTAGCGCCGGAGGTGGCGGCCGGCCCGGCGGTGGCGGGGGTCGGGCGCACCCGGCCCCGCCCGGCGTAGGCGTTGGGCCGGCCGAGCTGCTTGGCGCTGAACCCGGACAACGTGTGCCCTTCGGAGAAGAAGCGCGTCCGCGACAGCACGGTCACGGCGGGCTTGGTGAAGAGGAAGACGATGACGACGTCGATCAGCGTGGTCAGGCCGAGGGTGAAGGCGAACCCGCGGACACCGCCGACGGCGACCAGGTAGAGCACGATCGCGGCGACGAAGTTGACCGCGTCGGAGGCCAGGATGGTGCGCCGGGCGCGCTTCCAGCCGGCCTCGACCGCCGAGCCCAGCGGCCGGCCCTCGCGGACCTCGTCGCGGACCCGCTCGAAGTACACGATGAACGAGTCGGCGGTGATACCGATGGCCACGATCAGGCCGGTGACCCCGGCCAGGCTGAGCCGGTAGCCCTCGGTCTCGCCGAGCAGCACCACCAGGCCGTAGGTGAGGGCGGCGGCCATGCCGAGGCTGAAGATGGTGACCAGGCCCAGGGCCCGGTACTGCAGCAGCGAGTAGATCACCACCAGGATCAGGCCGATCAGGCCGGCCAGCAGACCGCGCTCCAGCTGCTCACCACCGAGCAGGGCGGAGATCTGGTTCTCGGTCTGCACCTGGAAGGAGACCGGCAGCGAGCCGAACTTCAGCTGCTGGGCCAGCAGCTGCGCCGAGTCCTGGGTGAAGTTGCCGGAGATCTCGGCCTGGCCGTTGGTGATCGCCGCGTTCGCGGTGGGGGCCGAGACGACCAGCTGGTCGAGCACGATGGCGAACTGGTTCTGCGCGCCGGTGAGCTGGATCAGCCGCTCGGTGACCTCGGCGAACTTGTCGCTGCCCTCGGAGTTGAACTCCAGGTTGACCACCCAGGCGCCGGTGGCGAAGCCCTGCTGGTTGGACTGCATGCCGGCGGTGGCGTCGGAGATGTCCGAGCCGGGAACTTCCACCGGGCCCAGGACGTATTTGTAGGTGCCGTCCTGCTCACAGGTGACCAGCGGCTTCTTCGGGTCGGAGGCCGCGCCCTGGATCTTGGCCAGGTCCTGGCAGGTCTCGGCCTGGAACTGCTCCTGCAGCTCGGGCGTGAGCTGGGCGAGGTCCGAGGCCGTGCCGGTGGAAGGATCGGTGGCCGCCGTCGCGTCGGGAGCCTCGGTGCTGCTGCTCGACGCCGAGGGCTCGCTGCTCTCCTCGGCCGCGTCGCCCTTGTCGGCTGCGTCGGCCTTGTCGGCCGAGCCCGACGGCGAGGAGGTGGGCTCCGTGGTCGGCGTGGAGTCGGCCCTCAGCGCCGACGGCACCAGAGAGTTGTTCTCGTCGCTCTTCTCGTCCGCCTTGTCGTCAGCCTTGTCGTCCGCCTTCTCCGTGGCCTTGGAGGTGGCCGAGGCAGAAGCGGAGGCCGAGGCGGACGGGGTGGCCCCGGTCTCGTCGCCCGACTCGTCACCGGTGGCGGACTCGGTCGGCGTGGTGGTGGGCATGCCCACCGCGGCCGCGACCAGGACCGGCCGGAAGTTCATCTGGGCCGACTGCTTGACCAGGTCACGGGTGGCCTGGTCGGGGTTGCCGGGCAGCGAGACGACGATGTTCTTGCCGCTCTGCGTGGTGATCTCGGCCTCGGAGACGCCCGAGCCGTTGACCCGCTGGCGGATCACGTTCACGGCCTCTTCCAGCTGCTCACCGGTCGGCGTGACGTTCTCGCCGTTGAGCGGCCGGGGCTCGAGGATGATCTCGGTGCCCCCCTCGAGGTCGAGGGCGAGCTGGGGCGTCCAGCCGCCGTCCGAGGTCACCGTGCGGACGCCGACCACGGCGTACACGACGGCCAGGATGGCGACCATGAACAGCAGTGCCCGACCTGGTCGGGAGGCGTTGCTGGATCGTGCCACGGTTGCGGGTCTCTTCTCGTTGTCCCAAGGACGGCGGATGCCGTCGCGGTCTGTCCGGCTAGCGGCCGCTGGTTCCGGGGGTGTCGTCGGCGTCGCTCGGGGGCGCCGCGTGTCCCGCCTCGGAGCGGACGTCGACCACCGGAGCGTCTTCGGTGCTCTGGACGTTCTGGATGTTCTGGCTGTTCTCGGTGCCGGCCGCCGGGTCGTCGGCGGTCACGGTCACGACCTGGGCGATGGCGCGCCGGGTCCACCGGGTGTGCACACCGGGGGCGATCTCGAGAACGACGGCCTCACCGTCGATCTCGACGACCTCGGCGTACAGACCGGAGGTGGTCATCACCCGGGTGCCGGGGGTGACCGAGTCCTGCAGCGCCATCAGCTCGCGCTGCTGCTTGCGGCCGCGGCTGACCATGAGCCAGAGCAGGACCAGCGGGACGGCCAGGATGATCAGTTCCATGTCGTCCTCCACATGGTCGGAGCTGTTCTCGTGAGTGTCACAACCGACCCATCATGCCCGACCGGCCGCCACTCGTGAGCACGCATGCTCCCACAGCAGACTGGGTGCTCTGTTCAGCCGACCCTTGACCTGGGCAGTTCGTCAGACGTCGGGATCGGGTAACGATTCCTGCACCATGCCCGAGCGACTGGTGAGCGTGCTGCCGCCGGTGCCCGCCCCCACCCAGGAGAATCCCGCGGGCGGAGTCAGGCCCAGGTGCTCCCAGGTGGCCGCGGTGGCCACGCGCCCGCGCGGGGTGCGCCCCAGCAGGCCTTCGCGCACCAGGAACGGCTCGGCCACCGTCTCTACCGTCTCGGGTTCCTCGCCGACCGCGACGGCCAGGGTGGACAGCCCCACCGGGCCCCCGCCGAAACGACGGCACAGCGCCTCCAGCACCGACCGGTCGAGCCGGTCCAGACCTCGCGCGTCGACCGCGTAGACCTCGAGCGCGGCCCGGGCGGCATCGAGGTCGAGCACCCCGTCACCGCGGACCTGCGCCCAGTCGCGCACCCGGCGCAGCAGCCGGTTGGCGATCCGGGGCGTGCCGCGCGAGCGCCCGGCGATCTCGGCCGCGCCCTCGGCGGTGAGCCGCACCCCGAGCAGTTCGGCCGACCGCCGCAGCACCCGCTCCAGCTCGGCCGGGGTGTAGAAGTCGAGATGGCCGGTGAAACCGAACCGGTCGCGCAGCGGGCCGGGCAGCATGCCGGCCCGGGTGGTGGCACCGACCAGGGTGAAAGGTGGCAGCTCGAGCGGGATCGCGGTGGCGCCGGGCCCCTTGCCGACGATCACGTCGACCCGGAAGTCCTCCATGGCGACGTAGAGCATCTCCTCCGCCGGGCGGGCCATCCGGTGGATCTCGTCGAGGAAGAGCACCTCCCCCTCGGACAGCGAGGACAGCACGGCGGCCAGGTCGCCGGCGTGCTGGATGGCCGGCCCGGAGGTGACCCGCAGCGGGGCGTTCAGCTCGTGCGCGACGATCATGGCCAGGGTGGTCTTGCCCAGCCCGGGCGGCCCGGACAGCAGCAGGTGGTCGGGCGCCGCGCCGCGCGCCTTGGCCGCGTCGAGCACCAGGCTGAGCTGCTCGCGCACCACCTGCTGGCCGACGAAGTCGCCGAGCATCTGCGGCCGCAGCGCACCCTCGATGACCCGCTCGTCGACGGTGGCCCCGGAGGCCAGCAGTTCGAGCGACTCGTCGGCGGCGGCCCGCGCGTCCTCGTTCATCAGCCCGTCCGCCCCAGCTGGCGCAGCGCGGCCCGCAGCACCTGGGCCATGTCGGGCGCCGCCCCGTTCACTTCCGGCGAGGAGGCGAGCACCGAGTCGACCGCGTCGGACGCGGCCTTGGCGGGCCAGCCCAGACCGGTGAGGGCGTCGAGCACCTGGTCGCGCCAGCCCTCGGCGTCGGCCGCGGGCGCACCGGCCGCCGCCACCGTGGCCCCGGAACCGCTGGGAGCCCCCAGCTTGTCGGTGAGCTCGAGCACGATGCGCTGGGCGCCCTTACGGCCGATGCCCGGCACCTTGGTCAGCGCCGTCAGGTCCTGGTTGGCCACGGCCAGCCGCAGCCCTTCGGGGGTGTGCACGGCGAGCATGGCCAGGGCCAGCCGGGTCCCGATCCCCGAGACCGTCTGCACGATCTCGAACACGTCGCGCTCGTCCGGATCGGCGAAGCCGAACAGGGTCAGCGAGTCTTCCCGGACCACCAGGCTGGTGGCCAGTTCGGCCTCCTGCCCGGGCCGCAGCTCGGCCAGCGTGCCCGGGGTGGCCAGCACCTTCAGCCCGACCCCGCCGACCTCGAGAACCACCGAGTCCAGCCGGACGGCCGCCACCCGCCCCCGCACCGACGCGATCACCGCGAACTCCTCACCCTCCGAACATCTGTACGAGAAGGAAATCTAGCCGCTGCCACCGACAGAACCGGCCACCGGGCCCGGACGCGCCCGGACGCGCGCCCTCAGCGAGCCCGGGCCGACTTCTTCGACGCCTCGATCGCCGCCACCCAGGCCTGCTGGGCCCGGGTCGCCCCGCCGCCCGCCTTCGACACCGGCATCACCGCGGCCGTCCCGTCCCGCCACAGATGACAGATCGCCAGGGCCAGGGCGTCGGCCGCGTCGGCCGGCCGGGGCGCCTCACTGAGCTGCAGGATCCGCTGCACCATGGCCGTGACCTGGGCCTTGTCGGCCCGCCCGGACCCGGTGACGGCCGCCTTCACCTCGGACGGCGTGTGCATCACCACCGGGATGCCCCGGCGCGCCGCGGCCAGCACGGTGACCCCGGCGGCCTGCGCCGTACCCATCACCGTGGACACGTTGTTCTGGCTGAACACCCGCTCCACCGCCACCACGTCGGGCCGGACCTGGTCCATCCAGCCCTCCACCGCATCGCTGATGCCCAGCAGCCGCGAGCCCAGGTCGGTCCCGGCCGGTGTGCGGATCACGTCCACCGCCACCATCTGGGCCCGCCGCCCGGGCAGCCCGTCGACCACGCCCAGCCCGCACCGGGTCAGCCCCGGGTCCACCCCTAGAACACGCATGCAGCCACGATCACAGTCAAAGCGGAACCGGGCCAGGAGCGACCCGGCCCGGTTCCCGTCGCACTCCCGCCGAGAAGGTCACTCGGCGTTCACGAGCTCCATGACCTCGTCGGACACGTCGAAGTTGGCGTAGACGTTCTGCACGTCGTCGCAGTCCTCCAGCGCGTCGATCAGCTTGAAGATCTTGCGCGCGCCCTCTTCCTCGAGCGGCACGTTCATCGACGGCACGAACTGGGCCTCGGCCGAGTCGTAGTCGATCGAGGCGTCGACCAGCGCGGTGCGCACCGCGACCAGGTCGGTCGGCTCGCTGACCACCTCGAAGACCTCGCCCTGGTCGTTGACCTCCTCGGCCCCGGCCTCGAGCACCGCCTCGAGCACGGTGTCCTCGGTCATCCCGTCGGTCTTCGGGACGATCACCACACCCTTGCGGTTGAACAGGTACGCCACGCTGCCCGGGTCGGCCATCGTGCCGTTGTTCCGGCTCATCGCGGTGCGGACCTCCATGGCGGCCCGGTTGCGGTTGTCCGAGAGGCACTCGATCAGCATCGCCACGCCGTTGGGGCCGTAGCCCTCGTACATGATCGTGACGTACTCGGCCCCACCGGTGTCGGCGCCGGAGCCGCGCTTGACCGCGCTGTCGATGTTGTTGTTCGGCACCGACGACTTCTTGGCCTTCTGGATGGCGTCGTACAGCGTCGGGTTGCCGGCCGGGTCACCGCCACCCGTGCGGGCCGCGACCTCGATGTTCTTGATCAGCTTGGCGAACATCTTGCCGCGCTTGGCATCGATGACGGCCTTCTTGTGCTTGGTGGTGGCCCACTTGGAATGGCCCGACATCGGGTCGCCTCCCGTTACGCAAATCAATCAGAAACCAAAGCTCAGCGAGTCATGCTACCCATGCGCGGGGGTGACCTCGGACGTGGACGTCGCCCGGGCCGCCCGCTCGGCGCTGGCCCGGGCCCGCGGCCCGGACGAGACCACCCCGAAAACCAGGGCGAGGAGCGCGGACCCGGCCACCACCCACCAGCCGGCGTGGGCCGCGTCCAGACTGCCCCCGGCCCCGCGCGACGCCGCCGTGTAGACCGAGCCGACCACCGCCACCCCCACGGTGGTGCCGACCTGCCGGCTGGTCGAGGCCACCGCGGCGGCCAGTCCGGCCTGCGCGGGCGGCATCCCGGACACGGCCGTGCTGGTGATCGGCGCGTTGATCATGCCGAAGCCGACCCCGAACAGCACGTAGGCCACGAACAGCAGGGCCGTCGGCCGGGAGGGCTCGACGAAGGTCAGGGTCAGCGTGCCCGCGGTCATCCCGAGCCCGCCCAGCACCAGCGAGGGCCGGGTGCCGTAGCGGGCCACCATCCGGCCGGAGACCGGCGCCAGGGCCATGATCACCACCGCCATCGGCAGCAGGTACAGACCGGCCCGGAACGGGGACAGGCCCAGGTCGCCCTGCAGGTACAGGGTGTTGACGAAGAGACAGCCGCCGAACGCGGCGAAGGCGGTGAGGGCGATCAGCGTGGCCCCCGAGAACGTGCCGCTGCGGAAGAACCGCACGTCCAGAAGCGGCTCGGCGTGGCGCTTCTCGTACCTCACCAGAGCCGCTGCCGAAGCGGCGGCCACCAGCAGCAGCCCCAGCACCAGGGGTGAGTCCCAGCCCAGGTGCGGCACCTCGATCACCGCGTAGATCAGAGCGGCCAGGGCCAGCACCACCAGCACCTGCCCGACCGGGTCGAACCGGCGGGCCCGGGCGGCCCGCGACTCCGGCACGAACACCGCCGTCAGCGCGATCGCGGCCAGCCCGATCGGGATGTTGATCAGGAAGATCCAGCGCCAGCCCACGGTCTCGACCAGCAGGCCGCCCAGCACCGGCCCGAGACCGATGCTCACCCCCACCACCGCACTCCACACCCCGATCGCCCGGGCCCGTTCGCCGGGTTCGGGGAAGGCGTTGGTGACGATCGACAGCGCCACCGGGTTGAGCATCGAGGCGCCCACCCCCTGCAGCATCCGGAAGGCGATCAGCCAGCCCAGGCTGGGTGCCAGGGCACACAGCAGCGAGGCCACCACGAAGATCGCCAGGCCGGTCTGGAAGGTCCGGCGCCGGCCCAGCCGGTCCCCGGCCGAGCCGGAGAGCATCAGCAGGCTGGCCAGGACCAGCGTGTAGGAGTCGATAGCCCACTGCAGGCCCGACACGGAGGCGTCCAGGTCCTCCTGCAACGCGGGCAGCGCCACGTTCAGGACGGTGGCCTCCAGGCCGACGATCAGCAGGCTCATGCAGCAGATCAGCAGAACCAGCCGGCGGCGGCGGGGGCTCAGTTCGGTCATCAGGCTCTCGGTTCGACGCGGAAACGGTTCGTTACCCACGCTAACCAACCGCGAACCGGCGGTTCCTGTTCCGAGCCGACGATTCGGATCACACAGGTCGGATCACCCGGCCTGGATCAGACTGGGCCGGAAACCCCCGAACTGTGGACGTGGGTGCGCACCATCGCGGCGAACAGGGAGTGGACCCGGTGGTCACCGGTGATCTCCGGGTGGAACGAGGTGGCGAGCAGGTTGCCCTGCCGGACCGCGACCGCGTGACCCTCCGGAGTCCGGGCGAGCACCTCCACGCCGGCGCCGACCTTCTCCACCCACGGCGCCCGGATGAACACCGCATGCACCGGGCCGCCCTCGATCCCGGTGAAGTCCAGATCCACCTCGAAGGAGTCGACCTGACGCCCGAAGGCGTTCCGCCGGACGGTGACGTCGAGGCCCCCGAGAGTCTGCTGGCCCGGGGCGGTGTCGACCACCCGGTCGGCCAGCATGATCATCCCGGCGCAGGAGCCGTAGACGGGCACCCCGGACCCCAGCAGCTGCAGCAACGGCTCGCGCAGCCCGAAGATCCGGGTGAGCTTGTCGATGGTGGTCGACTCGCCGCCGGGCAGCACCAGACCGGACAGGCCCTCCAGCTCGGCCGGCCGGCGCACCGCCCGGGTGTGCAGCCCCTGCCCCTCGAGAACCGCCAGGTGCTCGCGGAAGTCGCCCTGGACCGCGAGCACCCCTACGACCGGAAGGCTCACCAGCCGCGCTCGGCGAGCCGGTGGGGCTGCGGGATCTCGTCCACGGTGATCCCGACCATGGCCTCGCCCAGGCCCCGCGAGACCTTGGCGATCACGTCCGGGTCGTCGTGGAAGGTGGTGGCCTTGACGATCGCCTCGGCCCGGGCCACCGGGTTGCCGGACTTGAAGATGCCCGACCCGACGAACACCCCGTCGGCGCCCAGCTGCATCATCATCGCGGCGTCGGACGGCGTGGCGATGCCGCCGGCGGTGAACAGCACCACCGGGAGCTTGCCGGTGGCCGCGATCTGGCGCACCAGGTCCAGCGGCGCCTGCAGTTCCTTGGCCGCGACGTACAGCTCGTCCTCGCTCAGGCCGCGCAGCCGGCGCATCTCGGCGCCGATGGTGCGCATGTGGGTGGTGGCGTTGGAGACGTCACCGGTGCCGGCCTCACCCTTGGAGCGGATCATCGCCGCGCCCTCGGCGATCCGGCGCAGCGCCTCGCCCAGGTTGGTGGCGCCGCAGACGAAGGGCACCGTGAACTTCCACTTGTCGATGTGGTTGGCGTAGTCGGCCGGGGTCAGCACCTCGGACTCGTCCACGTAGTCGACGCCGAGCGACTGCAGCACCTGGGCCTCGACGAAGTGCCCGATCCGGGCCTTGGCCATCACCGGGATCGACACCGCGGCCTGGATGCCCTCGATCATCTCCGGGTCGCTCATCCGGACCACGCCGCCCTGGGCCCGGATGTCGGCGGGCACCCGCTCCAGCGCCATCACGGCCACGGCGCCGGCGTCCTCGGCGATCCGGGCCTGGTCGGGGGTGACCACGTCCATGATCACCCCGCCCTTGAGCATCTCGGCCATGCCGGTCTTGACCAGGCTGGTGCCGGTGACGGAGGGAGCGGGGCTGTCGGACACGGGAACCTCACAGACGGGAAACGAACCGGGCCGGGCGACAGGTTAGGCCGCCCTCCGGCTTTCCTCTCGGGCCAATCGCACCGCACTGGACTGCCCCGGAAGACCTCAGGCCAGGCCGTCGGGCGAGGAGTCGTCGATCTCCACCATCTGCGGCATCTGCGCCGTCCCGGCCAGCTTCGCCCAGCGCACCACGCGTTTGCGCCGCATCCGCTGGGCGTGCGAGACCGCGTCGTTGTGGAACCGGCGGGCCATCCGCACCCGTTCCCCGGCCAGGACCAGCTCGTCCAGGAGTTCGCCGGTGGCCGGGTCGGCCCGCAGCCGATTCACCCGATCGGCGTCTGGGAAGGCCTGATGCAGTGCGCGGGCCAGCAGGTTCTCCCCCGCCTCGGACACCGGCGCATCCGGCGCGCGGACCATCCGGGAAGCCGCCAGTCGCAACCGTTCGCCCTCAGGCGGTCCAAGCGCCCGCGACACCTCCAGTGCCACCGCCGCCCGCCGGGCCAGTCTCGTCTCCAGGGCGGCCCGCGACGTCTCGACCCGGTGGTGCAGCCGGTCCAGCCGCGCGGCCAGGTAGGACAGGTACCAGCCGACCACGAGCAGGACCAGGACACTCAGGACGACGACGCCCCAGGCTCCGTCGAGCCAACCAACAGCGTTGGACATCAGCTGACCGTGGGGCGCCAGCGGGCGAGCAGTCCCGTCCGCGGGTCCTCCCCCACCCGGTCGGCGCCGATCGTCACCGTCTCGTACACGTCGAAGATCTGAGCAGCCACCCGGGGCCAGTCATACCTACGCACCGCGACCGAAGCGCGAGCCGCGCGTTCCCGGGCGCCCGCCCGATCGTCCAAAAGCGAAATGATCCCGGCGGCCAGCGCGGCCGGATCTCCCGTACGGATGAGCAGACCTAGGTCACCCTCTTCGAGCACCCGCCGGAACGCCCCCAGATCACTGGCGATCACCGGCGCCCCCGCGCTCATTGCCTCTACGAGCACGATGCCGAAACTCTCGCCCCCGATGTGCGGGGCGACGTACGCATCGACCGAGCGCAGCAACGACGCCTTGGCCTCGTCGTCGAGAGCGCCGAGGAACTCGATCGATTCCCGGGCCGCCGGCTGATCGGCGAGCACCTGCAGCGCCTCTTCCGCCTCCCCGCGCCCCAGAACGAGCAAACGCGCTCCTGGATAGGAACTAAGGACGCTCGGCAGGGCAGCAGTGAGGATCTGCAGCCCCTTACGGGGTTCGTCCAGGCGTCCGAGAAAAGCCAACGTGGGACGCTTTTCGCTCCCCTGCCACTCGGGGCGGGGTTGGGCGGTTGCGAACCGGTCGACGAACACCCCGTTCGGGATCACCACCGCGTCGCCACCGACGTGGTCGACGACCGTGCGCCGCGCATCTTCGGAGACCGCGATCCGGGCCGACAGCTTCTCGAACCCCGGGCGCAGCAGCGGATAGGCCGCCTGCATCGCCCGCGAGCGCGGGTTGGAGGTGTGGAAGGTGGCCACGATCGGCCCGGTGGCGGCCCACATCGCCAGCATCGACAGGGACGGGCTGGACGGCTCGTGCACGTGCAGCACGTCGAAGTCGTTCTCCGCCAGCCAGCGCTTCACCCGCGCCGAGGCCACCGGGCCGAAGCTGATCCGGGCCACCGACCCGTTGTAGGGCAACGGGACCGCGCGCCCGGCGGAGGCGATGTACGACGGGAGCGGGGTCTCGTCGTCGGAGGGGGCCAGCACGCTGACGTGGTGCCCCTGGCCGAGAAGGTGCTCGGCCACGTCGCGGATGTGGAACTGGACGCCGCCGGGCACGTGGAAGGAGTACGGCGAGACCATGCCGATCCTCACGGCGCACGCCGGTTCGGGTCGCGGTCGGGATCCAGGTCGGCGTCGAACACCACCTGCATCATGTGCCAGTCCTCCGGGTGCTGCCGCAGCCCTTCGGACAGGGCGTCGGCGCAGCTCTGGGTCATGGCGGCGATCTTCTCGGCCTTGGTCCCGGTGGCCGGGACCGGCACCGGCTCGTGCAGCTGCAGCACCAGGCCGTGTCCGCCGCCCGGCAGTTGCTCGTAGTAGGTGTTCACCGGCATCAGCGGGGCCTTGGCGGCCAGCGCGATCGCGGCCGGGCCGGGCGCCATCCGCGAGGCCTCGCCCAGGAAGGTGACCGGCACCCCGTTGCCGCTCAGGTCACGGTCGGCCAGCAGCGGCACGAACGCCCCGGCGTGCACCTTGCGCACCAGCTGCGCGGCCAGGCCGGGCTCGCCGAGCGGGAAGATCTCGATGCCGATGCTCCGGCGGTAGTTGAGGAACTCCTGGTAGACCGCCTCGGGCTTGAGCCGTTCGGCCACCGTGGTGACCTGGCGCAGGTGCACCCCGGCCCAGGCCCCGGCGTGGTCCCAGTTGCCCTGGTGGGCCAGGGCGGCGACCACCCCGCGGTCGCCCTCGAACACCCGGGCCAGCAGTTCCGGGTCGTCGACCCGACAGGTCCGGGCCAGCCGGTCGCCGTCCCAGCCGGGCAGCAGGAAGGCGTCGCACCAGTAGCGCATGTACGAGCGCATCCCCCGCCGGGTGAGCCGGCGCAGCTCGGCCGGCCCGGCGTCGGGCACGGCCCGCGCGAGGTTGGTGGCGAGCCGCTGCACGGCGGCGCCGTTCCGCCACCAGACGAAGTCGGCGATCAGCCGGAACAGCGTGTAGGCCAGGCGTTCGGGCAGCAGCCGCACCACCCGCCAGGCGTACAGGTAGGCACCGGCGATCAGCCGTTCCCACATGGTCAGACCGCTTCGGTGCCGGCGACCTCGCGGGCCAGGGCCTGGCGCCGCACCATCATGATCCGCTGGAAGATGGTGATCGTGCTGCCCACCACCAGCAGGATCAGCACGCCCATGAGCAGGTAGTGAGTGACCCCGATGCCGACGAACCCGGCGGCGACCAGGGTGAACACCAGCCGCTCGGAACGTTCGGCGACGCCCACGTTGGCCTGCATGCCCAGCCCCTCGGCGCGGGCCCGGGCGTAGGACACCAGGAAGCCGAGCACCAGACAGGCCAGCGACAGAACCATCATGACGTCGTTGTCCTTCGGGCCGGCGTAGCAGAGCACCAGACCGCCGAACACCGCCGCGTCGCCGAAGCGGTCGAGCGTGGAGTCGAGGTAGGCGCCCCAGACCGAGGAGCGGCCGGACATCCGGGCCATCGTGCCGTCGATCAGGTCCGAGAACACGAAGGCCGTCACGACCATCACGCCCCAGAACAGCTGGCCACGGGGGAAGAAGGCCAGGGCGCCGAAGCACACGCCGACGGTGCCGACCAGGGTGACCACGTCGGGGCTGACGCCCCAGCTCAGCAGCAGCCGGGCGACGGGCGTGAAGATGCGGGTGAAGAGAGCCTTCGCGAATCGGTTGAGCATGGTGAGATCACTCTACCGACGCCGGAGAGGCCCAGATGTCGCTCAGGAGTCTCGAACGGTAACGGTTCAGGCGAACCAGGCGTCGGCCAGCTTCCGGCGGGTGTCGGCCAGCAGCTCGGGCAGGGCCTTGGTGCGGGCGATCACCGGCAGGAAGTTGGCGTCGCCGCCCCAGCGCGGCACCACGTGCTGGTGCAGGTGGGCGGCGATCCCGGCGCCGGCCACGGCCCCCTGGTTCATGCCCAGGTTGAATCCGTGCGGGGCGGAGACCGCGCGGATCACCGTCATCGCGCGCTGGGTCATGGTGGCGACCTCGACGGTCTCCGCCTCGGTGAGGTCGGTGTAGTCGGCCACGTGCCGGTAGGGGCAGACCAGGACGTGACCGGGGTTGTACGGGAACAGGTTGAGCACGGCGAAGGCGTGCTCACCGCGGGCCACGACCAGGCTCTCCTCGTCGGAGACCTGCGGGGCGCGGCAGAACGGGCAGTCCTCCCCCGGCGCCGACGTCTTCGGCTTCTCCTCACCGCTGATGTAGACCATGCGGTGCGGCGTCCAGAGCCGCTCGAACCCGTCCGGCTCGCCGCCCATCGTGTCCGAGACCTCGTACCCGTTGCTCACCTGCCGGAGTCTAGGGCTTCGGCCCGCTGGCTACTCTTACCCGGTGAACGGGCCGAGAACGACGCAACCCACGCCTGGTCCCGAGCCCGAGGTGATCCGGCTCGGCCGGCCGGCCAAGGCCCTGCTGGCGACCACCCTGGCCGTGGTCAGTGCGCTCTTCCTGGGCGGCACCTTCGTCGGCACCGACGCCTGGTGGCCCTTCGCCCCGTGGAAGATGTACTCCACCTCCACCGCCCCCTCCGGTCCGGTCGGCTCCACCCGCATCGAGATCCAGGAGAACGGCTCCGGCCCGTGGCAGCCGGCCTCCCTGCACCCCGACACCGTGGGCCTGAACCGGGCCGAGGTGGAGGGCCGGATGCCGCTGATCCAGCAGGACCCCTCGGTCCTGGGCACCCTGCTCGAGAGCCACGCCGAACTGCAGCCGGACGCCCCGCGCTGGACGGCGATCCGGATCGTGCGCAGCGACGTGCTGCTGGAGAACGGCCGGCGCACCGGTGAGACCCGCGACACCACCCTGGCGGTCTGGCCGGAATCGGCCCGCACGGCCGAGGACGACGCGCCCCGCATCATCACCGGGGACGCGCAGTGAACCGGCTGAGCGCGTGGCTGTTCACCCCGGTCCCGCTGGCCCGGGTGGCCCTGTTCCGCCGCTTCGTCTACGCGTTCGTCATCGTCGACGTGCTGCTCCTGCACACCTCCGGCTTCCGGCACGGCTGGGCCGACCCGGTCTGGTACCAGCCGCTGATCATGGGCGAGTGGCTGAACATCCCGGCCGCGGACGTGGCCCAGGTGATGATCCTGAAGTGGGGCACGGTGGCCGTCGCCGCCCTCGCCCTGACCGGCCGGTTCCCCCGGCTCACCGGGCTGCTCGTGGCGGTGGGCTGGATCTGGTACCAGTACGTGGCCTTCGCCTACGGCAAGGTCGACCACGACCGCGGCGACTTCGTGGTCGCCCTGGCCGTGCTGCCGCTGATCGGGCTGGCCGCCGCCACCGACCACCGGCGCAGCGAGAGCGCCGGCTTCGCGTTCCGGGCGATGCAGCTCGCGGCCATCGCCACCTACTTCCTGTCGGCCTGGGCGAAGGTCCGCTTCGGCGGCTGGGACTGGGTGAACTCGGCCACGATCACCCGGGCGGTGATCCGGCGCGGCACCTTCCTGGGCGACTGGCTGCTGCACATCCCGTGGAGCCTGCACGCCTTCCAGTGGGTGCTGTTCAGCGCCGAGATGCTGTCCCCGGTGATCTTCTTCGTCGGGGAGAAGTGGCGGCGCCGGATGGTGGCGGCCTGGTTCGTCTTCCACGCGGCCACCTACTCGGTGATCACCATCGCGTTCTGGCCGCACCTGATCATGATGCTGGCCTTCCTCCCGCTGGAGGAGTACCGCGACCAGGTGATGTCCAGGTGGGCCCGGCGCAGAGGCCGGGCCCGCCTACGAGCTACCCCTTGAGCCCGAGCGACTCCAGCAGTGAGCGCACCTTGGTGGCGAACGCCTCGTCTCGGGCCATCGCGGTGGCCACGGCGTGCTGCACCCGGTCGCGGGCCCACCCGGAGGGGCCCTCCGGCGTGTGCGCCTCGGCGTCGAACTCCGCCATGTAACGACGGGTCCCCTTGGCGCCGGAGAGCTTCCCGGCGACCAGGTCGTGCAGCTCCTGAGCCGTGGGACCGGGTTTCGTGTCGGGCGACCCGAGCACACCGATGACAACGTCCGCACCCAGCACTGTGCCTCCTCGTTAAGGCGTTACCTGTTTCCCTATCGAGCGGCTCGGAGGCGGCTCGGGTCAAGGGCACAGGCGGCAAGTTCCGCCGAACGAGGGAATCGGTACAGCCGGAAAAGAGGCAGCTACAGCAGGTTGCGCAGCTTCTCGGCGAAGACCGGGTCACGGGCGATCGCGGTGGCCACGAGGTGCTGCACCCGGTCGCGGGTCCAGCCGGACGGTCCCCGCGGGGTCCGCACCTCGGCCTCGAAGTCGGCCAGGTACTTCGAGCCCGCGAGCTTCCCGGCTACTAGGTCGTGCAACGCGTCGAGCTGCTGGTCCCGCCCGGGCCCCCAGTTACGCAGTCTGGCGACGACAACATCCGCACCCATCGTTGGGCCTCCCGTTCGGCTGAAAGACGGTCCAGGAGCTAGAACCGCCGATCGATCTCCCTATTCAGGTGGGGAGTGACGTACGTCGCAAGGCCGACACACGTGCGGTGCGCCGAGCGGTCGCTAAGCGCGGACCTGGTGCGCCCCGCCGGCGGCCCGGCCCAGCCGGCCCAGGGCCCGGCCGAGCCCTCGCCGCTCGCGCGTGTGCCGCCCGGTCGAGGGGGCCGGGGTCGGCTCGGCCCGCACGATGGACAGGCTGCTGACCTCGTCGGCCCCGGAAATGAGCCAGGGCCCGAGGCGGCTCAGGACGTCCTTCACCCGGACCTCCCACGAACCCTCCAGGGTGCCGCTGACGTCGAGCGGGCTCAGGCCGTCCACCAGCTCCCGGGCGAGCTGCCCCCGGTCGGCGGCCAGCAGATCGGCGACCCGCACGGCCGGAGTCAGGATGTAGGCCAGCCGCTCCCCCGTGCGCGGCTCCTGCCCGTAGAGCACCAGCAGCCCGCCCGGCATGCCCTCACCGCCGATGCGCACCACGGCCAGGTCGAAGCGGCTGGTCCCCTCCCGCAGGCTCTTGCCCACGGCCCGCACGGCCGCCACCGCCCGCTCGCGCCGGGCCTGGTCGTGCGGCTGCTCGGCCAGGGCACTCACCGCCCAGCGCGCGGGCGCGGCGGTGACCAGGCGCTCCAGGTCGATGGCCACGTCCAGCCGGAACGTGAGATCACTGCTGCGGACCTGGAACTCGTCGACCTGGACATCGCGTACCCGCGTCTCACCGTCAACCCCGAGCACAGCGTCCTCCTGACCGTAGGTGATCTCCTGGTCACCATGAGGCACTCAGTGCCCCGGAGGGGTCAAGGACGATGCAGCGTCACTGCCATAGGCAGCGATCAGGCCTTCGGAGGGCCCGCCGGGGGCATTGCGCAGGCCGGCGTGCCCCCGGGCAGACGGTGCCGGTTCCGGGCCACCCAGCGGTAGATCACCCCGGCCAGCTGACGCACGCCGGGCAGCTCGATCACGTAACCGGCCGGGCGGGCCCACGGCCGAGAAGCCTTGAGCAGCCGGGCCACCGCCAGCTCGGCGGCGTAGACGTTGCCCTCGGCGTCGACGTACTGCAGCGCCTCGACGCACGCCTCGACGCTCAGCCCGTAGGCGGCCAGGTCGAGCCGTTGCCACGGTTCCACCGCCGCCGGAGGCTTCAGGTAGCCGGTGACCACCCCGGCCAGCTTGGTGCAGATTCCGCAGTCGCCGTCGAAGACCAGCACGGGACGGGGAGACGGGAGATCGGGCTGCGGCATAGGCCCTAGATTACTGGCGTGCCCAGTACAGCCGAACAGCCGCCGGTGAAACGGCTCTCCACCCGTAGCCGAGCCTGGCGGGCCGTGGCCCTCACCGTGGGCACACTGCTGATCGCCAACGGTTCGGTGTTCGGCAACGACGTACACTGGCCGTTCGCGCCTATGAGCCAGTTCGCCTTCCGGGTGGGCACGAACGACGCGATCCGCGCCACCTTCCTGGCCGCCGTCGACTCCGAGGGCATGTTGCAGCGGGTGGCGCTGAGCACCAACAACATCGGTATCGCCCGGGCCGAGGTGGAAGGACAGCAGACCCGGTTCGTGCGCGAGCCGGAGTTGCTGTCCACCCTGGCCGCCAACTACGCCGAGCGGCACCCGGACGCTCCGGAACTGACCCAGCTCTGGCTTTGCCAGGAGGTCACCGAGCTGCGTAACGGCCGCGACGTGGGCACCAGCCAGGAGACCATCGTCGGCTGGCCGGCCAACACCCTGGTACCGGAGTCACTGCCGCCGTCGGGTGCCCCGGCCGACGCGGCGAAGGTCCCGGTCGATCTGCGGGCCCCCGAGAACAGCCAGGAGAACACCGGCGAGAACACCGGTGAGAGTGGTCAGGAAGGCCGCAAATGAGTACGCAGACGGCCGTCACCGAGGCCCCCGCCCGCGAATCCGCCCTGCGCAGATGGGTCTTCGAGCCACTCCCCCTGGCCCGGGTGGCCGTGCTGCGGGTGTTCGTGTACCTGTTCGTGGTCTACGACATGTTCTTCGTGGTCGCCGACCCGCCCGCGCTCTCCCGCAACTCGGACCTGCTCTACCGGCCGATCGACCTGCGCGAGATCCTGCACCTGCCCACCCCGTTCCCCGGATACGTCTACACGTTGCGGGTTCTGGTGATCCTGGGCTGCCTGCTGATGGTCCTCAGCGCGTTCCGCCGGATCCCCGCCTGGCTGACGCTCACGGCCGGGCTGCTGGTGGCGGCGGCGTTCACCGACTGGGTCTCGGTGGGGATGTCCTACAGCAAGATCGACCACGACCACTTCCCGCTGATCGCCGCGCTCTGGCTGCTGCCCACCGTGGGCGCGGCTCGGGCGAACGACCGCCGGACCCGCTCCGAGGCGGCCGGCTGGGCCCTGCTGGCGATCCAGATCGCCTGCGTGGCCACGTACTTCCTGTCCACCGTGGCGAAGATCCGTTTCGGTGGCTGGGACTGGGTCACCGGATCCACCTTCGCCTGGGCGATGACCCGGCGCGGAACCGGTCTGGGCCGGGCGATGCTCGAGCCGCCGTGGATCCTGACCGCGTCACAGTTCCTGATCTTCGCCGTGGAACTGCTCTCCCCGCTGCTGCTGGTGGCCCGGGGCCGGCTGCGTTACCTGATGATCCTCGGCTTCATGCTCTTCCACCTGAGCACGTACCTGACCCTGAAGATCCACTTCCTGCCGCTGGTGGTCTGCCTCCTGGCCTTCCTGCCGCTGGAGAAGCTGGTCCGCAAAAGCAACCACTGACAAGACTGAGGACGTCCGCGGAGGCTCCGCGGACGTCCTCAGTTTGGTGGTTCTAGACCTGCGCGCGGGTGCGGATCGCCTCGGTGATCCGCTCGATCGCCGCCTCGACCGGCACGCCGTTGTCCTGCGAGCCGTCACGGAAGCGGAACGAGACCGCCCCCTTGGCCACGTCGTCGTCGCCCACGATCAGCATGAAGGGCACCTTCTGCTTGGTGTGGGTGCGGATCTTCTTGGGCATCCGGTCGTCCGAGTCGTCGACCTCCACCCGCACGCCGGCCGCGCGCAGCTTCGCCGCGACCTCGTTCAGGTAGGGCACGTGCTCGTCGGTGACCGGGATGCCGACCGCCTGGACCGGGGCCAGCCAGGGAGGGAAGGCGCCGGCGTAGTGCTCGACCAGGACCCCGAAGAACCGCTCGAGAGAACCGAACTTGGCCGAGTGGATCATCACCGGCTGCTGCCGGGTGCCGTCGGCGGCGGCGAACTCCAGACCGAAGCCCTTGGGCTGGTTGAAGTCGTACTGGATGGTGGACATCTGCCAGGTGCGGCCGATCGCGTCCTTGGCCTGCACCGAGATCTTCGGCCCGTAGAACGCGGCGCCGCCCGGGTCGGGCACCAGCTCGGCGCCGGACTCCTCGGCCACCTGGCGCAGCACCTCGGTGGCCTTGGCCCAGTCCTCGTCGGAGCCGACGAACTTGTCCTTCTTCGCCGGGTCGTCGGAGCGGGTGGACAGCTCGAGGTAGTAGTCGCTCAGGCCGAAGTCGCTGAGCAGACCGGTGACGAACTTGAGCAGGTGCCGGATCTCGTCGGGGGCCTGCTCGGGGGTGACGTAGCTGTGCGAGTCGTCCTGGGTCAGACCGCGCACGCGGGTGAGACCGTGCACCACGCCGGACTTCTCGTAGCGGTAGACCGAGCCGAACTCGAACAGGCGCAGCGGCAGCTCACGGTAGGACCGCCCGCGCGACCTGAAGATCAGGTTGTGCATCGGGCAGTTCATCGCCTTGAGGTAGTACTGGCTGTTCTCCAGGTCCATCGGCGGGAACATGGTGTCGGCGTAGTACGGCAGGTGCCCCGAGGTCTCGAACAGCTGGCCCTTGGAGATGTGCGGGGTGCCGACGTAGGAGAAGCCCTCCTCGATGTGCCGCTGCCGGACGTAGTCCTCCATCACCCGCTTGATCACGCCGCCCTTGGGGTGGAACACCACCAGGCCGGAGCCGATCTCGTCGGGGAAGCTGAACAGGTCCAGCTCGGTGCCGAGCTTGCGGTGGTCGCGGCGCTCGGCCTCGGCGAGGCGCTCCAGGTAGGCCTTCAGCTCGTCCTTGGTGGCCCAGGCGGTGCCGTAGATGCGCTGCAGCTGCGGGTTCTTCTCGCTGCCGCGCCAGTAGGCGGCGGCCGAGCGCATCAGCTGGAAGCCGTTGGCGATCAGCCGGGTGCTGGGCACGTGCGGCCCCCGGCACAGGTCCTTCCAGGCCACCTCGCCCTTGCGGTTGAGGTTGTCGTAGATGGTCAGCTCACCGGCGCCGACCTCGACGTCGGCGCCCTCGGCGTCGCTGTTGCCGCCCTTGAGACCGATCAGCTCGAGCTTGTACGGCTCATCGGCCAGCTCGGCCCGGGCCTCGTCGTCGGTGACCACGCGGCGGCGGAAGGTCTGGCCCTCCTTGATGATCCGCTGCATGGCCTTGTCGAGGGCCTTCAGGTCTTCCGGGGTGAACGGCTTCTCCACGTCGAAGTCGTAGTAGAAGCCGTCGCGGATCGGCGGCCCGATCCCGAGCTTGGCCTCCTTGAAGGTCTCCTGCACGGCCTGGGCCAGCACGTGGGCGGCGGAGTGGCGGAGCACGGCCAGACCCTCCGGGTCGGCCGCGGTGACCGGCTCGACCTCGTCGCCGGCGGCCAGCTCGTGGGTGAGGTCGCGCAGCTCGCCGTTGACCCGGGCGACCAGCACGGCACGGTCGTCGGCGAACAGGTCCGCGGCCGTGGTTCCCGCGGCGACCTCCCGCGGTGAACCGGATACGGACACGGTGACCTGGGCTGACACGGTGACTCCTCGAAGACTCGTCGATGTGCTCGCAGAAAGAGCAGCGGACCCGATGCTACCGAGAGGCCGGGCCCCGCTGCCCCCGGGTTTCCGCCGTGTCCACTCCTGTCCACTCAGATCCACTCAGGTCCACTCAGGTCCGGTCTCTGCTCAGGGGGAGAGCCCGATCTGCCGATACCGAGCGCGTGGATGAACTGGTGGGGCAGCCGGGCAGCAGGGGGTCGCAGATCGAGGCCGCTCACCGGGAGCAGACCCGGGTCGAGGCGGTGCACGCGCTGGGCCTGCTCGAGGCGCCGGTCTCGGACGGGATCGGCAAGGTGGTCTCGCTGGCCGCCGAGCTGTGCGACAGCCCGAACGCCACGATCAACATCGTGGACGAGGAGTGGCTGCACTCGATCGCCTCGGTCGGCGAGCCGATGGGCCGGTTCCCCCGCGAGGACATCCCATGCGACCTGGTGGTGCGCTCCGGCGAGGAACTGGTCGTGGAGGACGCCTCCCAGGTCCCGGACCTGGCCCGCAGCCCGATGGTGGACGGCACCCTGGGCCGGATCGGGTTCTACGCCTCGGTGCCGCTGCGTACCGTGACCGGCCACGTGGTGGGCACCCTCTGCGCCTGGGACGAGCAGCCGCACCCGGTCGGCGACGGCCAGGTGAAGATGCTGCGGATCCTGGCCGACCACGCGATCGGCATCGTGCAGATGGGCGACGCGCTGGACCGGGCCCGGCACGCCACCGAGCGGCTGGCCCAGCAGTCGATGCACGCCAACGAGATCCTCGAGACCACGCCGGACCCGTTCTACTCCTGCGACGAGCAGGGCCGGATCACCTACTGGAACAGCGCGGCCGAGCAGACCTTCGGCTGGCCGCGGGACGAGGCGGTGGGCGCCGACCTGGTCGAGCTGCTGGTGCCGCCACCGGACCGGGCGATGATCACCAGCCGGCTCTCGCAGGGTCCGGCCGACGACGCCGCGGGCCTCGCGAAGGTCGAACGGGGTTCGCTGGTCTGCAAGGACGGCACCCAGAAGCTGGTCGACTACCAGATCTGGGCGTCCCGCCACGTACCCGGCCGGCACGTCTTCGCCCGCGACGTGACCCGCCACGAGACGGCCGAGAAGGCCCGTCGATCGGCCGAGGAGCTGTTCGCGGCGGCCTTCCACCACGCTTCCGACGGCATCGCGGTGCTCGCCGTCTCCGGGCCCGAGGCCGGACGCATCGTGCGGGTGAACCCCGCCGCCAAGACCCTCACCGGGCGGCCCGAACTGGTCGGGCTCACGCTGGCCGACGTGCTCGGGGGCCCCGGAGCCACTCCGCAGTCCACCCCCAACCGCCGGCAGCTGACCGACGCCCCGGCCCACCCGGGGGATCCCGCCCAGCAGGCGCGGCACCAGTCCCTGATCCAGGACATCGCCCTGCTGGTCTCCGAACCCGCCGGCACCTTCGCCAACGACACGCTGGAGCACACCACCCGGATGCCGGTGGGCACCGGGCACATCTTCATCCACCTCGTGGTCACCCTGACCCGGGACGACCAGGACCGCCCGGAGCACATCCTGGTGCAGATGCGCGACGTGACCGCCCGGCAGGCCCACGAGCAGTGGCGGGTGCGCCAGACCCAGACCGACTCGCTCACCGGGCTGGGCAACCGGCTGGCCATGAAGGAGCAGCTGACCGAGGAGATCGGGGCGCTGCGGGCGCCCGGCTCCGGCCTGGGCGTGCTGATGATCGACCTGGACAACTTCCGGGCCGTCAACGAGCGGCTCGGCCGCCCGGCCGGCGACGACCTGCTCTGCCGGATGGCCACCGCTCTGGTCGGCGCGGTCCCGCTGGACGCGTACGCGGCCCGGGTCGGCGGTGACGAGTTCGTGGTGCTGGCCCCCAGCCCCTCGCTGGAGGCGGTGCAGGAACTGGCCGGGCAGGTCTCCGGGGCGCTGACCGAGACGGCGTCCTACTTCGGCGACCGCCTGCAGGTGGAGGTCGGGGCCAGCATCGGGCTGGCGTTCACGCAGAGCCCGGACAGCGATCCGGAGGACCTGCTGATGCGCGCCGACCAGGCGATGTACGAGAACAAGCGGATGCGGCGCTTCGCCGGGCCCAGGGACAAGGGCGAGCCGGCTCCCCTCTACGCAGTGCCCGCTCCGCGTGACACCGAGCCGATCGTCTATCCCCCGCCGACCCCGGCACCCCGTCACATACCCTGACTCAGGTGACAGCCTGGTCGGACCACGTCATCTGGTGGCAGCTCCACCCCCTCACCTTCACCGGCGCCCCGTCGACCGCCACTGGCGAGCCGGGGCCCGGGCTGGCCCGGATCACCCCCTGGCTCGACTACCTGATCGACCTGGGCGCCAACGGCCTGCTGCTCGGGCCGGTCTTCGCCAGCCAGACGCACGGCTACGACACGGTCGACCACTTCCGGATCGACCCGCGGCTCGGGCAGCTGCAGGACTGGGAGAGGCTGGTCGGGGACTGCCGCGAGCGGGGCGTGATGCTGCTGCTGGACGGGGTCTTCAACCATGTCGGCCGCGACTTCCCGCAGTTCCGCGACGTTCTCGAGCACCGCGGCGACTCGCAGTACCGCGACTGGTTCCACCTCGACCTGACCGCCACCGACGCCCCGGACGGTTTCGCCTACCGCGACTTCGAGGGCCACTCCCACCTGGTGGCGCTCAACCACGAGAACCCGGACGTGCAGCGGTACGTGGCCGACGTGATGCGGTTCTGGCTCGACCGGGGCGCCAACGGCTGGCGTCTGGACGCGGCCTACGCGGTGCCCACCTCGTTCTGGCGGGCCGTGATCAGCGAGGTCCGCACCTCGCACCCGCAGGCCTGGTTCCTCGGAGAGGTGATCCACGGCGACTACGCGCAGATCGCCGCCGACGCCGAGCTCGACTCGGTCACCCAGTACGAGCTCTGGAAGGCGTTGTGGAGCAGCCTGAACGACGCCAACCTCTGGGAACTGGCCTGGGCCCTGGAGCGTCACGGCGAGTTCGCGGCCCGCTTCACGCCCCAGATCTTCGCCGGCAATCACGACGTCACCCGCATCGCCAGCCGTCTGGAAGACCCGCGTCATCTGGGCCACGTCCTGGCCGTGCTGTTCACCGTGGCCGGGGTGCCCAGCATCTTCGCCGGTGACGAGCAGGCCTTCCGCGGTGTGAAGTACGAGCGGGCCGACGGGGACGCGGAGATCCGGCCCGAGTTCCCTGCCACCCCGGCCGAACTGTCCGAGCTCGGCCGCCCGGTGTACCGGCTGCACCAGGAGCTGATCGGCCTGCGCCGGCGGCACGCCTGGCTGGTCCGCGCCGGGTTCCGCCAGCTGCACCTGGCCAACGAGACGCTGGCCTACGAGGCGGTGAACCCGGACGGCGGTCCCGGACTCGTCGTCCTGCTGAACCTTTCGGACCAGCCCTACACCTTCGACCTCGACCGGCCGGTCCGGCGGCGGGTCGAGGTCGAGGCGCACGGCTGGCGCGTGCTCGAGGACTAGAGGCCGTTGCGCCAGCCGCCCGGATCGACCCCGCCCGGGATCGGCCCGCCCGCCTCGTAGGGCTCACGGGTGAACACGAAGGTGCCGATGTCGAGGGCGGTCACCCGGCCTTCGGCGTCGCGCACCGGGCGCAGCCGCTCCCCCTCGTGATACCCGTCCTGCCCCACCCAGAACCCGTCGTCGTCGCGCCGGAACAGCCCGGAGCGCCCGCTGCGCCCCAGCACGACGAGTTCGAGACCGGCGCTGCTGAGCCGCACCGCCATCGCGCTGGAACCCCAGTACCAGGGCCCCACCAGAGCCAGGGCCTCCTCGTCGACCTGTGACAGCGGCGCCCAGACCGGCCCGGCCCAGGGCTCGTGCTCGCGCATCACGTCGAGCAGCGTCATCGCCAGCGTGCCGGTGCTGTCACCGGTCGTGGCGTTGCCGAGGACCACGACGCCGGTCTGCTGGGCCGGCTCGACGAACAGGGCGGCCACGAAGCCGGGCATCGAGCCGCCGTGCCCGACCACGGCCCCGTCCGGCCGCCCGAAGTTGAACAGGCCCAACCCGAATCCCCGGCGGCCGCCACCGACGTCCACCCCGGTCGGCCGGATCATCTCGGAGAGGGTCCGGGCGTCCACCACACCGGACGCCTGGTCGCCCAGCAGCAGCCCGGCCCAGCGTCCCAGATCCTCCACCGTGGACCACAACTGACCGGCGGGGGCGCCCACGCCGGTGTCGTGGGCGGGTTCCGGCAGAACCAGGTCGGCCCACGGGTGAACGGCCCATCCCGCAGCCGCGCCCGGGCCGGGGTGGTAGGTCGTGCGGCTCATCCCGAGCGGGTCCAGGACCTCCTCGCGCAGGACGTCCCACCAGGGGCGTCCCCGCAGCCGGGCCACCAGTTCGCCCAGCACGGCGTAACCCAGGTTCGAGTAGTGGAACTGGCGCCCGGCCGAGAACAGCACGTCCTCACGGCGCAGCCGGTCCACGAACTCCGCCCACGCGACCCCGGCCACCCGCTCCCACCACTCGCCCGGCAGCTCGGCCCGCAGCCCGGCCTCGTGGGCGAGCAACTGCCCGATCGTCCGCTCCCCGAAGGGCACCTCGGGCAGATGGTCACCGATCGGGTCGTCCAGCGTGAGCAGCTTCTCGTCGCGCAGCCGGAGTACCGCCACCGCCGTCATGGTCTTGGTGATCGACCCGATCCGGTACTGCGTGCCGGAACCGGGCACCGCCCCGTCCACCGTTCCCCGGCCGCCGCTCCAGAGAAGCCGACCGCCCCGGGTGACCCCGGCCACCAGGCTCGGGTACCGGCCCTCGCGCTGCAGGCGGGCCAGTTCGGCGGTCAGCCGGCGGGCGGTGGCCGACCCGATCGTCTCGTCCCCAGTCATCCCAGGATTAAAGCCCACACCAGCACCTACAGATGTCAGCCTCGGGCGATCCGGCGCACCATGGTGGCTGAACCCTCCAGACCGTCACACCGCCGTGCGTCTTCGGGAGGCCCTGGTGTATCAGCAGGAAACGGCTCCGCTGGGCGACAGTCTCGCCTGGTCGGCCCTGTTCGCCGCGATCCCTCTGCTCGTGCTGTTCGTCCTGCTCGGGGTGTTCCGGGTCAGAGCCTGGCTGGCCGCGGTCACCGGTCTGGTGCTCGCGCTGCTGGTCGCGCTCGTGGTCTGGTCGATGCCCGCCGACCAGGCCTTCCTGGCGGCCACCGAGGGGGCGGCGTTCGGCCTCTTCCCGGTGATGTGGATCGTGATCAACGCCATCTGGGTGTACGAGCTGACCCGCCGCTCGGGGCATTTCGACGTGCTGCAGCGCACGTTCACCAACATCAGCCCGGACATCCGGATCCAGGGTGTGATCATCGCCTTCTGTTTCGGCGCGCTGCTGGAGGCCCTGGCCGGTTTCGGGGCGCCGGTGGCGATCTGCTCGGTGATGCTGGTGGCGATCGGCCTGACCCCGATCAAGGCGGCCACCACGGCACTGGTGGCGAACACCGCGCCGGTGGCCTGGGGTGCGGTGGCGACCCCGGTGATCACTCTGGCCCAGGTCTCCGGGCTGCCGCTGCGCGACGTCAGCGCGATGACCGGGCGGCAGGTGCCGTTGCTCGCCCTGCTCGTGCCGTTCCTGCTGCTCTACCTGCTCGACGGCCGTAAGGGCCTGCGTGAGGTCTGGCCGCTGGCGGGCGTTGTCGCGCTCACGTTCTCCGGGGCCCAGTTCGCCGTGTCCAACTACGGCCCGGTCGAGCTCACCGACATCGTCGCGGCGCTGGCCGCCGCCGCGGCCGCCCTGGCGTTCCTGCGCACCTGGTCGCCCGCCACGATCCAGACCACGATGGACGACGATCGGGGCACCGAGAGCCGCACCGTCGCCTCCGGTGAGGCGACAGATCGAACAGAGGACGAGCGTCCGTCTACTTTGGCGGTCCAAGACCCTCACGACGACCGCCGTGACCGCTACCTGGCCTTCGCCCCCTACGCGATCGTGATCGCGTTGTTCAGCATCGTCGCGATTCCCGCGGTCAAGGAACAGCTTTCGAAGACCACGGTCACATTCGGCTGGCCCGGTCTGGACATCGTCCGGCCGGACGGTTCCGAACTGGCCCTGACCACATTCAAGTTCGACTGGCTGGTCTCCGGCGGGACCGTGCTGCTGCTCACCGGGGTGCTCACCGGGCTGGTGCTCAGGCTCGGGATCGGTGACTGGGTGGCCTGTTACGGCAAGGTCCTGGTGCAGCTGCGCACGGCGATCCTGACCGTGGTGGCCGTGCTGGGCATCGCCTACGTGATGAACACCTCCGGCATGACGGTCACGCTGGCGGCCTGGCTGGCCGGGGCCGGAAGCCTTTTCGCGCTGCTGTCGCCGCTGCTGGGCTGGTTCGGCACCGCGGTCACCGGCTCCGACACCTCGTCCAACTCGCTGTTCGGGGCCCTGCAGGTGAGCGCGGCGGCCGAGACCGGGCTGGATCCGGTGCTGCTGGCCGCCTCGAACGGCTCGGGCGGGGTGCTCGGCAAGATGGTCAGCCCGCAGAACCTGGCGATCGGGGCGGCCGCGGTGGGCCTGGCCGGACGGGAGGGCGAGCTGTTCCGCTCGGTTCTGCGGGCCACGCTGATCCTTCTGCCGGTAATGTGCCTGATCGTGGTGCTTCAGGCCTCACCGGTGCTCAGCTGGATGGTGCCCTGAGGTCCGCAGGCCGGCCAGGAGACTCAGGATGGAGCAGGCATGAGTGAGTACCAGGGGATCCGGGCGATCGTCACCGGTGGCGCCTCCGGCATCGGCCGGGCCACCGCGCTGGAACTGCAGTCCCGCGGTGCGAAGGTGGCCGCGCTCGACCTGAACCAGGGCGCCGACGAGGGCATCGCCCAGATCGTCTGCGACGTCTCCGACCAGGCCTCCGCCGAGGACGCGGTGACGAAGGCCGCGGTGCTGCTGGGTGGCATCGACGTGGTGGTGAACAACGCCGGGATCGGCGCGCGCGGCACCATCGAGGACACCCCCGACGAGACCTTCCTGGCCCTGCTGAACGTGAACGTCCTGGGCGCGGTCCGGATCACCCGCGCCGCCCTGCCCTGGCTGCGGCAGTCGAAGTCGCCCGTGGTGGTGAACACCTGCTCGATCGCCGCCTGGACCGGGCTGGAACAGCGGGCCGCCTACAGCACGTCCAAGGGCGCCCTGCAGGCCCTGACCCTGGCGATGGCCACCGACCACGTGCGCGAGGGCATCCGGGTGAACTGCGTGCAGCCCGGCACCGCCGACACTCCCTGGGTGCAGCGCCTTCTCGACTCGGCCGAGAACCCGGACGCCGAGCGAGCGGCGCTGGACGCCCGGCAGCCGATGGGCCGGCTGATCTCGGCCGACGAGGTGGCCCACGCCATCTGCTACCTGGCCAGCCCCCGAGCCGGTTCCACCACCGGTACGCTCCTGGCCGTCGACGGTGGATCGCACGCTCTACGGCCGATTCCCCGGTAGTCGCAGTGCTTTCCCTCCGAGCGAAGCTGGGCCCGATCGGCTTCGCTTACACCTGCGCCGCCCCGGACACCGAGCAGACCGTGGAAACCGCCTGGAACCTGGGAGTCCGCTCCTTCGACACCGCGCCGCACCACGAGCTCGGGCTGGCCGAGAAGCGGCTGGGGGCAGTACTGGCGCAGTATCCCCGTGACGAGTACGTGCTTTCGTGCGAGGTCGGGCGGCGGCTCGTGCCTGCCACCCGGACCTTCTCCCTGGAGCACGGCCGCGAACCCGGCCAGAACCTTCGCCTGGTCAGGGACTTCAGCCAGGACGGGGTGCTGCGCGCGATCGAGGAGAGTCTGCACCGGCTCGGCACCGACCGGCTGGACATCGTGTATCTGCCCGATCCGGACGAGGACTGGGAACGGGCGCTGAAGCAGGCCGCGCCCACGCTGGCCGAACTGCGCGACCAGGGCACGATCGGGGCCTTCGGGGTGGGGACGAGCCGGCCGGCCGTGCTCAGCTGGTTCGTCCAGGAGAGCTCCGCCGACATCGTCCGGGCCGACTCGTCGGCCGTCTCCCGACTCCTCCCCATCGTTCGCCGAGGCGACCTGACCATGGTGGCCACAGGCGTCCTCAAATCTGATTTCCCCGCCACATCTGATTTGCCCGCCGCGGTGTGCCAGGCGCACGGCGTCACCCCGCTCGAGGCCGCGATCGCCCGACCCTTGCGATTTCCCGAGGTGGCCGGCGTGCTGCTCGAGATGCGCAGTGCCCGGGAGGTGACCGAGAACGTCCGGGCGGCCTCGGCCCGGGTGCCCGAGGCGTTGTGGAAAGCCCTGGCCGAGGAGGGAACGGCCGACAAGGGGTAGGTTTCCGCGAACGACGAAACACGCGGAAAGGCGGGCACAGTGGATCGGGTGGCTCCGGGCGGACGCAGTCTGCGGTCGATCGACGACGTTCTGCGCATGCTGGACGAGGCGTTCCCCACTTCGAACGGCCGCTGGACGGGCAATACCGACGGCGCCTGGTGGGACGGCTTCTACAGCGATCGCGAGCGTCCGGTGCCCTTCTTCGCCGAGAAGCCCGACGAGAACCTGGCCGACTACCTGGGCCGCGGTCTGGTCCGGCCGGGCCGGGCCCTGGACCTCGGCTGCGGGCCCGGCCGGAACGCGTTGTTCCTGGCCACGAACGGTTTCTCGGTAGACGCGATCGACCTCTCGGCGGAGGCGATCGCCTGGGCGCGGGAGCGGGCGTCCACCCGCGACCTGGACGTCACCTTCCACCAGGGGGACGCCTTCCAGGACGGGGGTGCCGTCCTCACCGGCCCGTACGACCTGATCTACGACTCGGGCTGCCTGCCGCACCTCCCGCCGCACCGCCGGATCGGCTACCTCGACCTGATCGACCGGCTGCTTGCTCCGGGTGGGCATTTCGGGGTCGCCTGCTTCGCCTCCGGGTTGATGGGGTCGGAGTCGCCGGACATGGAGCTGTACCGGGAGGGATCGCTGGGCGGCGGGCTCGGGTTCACGCCCGACGACCTGCGCTGGCTGTTCCAGGACCTGAAGGAGGTCGAGATCCGGCCGATGCGCCCACAGGGCGAGAACAGCCCCTACTTCGGGCCGGAGTTCCTCCTCGCCGGGCTCTTCACCAGGTAGTACGCAGGTGCGGGATGCCGGTCGGGCGCCGAGACTGGGGCGATGAACGTTCTTCGCAGCATGGGTAAGCCGCTGGCCCTGACCGTCGGCCTGATGGCGGCCGGCGCCGCGGCCGGACGCCCGGAAGACCCGGAGTACTACCGCTCGCTGCGCCAGGCTCCCTACGCGCCACCGGCGGCCGCCTTCGGGCCGGCCTGGGCCATTGCCAAACTGGGCTGGTCGGTGGCCACGATCCGGGCTGCCCGCTCGGTCGAGGGGCCTGACCGTAAGCGTCTGCTCGCGCTCGCCGCAGTAGACGCTGCTGTGTACGTCAGCTTCTCCTACGCCTACTTCCGGCGGCGCAGCCCCGTGCTGGCCGCCGCGTGGACCGCCACCGACGCTGTGGTCACCGCAGCCTCCCTGCCCTTGCTGGCCCGGCACGACAAGGCCGCGGCGGCCGCACTGCTGCCCCAGGCCGCCTGGCTCAGCCTGGCCACGCCGGTCTCGGTGTACCAGGCCCAGGCCAATCCGGACCCGATCTTCGGCGACCGGCTGGTCACTCGCTGATCCGAGGTCAAGCTTCGCGGAGGAAGCAGTTAAGACCGGCCCAAGCCGCTTCACCCGGGGCCCGGCCAGTACCCATACTCGGCGACGTGCGTCCTCCTCGAGCCCTTGCCCTGGCCACCTTCGCCACCGCCGTCCTGCTCACGGCCTGCAGCGGAGGTGACGCCGAGAAGACCCCCGACGCGGGTGGTGACGGCGGCACCAAGAGCACGGGCCAGGTCTCCGAGGCCTCGAAGGGTGAGGCCTGCGAGCAGTACCGCGACCTGTCGGCCCAGGTCGAGGCGGCCAGCAACGAGGCCGCGAGCGTGACCGTCAGCAACGAGGAGGACGGCCAGAAGGTCACCGAGCTGATGACCAAGGTCAGCGAGCTGACCGAGAAGGCCGACGCCGCGTACGCGCTGTGCTACGCCGAGGGGGCCGAGCCGCAGGCCACATCCTCCTGACCCCTGGTCCGGCTCGGGTGATGTCACAATACGGGCGTGCCGAAGGAGGCCCTTGTGACGACGCCCCACCGTGTCCTGGTCGCTGCGGACAAGTTCAAGGGGTCCGTCGACGGGGCCACCGCGAACGCCGCCATCGCCCGAGGTCTGAGCTCGGCCCTACCTGAGGCCGAGATCCGGGTGCGCGGGGTGGCCGACGGGGGCGACGGAACTCTGGCGGTGCTGCTGGACAACGGGTTCCAGGCGGAGCCGGTCGATGTTGCCGGGCCCACCCTTCTCCCCCGCCGCTCGATGATCGGGCGCCGGGGTGACGAGGCGTTCGTCGAACTCGCCGAGATCTGCGGCATCGTGCAACTGCCCGGTGGCCAACTCGACGGCCTGGGATCCAGTACCTGGGGGCTGGGACTGGCCGTACGGGCGGCACTGGATCTGGGGGTACGCACGATCCACATCGCCATCGGCGGAAGTGCCTCCACCGACGGCGGGCTTGGGCTGTTGTCGGCGCTCGGGGCGGTGGCCACCGATGCCGACGGGGAACTGGTGACGAATGACGCGGCCGGGTTGCTGAAGGTCGCCGAACTGGATCTGTCGGGTCTGGACCAGCGACTCAGGGCAGTCGAGATCGTCGCCGTGACGGACGTCCGTAATCCCCTCACCGGACCTGACGGCGCAGCCCACGTCTACGGACCGCAGAAGGGCCTGACGCCGGAACAGGTTCTCGCCGTAGACGCAGCGATGGCCCGTTGGGCGCAGCTCTTGGGTGGAGAGCCGAACATCCCGGGAACGGGGGCGGCCGGCGGAGTGGGGGCAGGCATCCTGCACGGCCTGGGAGGAAAGCTGACTCCCGGAGCACCGTTCGTGCTCGACGCCGTGGGCTTCGACGAAGCTCTGGCCGGCGCCGATCTCGTGGTGACCGGAGAGGGATCCTGGGACGAGCAGAGCGCTCACGGCAAAGCCCCGGCCGAAGTGCTGCGGCGGGCGCATGCCAACCGCGTCCCCGCCGCCATCATCGCCGGGCGGGTCACCACCCGGGATGGGCTGGCGGAGCTGGGGGTGGGCTCGGTGACGGCGTTGGTCGACCTGGCCGGAAGCGCCGAGACCGCGATGCGCGAGGCGGAGCGTCTACTGGAACGAGCGGGAGCCGAGCTCGGACAGGAACTCGGCTTCCCCAGCGCTTTTCAGAACGGGTAGACCGGAAGGTCGCCGCGCAAGGTGACCCACTGGGTCTCGGTGAAGGCCTCGATGTTCGCGGCCGCACCACCGTGCCGCGCACCGGTGCCCGACGCCCCGACCCCACCGAACGGCGCCACCGCCTCGTCGTTCACCGTCTGGTCGTTGATGTGCACCAGGCCGGTCGGGACCCGCTCGGCCAGCTCAAGCCCGGCATACACGTCCTTGGTCAGGATGCCCAGCGACAGACCGTATTCCGAGCCGACCGCGAGCGCGGCCACCTCGTCCACCGAGGAGAAGGAGGTGACCGGGGCGACCGGCCCGAAGATCTCCTGCTGGTAGGCCGGGGCCTGCTGCGGCACCCGGGCGAGCACGGTGGGCCGGTAGAACAGGTCTTCGTAGGAACCCCCGGTGAGCAGCTGCGCCCCGGCGGTGACGCTGGTGGTGACCAGCTCGTGCACCCGGTCGCGCTGACCGGCGTCGATCAGCGGCCCCAGCGCCACCTGCTCGCGGAACGGGTCGCCCACCGGCAGCTTCTCCACCCGGGCGGCCAGCGACTCGGCGTAGGCGTCGGCGATCGACTCGTGCACGAGGTGCCGGCTGGTGGCCATGCAGATCTGGCCGGAGTGCAGGAACGTGCCCCAGGCCCCGACCGCGGCGGCCTTCTCCACGTCCACGTCGGGCATCACGATCAGGGCCGAGTTGCCGCCCAGCTCCAGGTGCACCCGCTTGAGGTGCTGCCCGGCGATCGCCCCGACGGCCCGCCCGGCCCTGGTCGAACCGGTGAACGCGATGACCCGGACCTCGGGGGCGACGATCAGCGCCTCCCCGACGTCGGCACCTCCCGGCAGCACCTGGAACACCCCGGCGGGCAGACCGGCTTCTTCGAAGACCCGGGCGAACACGGCGCCGCCGCAGATGGCGGTGCGCGGGTCGGGCTTGAGGATCACTGAGTTGCCCAGGGCCAGGGCGGGGGCGATGGCCCGGATAGCGAGGATGGTGGGGACGTTGAACGGGGCGATGACCCCGACCACGCCGGCCGGCAGGCGCCGGGCGAAGCTCAGGCGGGGAGCACCCGTCCGGAGCAGTTCGCCGTACGGATGGCTGGGCAGGGCCGAGGCCTCGTAGCACTCCTGGGAGCTGGTGTGGACCTGGAAGTCGCCGAACGGCGGGATGGCCCCGGACTCGCGGGAGAGCCAGCCCTTGATCTCGTCGGCCGAGGCGGCGAGCAGGTCTCCGGCTCGGCGTAGTACTGCCGCGCGCTCTTCGAAGGGCCGGCGCGCCCAGTCCTTCTGGGCGGCGGCGGCAGTCGAGGCCGCGTCGGTCACGTCGTCGGGGGTGGCGCGGCCGACCGAGGCGATGGTCTGCCCGGTGGCTGGTTCCACCGCGTCGTAGACGCCCCCGGAGCCGGTGGTCCAGGCTCCGGTCCAGATCTTGCCGTGCCAGGCGGTGCCCTCCAGCAGTGCCATCGATCAGCCTTCCCGTTCGCCTTCGTACAGGTCTCGTGGCCCCCAGCCGCCAGCATAGGACGGGAAGAGGACCGGGGCGTTGGCGGCCGCGGACGCACGCCCGGCGTATCCGGGCGTACCCGGCATAGGTGTAGCCCTGCATCGTTGTCGGGGCATACTGTTCATGTGATGTTCGAGCTCATCGGCGGCCCAGAGAAGCGCGACATCGTCCTGACGGGGTACAGCGAGTCCTGGCCGGCGATGTTCTCCCAGGAGCGCGAGCGGATCGTCGGCGCTCTGGGCGAAAAGGCCTTCCGGGTGGATCATGTCGGCTCGACCTCGGTGCCCGGGCTGACCGCCAAGCCGATCATCGACATCGATCTCAGCGTGTTCGACGCCGAGGACGAGGCCGACTACGTGCCGGCGCTGGAGTCAGCCGGTTACCAGCTGCGGGTGCGGGAGACCGGGCATCGCATGATGCGCACCGCCGACCGCTCGGTGCACCTGCACATCTGCTCAGCCGGCAGCGAGTGGGAGCGTCGGCATCTGCTGTTCCGCGACTGGCTGCGGACCGACCAGGCCGACCGCCAGGCCTACGCAGCCCTGAAACTGCAGCTCGCGCAGCGGGACTGGCCGGACGCGGAGGCGTACGCCGACGCCAAGAGCGGCCTGATCGCCGAGATCACCGACCGGGCCGAGTCATGGGCGGCCGCCACGAGCTGGACCGTCTGACAACCCCGTCACTCGCATCGTGATGTTGATCCGCCCCTTCTCCAGGCCGCACCCCGGCGGCGCGGTGCCCGGATAGACCTTGGGGATCCCGTGATAGGCCAGCCGTGAAGCACCTCCGAACACGAACAGGTCTCCCGACGCCAGGTCGATGTCCTGGTAGGGACGCCCCCGGTTCTCGGTGTTGCCGAACCGGAACCGGCAGGTGTCCCCGATCGACAGCGAGACCACCGGAGCCCGGGAGACCTCGTCCCGATCCTGGTGCATGCCCATCCGGGCCTCGGCGTCGTAGTAGTTCACCAGGGCCGTGTCCGGGGTGTACTCAGCCTCCTCCCACCCGGCCTCCTTCCCCGCGACCGGCCCGACCTCGGCCAGAGCCTTGCGCCCGAACCGGACCATCCAGTCGGGGAAGTCGAGCACCCGGTTGCCGTTCACATCAACGGCCTCGCGGGTGTACTGGTACGGCCGCCAGTGCCACCCGAGGCACACGGTCTTGACACTCATCTCGTGCCCGTTGACCACCGCGCCGCGCGGCGGCACCGGCCCCGCACCCCACTCCCGGAACCGCGCCACGATCCAGGCCTGCTGATCCGGAGTGAGCCACCCCGGCACCCAATAGGCACCCGGCGCCACCTCACGCCGGGGACGTTCCAGCAACTCGTCTCCGAACAGCATGCTCACGCCTGAGTCTCCCTCCAGGCCCGGTACTTCGCCGGCAGGCACGCACCGCAGGGCCGATAGCCGGCGGCCACCGCGACAGCCTCGGTCGCGAAGAACACCCGGTACTTCACGTATCCACCGCGGGCGACCGCCCGCACCGCAGACGGGCAGTCCAGCCGACCGTAGACCTTGAGCCGGCGATGCCCGCCCAGAAGCCCCGGCACGTCTGACCGGTACAACCGCCCGTCTGCCCCCAGCAGCGTATACACGACCGCCCCACCCTCCGCCCGAGCCGCCCCATCGAGGACCAGAGCCGGTATGACCCGAATTCCGGACCGGCTCGCTCGGAGTATCTGCCGATCCCGGATGCCCTCACATCAGGTAAACGCTCCGGGCACCCCCGGACGTGAGGTCGTCCAGAAAGAAACTCTCACCAGCTCGACTTGGTGACCCCGGGCAGCTCGCCCCGATGGGCCATCTCCCTGAACCGGACCCGAGACAGACCGAACTTCCCGAGGTGGCCCCGCGGACGTCCGTCCACAACATCCCGACTGCGCAGACGGGTCGGCGAGGCATTGCGGGGAAGGCGGTGCAGCGCCGCCATCGCGGATTCCCGCTCCGACTCGCTCACGTGGGGGTTGATGCTGAGTCGCTTCAGCTCCCGACGGCGCTCGGCGTACTGGGCGACCACCTCACGGCGCTGCGAGTCCCGGGCGATCTTGCTCTTCTTCGCCATCAGAGCCTCACCCCCCGCGCCAGGATCGCCCGGACGACCGGTTCGACCCCGCGCCGGTCGATCGTCTTGATCCCTCGCGCGCTGAGGGTGAGCGTCACGTGGCGGCCGAGGAACGGCACCCAGTAGCGCTTCGACTGGATGTTGGGGTCCCACCGGCGCTTGGTGCGCCGATGGGAGTGCGAGACGGAGTGACCGAAGCCGGGAACCGCTCCGGTCACCATGCACACCCGGGACAAGACTGCCTCCTGCGAGGTCGGGAATGAATCGCGATCAGGCTAGCTTATTGAAAACGATTCTCAATCCACCTAAGGTCTGCGCATGCCCGACGTTCCCGTCCTGACCGTCACCTCGATCGATCCCGTCTTGCGCGACAGCGCCGTCGCAGCTCTGCTGCTCGACCTCCCCGGGGCCGTTGCCGTGCGCCACGACATCACGCCCGACGGGTGGCTCCACCGCGTTGTGCACGACTGGTCCGGCGTGCGCGACCAGCACGTGCAGCCCCTGGAACACGGCTGCCTGTCGTGCGCCCTGCGCGCCGACCTGCTGCCGGTGCTGCGAGGGCTGGTCGACGACACCGAGAACCCACACAGCAGGCCCGCGCAGATCATCGTCGGACTACCGGTCAGCAGCGAACCGCACCCCCTGGTCCACGCACTGCTGCCCTCCCCCGGCGCAGCCCTGGTGCCAGGGGCGCGGGTGGCTGCGGTCGTCGCGACCGCCTCCCCCGCAACCCTCTGCGAGGACCTGTTCGGCGACGAACTGCTGGCCGAGCGTGGCCTGGAACTCAACCCGGACGACCGTCGATCCGTGGGCGAGGCCTTCGCCGCGCAACTGGAATACGCCGACGCAGTCCTGTTCGACACGTCGCCCGACCAACGCGAACTGGACCTGCTCGACCGCCTGGCGGGCGATCGTCCATTGTTTGGTCTGATCTCCGAGGCCGACACCAAGAGCCTGCTCGCAGTGCCGCGCCCACCCGACGACCCCCGTGGTGATCTACTGCGGCTCCCGGCGAGCCAGAAGCCCGACACTGAGGACGTTTGGACGCTCGACCTCCACTCACACAAGCCGTTCCACCCTGGGCGCCTTCAGGCCGAGCTCGAAGCCATGGGTAACGGGCCGATTCGCGCACGGGGAACCTTCTGGTTGCCCGGTCGCCCTGAAGTGGTTGGGATCTGGGACGGCGCCGGCGGCCAGTTGAGCATCGGCGCCGCGGGCACGTGGCCGGGGACGGTTCGGTCGACCCGGCTGCGAGTGACCGGGATCGGCCCACAACGCGAGGCCTTCCGGCGGGCCTTCGACCGGGCCCTGATGACCAGCCACGAGATGGAACAGGGACTGGAGCGCTGGGACGGCCTCGACGACGGCTTCGATCCGTGGCTCGGCACGCCGGACGACGCCGACATCGACGACCTCAGCGCCTGAACCCCCACACCGAGACCGATCCCTAGGAGAGAAGAGCGATGAAGGTCCGCGCATCACTGAGATCCCTGAAGGAGAAGCCCGGCTCGATCGTCGTACGGCGACGGGGACGGGTCTTCGTGATCAACAAGAAGAACCCCCGATGGAAAGGACGGCAGGGCTGAGATGAAGTCAGGCATCCACCCCGAGTACCGGCCGGTCGTGTTCCGTGACCGCAGTGCCGGGACGGCGTTCCTCACCCGCTCGACCGTGACCACAGGGTCCACGATCGAGTGGGAGGACGGGAACGAGTACCCCGTCGTCGACGTGGAGATCTCCAGCGCCAGTCACCCCTTCTGGACCGGCCGGGCACGTTCCAACGACGTCGAAGGACGTATCGCCCGGTTCGAAAGGCGCTACCGCAAGTAGGTAATCACCGATCCGCAGTGGTCATGGGATCCGCTCTCGGCGGAATCCCATGACCACCGCTCGTGGTTCTCGGGCCTCTCGATATGCCCTACTATTCATACATACGTTCGAACGGACGTTTGTGGCCGACACCGGGGGGTGTGGGGGCTGTGGGGGACGAGACTCTTTCCAGCTGGCCTGAAGTCGAGCTGGTTCGCTTCGGCGACACCGATCTGCTGGCCAGCATCCTGGCGGTCGATCTCAAGACGGCTACCGAGAACGCCTGTCTGGGCGTGGCCGACGGAGTGGGGCAACTGATCCGCCGGATCAGCGCCCTGCAAGCCCAGTTCCTGGCCAGGGCAGCTGTTCTGGCCGGCGCAGCACAGGTTCAGCCGTCGGGACCAGGAGACGCGATCGACGGTATTGATTCGGCCGCGGCCGAAGTTGGTATGGCGCTGGCTCTCTCACGCGGTGAAGCGGTGAACCATGTCACCGATTCGGTACACGTCTACCAAGAACTGCCGGAGCTGTGGGCGATGGTGCGCGCGGGGCAGCTGGAATGGCGCACCGTGGTGGCCGTACACGGTCGTATGCGCGAGCATTTCGAGCCCGGTAGCGACCAGTGGCGACACGTGGCTCGTTTGATGGCAGAACAGTTGCCGGGCAAGACGCGACGGGCGGCCGTGGCGGCCGTGCAGCGTGAGATTGCGCGGGTGGATCCGCTGGCAGGCCAGAAGCGGGCCAGACAGGCTCGGAGCGAGCGCTGTGTACATGCTTTCCCGTTGGCAGACGGTATGGGCGGGCTGCAGATGAAGTTGCGCGCCGAGTCGGTGCGCATGATCGATGCGGTGCTGGATGCGCTGGCCGACGGATGCCGTGACGACGCACGTCGACGTGGAACGGCCGACCCGCGAACTCATCAGCAACGTCGCGCGGACGCCGCGGTGGCGGTCTTCCAGGCCATCCTCGCCGGCATGCCGTTGCCCTTCGTGCCGGTCCATCCGCCTGCTGATGACTCGTCTGCTTCTGACTCACCTGCGGCTGGCTCATTCGCGGACAGCAGCTCAGGACAGGCGGGCGAACGAGTGGCGAAGCTCCTGCCTGCGGATGCCTTCGGCAGTGCCCGGTCGGTCCTGGCCTGGTGGCTGCCACCTGCCCTTCCGACTCAGCAGGGCCGCCGGCCACACCTCATCGTCACACTGAGCCTCGACGCTCTGCGGGGTCTGAGCCAGGAACCCGGCGAACTTCAGGGGCACGGCGCCATCACCGCCGAACATGCTCGCGAGATCGCCCGTCAGGCAGGCAAGATCACGCTGGTTCCCGTTCCCGCAGCCGGTGAGGCCGCCCAGCTGCACGGTCCCGGCGACCAGGCCAACTGCCGTGAGTCCGCACGCCCGTACAAGCCCCGGCAGACGGTCGTCGACAGCGTTACGGGTCGCTTCCAGACCTGCGTGCACCCGGGCTGTCCGCGGGCCTCGTCGCAGTGCGACATCGACCATGCCGTCCCGTTCGCCAAGGGCGGCCGGTCGTGCCCCTGCAACCTGTTGCCGCTGTGCCGTTTTCACCACCGTCTCAAGACGCACGGAGGCTGGTCCCTGCGTCTCACCCGGCCCAGCGAACCCTTTCCGGCCGGAACCATCGAGTTCACCAGTCGCCTCGGGCAGCGTCGCTACGAGGATGCTCCGCCGCTGCCCGGTTCGGGCGCCCCATGGTCACCGGCAGGGGTGTCCACGGGCGTGGAGGATGCGCAGGGCAAGCCAGCCGCGGCGGGTAACGCTGGCGAGGCGGGTACGACTGGGGCGGGTGCGGCAGGTATGGCGGGCGCAGCA
>NZ_BSTA01000007.1:203831-445633 GCF_030269265.1 Kineosporia sp. NBRC 101677
TGGTATGGCGGGCACAGCAGGTATGGCGGGCACAGCAGGTATGGCGGGCACAGCAGGTATGGCGGGCACAGCAGGTATGGCGGGCACAGCAGGTATGGCGGGCACAGCAGGTATGGCGGGCACAGCAGGTATGGCGGGCACAGCAGATACGGCGGGTATGGCGGGTGGCGCAGCGGACAAGCCACCCTTGCCAGGCGTGACGGACACGGCCAATGCGGCCACCCGGGCCCGCCTTCGCGATGAAGCCTGGGAAAGCGAGCTACGGCGAGTGGCACCGCGTCAGCCGGCCGGGGCCGCCGATCCAGAGGAAGTGTGGGGAGAGCCGCCCTTCTGAACGCAGCTTCGGCGACCAGGAGCAGACGGACCACCCCAGCGCGGATACCTAACAGGGACGCCTAGCGGGGCAGGTTGCCTCCGGACAGGGTGCTCCCAGGCAGATTCACTCCAGGCCCAACTTCACTCCTGGCCCGACTTCACTCCTGGCCCGACGCCTCACGCCTTCGCCGCTGGCGCCTGGTCTCCCCGACGCTGCCGGTGCTCGGACCCGACCGTTGCGAGGGGTGCTCATCCGGCTGGACGTCATCCCTCGGGCTGGAGGGATTCCGATAGCCAACCGGACCGGTGTAGCCAGCCGGACCGGCTTGGTCCGCATCGACGTAGCCAGCCGGATCGGCGTAGCCAGAACGATCCGGATAGCCAGCAGGGTCGCGGTAGCCGACGGGCTCCGGACCACCAGCAGCACCGCGGTAGCCAACAGGCTGCGGACCACCAGCAGCACCGCGGTAGCCGACGGACTCCGGGCCGCCAGCGGGATCGCGATAGCCAACAGGCTCCGGACCACCAGCAGCACCGCGGTAGCCAACAGGCTCCGGACCACCAGCAGCACCGCGATAGCCAACAGGCTCCGGACCACCAGCAGCACCGCGATAGCCAACAGGCTTCAGATCGCCAGCAAGCTCCGGATTGCCGGCAAGCTCCGGATGACCAGCAGGGTCCGCGTAGTCCACTCCATCCGAATAGCCGACCCCACCTGCATATCCGGCCGCATCGCCGTAACCCGCCCGGCTGCCGGAGCCGGCACGGTCACCGTCCTGCTCACCCCGCTCAGCCCGCTCAGCACCACCCAGCTCAGCCCCACCCAGCTCAGCCCCACCCCGCTCAGCACCACCCAACACCCCAGCCGGCTCCCTCGAAGAAGCCACGATCACCGCCGCCACCGCCGTGGTGACCGGGATGGACAGGATCAGCCCGATCGCCCCGACCAGCGTCCGCACGATCTCCTCGGCGAGCTGGCCACCGGTGAGCACCTGACCCAGCGGCTGGTGGTAGAGGTCGATCAGGATCAGCGTAGGCATGGCCACACCGGCGTAGGCGAAGGCGATCGTGTACACCGTCGAGGCCAGGTGGTCCCGGCCCACGCGCATCCCGCTGACGAACAACTCTCGGAAACCCAGCTCCGGCGCATGGGCCCGCACCTCCCAGACGGCCGAGGCCTGGGTGATCGTCACGTCGTTCAGCACGCCCAGCCCGGCCACGATGATGCCGCAGAGGATCACCCCGGACAGGTTCGTGATCCCGGTCAGCTGGGCCAGGGTGTAGTTCTCCTCCGAGCTCAGGCCGTTCAGGTGCCCGATGTCGGAGGCCCACTGCGCCAGTCCGGCCATCAGGGCCAGGCCGAAGATCGTGCCCAACAGGGCCGTGGTGGTCTTCGCCGACACCCCGTGGGCCAGGTAGAGCACCACCGTCATGACCGCGATCGAGCCGACCATGGCCACCGCCACCGGGTTCTCGCCCAGCCGCAGGGCCGGGAGCATGAACTTGACGACCGTGACGTAGCTCAGCGCAAGACCGAGGATGGCGGCCAGACCACGCAACCGCCCCACCGCCACGACCAGCACTGCGAAGGCCACGGCGAGCAGCACCAGCGGGAAGGACCGGGAGAAGTCGACCCAGGCGTAGACCGTGCCGTCCTCCAGCGCCTCCGGGTTCACCGTGGCAGCGTCAGCACTTTCGTCCACCAGATCGCCTGGATACCGCGCGACCCGGACGCCGTCCCCCGGGCTGATCCCGGCGCGATACACCTGCGGCGGGATCTGCACCGTGACGGTCTGCCCCTCGTCGGGCCCGGCATCGATCCGCGCGTCCACCGATGCGCAGAGGGCCGTGGCCGGAATCGAACCGTCGGGCAGACGATCGCTGGAGGAGCCCTCGCACTCGAAGGCCGCTGTCTTGGTGACGGTGGCCGAGTACACGTCCTCCGAGACCTCACCGAGCGCGGCCACCGACTCGGCGACCGGTGGTGTGCCCGTGGGCCAGAGCATCACCAGGCCGACGAGCGTGGCGACCAGCATCGGCACGAGGACCACCAGAAGCCAGGTGAGCGCACGCCGGCCGATCCTGAAGTCGTCGCTCCCTGAACCGTGACCGTGATGGGAGCCCATGACAGCGAACCTATTGAGAACGCTTTTCACTGTCCAGGCGACGCCGGGTGTCCAGGGCCGGCAAGAGGTGCCCCGGACCGCGCCACCGGGGACGGTCGGCCCAGCACGACCTGACCAGGAAAGCCAGTCCGAACCCGACCGTTCGTCGACAAATTGCCTCCGCACCGTCGCCTGCCGCCTTGGTTTACCGCTAACGTCCTTTACCGATAAACCTGGCAAACATGCAGGTCAGCCGGAGGCGCCAAGGACGGCGCCCGGACAAGGAGGTCGTCCCGGTGAAACAACGACGAATGGTCGCCGGGGGCGCGTTCGCCCTTACTGCGGCCCTGCTGGTGAGCGCCTGCAGCGGCGGCAGCGACTCCTCGGGCAGCAGCAGCGAGGAGGTCGACACGGCCCCGAAGGGTGAGGGCCAGACCCTGACCATCTGGCACTACGAGAACGACGCCAGCGCGATGGGCATCGCCTGGGAGAAGGCGATGGAGAAGTTCACCGCCGAGACCGGGGCCAAGGTCGACTTCCAGCTCAAGAGCTTCGAGCAGATCAACACCTCGGCCAGCCAGGTGCTCAACTCCGACGCCGCCCCCGACGTCATGGAGTACAACAAGGGCAACGCCACCTCGGGCCTGCTGTCCAGCCAGGGCCTGCTGACCGACCTGAACGGCGCGGTCGAGGCCTACGGCTGGGAGGACAAGCTCGCCCCCAGCATCCAGACCACGGCCAAGTACAGCGACCTCGGCGTTATGGGCAGCGGCAACTACTACGGCGTGCCCAACTACGGCGAGTACGTGCAGGTGTACTACAACAAGGAACTCTTCGAGGAGAACGGCCTCGAGGTGCCGACCACCCTGGACGAGTTCACCCAGGTGCTGGAGGCGTTCAAGGCCAAGGGCATCACTCCGCTGGCCGAGTCGGCCACCGAGTACCCGCTCGGCCAGCTGCTCTACCAGCTCGCGCTGACCAAGGCCGACCGCCAGTGGGTCACCGACTACCAGACCTACACCGCCCCGGCCGACTTCCACGACGAGGCCTGGACGTACGCCGCCACCACCCTGAAGGAATGGGTGGACAAGGGCTACATCTCCAAGGACTCCACCGGCCTGAAGGCCCAGGACGTCGGGGACGCGTTCATCGCCGAGAAGTACCCGATCTTCTTCTCCGGCAGCTGGTGGTACGGAACTTTCACCACCGACGCCAAGTTCGACTGGGGTACGTTCCTGTTCCCTGAGGCGAAGCTGTCGCCCGGGTCGTCCGGGAACCTGTGGGTCGTGCCGGAGAACTCCGACGCCAAGGACCTCGCCTACAAGTTCATCGACATCACCATGTCGCCCGAGATCCAGAACCTGCTGGGCAACAACGGCGGGATCCCGGTCGCGGCCGAGGAGTCGGCGATCGAGGACGAGAAGTCCAAGGAACTGATCCAGAACTTCAACACCCTGACCGAGCAGGACGGCCTGGCCTTCTACCCGGACTGGCCGGCCCCCACGTTCTACGCCGACCTGAACTCCTCGCTGCAGGAACTGGTGAACGGCACCAAGTCGGTGGACGAGGCGCTCGACCAGATGCAGGCCGACTACGACAAGGGCATCAAGGAGATCGCGGGGTGATCAGAGAACGCGGCCGGGCGGGCTACTGGCTCTACCTGATCCCGGGCGCCGCCCTGCTCACCCTGATCGTCGTGGTGCCGCTGGTCTGGAACGTCTACCTGAGTTTCACCCGGTACCGCGGCATCCGGCCGCCGATCTGGACCGGACTGGACAACTGGCGGGAACTGGCCCAGGACAGCGCGTTCTGGGCCAGCTTCCAGCACAGCGTCGCCATGGTCGTAGCCATGGTGGTCCTGCCCACGCTGTTCGGCCTGGTGCTCGCCTCGCTGCTGTTCGACCTGGTCGGGCGCCGGTTCAACGGCAAGGTGGCCGGGCTGCTGCGGGCGGTGTACTACCTGCCGCAGATCCTCCCGATCGCGATCGCGGCGATCGTGGTCGGGTGGATCCTGCGGCCCGGTGACGGCGCGCTGAACGAGCTCCTGACCGGGATCGGCCTGGAGGGCCACAACTGGCTGGGCAGCCCCGACACCGCTCTGCTCTCGGTGGGCGCCGTCCTGGTCTGGATCCAGATCGGTTATCCGGTGGTGGTGTTCATGTCGGCGCTGCAGCGGATCGACCCGCAGCTGTACGAGGCGGCCGAACTCGACGGGGCCAACTGGTTCCAGCGGTTCCGGGCGATCACCCTGTCCGGCATCCGTCCGGAGATCTTCGTGGTGGTGCTCACCTGCACGGTGGCCGCGCTCAAGGTGTTCGGCCCGGTCTACGCGCTGACCCGGGGTGGGCCCGGCGACTCCACGGTGGTGCCGAGCTACTACGCCTACACCGAGTTCTTCACCGCCCAGCGGGTCGGCTACGGCGCCACCATCGCCACCGCCCTCACCGTGGTCGTGCTGATCGTTGCCGTGTTCTTCGTGCGGGCCCAGTTCCGCCTGGCCGCCGAGGAGGAGCGATGAGCCTCAATCAGTCAGAAATACGAACTACGGACGAGGCGAGCCTCACCGAACGCGTTCTTCCGCAGAACAAACGGCGGCGCCGGACCGGCCTGGAATGGTTCGCCCTGGGCTTCACCGTCCTGGTCGCCGTGGTCATGGCCGCTCCCCTGCTGCTGGTCCTGCTGAACGCGGTGAAGTCTCCGCAGGACTTCGCCGAGGGCGGCCCGCTGAGCTTCCCGACCGAGATCTACCTGGACGGCATCAAGACCTTCTGGAACGCGGTCAACTTCCCGCAGAAGGTCTGGAACAGCATCCTGATCTCCAGTGCGGTGGCGGTGTTCGGGGTCCTGATCTCGATCCTCAACGCCTACGCGCTGGGCATCGGCCGGATCAAGGGACGCATGTGGGTCCTGGTCGCCTTCCTGCTGGCGACCATCGTCCCCCAGGAGGCGCTGCTCTACCCGCTCTACATCATGTTCAAGGACGTCGGCCTGTACGACACCGTCTGGTCGGTGGTCATCGTCTTCGTGGTGATCCACGGGGCTTTCGGCACCTACCTGCTGGCCAGCGTGTTCGGCGCGTTCCCCCGGGAACTGCTGGAGGCGGCCCAGCTCGACGGGGCCAACCGCCGGCAGATCCTCTGGCGGGTGGTGGTGCCGGTCTGCCGGCCGACCCTGGCCGTGCTCGCCGTGTTCTTCTTCATCTGGACCTGGAACGAGTTCCTGATCCCGTTGTCCTTCCTGGTCAGCGAGCAGAACCAGACCGTCCAGGTGGGCATCGCGACCCTGCAGGGCGAGCGGATCATGAACGTGACCACGATCAGCGCCTCGGCCCTGCTCGGGATCGCGCCGACCCTGATCTTCTTCCTGCTCTTCCAGCGCACCCTGACCCGCGGCCTCACCGCCGGTGCGATCAAGTAACGACGAAAGGGCTGTCATACCGATGAGATTCACCGACGGCTACTGGCACACCCGCGAGGGCGTCAACGCCACCTATGCCCGCGAGGTCTACGACGTCGAGGCCACGCCGGACACCCTGACCGTCATCGGCGCCACCAAGGTGGTCAACCACCGCGGGGACACGCTGAACGCGGCCGTGCTCACGGTGACCCTGAGCGTCGCGGCCCCCGAGGTGATCCGGGTGCGGGTGTCGCACCACACCGGAGGCAGGGAGCTGCAGCGGTTCGAACTGAACACACCAGAGGACGCCGGTGGCCAGGCGGAGTACGACGGCACCACCGCGGTGCTCCGGTCGGGTCGGCTGGAAGCCCGGCTGGAGCGGGGCACCCCCTGGAACCTGACCTTCCTGTTCGACGGAAAACCGATCACCAGCAGCGGGAACCGTTCGCTCGGCCTGATGCAGACCGAGGGGAAGACCTACCTCCACGAGCAGCTCAGCCTCGGCGTGGGCGAGGCGATCTACGGCCTGGGTGAGCGTTTCGGCCCGCTGGTCAAGAACGGCCAGACAGTGGACGTTTGGATGGCCGACGGGGGTACGTCCAGTGAGCAGGCCTACAAGAACGTTCCTTTCTACCTGACCAACCGTGGCTACGGCGTCCTGGTCAACGAGCCCGGCCTGGTCTCGTTCGAGATCGGTTCCGAGGCGGTCGAGCGCGTCCAGTTCTCGATCGAGGGCGAGTCGCTCGAGTACCTGGTGATCGGCGGTCCGGAGCCGAAGGACGTGCTGGACCGGTACACCGCGCTGACCGGCCGCCCGGCCGAGGTGCCGGCCTGGAGCTACGGCACCTGGCTGTCGACGAGTTTCACCACCGACTACAGCGAAGAGACGGTCAACCACTTCGTCGACGGCATGATCGAGCGGGAGATCCCGCTCAGCGTGTTCCACTTCGACTGCTTCTGGATGCGCGAGTACAGCTGGACCGACTTCACCTGGGACCCACGGGTCTTCCCCGACCCGGTGGGCATGCTGAAGCGGCTGAAGCAGAAGGACATCCGGGTCTGCGTCTGGATCAACCCGTACATCGGCCAGCGCTCGGTGCTGTTCGACGAGGCCTCCGAGGCCGGCTTCCTGCTGAAGCGCCCGGACGGCAGCACCTTCCAGACCGACCAGTGGCAGGCCGGGATGGGCCTGGTCGACTTCACCAACCCGGACGCGGTGGCCTGGTACCAGGGCCACCTGCGCCGGCTGATGGCCGAGGGGGTGGACGCCTTCAAGACCGACTTCGGCGAGCGGGTGCCCACCGACGTGGTCCATCACTCCGGGGGCGACCCCGAGCGGCTGCACAACCTCTACACGCAGAACTACAACCGGGCCGTGTTCGAGGTGATCGAGGAGGTCAAGGGACGCGGCGAGGCGGTCGTGTTCGCCCGCTCGGCGACCGCCGGGGGCCAGCAGTTCCCGGTGCACTGGGGCGGCGACAACACCGCCACCTACATCTCGATGGCCGAGACCCTGCGCGGGGGGCTGAGTCTGGGCCTGTCCGGCTTCGGCTACTGGAGTCACGACATCGGTGGCTTCGAGGGCACGCCGGACGCGACCCTGTTCAAGCGGTGGACGGCGTTCGGCATGCTGTCCAGCCACAGCCGGTTCCACGGGAACAACTCCTACCGGGTGCCGTGGCTGGTCGACAGTGGCTCAGCTGACAGCGAGGGCGAGTACGGCGCGGTGGCGGTCACGCGCAAGTTCGCCCGGCTCAAGTCCCGCCTGGCGCCCTACCTGCTGGCCGCAGGCCGGCAGGCACACGTGAGCGGCACCCCGGTGATGCGGTCGATGATCCTGGAGTTCCCGCACGACCCGGCCGTGGCCTATCTGGACCGGCAGTACATGCTCGGCCCCGACCTGCTGGTGGCGCCGGTGTTCGACCCGGAGGGCGAGGTGGAGTACTACCTGCCCGAGGGCGAGTGGGTCCGCCTGCTCACCGGCGAGAAGGTCACCGGCGGCCGCTGGCTGCGGGAGCGGCACGAGGTGGACTCGCTGCCGTTGCTGGTGCGCCCCGGCGGCGTGGTGGCCCTGGGGGCCAGCGAGGAACGGCCGGACACCGACCACCTGGAAGGGCTGACCCTGGTGGTCAACCCGGGCAATGCAGACGGCACTGCCGACGACTGGGAGCGCCGGGTGGATATTCTCACCGGTCATGGTCCGGGAGTGGGGTTCACCGTGCGCCGCGGCGGCGACGAGATCGTCGCCGAGTCGGAAGCCGGCACCGACTGGGGTATTGCTCTGCCCGGCGGCGAGCGGGTCGCCGCAGAGAACGGACGGGCAGTGCTGCGGTGAAGTCTGAGCCTCCGGCCCGTCGTCCGACGATCTACGACGTGGCCAAGGAGGCGGGGGTCTCGCACCAGACGGTCGCCATGGTGCTGCGGGGGCAGGGCAAGTTCCGTCCGGAGACGCTGCAGCGGGTCTCGGCGGCGATCCAGACCCTGCGCTACCGCCCCAACACCACGGCCCGGGCCCTGGCCACCAGCCAGGCCAACCGGATCGGGGCGCTGGTGTTCGAGCTGCAGGAGGTGGGTCCGAGCAAGACCGTGCAGGGTGCCACCCAGCGGGCCGCCGAGGCCGGGTACCTGCTGGAGATCGTCAGCCTGCACCCGGGTGACGAGCAGGCGATCCAGCGGGCGCTCGGGCTGCTCGACCGGGCCGACGTGGCCGGGCTGCTGGCGTTCGCGCCGGTGGACCGGCTGCTGGGCAAGGCCGACGCGCCGTCCCTGATCAGCGTGCCGATGGTGATGGAGCTGGAGCCCGACCCGGGCCAGGGGGCGACGCTCAGCGAGCGCGGGATGGCGCTGGTGGCGGAGCATCTGGCCGGGCTCGGGCACCGCCGGGTCGCCTACCTGGGTGGTTCCCCCACCTGGCTGGCGGCCCGGCGGCGCTCGGAGGCGGTCCGGGCAGCCCTGGCCCAGCACGGTCTGGAGCTGGTGACCGAGCTGGCCGGGGACTGGTCGGCCGCCTCCGGCGCCCAGGCCGTGCGGGAGCTCGGCCCGCACCAGCTCGGCGAGATCACGGCGCTGGTCTGCGGCAACGACCAGATGGCCCTGGGCGCGCTGCTGGCCCTGGACGAGCACGGCATCGACGTGCCCGGCCGGATCAGCGTCACCGGGTTCGACGGCATCCCCGAGAGTGGCTACCTGCGCCCGCCCCTGACCACCGTGAAGGTGGACTACGCCCGGCACGGGCGGGGGCTGGTGGACACCCTGCTGGCCCGGATCGGCAAACCGGCCAGTGATCCCGGCGAGACCGGCGCCGGGTCCGACGACACCGAGTTGCTGATCAGACGGAGCACCGCCCCGCCCTACGTCCACCCCTAGGAACTGAACTTCTGACGCCCGGTCACCGCCGACGTCACCAGGTCGTTCTTGGCCAGCGCGCGGCCGGACCGGGCCGCGTCCGTCCACTGGTCCACCGTGGCCACCGCCGCGAAGTTGGCGTTGAACAACGTCATCAGCGTGGTGTGCAGGTCCTGCGCGCTCACGTGCCCGGCCTCGTTGGCCAGGTGGGTGGCCCCGGTGGCGTCGGACAGGATCTCGGCGGTGAACCCGAGCCCCTCGGACTCGACCGAGGAGGCCAGGTCGCAGTTGTGGGTCATGTAGCCGGTCAGGGTGATCGTGTCGGCGCCCTGCTCGCGCAGCCAGTCGGCGAGACCGGTTCCGGCGTAGACACTTCCGAACTCCTTGGTGAACCGCTTGCTGTCCCCGACGAGGGCCTCGATCTCGGGGTGCAGCTGCCAGCCGGCCGAGCCCTCGGCGAACACCGGGCTGTCGGCCGGGGCGGTGTGCTGGGCGTAGGCGATCGGCAGACCGAGGTCCTGGGCGGTCCGGATGACCTGGACGATCTGCTGGAGAGAGGTCTCGCGCGGCGGGTACTGGATCTCCAGCGGACCGTCGAAGTACTCCTGCTGGACGTCGACCACGACCAGGGCGCGCTTGGGGGTGCTCATCGTTAGCTCCTTCTCGTTCGGCGTTACCAAGAGCTTCACGCCTGACCGGGGCCCTGACGAGTGGCCCGAATGCATAATTGCGATGAGATCAGGCCAAGAGAAGCGGACCCAGGAAGGCCGGGTACTCCCCCACCGATGCGCATCGCGATCCACGCCTTCGACGGCGTCTCCATGTTCCACCTCGCCGCTCCCCAGCTGGTGTTCGGCGAGGTGACCAAGCTCGGGCTGGGCGAGTGGACCACGCAGCTGTGGTCCACCGACGGCCGGGGCATCACCACCGCGGAGGGTTACGCGGTCGCCGGGCTGGGCGGGCCGGGCACGACGGTGGGCGCCGACATCGTCGTCATCCCCTCCTGGCACGAAAGCCTCGCTCCCGCGGAATCGGGGCTCACCAACGTCATCAATTCCGCTCATGCCACCGGCTCGACGGTCATCGGGCTCTGCCTGGGCGCCTTCCCGATCGCCCAGGCGGGTCTCCTGGAGGGCCGCTCGGCCGTCACCCACTGGAGCGCCACCCAGGAGCTGGCCGACCGCCACCCCGGCATCACCGTCGACAGCGGGGTGCTCTACATCGACCACGACGACGTGCTCACCTCGGCCGGCACCGCCTCCGGCATCGACGCCTGCCTGCACGTCGTGCGCAAGCACCTCGGCGTGACCCACGCCAACCGGGTCGCCCGCAGCCTGGTCGTCGCCCCGCACCGGGAGGGCGGGCAGGCGCAGTACATCGAGCGCCCGGTGATCAACGCCGACACCGACGCCCCGATCGCCGAGGTGCTGGCCTGGGCCCTCACCCGCCTGGACCAGCCGCTCACCCTGGAGGACCTGGCCGCCCGGGCGACCATGAGCCGCCGTAACTTCGTGCGCCGCTTCCGCGAGGCCACCGGCACCACCCCGGCCCGCTGGGTCACCGACCGCCGCCTCGACGAGGCCCGCCTGCTGCTGGAGACCACCCACTGGGGAGTCGACCGGATCGCCCAGGCCTGCGGCTTCGGCAGTCCGGTGACCCTGCGGCAGAACTTCGCCGCCCGGTTCGCCACCTCTCCGGCCGGTTACCGGCGGACATTCCGTAGCCAAGCAGAGGTATGACCACCCCAAACCAGCAACTGCGCGAATCCGCGTTACGCTCCTGGTCGATTTCACAGTGTGCCGACAGGGATGCCATCCTTACCATCTCTGTCGAAAATGAAGGGTTCGTCCGATGACCAGCAAGAGGTTCCTCGCCGTCTCCGCCGCCGCACTGATGGCGCTGAGCCTGGCCGCCTGCGGCAGTGACAGTGACACGGACAGCGCTTCCGGCGGCTCCGACGGCGGCAGCAAGGACCCGCTGAAGGTCGGCACCGAGGGCACCTACGCCCCCTTCACCTTCCACGAGGAGGGCACCAACGAGCTCACCGGCTACGACGTCGAGGTGGTCGAGGCGGTCGCCGAGAAGCTCGGCCGTGAGGTCGAGTTCTCCGAGACCAACTGGGACTCGATCTTCGCCGGGCTGGAGGCCAAGCGCTTCGACGTGGTGGCCAACCAGGTCACGGTCAACCCCGAGCGCGAGGCCAAATACACCTTCTCCGCGCCGTACACCTACTCCCAGGGTGTGATCGTGACCCAGGCCGGCGACACCTCGATCACCACCGAGGCCGACCTCAAGGGCAAGACCGCCGCCCAGTCGGCCACCAGCAACTGGGGCGAGGCGGCCGAGGCGGCCGGCGCCAAGGTGGAGGCCGTCGAGGGGCTCACCCAGTCCGTCGCCCTGCTCAAGCAGAAGCGGGTCGACGTCACCCTGAACGACAACCTGGCCGTGCTGGAGTACCTGAACACCAGCGGCGACAAGGACGTCAAGATCTCCGGCACGATCGGCGAGGTCAACCAGCAGGCGTTCGCCTTCCGCAAGGACAGCAGCGACCTGGCCGCCGAGTTCGACACCGCGCTGAAGGAGCTGGCGGCCGACGGCACGCTGGCCGAGATCTCGCAGAAGTACTTCGGCACTGACGTCTCCGTCGAGTCCTCGACCGAGAGCTGAGCCTAGGTGGACGAGTCGACCGTCGAGCTGATCCGGAGCTCGCTCGGCCCCCTGACCGAGGGGATGATCAAGGGCACCATCCCGCTCACCGCCGTCAGCTTCGTGCTGGGCCTGGTGGTGGCGCTGGTCGTCGCACTGATGCGGTTGTCACCGTTCTGGCCGGTCTCGGCAATCGCCCGGGCCTACGTCTCGGTGATCCGCGGAACGCCGCTGCTGGTGCAGCTCTTCATCATCTTCTACGGCCTGCCCTCGCTCGGCGCGACGATCGACCCGTTCCCCAGTGCGTGCATCGCGTTCACCCTCAACGTGGGTGGTTACGCGGCCGAGATCATCCGGGCGGCCATCCTCTCGGTGCCGCGCGGACAGCACGAGGCGGCGCTGACCGTCGGCATGAACTACCCGACCACGATGCGGCGGATCATCCTGCCGCAGGCCAGCCGGGTGGCCGTCCCGCCGCTGTCGAACACGCTGATCTCGCTGGTCAAGGACACCTCGCTGGCCTCCACCATCCTGGTCACCGAAACCCTGCGCAAGGCCCAGGAACTGGCCGCCCCGACCTTCGAGTTCTTCACCCTCTACAGCGTGGCGGCGGTCTACTACTGGGTGGTCTGCCTGGTGCTGTCGTTCGCCCAGACCCGGCTGGAAACCCGACTGGACAGGTACGTGGCCTCATGACCGATCTGCTGGAAGTCCGGGGGCTGCACAAGTCGTTCGGCGACAACCACGTGCTGCGCGGTATCGACCTCTCGGCGCCGGCCGGTTCGGTGACGGTGCTGGTCGGACCGTCCGGGTCGGGCAAGACCACCGTGTTGCGTTCGCTCAACGGTCTGGAGGTGCCCGACCAGGGCACGGTGCAGATCGGGGACGTCGGTGTCGACTTCGCCGCGAAGCCGGACCGGCGGGCTCTGACCAGGCTCAGGGCGCAGAGCGGGATGGTCTTCCAGCACCACAACCTGTTCCCGCACCTGAGCGTGCTGCGCAACGTCACCGAGGGCCCGATCGTGGTGCAGAAGCGCCCGGCGGCCGAGGTGCGGGCCGAGGCGCTGACGCTGCTGGAACGGGTCGGTCTGGCCGAGAAGGCCGAGCAGTACCCGTACCAGCTCTCCGGTGGTCAGCAGCAGCGCGTCGGCATCGCCCGGGCGCTGGCCATCAAGCCCCGGCTGATGCTGTTCGACGAGCCCACCTCCGCCCTCGACCCGGAACTGGTCGGCGAGGTGCTCTCGGTGATGAAAAGCCTGGCCTCCGAGGGCTGGACGATGGTCGTGGTGACGCACGAGATGCGGTTCGCCCGGCAGGTGGCCGACCAGGTGCTGTTCATGGACGGCGGTGTGGTGGTCGAGCACGGCACCCCGGCACAGGTGCTCGACAACCCGGAGCACGAGCGCACGCGGCGCTTCCTGCACCGCATCAACGACCCGATCTGAGCCGCTCCTCCGGGCCCAGGTCCACCGGCCGGACCCGGAGTTTCTCGGCGATCCGCGACAGCGCCCGGCGGTCGGCGGCATCGAGCTTGTCGAAGACGTACTGGCGCACCGACTCCACGTGCGCCGGTGCGGTCTCGACCACCACCGCGTAGCCCTCTTCGGTGAGCGCGGCGATCGTGTACCGGCCGTCCGACGGGTCGGGGTAGCGCTCCACCCAGCCCTTCTTCTCGAAGCGCTTGACCACGTTCGACAGACGCGACAGCGAGCCGCTGGCCAGGAACGCCAGCTCGCTCATCCGCAGCCGGCGCTCGGGGGCGTCGGACATCTGGCTCAGGACCATGTACTCGAACAGGCTCAGGCCGCCCACCCGCTGAAGCGGTGCCTCCAGGCGGCCGGGCAGCAGCAGCATCAGCGAGATCAGGCCGGTCCAGGCCTCCTTCTCGTCGGCGTTCAGCCACCGGGGCTGCTCGGCAGTGCTCATGCAGCCAGGGTACCGATTTCCTCAATGACTTGACGCTTGAAGTGATCGGCGTGTTAGCTTCACTTCACACATGAAGTCATCAGGAGGAAACGTCATGCAGTTCACCGCCACGCCCGGCTACGGCGAGAAGGCCCTCGAGTTGCTCCACTACAACCAGGCGGTCCGGATCGGCGACCGGGTGGAGATCTCCGGCCAGGGCGGCTGGGACGACGACTTCGTCATCCCGGAGTCCCTGGAGGACGAGATCCGCCGCGCCTTCGAGAACGTCGAGCGCACCCTGAACACCGCCGGGGCGACCTGGAGCGACGTGATCCACGTGAACTCGTACCACGTGCTGGGCGAGGGGCAGACGATGTCCGAGCACCACAACCCGGTGATCGTGGAGGAGTACCGCCGCCGGATGCCGGACCGGGCGCCGATCTGGACCCAGGTGGGCGTCACCGCGCTCGGACTGCCCACCATGCACATCGAGATCCGCGTCACGGCCGTGGTCACCGCGGAATAGCCTGCCCCCGGGCCTCCTTCACGGGACATGGACAGGGTGGCGGTGGCCGTGGTCGGAGCCGGTCAGGCCGGTCTGTCGGCCGGGTACCACCTGCAGCGCCGAGGACTGGACTTCGTGATGTTCGACGCGGAGTCCGGTCCGGGCGGGGCCTGGCGTCACCGCTGGGAGTCGCTACGGATGGAGACGGTCAACGGGATCTTCGATCTGCCCGGCTTCCCCCGGCCGCCCCAGAACCCCGAAGAGCCGAGCCGCACGGCCGTACCGCAGTACTTCGCGGACTACGAACGTGCGCTCGGCCTGCCCATCCTGCGGCCGGTCAGGGTCCGGCAGGTGCAGCGGGAAGGATCCGGCTTCCGGATCAGCACCGACCGGGGTGACTGGTCGGCCGAGGCGATCATCAATGCCACCGGCACCTGGGACAATCCGGTGCGGCCGCACTACCCCGGCCGCTTCGGGGGCCGGCAACTGCACACCCGCGACTACGTCTCGGCCGACGAGTTCGCCGGCCAGCGGGTGGCGGTCGTCGGCGGCGGGATCTCCGCGATCCAGTTGCTCGAGGAGATCTCCCGCAACGCCGAGACGTTCTGGTACACCCGCCGCGAACCGGTCTTTCGGGAAGACGGTTTCGAGCCCGAGGTGGCCGGCCGGGAGACCATCGCCAAGGTGGTCGCCGATGTGGAGGCCGGCCGGCCCACCGGAAGTGTCGTCTCTTATACGGGTTTGATCTGGACCCCGTACGCGCTCGCGGCCCGTGACCGCGGGGCCCTCCACCGACGTCCTATGTTCACCGCTCTGGAACCCGAAGGAGTGCGGGAGGCGGACGGGTCGTTCACACCGGTCGACACCGTGCTCTGGGCAACGGGTTTCAAGGCGTCTCTGAGCCACCTCGACCCGCTGGGACTACGGACTCCCGAGGGCGGCATCCGGCTCATCGGCACCCAGGTGGCCGATGAGCCGCGGGTTCACCTCATCGGTTTCGGCCCTTCGCAGTCGACCGTGGGCGCCAACCGGGCCGGGCGGGCCGCCGTCGGCGCCCTGGCCCGAGCCCTGGTCAGCCGTTGAAAGAGCTGGGGTGGGGACCGGTGCGGCCGTCGCGGTCCAGGCCGTCCACAGCATCCATCTCCGCCTGGGTCAGCTCGAAGCCGAAGACGTCGAAGTTCTCGGAGATCCGCTTCGGGGTGACCGATTTCGGGATCACCACGTTGCCCTTCTGCAGGTGCCAGCGCAGCACGACCTGAGCCGGGCTGACACCGTGCGCCCGCGCAGCCGCCGTGACCGGTTCATCGCTGAGCACCGCGCCCTGGGCCAGCGGACTCCAGGCCTCGGTGGCCACGCCCAGCTTCTGATTGGCCGCTACGGCGGCTCGGTTCTGCAGGGCCGGGTGCAGCTCGATCTGGTTCACCGCGGGCACGGTTCCGCCCAGCGCCACCAGCCGGTCGAGGTGCTCGGGCAGGAAGTTCGACACGCCGATCGCGCGCGTCCTGCCATCTGCCACCAGCTTTTCCATGGTCTGCCAGGCGTCCAGGTAGGCGTCGGTGCGCGGGGCGGGCCAGTGGATCAGGTAGAGGTCGACCGCGTCCAGGCCGAGCTTGGCCAAGCTGGCCTCGAGAGCGGCCTCGGTGACCTCCCGGCCCATGTCCGGCACCCAGAGCTTGGTGGTGACGAACAGCTCTTCCCGGGCGATACCGGCTGCAGCCAGCGCCCTTCCGACACCGCGCTCGTTGCCGTACACGGCGGCCGTGTCGATGCTGCGGTAGCCCGCGGCCAGGGCCGCCTCGACCGCCTGCTGGGTCGCGTCGTCCGGCACCTGGAACACCCCGAAGCCGAGCTGAGGCATGCGGTCGCCGTTGTTGAGGGTGATCTGCGGGATCATACTGTCTCCTTGATGATTTCGGGCTCGGCCGGGGCGAACTCGCCGCCCTTCACCCGGGCGGCCAGCAGGAACACGGCCAGACCGGCGAGTGTGATCCCGGCTCCGGCCCACAGCGGTGAGGTGTAGCCCAGCCCGGCGGCCAGGGTCACGCCGCCCACCCAGGCGCCGAAGGCGTTGCCCAGGTTGAACGCGGCGATGTTGGCCCCGGAGGCCAGGGTCGGGGTGTGCGCGGCGTAGTTCATGATGCGCATCTGCAGGCCGGGCACGGTGGCGAAACCGAAGCCGCCCATCAGGACCATGACCACGATCGTCGCGGCCTGAGAGCCGGCGGTCAGCGCGAACAGGGCCAGGATCGCGGCGAGCGCGGCCATCACGACGACCAGGGTCCGGCCCAGGTCCCGGTCGGCGAACCGGCCGCCGAGCAGGTTACCGGTGAACGTGCCCACTCCGAACAGCACGAGCATCCACGGCACCGCGCCGGCACTGAAGCCGGAGACCTCGGTGAGGGTGTAGGCGATGTAGGTGAAACCGCCGAACATGCCGCCGAAACCGAGCACGGTGACCAGCATCGACAGCCAGACCTGGCGGCTGCGGAAGAGGCCGAACTCGGCCGGCACGCTGCTGTTCCGGGCGCCGGCCGGATGGGCGGGCACCAGGGCCAGGATGCCGGCCAGGGCCACCACGCCGATCGCGGTGATCGCCCAGAAGGTGGCCCGCCAGCCCGCGGCCTGGCCAAGGAAGGTGCCCAGCGGCACCCCGAGCACGTTGGCGATGGTCAGCCCGGCGAACATCACCGAGATGGCGGCCGCCCGGCGCTTCTCGTCGACCAGGTCGGCGGCGACCACGGCCCCGATGCCGAAGAACGCACCGTGGCACAGGGCCGCGACCACCCGGCCGGCCAGCATCACCTCGTAGGTGCCGGCCAGGGCGGAGAGCCCGTTGCCGAGGATGAACAGCATGAGCAGGCCGAGCAGGGCCTTCTTGCGGTCCAGGCGGCCGAGCAGGGCGGTGAGCAGGATGCCGCCGACCGCCACCGAGAGGGCGTAGCCGGAGATCAGGTAGCCGGCGGTGGTCTCGGAGACGTCGAAGTCGGCCGCCACCTCCGGCAGCAGACCGGCGATCACGAACTCGGTCAGGCCGATGCCGAAGCCGCCGAGAGCCAGCGCGTAGAGCGCGACAGGCATGGGATGGGTCCTTCCACGATTGCTGTGTACCGTCCCCCGGCACTGATCTGCGCCAGGCGACTATCCGCGTCTGCAACTATCGGCGGACGCAACAGTTGGCGATAGTTGCACACGCTGGATATCGGCGCAAGCTGCTAGACTCGGGTGCTGACGGCGATGGAGGTGGGCATCCGTGGGAATTGCGGACGATGCGGTGGAGATCCGGGCCCGCGGGTGGCGCACGCTCGCGGCCCTGCACGGGCTGATCGAGAGCGAGCTGGAGCGCGCGCTGCAGCGTGAGCACGGGCTCTCGGTGGTCGAGTTCACCGTGCTCGACGCCCTCAGCCGGCAGGACGGCTGGCACATGCGCATGCAGCAGCTGGCCCGCGCCGCCGCCCTGTCCAGCAGCGCGACCACCCGCCTGGTCAACCGCCTGGAAGACCGGGCCCTGCTCACCCGGATCCTGTGCGCGGACGACCGGCGGGGTATCTACACCGAGCTCACCCCGGCCGGCCGCGACCTCCTAGGCCAGGCCCACCCCACCCATGACCGGGTGTTGCAGGAGACCCTGGCCGAGGCCGGCGGCATTCCTGAGCTGAAGGCCCTGGCGGCCACCATCACCGAGCTCTGAGCGCCACCCTCGCCGAGGCCACGGTGGTGCCCAGGGCCAACGCGGTGGCCAGAGCCAGCACCGCGGCGTAGCTGACCGGTGGCAGGTGCACTGCGGCGGAGCCGGTCATCCCGATCGCGAAGGCGGTCAGGGTGGCCACCGCGATCAGAGTGCCCACCACTGCGGCGATCAGCACCAGGAGAAGGGTTTCCAGCCGGAGCATGTCCATCACCTGACGCCGGGTGGCCCCGATCAGGCGCAGCAGCGCGTACTCCGGACCTCGGGCCGAGGTGGTCAGGGCCAGCGTGTTCACCACCGCGATGGCCGTGAAGCCGAGGATCAGTCCCAGCGCGATCAGGGTGACGGCGGTGTCACTGTCCCCCTGGCCGGTGCGTGCCTCGGCCTGATCCTGCACGCTGAGCCCGGCGAACTCCTGAACCGCCTTTTGGACGTTTGCGGCGGCGGTGGGGTCAGCGCGGACCAGGAGGGTTGCGGCTGCGGGACGGTCCATGTGCGCGGCCACCAGGTCGTGGGCCGCGGTCAGATCGCCGAAACCTAGGCCCCGCCGGTACACCGCGACCACCGTCAGCTCCACCCGGGTGCCGTCGCCCAGGGTGACCACCGGTCGGCTGCCCACCCCGCCGATGGTTCGGCGGGCGTTCTCGCTGATCGCCACGCCACCGTCGGCCAGGCCGTCCAAAGACCCCTCCACCACGTCCGGATCCATGGTGTTGTTCAGGCCGTTCGGTGTGACCCCCTGGATGGGGTACTTGTCCAGGCCGACCCGGACGGTGCTGTGGACGACCTGGGTCACCGTTTCCACGCCAGGCGTCGCCCGCAGGGCCTCCGCAGCCGGCGCCGGCACTCCCGGACCGGACGATGCGACCACCAGATCGGCCAGCGTGCCTTCGGCCAACTGGTTGCGGGCGGCGTGCCCGATGGTGGTCTGGGCGAACAGGACGGCACAGGTCATCCCGACCAGCAGGGTCAGCGGGGTGACGGCCCCCGAGAAGCGCCGGGCGTAGGCCTTGGTGCCCGCGGCCGCCAGGAACCCGCTGACCGGTGAGAATTTCAGCACCGAGCCGAGTGCTCCCACGGCCAACCGGGTGACGACCGGACCCAGCAGGGCGACGGCCGTGGACAGCACGATGATCGCCAGGTAGAGCACGGGCGAAGAAGCAGGTTCGGTGTGCAGCCGGGTCAGCGTGAACAGCAGCGCGAGACCGGCGGCCAGGAAACCGGTTCCGGCGAGCAGCCGGGACCTGGGCATGCCGTCCGGCTCGGTCGCAGACTCGGCCAGCGCCTGCCCGGGACGGATGCGCGCGACCCGGCGGGCGGCCAGCCGGGCCGCCACCAAGGCGCCCAGGGTGACGGCGAGGGCCGCCGCCAGGGGCGGGAACGGACTGACGGTCAGGGGCATGGTTTCCGGGGCGATGCCCTGGCCGACGAAGAGCCGGTACACCACGAAGGCAAGGGGCAGGCCGAGCAAGGCACCGAAAACGGTGGAGGGGACAGCGAGAAGAAGTGCCTCGGCGCCGATCAGCCGGCGCGCCTGGCGCGGAGTGGCGGCGATGGCCCGCAGCAGGGCGAGCTCCCGGCTGCGCTGCTGCACCGCCAGAGTGAGGATGCCGGTGATCACCAGAAGCCCGACCATCAGCGAGGTTCCGGCCAGGGCGCCGCCCAGACTGATCAGCTGCACCCGGGACCGGTCGGCGTCGAGGAACTCGATCGCTCCACGCTCGGCGGCCGGACGCACCTGCGCCCCGGAGCCGGCCAGCGCGCTGCTGAGTGCGCTCTTCAGCTGCCGCTCCTCGACCCCCGGCTCGGCGATCACCCCGATCGTGGCCACCTGTCCGGAGCGCCCGCTCAGGCGAGCCGCCTCGGTGCTGGAGAAGAACAGGGACGACTGCTCGCGCAGCTCGCCGGTCGCAGACTCGGCGAGGCCTGTGACCTGATAGGTGGTCAGTCCGGAGGCCGACTGAATCTGGACGCTGTCGCCAGTTCTCACTCCGGAACGCTGGGCCAGCCCCTGGTCGAGGACGACGTCCCGCTCCCCCGTCGGCTCGCTGCCCGACTCCAGTGTGAAGGGGGTGAGGGCGGCGGACTCCCAGGCGTGCCCGAGGACCTCGGCGCCGTCCGGCCCGGCGACGATGTCTCCGGCCGCACTCACCGGGTTGGCCGGGAACGTCAGCTCCGGAACGGCCCGCTGCACGCCCGGCACGGCCCGGACCTGCGCCACGACCTGCTCAGGCAGCCAGACCCGCTCGGCCAGCGGCTTGGACTTGCGCTTGACCTTGACCTCGCCGTCCTTCTTCTTGACCTTGTCCTGGTGCACGGCCTGGTCACCGGTGACCATCAGGTCGGCGGCCGCGTAGCGCTCGGTGCGCACCTGCCCCTGCAGGCCGGTGGCCAGAAGACTGCCGCAGGCGGTGACCAGCGCCGCGGCCAGGGCCAGGGCGGCCACGACGGCCAGATTCGCGGTGCGCCGGAACCACAGGGTGCGCAGGGCGTACCGGATCATGACCGCACTCCCCGCAGACTCTGGAGCCGGTCGGAGATCTGCTGCACGCCGGGCGCTTCCAGCTGATCGGCGATCTCACCGTCGGCCAGGAACACCACCCGGTGCGCGTGCGCGGCCACGACCGGGTCGTGCGTGACCATCAGCAGGGTCTGCCCGCCCTCGTCCACGCACTCCCGGAGCAACTGCAGGATCTCGCCGGCGGTCACGGTGTCCAGAGCACCGGTCGGCTCATCGGCGAAAATGATGTCCGGGCGGGTGATCAGGGCCCGGGCGATGGCGACGCGCTGCTGTTGACCGCCGGAGAGCTGGTCGGGCCGGTGATCGGCCCGCTGCGCCAGGCCGACCCGCTCGATCACCTCATCCAGCCAGGGCCGGGGCACCCGCTGCCGGGCCAACCGCAGCGGGAGCGTCACGTTCTCCCGGGCGGTCAGCGCGGGCAGAAGGTTGAAACCCTGGAACACGAAACCGATCCGGGTGCGTCGCAGCCGGGTCAGCGCCACCTCGGACATCCCGGTCAGATCGGTGCCGGCCAGCCGGACCGAACCGCTGGTGGGCCGGTCCAGCCCGGCCGCGCACTGCAGGAGCGTGCTCTTGCCCGACCCGGAGGGCCCCATCACCGCCGTGAAACTGCCCGATGCGACCGCCAGGTCGACGTTCCTCAACGCCCGCACCGCACTGGTTCCGCTGCCGTGGACCCGGCCGACCCCGTCCATCTGTAAAGCCGCCGCAGGCAACGCTTCCCGCAACGCCCGCCCCGATGTCCCCCACATACCCATCTCGTCCCCCCACGGGTGTCAACTGCTCAGCTGTTCCGTTCAGTGCTCTGTTCAGTGCTCTGTTCAGGTGCTGGAAAGGCGAAGAACCGGGTCAGCACGGTGCGGGTCTGGTCACCGCCACCGTCCCGCTTGTACTTGTTCACCAGGGCGATCAGTTCCTCGAAGAACTGGCTCAGCTCGTCCGGGGACACCTGGATCGTGCCGCGCGACGACAGGAACGCATCGGCCCAGACACCCAGACCGTCGCTCTCGCGCCGCAACTGCTCGAACAGTTCGACGTCGGCCAGGTACGCCTGCCGGTTCATCTCGTCGAACAGTTCTCGGATCTGCGGGGTCTGCCGGGACGGCGGCGGGAAACGCAGGTCGCCCGGGACCACCCGCCACCACCGCTCGCGGCCGTGCGCCCCCTCCTGCGGCTGGTACTCCTCGACGAACCCGAACTTGGCCAGCTCCCTCAGGTGGTAGCTGGTGGCCCCGGTGTTCAGCTGCATCGCCCGGGCCAGCGAGGCCGAGGTGGCCGGCCCCAGCACCGAGAGCTGCTGGAACACCGCGTACCGCCGCGGGTGACTGAGCGCCCTCAGGGTTCTGAGGTCGCTGATCTCCCGTCGGCCAGGTTCTGAGGTCACCTGTACACAATTACATGTGCACAGATGTTTGTGCAATGCCTGCCCGAAAAAGCGGCGGGCACCCGGGCGCCCGCCGCTCTTCTTGCGGAGCCCCGACTACGGACGCACGACGGCGTTCTTCAGGGCCCACTCCAGCGCGTGGTCGGCCACGGCCTCCCAGCCGGGCGCCCCGCAGGTCCAGTGGTCGCGGCCCTCGAACTCGAAGTACTCGGTCAGGGCGGGCGACTTGGCGTAGTGCTTGGCGTTCGAGCGGTTCACCGAGGGCGGCATGATGTGGTCCTTCTCCCCCGCGATGAACAGCAGCGGCGCCCGGTCGGCGGTGTAGTCCACCCAGGTGTCCTGGTGGCCGGGCTTGAAGTTGGCGAACAGGCCGTACTCGAACACCCAGTGGCCGGGCGCCGCGATCGCGTACTTCTCCCAGCTGGCCCGGGAGTCCTCCTCGCTCAGGGTGTTGGCGAAGGCGTAGTGCCACTCCTCGGCCGTGAAGGCCACCGCCCGCTTACGGTTGGCCGGGTTCTTCAGGGCCGGGAACAGCGAGCGGGCCTGCGAGATCGGGTTGACCCGCACGCCCTCGGTCGGGGCCGAGTCGATCACCACGCCGGCCGAGCCCAGGCCCCGGGCCAGCAGCAGCTGGGTCAGGGTGCCGCCGAAGGAGTGGCCCATGATGATCGGCGGGGTCTCGACCGAGCGGATCACCGACTCCAGGTGGTCCAGCGTCTCGGGCACGGTCAGCCGGGCGATCACGTCGGGGTTCTCCCGCAGCGCCTCGACCTCGATCTCGAAGCCGGGGTAGGCGGGGGCGATCACGTTCAGGCCCTTGGCCTGGTAGTAGGCCACCCAGTCGGCCCAGCTGCGGGGAGTCACCCACAGGCCGTGGACCAGGACGACGGTGTCGGGGGTTTCGCTCATCTGCGTTTGACCTCTCAGTGTTTTCGGGGTTCTCAGGAATTCAGTGTTTTCAGGCATCGATGAAGGCGAGCAGATCGGCGTGCAGCCGGTCCCGGTCGGTGTCGGGCAGGGCGTGGCCGCTGCCCTCGTAGACCTTGAGCACCGCCCCCTCGACCAGGTCGGCGGAGCGCTTGCCCCCGACCTCGAACGGCACGATCTGGTCGTCGTCGCCGTGCACCACCAGCGTGGGCACGTCGACCTTGGCCAGGTCGGGGCGGAAGTCGGTGGCCGAGAAGGCGGCGATGCACTCGTAGGCCGCACGGTGCCCGCAGGCCATGCTCTGCAGCCAGAACGCGTCGCGGAAACCCTGTGGCACATCCTGTTTGCGGTTGTGCCCGAAGAACGGGCCGTCGGCCAGGTCGCGGTAGAGCTGGGAGCGGTCGGCCGCCTCCCCTGCGCGCAGGCCGTCGAAGATCTCGATCGGCAAACCCTCGGGGTTGTCGTCCTGACGCAGCATCAGCGGAGGTACCGCCGAGACCAGCACCACCTTGGCCACCCGGGCGGTCCCGTGCCGCCCGACGTAGTGCACGACCTCCCCGCCGCCGGTGGAGTGCCCCACCAGGGTGACGTCCTCGAGGTCGAGGGTGTCGAGCAGGGCGGCCAGGTCGTCGGCGTAGGTGTCCATCTCGTTGCCGTGCCAGGTCTGGCTGGAGCGGCCGTGCCCACGCCGGTCGTGGGCGATCGCCCGGTGGCCGTTCTCGGCCAGGAAGCGCGCGGTGGCCTCCCAGGCGTCGGAGTTCAGCGGCCAGCCGTGGCTCAGGACGACCGGGGTACCGCTGGTCCCCCAGTCCTTGTAGAAGATCTCGGCTCCGTCGTCGGCGGTGACGAAGGGCATGGGGCGCCTCCGGGTCTCAGTGAGAGCGGGCTCCTGTGGGGGAGTTCTGTCTCCTAGAGCCTCACCGCCGCCCCGCCGCCGCGGACCACGTGATCCTCGTAGTGATCACTGGCCGAGCCGGTCGGCCAGCTGCCGGCGCGAGGAGATGCCCAGCTTGGAGAAGACTTTCCGGAGGTGGTAGTCGACCGTGTTGGTACTCAGGAACATCGTCGCGGCGATCTCGGCGTTGGTCCGGCCGCTCGCGGCCAGTCGCGCCACCGTGGCCTCCTGCGGGGTCAGGGCGGGCGTGCCGCTCGGGCTCGTGGGGGTGCGGGCCTCGCCCATCGCCTCCAGCTCGCCGTTCGCCCGCTCGGCGAAGACGTCCGCCCCCGATCGGGCGAACAGCTCGGTCGCCTGGTGCAGGTGCTCCCGGGCCAGACGCCGGCGTCTGGTCCGGCGCAGCCATTCCCCGTAAAGCAGGTGCGCCCGTCCCAGTTCGGTGTTCATCGAGGCGCTCTCCAGCGCCTCGATGGCCTTGAGGTAGTCGACCTGCCGGCCGGTCACCAGGGCCCGGGAGCGGGCCGCGACCCCGACCGCCCACGGCGTTGCGCAGGCGGTGGCCCGGGCTTCCATCAGTTTGAGGACGTCGGTGGCCCGGTCGGTGCGTCCGGTACGTACGCACGCCTCGACGAAGTCGGGGTAGGCCAGGGGGGTGGTGTGGAAGAAGGGCACGTCGACGATCGGGGCCAGGAGGTCGTGGGCCTCCTGGTAGCGCGAGCAGGCCAGGTCGACCATCGCGAGCGCCGCGACCGCCGCCGAGTGCACCCCACCGAAGCCGGCCGCCCGAGCTCCCTCGGCCATCGCCACCACCTGTTCACGGGGCACCCCGTTCCAGGCCAGCAGCGAGACGTTGACCACGTGCTCGGCCTCGTAGCCGATGGCCCGACGCAGCTCACGGACCTGCTCCATGTATCCGGCCGCGGTCCGCGGACTACCCATCTGCGCCTCGGTCAGCGACTGGACCCACAGCGCGGAGTCGAGCTGCTGCAGGGACCCGGCGTCACGGGCCGCCTGCACCCAGCGGTCCAGGCAGTGCTGCCGGCGCTGCTCGTCCCACAGCGCCGAGGCGAGCGCCGCGCTGCTCTGACCGAACTCCAGCATCTGCTCCAGCGGCAGTTCGCCGAGCATGTCCAGGGCCCGGCGGATCGCGGGCACGGCCTGGTCGAAGGGCAGCAGCAGATGATCGCTGAGCGCTCGCAGCATGACTGCCGCCGGACCGGACCGGTGCCGGGCCGCCGCGTCCATCCGGCGCCCCAGCTCGCCCCAGTCGATGCCGGTGGCCAGTCTCTCCGCGGGCAGGGAGAGTTCCCAGGCCCGGATCAGCGCGGTCTGCTCGAGCTCGTCGTCGTGGCCGTGGAAGAGGTCGGCCGCCTCCACCAGGTCGGCGCCGATCCGGGTGAGCGAGGGATCGGCGGTGAACAGGGCCCACTGGGTGCGCAGGGACAGCAGACGCCCGCGGGTGACGTCGTCCAGTTCGTCCTCGTCGACGTCGTCGAACAGGTCCTTGGCCAGCTGCGCGGTACCTGCGGCGAGGGCTGCCTCGGCCGCCGCGACCAGCCGCCGGTACCGGCCCGGCCCCGGTGGGGTGAGCGAGGCCGCCTGGGCCAGGACACCGGCCTGGAGGTGAACCCGCCTCGTTCACCGGCCCGGTCGGCGGCCTTCTCCAGGCGCGCCGCCACCGCCTCGTCGGTGCCCAGCGTGGCCTTGGCCGCGTGCCAGGCCTCCAGGTCGGCGCGGCCCATCGAGTCGGCCACCTCCGACAGCGCGTGATGCACCCGGCGCCGGATCCGGCCGGCCGCAGCGTTGTAGGCGGCCGAGCGCACCAGCGGATGCCGGAACCGCACCTGCGCGGCGAGTTCGACCAGGCCGGCCTCCTCCGCCCCGTCGGCCGCCGACTCGGGCAGCCCGAGCTTGGCCGCCGCCTCCGAGATCAGCGCCAGGTCGCCGGTGGCGTCGGCCGCGGCCACCAGGAGCCACTCCTGCACCTCGTTACCCAGGGCCCGGATCTGCCGCACGTAGAACGACTCCAGGCGGCGCCCGACCGGGAAGGGCTGGTCGCCCAGACTGGACTCGGTCAGCTGCCGCACCGTCAGCTCACGCGCCAGATCGGTGAGCGCGAGCGGGTTCCCGCCCGTGGCCACCGCGATCTGCGCCCCCACGGCCGGGTCGATCGGCTCCGCCACGGACCGGGCGAGCAGGCGTACCGAGTGCTCCAGGCTCAGACCCCCGAGCGGGAGCCGGGGCACACCGGCCATGTGGGCGTCCACGTTGTCGTCCGGGCGAGCAGCGAACACCACGGCCACCGACTCCGCCTCCAGCCGCCGGGCCACGAAGGCCAGCGCGTCCAGGCTCTCCGGGTCGAACAGGTGCGCGTCGTCGATCGCGCACAGCACCGGCCGTTGGGATCCGGCCGCGGCCAGCAGGCCCAGCACGCCCAGGCCGATCAGGAACCGGTCGGGTGGCGGGCCGGCCGCCCGGCCGGAGGCCACCTCCAGCGCCCGCAGGTGCCGCTCGGGCAGCGCCGGAAGGTAGTCGCGCAGCGGCATGACCAGGCGCTGCACCGCGGCGAAGGGCATCTGCGCCTCGGCCTCGAAACCGTCGACCTGGATCCGCCGCATCCCCGCGGGCCCGGTGTCCTCACCGGCGCCGGTGGTGGACGACCGCAGCAGGGTGGTCTTGCCGATCCCGGGCTCCCCCACCACCAGCAACGCCCCACCCCGGCCGTGCCGGGCGTGCCCCAGGGTCTTACCGATCTGCTGAGCTTCCACCTCACGCCCGAGCACTTCGATCATGAAACGGATCTCAGGCAGCCGAAGGCGGCAAAAAGTGCGGCATTGGGTGGGTGACAAAGCAGAGGCCCGGTTCCCACCTGGGGACCGGGCCTGCGAGGTAAAACTTTTCGGGTGGGCGATACTGGGTTCGAACCAGTGACCCCTGCCGTGTGAAGGCAGTGCTCTACCGCTGAGCTAATCGCCCGAATCTTGCCCGGTTGCGCCGTAGCGGCGAACCGAACGAGTAGAACTGTAGCGAACCTTCCCCCGAACATCCCAATCGGCTCTCCGGCCGGCTCACGGAACGCCGGGCCGGAGTCTTCGGGGGCGGCCGCCAGAGCGGCGTCCGGCCCTGCTCAGCGCCTGGACTCCAGACCCGTCCAGGCGGGGATCAGGTCGGCCGGGACCCAGCCGGGCACTCCGATCACCAGGAAGGTGATCCAGAAGCAGGCGACCGCCAGGGCGGACGTGCCCAGCGCCACCGCTGCGCGGACATAGAGAGGCTGGGCCAGGATCCAGATCGTCCAGGCACTCACCTGTTTCCGGGCGAATTGCTCCAAACGGGCAGCCCATACGAATTCGGTGGCAAGAGCGGCTAATCCGACGAAGACGATCACCCAGCCCGGTCCGGGAAGCGGCACCAGGGCAAGACCGACCACAACAATTGCGCCGCCCAGAAGACCTACCGCGAGGCGATACAGACGGTTAGTGGACGGACGGCTGCGGACCGACTCCCGCCAGCGGACCGCCCGCCGGGCCCAGCGCCGCGAACCGCGTTCTGACTCATCACTTTCTCGCTGGTCATGTCGGGCTTCCTCGACTTTGTCCATGACCTTCAGCGATCCGTCACCAGCTGGTCCCATGACCCTTGATCTCCTGACCTAGAACGAAGCTTTGACTGCGGAGGGTGACCGAAACACCCTGTGGTATCAAGATCGACAGATACTTATTGAGATCACCACCCGGTTGGCTGGTTTCAGTTCGGGTCCGGCAGGGAAAGATGCCGCTGTAAGCCACCTGTGTGCCCCCCGAAACGGTGACGCGTGACCAAGAGTTCCGCGGAACCACCGGGGCGAAGATGAGGGAGATCGATGCAGCCGCAAGTAGACGTTGAGGCGTCCGTTCAGCTGCGTCTTGTGGTCGCAGACGCCGATGCCGTGCCCCTGCCGGTCAGCCTGCGGTACGGCGCGTCCGACCCGTATGCAGTCCGGGCCGTGTTCTCCGGTGACGGCATGGAGGTCGAGTGGGTCTTCGCCCGCGACCTGCTCCGCACCGGCCTCACCACGCCGATCGGCGACGGTGACGTTCATGTCTGGCCCTCCTGGGGCACCGGCCGTGAACTGGTGATGATCAGCCTGACCTCGCCCGACGGCCAGGCCGTTCTGGAGGCCGGCGCGGACGACGTCCGCACCTTCCTCGACCGCACCGCCGCCGTGGTGCCCGACGGTGAGGAGAGCCTGTACCTGGATCTCGACGCCGCCGTCGCCCGGCTGTTGACCTGATCCACCCTCGCGCGATCCCCGGTCGTCGCTCCCTGCTCCACCAGCTCCACCCGCACCACCAAGATCCGCACCTCCTCGTTCTGCACCCCTGGACGACGGTCCGGTGACCTCTCCCCCGTTGAGGCCGCCGGACCGTCCCCGCGGCTCCTCCCGGGAGCGCCGGAACCAGTGATCACGATCGTAGGAAGCGAAACCCCGCCCTGGCTGCCTCCCGGAGGATGACTCCGGGGGTGACGGCGTACCGCTTTGGTAGTACGCCGACAGCGCTCAACTGGGGTCTGACCAGGATGTTCATGGTCCGGACGCTTCCGGTTGGACTTCCCGGCGGCTGTTCGGCTAACTTACTCATGCACCGAACGAGAGGGACGGCCGAGAGGCCGGACCGACCGCCAGGAGCATGCGGACGTGGCTCAGTTGGTAGAGCATCACCTTGCCAAGGTGAGGGTCGCGAGTTCGAATCTCGTCGTCCGCTCGATAAGGGCTCTTTGAGTAGTACGTAGGTTGTACCTGAGCCTCACGGTGGAGTGGCCGAGAGGCGAGGCAACGGACTGCAAATCCGTCTACACGGGTTCAAATCCCGTCTCCACCTCCGACACAGGATCTCACTGTGTAGCTGAGGGCGATTAGCTCAGTGGGAGAGCGCTTCCTTGACACGGAAGAGGTCACTGGTTCAATCCCAGTATCGCCCACCACCAAAGCCAGGTCAGATGAAACTGACCTGGCTTTCCTGTTTTGCCCTGGCGGTGGCACCGCCACCGCCTTCGTGGTGTTCCCGCTGATCGATCCGGACAGTGCCGTGGCCCGGAACATCGCCTGCGTGGGCCCGGCCCTGCTGCTGACCGCCCTGATCCTGCACCGCTTGTCGCCCCGGCCGTCCCCCTCACCCGCACGGCGCCGTCTGGTGACCGGCCTGGCTGCCGTCGGCGTCGTCCTGATGGTGATCCCGCCGTTCCTGCTGGGGCTCGCCAACGACGAGTCGCTGCTCGGCCCCACCATGCTCACCATGCTGGGGCTCCTGGCCGGGTTCGGGACGCTGATGAGCCTGATCCCGGCCACGGTCGGGGTGTTCGCCCTGGCCGGCACCACGGCACTGCTGCGGGCCGCCGCAACCCCTGACCAGGACCTGATCCGGACCTGAACCGGACCTGATCGCCGGGTGGTCAGGAGGGCCCCGAACTTCTGCTAAGTTTATGGGGCACCGAACGGGAGGGACGGCCGAAAGGCCAGACCGAACGCCAGGAGCATGCGGACGTGGCTCAGTTGGTAGAGCATCACCTTGCCAAGGTGAGGGTCGCGAGTTCGAATCTCGTCGTCCGCTCGATAAATAGGCTCTGTAGTTTCACCTGAGCCTCACGGTGGAGTGGCCGAGAGGCGAGGCAACGGACTGCAAATCCGTCTACACGGGTTCAAATCCCGTCTCCACCTCGAGCACCTCGTGCACGAGGGCGATTAGCTCAGTGGGAGAGCGCTTCCTTGACACGGAAGAGGTCACTGGTTCAATCCCAGTATCGCCCACCATCTGCCAGCCAGATCAGACAAGCCAGATCAGACCGCGTGTCTGATCTGGCTTCTCGCTTTTGGCGGCCCGCCCGGTAGGTCCCGCGCGTCGTCGGCACCACCCTTCAAGAAGCCGTCAAGGACGGCGATGGGTCACCGTCAATCCGCGGCCCCAGGCTGGAACGGTCCCGCCCAGGAAAACAGAGAGACCGAGGTACCCACTGATGGTCGCCCCCGAGCACCCCGACCGCGTTCTGGTGGTCGACGACGATCCCGGCATCCGGGGGTTGCTGGAGTCCGCCCTCACCTTCGCCGGGTTCGAGGTGGAGGTGGCGGCCGACATCCCGCAGGCCCTGGAACGGGTCCAGGCCCGGCTGCCCGACGTGATCGTGCTCGACGTCATGCTGCCCGGCGGCACCGGCTTCGACGTGGTCTCGATGCTGCGCTCGCGCTCGATCGGGGTGCCCGTGCTGTTCCTCACCGCCCGCGACTCGGTCGAGGACCGGGTGCGCGGCCTGCAGCTCGGCGGTGACGACTACGTGGTCAAGCCGTTCAGCGTGGTCGAGATCGGGGCCCGGCTCGAGGCCCTGCTGCGCCGGGCCCGCGGCACCGCGGTGCCGGCCGGCTCCGCCCTGACCTTCCACGACCTCTCGCTCGACCCGAAGCGCCACGAGGTCCGGCGCGGCGAGCGGCCGGTCCGGCTCTCCCCCACCGAGTTCAAGCTGCTGCACCTGCTGATCACCCATCCCGGGCAGGTGCTGTCCAAGACGCAGATCCTCGAGGCGGTGTGGCAGTACGACTTCGGCGGCGACTCGGTGGTGGTCGAGCGGTTCATCTCCAACCTGCGCCGCAAGGTGGACGACGGTGAGGTACCGCTGATCCACACCGTGCGCGGTGTGGGCTACGCGTTGCGGCACGAACCGTGATCCGGTGGTTCCGGCTGGGCATCCGGGCCCGCCTGCTGCTCGGCTTCCTGCTGCTGTTCGCCCTGGCCCTGGGCGCCAGCGGCTCGATCACCGCCTACCTGGTCAACGACTACGTGTTCGACCGGTCGGTGGACAAGCTGCGCCAGGACGAGCAGCGGGTGCGGGTGCTGGTCGCCTCCGGGCCGCAGACGATCAACGCCAACCAGTTCGAGACCCTCCTCGGCCCGCCGCTGGGCATGATGGGCTTCGCCCCCGGCGGCGAGCCCGTGTTCGCCATCGGGAGCGCCAAGGGCCGGGAGAGCGAGCTGGCCGGGCTGGCCGCCGGCGCCGCACCGGGCGAGATCATGGTGGCCCACAACGACGTCGCGGCGGTCCGGATCCTCACGCCTCAGATGCAGATCAACGGCCTCGACGACGGGATCCAGGCCGACATCGCCGAGTTGGTCCTGGTGAACGACGCCGACATCGACCAGGACACGGTCAACGACTTCATCCGCGTGCTGGTGGCGATCGCGCTGGTCGCCATGGTCGTCCTGATGGCCCTGGCCCTGGTCGTTCTGCGGGTGGGCCTGCGCCCGCTGACCCGGATGGCCCAGGCCGCCGACGCGATCGCCAGCGGGTCCCGCGACGAGCGGCTGCCGGTCTCGGACCGCAACCAGGAGACCGACGTGCTCGCCCGGGCGGTGAACCGGGCCTTCGACGCCCAGGCCGCCGCGGAGGACCGGGCCCGCACCTTCGCCGCCGACGCCTCGCACGAACTGCGCACCCCGATCGCCACCGTCTCCGGCTGGCTGGAGCTGTACCGGCAGGGCGGGCTGCGGGAGGAGGACCTGGAGCAGGCGATCGCCCGGATCGAGGACGAGGTGGGCCGGATCCGGCTGCTGGTGGAGGAACTCGGCCTGCTCGCCCGGCTGGACACCGGCCGTCCGCTGGAGTCGGCGCCGGTCGACCTGGCCCGGCTGACCGAGAGTGTGGTGGAGGACGCCCAGGTGATCCACCCGGGCCTCGACATCGCCTTCGAGGCGCCGGATCAGCTGCCCGCCCGGGGCGATGCCGCCCGGCTGCAACAGGTCCTGCGCAACCTGGTGGGAAATGCCGTGCAGCACAATCCTGATGGCACCCGTGTCCGGCTGACCCTGAAGCAGGAGGCCGGGCAGGTCCGGGTGGACGTGAGCGACAACGGCACCGGCATCCCGGCCGCCGACCTGCCGCGGCTGTTCGACCGGTTCTGGCGGGCCGAGGCCAGCCGCAGCCGCGACTACGGAGGGTCGGGGCTGGGGCTGGCCATCGTCCAGGCCATCGTGAAGGCCCACGGCGGCCGGGTGACGGTGGAGTCCGAGGTGGGCCGGGGCACCACCGTCAGCCTCTGTCTCCCGGCCGCCTGAACTGGGCTCCTGAACTGGGCTCCTACTGCCCGATGTTCGCCTGCGGGCCTGCGTAGGTCTTCACCAGCGCGGGCACGTCCTTGGCGGCGTCGAGCGTGTACTTGTAGAAGTCACCCGGCTTGAACGTGGTGCCGACGGTCTGCTGCTTGCCGGTGCAGCTGGAGCAGACGTTGCCGCTCGCGCTGACCGAGGCGGTGCTGTCGCCGGCGTAGTACGGGTTGTTGACCTTCTCGAAGTAGCTGTTCTCCACCACCATCTTGGTCTTCCCGCGGGCGTTGTTGCCGTACGACTTCACGTTCTGCAGGTAGTTGTTGTAGAGGTGGGCGTACTGCACGTTGTCCACGCTGGGGTTGCGCTGGTTCACGTCGAAGAGCCAGTTGTGGTGGATCGTGATCCGGGCGGTGACGTTCTCGGTCCAGCCGATCCCGAAGTTCTTGTTGTGCCCGCCCAGCTTGTTCCACGAGACGGTCAGGTGGCTGGTGTCCTTACGGCTGTCGATCGCGCCGTCGTTGACCTTGGTGATGTCGTTGTGGTCGATCCAGACGTGGTCGGCGGTGTCCATCTGGATGCCGTCGTAGTCGTAGTCCTTGTCGTCCGGGTCGTCCTGGGCCATCTCGGTCTCGCCGATGGTGAGGTTGCGCACGATCACGTTCTTCACGCCGGCCTTCAGGATGATCCCGCCGTTGAGGATCTTGCCCTTGGTGCCGACCCCGATCAGGGTCTTGTCCGAGGTGACCGGGATCTCGTAGCCGTAGGTCGGAACCTTCACCGTGGCCGCGATCTTCACCACGTACGGGTCGGCCGAGGTGGCGTACTTCACCAGGTCGGCGTAGGTGCTCACGGTCACGGTCTTGCCCGCGGCGCCACCGGTGGTGCCGCCGTCGGTCGAGGCGAAGCCGTCGGCCGTGTTGGACCAGGTCTTCCCGGCCGAGGACGAGGTGGTCGCCTTGGTCGTGCTGGTGGTGGTCGTGCTGGTGGTCGCCGAAGCGGTCGGGACAGCCTTGCCCACCGGGCTCCAGCCGTCGGAGCCGGCCAGGTACTTCTGCGGGGTGTAGTCGGCCGCCTGGCTGTCACTCAGCTGCGGGCGGTTGCTGTTGGTGGTGGCCCCGGCGCCGGTGTTCCTGTACTCGTGGAACCGGGCCTTCTGCCAGGTGTTGCCGGACATGTCGGTCCACGGCTGCGCCGTCTTGATGGTCGCCGAAAGGCTCGACTCGCGAACCAGGACCTGACCGGCCGGGCCCCACGGACGTCCGAAAGTAGTGGTGTTGTTCGTGGCGCCGGTGATCTTGGACTTGTAGATCAGGAAGCCGTACTTGTTCGCGGCATCCGTCTTCGCCGCGGTGAGCGGGCCTCCGGTGGAACGCTTCTCGTAGATGTCCGAGGCGTCGAAGACCGCGGTGCCGCCGCCGAAGATGAAGTCGACGGTGCCCTCGACGTACGACTTGGCGAAGTACGAGCGGCCCGAGTTGATCAGCAGGGTGTCCTGGTCACCGAGCACCCGGACGTTGCTGAACGCGGCCCGGTCGGCGTTCACGTTGAGCGCGACCGCCTGGTGCCCGTCGGCGGTCGAGGTCTCGTCGAAGTCGTTGGAGAAGGTCAGGTTCGCGGCGGTGAAGTCGGCGCCGTTGACGAACACGGTGGCGCTGCCGCTGGTGCCGTAGGCGCCGGCGTGGTGGTTGTTGACGATCACCACGTCCTTGGCCGAGGCCCCGGTGCCGGCCAGCGAGACGAACGGCTTGTCCTTGGGCACGGTGACGATCTCGCGGTAGGTGCCCGGCTTGATCGTGATGGTGACCCGGCTCTTGTTGCCGGTGCCGACCGCGTTGATCGCGGCCTGAACGGTCTTGTACTTGCCGCTGCCGTCGGCGGCCACGGTGGCGGTGCCGCTACCGGTGCCGTTGCCGGTGGAAGGGGCGGACGTGGTGGTGCCCGGGGTCGGGGTGGTGGTGCTGCCGGCCGCCTTGAGCGTCCACTGCATGCGGTTGTTGGTGGTGCAGGTGTCCTGGACCACGGCGGCCGCGGAGGCGGTCGAGCCGTCCTTGACGCTGATGCAGAGTCCGGAGCCCACGTTGACCAGCTGGTACCCGTCGCCGCTGGCCTTCGTGGTCCAGAGCTGGTTGGACTGGCCGGAGGCGCAGCCCCACTGCTGAAGCCGCAGGCCGGCGGTCTTGGCCCCGCCCGGGACGTCGATGCACTGGCCGCTGCTGACGTTCTGCAGCCAGTACTGGGAGGAGCCGCGGTCGGTGAGCTTGAACTGCTGCCAGGTGCCCGCGCTGCACCCCCACTGCTGGAGCTGGGTGCCGGCCGTCGAGGAGGCCCCGGGCACGTCGACGCACATCGAGCTCTTGGCGTTGACCAGCGCATAGGTGCCGCCGGCGGTCGGGTTCGCGGCGTTCGAGGGCAGCATCTGGCTGCCGATCAGCACAGCCGCCCCGACCGTGGCCAGGCCTGCGGTCAGGAGGGTGTGGCGCTTTCGCAGTCGCTTCAGCGACTGCCGGAGTGCGGGCATGACAGGGATGTCCTCTCGGGATGGAACCGGTGGTGATCGTCCCGGCGTAGGAGTAGTCGCGGTCCCGAGAGGGCGATAACAGAAATCCGAAGAACTACTTCGGGCAACCAATGGTGGACGAGTTGTGGTTTGCTCCCGGCGGATCGGCTGTGTCAGGATCGGCGCCGCCGAAAAGGCCGGTCGGAGGGCACCAATCATGGACGCAGGGGTCGGCACCGAGAGTTCCGAGCTGGTGCGGCTGGCCCAGGCCGGTGACCGGGCGGCGCTGGACGAACTGGTCGGGACCTGCCTGCCGCTGATCTACAACGTCGTCGGCCGCGCCCTGAACGGCGACAGCGAGGTGGACGACCTGGTGCAGGACACCATGGTCGGGATCATCCGCGGTCTGCCCGCCCTGCGGGAGCCGGGCCGGTTCCGCTCGTGGGCGGTGACCATCGCCTACCGTCGGCTGCAGGAGCACTACCGCCGGCGCTACCGCTCCCGGCCGCGCGCGTCGGCCGCCCCCGATCCCGACTTCTCCGACATTGCCGACCCGCAGGCCGACTTCGCCGAGCGCACGGTGACCGAACTCGCCCTGAACGACCAGCGGCGGGAACTGACCCGGGCCGCCCGCTGGCTGGAACCGGGCGACCGGCAGCTCTTCTCGCTCTGGTGGCAGGAGGCGGCCGGCGAGCTGAGCCGGCCCGAGGTGGCCACGGCGCTGGAGACCACGCCGCAGCAGGCCGCCGTCCGGCTGCAGCGGATGCGCGAGCGGCTGGACGGTTCCCGGGCGGTGATGCGCGCCCTCTCCGCGCAGCCGCGCTGCCCGGAGCTGGACAAGCTGGTGAAGGGCTGGAACGGGCAGGTCGACTCGCGCTGGCGCAAGCGCCTGTCCCGGCACACCCGGGACTGCCCGCAGTGCCGCCGTCATGGGCAGGACCTGGTGCGGCCCGAGGTCCTGCTCCAGGGCGTCGCTCTGGTGGCGGTGCCGGCCGCGCTGGTGGCCAAGGTCGGCGGCATCCTGTCCACCGGCGCCGAGGTCTCCTCGCTGGGTCCGGTTTCTGCTGTCCTGCACAGCTTCACCGGCAAGGCTGCGATCGTGGGCACGGCCGCGGCAGTCACCCTGGGCGGGGTCACCTACCCGTTGTGGAGCAGCTCCCCCGAAAGCCCGCCACCCACCCGAAGTGCCGCTCCGGCTCCGAGTCCGCAACCCTCGTCCATAGTTGTGACCCCAACGCCGGATGCGGTTTCCACCAGCGTGGCACCGTCTCCGAAGCCGACCAAGCGCAAACCGCCGGTCTACGCCGGGGTGGCTGCCGCCGACTACTACGTCGCCCCGAACGGGTCGGACGACGGGAACGGCACCCTCGACGAGCCGTTCGCCACTCTGGGCAAGGCGGTCTCCGAGGTCCAGGCCGGGCAGACGATCGCTCTGCGAGGCGGCACCTACCGCCCGTCCGAACCGGTCGGCATCGAGGTCTCCGGCGCCGAGGGCCGGCGGATCACGCTCAGCGGCTACCGGAACGAGCGCCCGGTCATCGACTTCGCAGCCATCCCGGCGGACAAGTGGGGCATCACGCAGACCGGCAGCTTCTGGACGGTGCGCTCACTCGAACTGCGCAACGCCCCGACTCACGCCTACGTGTGCGACTCCTGTCAGCAGAACGACTTCCGCCGTCTGGTGAGCCGGGACAACGGGTCCTCCGGGCTGATGCTGCGCGGCGAGAACACCTCCGGCAACCGCATCCTGGACAGCGACTTCCTGAACAACGGCTCGGGCCTCGGCATCATGTTCGGCAGCGGTGAGGGCAACCTGATCCGCGGCGTACGCGCGGCCGGGAACCAGGCGGACGGCGTGGATCTCGGCGGGTTCGCCGACCCGGTCACGGTGCGCGGGAGCTGGTCCTACCGCAACGGCAACGGTTTCACCTTCGGCGGGGGCGGCACCACCCTGGCCGTGGCCCACGTGCTCACTGACAACGCCGCCTGGGAGAACTCCGGGATCGGGTTCAACGAGGAGGGCAACACCGGCCCGGCCGCCCTCACCGGCAATGTCGCGTTCGGCAACGACGTCACCGGCTTCTACCTGCCCACCGCCGCCGCCCGGCTGAGTGACAACGTGGCGGCGGGCAACCAGGACGACGCGGCCCTCTCCCCCACCGCCGAGGAGACCGAAAATCTCTGGGACGCCGACCCGTCCATTTTCGTCGAGGTCGACCCGAGCACGGCGGAAGGGGCCCGGAGCAAGGACGGCGGTCTGCCCACCACTCGCTTCCTGCAGCTCAGATCACCTTCCTGAGGGCGTTCTCGAGGATGTCGACGCCGTCGTGCAGATCGGTCTCGTCTATGGTGAGCGGAGGCGCGATCCGGAAGATCCCGCCCATGCCCGGCAGCTGGACGATGTTCATGTGCAGCCCACCCTCCAGGCACGCCTCGGTCACGGCGGCGCCGAGCCGGTCGGCCGGGGCCTTGCTGCGCTTGTCGGTGACCAGCTCCAGACCCTGCAGCAGGCCGCGCCCGCGCACGTCACCCACCTGCTCGTAGCGCTCCTGCAGGCCGAGAAGCCGCTCGCCGAGCACCTTCCCGAGCGCGGCCGACCGGGCCACCAGTCCTTCCCGCTCGATCACGTCCATCACGGCGAGGGCCACGGTGGCGGCCAGCGGGTCCGAGACGTGCGTGGTGTAGAACAGGAAACCGCGCTCGTGGCAGGTCTCCTCGACGGCGGCCGAGGTGACCACTGCGGCCACCGGCAGACCGGCGCCGAGGGTCTTGGAGAGGGTGATGATGTCGGGCGTCACCCCGTCGCGCTCGAAGGCGTACATCGTGCCGGTGCGGCCCAGCCCGGTCTGCGCCTCGTCGAGGACCAGCAGCATGCCGCGCTCGTCGCAGTACTGCCGGAGCCGGGCCAGGTAGCCCGGCGGCAGCTCGATGATGCCGCCCGAGGAGAGGATCGGCTCGATCAGGCAGGCCGCGAGCGAGCCCGAGCTCTGCTGGTCGACCAGGCCGAATCCGTAGGCCAGCTCGGTCTCCCAGTCGTAGGAGCCGTCGGCCCGGCGGAACGGTGAACGGTAGGCGTTCGGGGTGGGCAAAGTGAGGTTGCCCGGGACCGCGGGGCCGTAGCCGCGACGCCCGGCCGAGTAGGTGGCGGCCGAGGCCCCCGAGGTCATCCCGTGCCAGGACCGGTCGAACGAGACCACCTCGTAGCGGCCGGTGCTGAGCTTGGCCATCTTGATCGCGGCCTCGTTCGACTCGGCGCCGGTGGTCAGCAGCAGCACCCGCTCCAGCGGATCGGGCAGCGTGGCGGCCAGTCGTTCGCCGAACCGGACGACCGGCCGGCTGAGCATGCCGGAGTAGAGGTGGGCCAGCTCGCCGGCCGCCTGGGCGACCGCCTGCACCACGTCCGGGTGGGCGTGCCCCAGCACCGCGCTCATCTGCCCGGAGGTGAAGTCGAGGATGCGCCGGCCCTCGGAGTCCCAGACGTGGGACCCCTTCGCGCGCTCGATGATCCGCGGGGTGAAGCTGCCGCCGTAGCGGATCAGGTGACGCCCGGCCCGGTCCCAGAACTGCTCGTCGGTGATCTCCACACCGATCAGCGTGACAGCTGACCGACCCGCTGGGCAGAGACCGCGTCGTGCATCACAGCGCGGCAGCGCCGGTAGGTCTGCAGCAGGTCGACCGGCCGTCCGGCCTCGATCGCCTCGGCCCAGGTGTCGAGGGCCACCCGGACGGTGGCCCCGGCGTTCTCCACCAGCACCCGTGCGGCCAGCTCGTCGGCGCTGCCGGTGAGCGCGGTGAGGCGGGCGACCAGGGCCTGCAGCCGCTCCTCGTCCAGGCTCAGGGCGGTCGAGCGCAGCGCGGGCTCCGCGCGCATCAGCCGGCGCACCCGCAGCAGCTGACGGCCGGGCTCGCTGCGGCCGTTGTCGAAGGCCTGCAGCACCTCCGTCCAGACCGCCTCGAGCTGGGGCAGCAGCGGTTCGTCCGGCTGCATCGTCGAGACCATCTCCTCGACCCGGTTCTCCAGGTCGCGGTGCGGGACCAGGGCGGCCCGCTCCTTGGTGGCGAAGTAGCGGAAGAAGGTGCGCGGCGAGACCCCCGCCAGCCGCGCGATCTCGTCGACGGTGGTGCCGTCGATGCCCTGCTTCTCGAAGAGCGTCAGAGCCGCCTCGGCGATCTCCTGCTCGGTCTGCGCCCGCCGCCGGTCACGCAGCGGCGTCAGTTCTTCCCCGTGGTCGTTCGACACGGTCCGATCCTAGAGGAATGACTTCACCCTGTGCCGCGTTGGCAGTCACTGCCATACTGGCTGACAGCCGCAACGGGTAAGAGACGAAGGGTCCGGGTTTGAGCACCGAGTCGACCACCAGCACACCGACGGGGACAGGCGAGGTGGGCGCCCCGGCGGGCGTGCGCACCGGGCCTCTGATCGCCCTCCTCACCGGCGCCGCGTTCGTGGTCATCCTGAACGAGACGATCATGGGCGTCGCGCTGCCCGACCTGATGCTGGAGTTCAGCGTCCCGGCCACCACCGCCCAGTGGCTGACCACCGCGTTCCTGCTGACCATGGCGATCGTGATCCCGATCAGCGGCTGGCTGCTGACCCGGCTGCCGCTGCGCACCGTCTTCGTCGTGGCGATGGGCAGTTTCACCCTGGGCACGCTGATCTGCGCCCTGGCCCCGGTGTTCGGCGTGCTGGTGGCCGGCCGGGTGGTCCAGGCCGTCGGCACCGCGCTGATGATGCCGCTGCTGATGACCACCATCCTGAACGTGGTCAGCCCGCACAAGCGCGGGCAGATGATGGGCGTGGTCTCGATCGTGATCTCGGTGGCCCCGGCCGTCGGCCCGACCATCTCCGGCGTGGTGCTCGACCAGCTCACCTGGCGCTGGATGTTCTGGCTGGTGATGCCGATCGCGGTGCTCGCCCTGGCGGTGGGTGCGGCGCTGGTGCGCAACGTGACCGACCCGAAGGCCTCCCCGCTCGACGTGGTCTCGGTGGTGCTGTCGGCGCTCGCCTTCGGTGGCCTGATCTACGGTCTGAGCAGTATCGGTGAGTCGGCCGCGGGCCACACCCCGGTGGCGCCCTGGATCCCGCTGGTGATCGGCGCCCTGGCGCTGGCAGCGTTCGTGCAGCGGCAGCTCAGCCTCACAACGCGGGCCCTGCTGGACCTGCGGGCGTTCGCCACGCCGACCTTCTCGATCGCCGTGCTGCTGGTCGCGGTGAGCATGATGGCCCTGTTCGGCACGCTGATCCTGCTGCCGATCTACCTGCAGACCGCGCTCGGACTCTCCACCCTGGCCACCGGCCTGATCCTGCTGCCGGGCGGTCTGGTGATGGGTCTGCTGGCGCCGGTGGTGGGCCTGCTGTTCGACCGCTACGGCCCGCGCCCGCTGGTCGCGCCCGGCGCCCTGGTGGCCTGCGTCGCCCTGTGGGGCATGACCACGTTCGACATCGGCACCGGGCGGGGTTCGGTGATCGCCGCCCACGTGGTGCTGAGTGTCGGTCTGGCCCTGATGTTCACGCCGTTGCTGACCAGTGCCCTGGGTTCGCTGCCGCACGCGCTCTACTCGCACGGCAGCGCGATCGTGGGCACGGTGCAGCAGGTGGCCGGCGCGGCCGGCACGGCGCTGTTCGTGACGGTGATGACCCGTACCTCGACGGCCGCGCTGGACGACGGCGTGGACCCGCTGACCAGCGTGGCCGACGGGGTGCACGCGGCCCTGATGTGGGGCGGGATCATCTCGGCGGCGGCGGTGCTGCTGGCCCTGTTCGTGCGCAGGCCCAAGCCGGTGGTGGTCGATCAGGTGGTGGAGCAGGACCTGGTCTGATCCCGAGGCACCACGAGAGAGCCCGAGCTGGAAATCGCTTCCAGCTCGGGCTCTCTCGTGCTCAGGCGGCGGCCTTGGCCTCCCACAGCCGGGCGAAGGCCTCGGCCTCGGACCGGGCGTAGGCCGTCAGCATGCGCACGTCGCGATTGCGGCTGAGCGCGAAACCGACCGTACCGGAACGCACGTCGACGATGCGGGGAGTGGCCTCGCAGCCCACCGAGCGCAGCGCCTCGCCCATGATGACCAGGGCACCGTCGGCCGTGGCCTGGCTGAGCCGGGTGGCCTTGAGGTGCAGGAACCAGGCCTCCTGCACGCCGCCCCGGCGCTCGACGATCAGGTGCGGGGCGACGTTGACCCGCAGGTCACGATGCTGCCAAACACCCGACGGGGCACCGAAGACCCGCACCGGCCCGACCCTTCGGCGGATACTGAGCATGCCGGCCCGGATCTCCGCGTAGTGCACCGACTGCCCCCGGCAGCGCCGGTCGGACTCTTCCCGCTCCTCGGACCGGGCCACCGCCAGGTCGAGCTCGGTGCGCAGCCGGTCGCCGCGCAGGCCGTTGACCACGGCCGTGACGATCGGGTCGTAGTAGCGCCAGGGATGACGGGTGGGGTCTTCGTACATCGCCCGCAACTGCACCGGAACGCGCCCCCGCCGGGCCCCGGGCGTGCTGATGAACTGGATGATCGACGGAAGGGAGGTCTTGATCTCGGACATCTGCGACTCCTGCCGCTGAAGCGTCACAACCTACCCATATTCTACTCCAGTTCGAACAGATGTTCGAACGATTCGAGCGACGAATGCCAGGTGGCCGTTACCCCGAACAGCCCATCAGGAGCCCCCGGAGACTGCCGAGGAAACATGTCGAGAGCGTCTCGCAGCCGTCCCCGATCGGCTGGGTGCCCCCAGAACCGGGGCACCTCCCAGCTCCACGAGCCCGCCGACGTAGGCCGGAAGGAAATCACGTGTCCAACATCGACACCGTCCTCAAGGAAGCCATGCAGATCGACGGCGCCATCGGCGTCGCGCTCGTGGACCACACCAGCGGCATGACCCTCGGCCAGGCCGGTGGCAACACGCTGAACCTCGAGGTCGCCGCGGCCGGCAACACCGAGGTCGTGCGGGCCAAGCTGCGCACCATGGACGCGCTGCGGCTGCGCGAGAACATCGAGGACATCCTGATCACCCTCGACACCCAGTACCACCTGATCCGCCTGATCACCGACAAGTCCGGCACCGGCCTGTTCCTCTACCTGGCCCTGGACAAGCAGCGCTCGAACCTGGCGATGGCCCGGCACAAGCTGGCCAACCTCGAGCGCACGATGGAGATCTGAGCACTCTCACGTAACTGAACCGACAATGGACGGCCGCGGCACCTACCAGGGCGCCGCGGCCGTCCATTGTCGGTTCAGTTGTTGTCAGAGCTTGCGCAGCAGGGGAACGACGTCCTGGGTGAACTGGGTGAGGAACCGGGACTGGTCGTTGCCCGGAGCGTGGAACACCAGGTGGGTGAAACCGGCCTCGGTGTAGTTCTTCACCGCCGCGACCACCTGCTCCGGGTCGGAAGCCACGATCCAGCGCCTGGCCACCTGCTCGATCGGCAGCTCGTCGGCCAGCCGGGCCATCTCCACCGGGTCGTGCACCGAGGCCTTCTGCTCCGGCGAGAGCGACAGCGGGGCCCAGAAGCGGGTGTTCTCCAGCGCGCGGGCCGGGTCCTCGTCGAACGACAGCTTGATCTCGATGGTCCGGTCGATGTCCGCCTCGGTGCGCCCGGAGGCCTCCAGCCCCTCGCGCAGGGCGGGCAGCAGCGTCTCCTCGTACAGGTCCATGCCCTTGCCCGAGGTGCAGATGTACCCGTCGCCGGCGCGGCCCGCGTACTTGGTGACCCCGGGCCCGCCGCCGGCGATGTAGATCGGCACCGGCTGCTCGGGACGGTCGTACACGGTCGCGTCGTGCAGCCGGTAGAAGTCGCCCTCGAAGGTGACCCGCTCTTCCTGCCAGAGCTGACGGATCAGGCGGACCGCCTCGCGCAGCCGGGCGAAGCGTTCCTTGGGCTCGGGGAAGGGCACCCCCACGGCCGTCTCGTTCAGCGCCTCACCGGCGCCGATCCCGAGGATCACCCGCCCGGGGGCCAGGCACCCCAGGGTGGCGAACGCCTGGGCGATCACCGCCGGGTTGTAGCGCAGCGTGGGCGTGAGCACGCTCGTGCCCAGCTGCACCCGCGAGGTCCGGGCAGCCACCCAGGGCAGCCAGACCAGCGCGGACGGGGCGTGCCCGTCGACGTGGCGCCACGGCTGGAAGTGGTCGGAGATCCAGACCGAGTCCAGGCCCTGGTCCTCGGCCTGAACGGCGAAGTCCGCCAGCTCGGCCGGGGCGAACTGCTCTGCCGACGCCTTGTACCCGAGCTTCACGTTCGACCCCACTGTTCTCTCGGCAACCGTCCACAGCCAACCTAGATCGCGTGGACAGGACCCTCAAGCGCGGGGGGCGGCTCAGGCCTTGCGGCGCCACCAGGCCTGTTCCGGCTCGCTGACCGGCACCCGCGAGCTGCCCCCGCCGGAGCGCTGCACCAGCCGGGGCTCGCCCGGGGCGAAGATCAGCTGCGAGATCTGCTGGTAGTGCAGGTCGGAGTCGGGGATGTAGTTGATCGTGCCCAGCGCCTGGTCCTGACCGGCCGACTCCATCACGAACTTGCCGTAGCCGAGGATCTGCCCGGTGACCGTACGGTCGTAACGCATGTCGGTGACCTTGCTCATCGGCATGATGTCGACCTTGCGGGTGATCACCCCGTGCACCAGCATCAGCCGCTTGTCGGTGGCCACCACCAGCTCCAGCCACCATTCCCAGGCCACGATGATCAGGCGGGACAGCAGCAGCAGCCAGAGCAGGGTGAACGCGGTCTCGACGGAGTCGCCGACCTGGGAGCTGATCGTGGCCAGCACGATCAGCCCGAGCAGGGTGGTGAGGAACGGCTCGGCCAGGACGACCCAGTGCCGGCGCAGGAGGAAGACGACCTGCTCGCTCGGGACCAGGTACCGGTCGAGCTCCTTGGGAACCCCCGGACCGTGCCGCTCAGAATGCCCAGCCATACCGCGGACCCTAGGTTTCCCAAGGGGATAAATCACCCCCTGTTGCAACACGAGTACATGTTGCTGACAGCGGCCTCACGGCCAGGCGGCCCCGAGCAGGGTCAGACCACCGAGAACGGCGATGCCGAGGGTGACCCGCCGCACCAGCACCGGCGAGACCCGGTGCACGAACGGCAGCGACAACGCCATCCCGACGACCAGGCCCAGGCCGGCGCCGCCCATCTCGGCCCACTCCGAACCGCTCGGCAGGCCGACGGCGATCAGGGTGAGCACGTTCAGCGGCAGCCCGAAGGCCTGCAGAGTGGCGCTCATCTGGGCCGGCGGCCAGCCCCGGCTCATCGCGAAAAGCGCCACGGGCGGGCCCGAAGCACCGGCCAGGACGTTCAGCGCGCCACTGACTCCCCCGGCCACCACCGCCCCGCCCGGACGCTCGAAGAACGGCAGCGGCCGGCCGGCGATGCTCACCGCGGTGGCCGCGAGGATCGACAGGCCCGCCACCAGATTGAGCGCAGTGCCCCGCAACAGGTCGCTGAGCAGCAGCATCGGCGGGATCACGAGCGCCGCGGGGACCAGCAGGCGCACCACGTCGGGCCGGCGCACCTGGCCCGGCATCCGCGCGATCACCGACAGGTTGAGCACCGCCGACAGGATCAGCACCGTGCGCAACCCGGCCTCGTGCCCCAGGGCGAGCATCACCAACGGTGAGACCACCAGGGCGAACCCCACACCGGACAGCACCTGGCAGACCGCTCCGAGCGCGACCACCAGGGCTGTTGCGGCGATTACGACGAGGCGCCCTCGGACCAGGCCGGCAGGTCGCCCTTGCGCACCCGGGCCTCGAGCGACTCCAGCACCCGGCTCAGCTCGGGCCCGGCCAGCCGGTCGACGTAGAGCAGGCCGTTGAGGTGGTCGGTCTCGTGCTGCAGGCAGCGGGCCAGCACACCGTCACCGCGCACCCGCAGCGGCTTGCCGTCGATGTCCTGCCCCTGGACCTCGGCCACCCCGGGCCGGGCCAGCGGCGCGTACTCGCCGGGCACCGACAGGCAGCCCTCCTCGTCCTCCACCGGCGGCGTCAGGGCCTGACCGGGCACCGGCACCAGCACCGGGTTGACGATGGCGCCGGTCTGGTACTCGTCGCGGGCGTCGGGGCAGTTGTAGACGAAGACCCGGGCGTCGACCCCGATCTGGTTGGCGGCCAGGCCCACCCCGTTGGCGGCCTCCATGCTGGCGAACATGTCGGCCACCAGCTGGCGCAGGTCGGCCCCGAACTCGGTGACCTCCTGGCAGGGGCGGTGCAGCACCGGGTTGCCCCGCATGGTCACCTTGCGCACGGTGCCCTGGGGCAGTGCGGCCTGCTTCACCCAGGCCTGGATGTCGGGATCAACCTCAGTGCTGTCAGTCACCGGCGCATTCTCTTACGGAACTTCGCGTCGGCCCAACTCGGCCGAAAGCAGACCCGGCAGTTCCTTCATGCTGGTGAAGATGTGCGCGGCCCCGGCCTCCAGCAGCCACTCCGGCCGGCTGTGCGAAGGGCTGTCGGGCGGGCAGTAGCCGAACACGGTGGCTCCGGCCGCGACCCCGGCCTGTGTGCCGGAGATGGTGTCCTCGACCACCGCCGACCGGGCCGGGTCGACGCCCAGCGCCGCGGCGGCGGCCAGGTAGACGTCGGGGGCGGGCTTGCTGTGCGGCATCTCCTCACCGCTGAAGATCCGGCCCTCGAACACGTCGAGCAGGCCCACCCGGGCCAGCTGCATCTCGACCTTCCCCCGGTCGGCCCCGCTGGCACAGGCCACCTTGCCGTCGAGCGCCTGGAACAGCGCTCGCGCGGCCTCGCCGGCGCCGGGGATCTCCTGCAGGCTGATCGCCAGCTCGGCGTCGCGCCGGCGGCGGAACTCGGCCAGCCAGTCCAGGTCGGGGCGGAACCCGGTGTTCTCCTCGATCACCCCGAACTCGTCCTTCAGCGAGCGGCCGACGAACCGCCCGAAGCACTCCGGGGCGCTGATCTGCCAGCCCAGCTCGTGCAGCATCCCCCGGAGCACGCCGTTGGTGATCTGCTCGGAGTCGACCAGCACGCCGTCGCAGTCGAACAGCACGGCCTCGAACGCAGGTTTCAGCACGGTGGGGACGCTAGCAGCGGCCGGTTGTGAAAACCTGGGCGGATGACGCTTGAGGAGATCACCGAGTTCGTCACTTCGCTCGAGGGTGTCCTGGTGCAGCGGCCCACCGAGGGCGACGGCTCGCCGCAGATCGCCTGGGGCGATGTGTTCTTCCACTACTCCCCCGACGGCGAGGCGCCCCGCACCCAGCCGTTCGCCACCATCGTGACCAAGGACTACCCGGACGAGGTGCCCTCGGGCCTGAACCAGCCGGGGGCGTTCCGGGTGAACGTGGGCAGCGGCAAGGACGAGTTCGTGGCGCGGATCGGCCGGGAGCCCCGGGCCCCGGCCGGTGACCTGGAACCGCTCAGCGCCACCGACGACGTGGTGTTCGCCCACCCCACCTACGGCACGCTGGGCTGGCTCGCGGTCAAGAACCCGGGCCCGGCCACCGAGGGCGATCTGCGGGAGCTGATCACCAAGGCCCACTCGCTGGCCCGGGCCCGGTTCGAACGCTGACTACTGATCACCGACTACCCAGCGGCTGGGAAACGAAGGATGCGGTCGTCGCCGTCCTGGACATCGCCTCGTCCGTCGGTGTTCGAAGTGGTGAGCCACAACGAACCGTCCGGGGCAGCCTCGACCGTCCGCAGCCGTCCGTAGTCTCCTTCGAAACGCGCTTCCGGCTCACCGGTCTCACCGCCGGTGAGCGGAACCGTCCACAGACGTTCGCCCCGCAGCGCGGCAACGAAGAGCATGTCTCCGGCGATCGCGATGCCGGACGGCGAGGCCTCGTCGGTCGACCAGGTCACCAGCGGATTGGTGAAACGCCCGCCGTCGGTGTCTCCTTCACCCTCGACCTCGGGCCAGCCGTAGTTGCGGCCCGGCTCGATCAGGTTCACCTCGTCGAGCTCGTTCTGCCCGAACTCCGCGGCGAACAGCCGTTCTTCGGCGTCCCAGGCCAGCCCCTGCACGTTGCGGTGGCCGGAACTGTAGACGGGTGAGCCGTTCTCCGGATTGCCGGGCGCCGGTTCACCTTCCGGCGTCAGCCGCAGGATCTTGCCGTTGACGCTCTGCTGGTCCTGCGAGGTGGCCGTGTCTCCCGCGTCTCCGGTGCCCACGTAGAGCAGGCCGTCGGGGCCGAAGGCGATCCGGCCGCCGTTGTGGAACGTGTTGCGGGCGATGCCGTCGAAGATCACCTCCGGCTTGCCCCCGTCCAGCTGGAACCGCACGATCCGGTTGTCGCCGGAGGCCGTGTAGTAGGCGTAGACCGTCTCGTCGGAGTCGTACTCGGGTGAGACGGCCAGCCCCAGCAGGCCGCCCTCACCCTCTGCACTCACGCCCGGAACCTCGTAGACCGGTTCCGGCGCACCGCCTTCGGCCGGTATCCGCAGAACCCGCGCCGAGTCCCGCTCGGCCACCAGGGCGTCACCGTTCGGCAGGAACGCCAGCCCCCAGGGCACCTCGATGCCCGTCGCCACTTCTTCGGGGCTGCTCAGGTCGATGGCGACCGAACCGATTGAGGACGTCTCGGGAGCCTGGGTGGCCGGCGCCGCCTGGGTGGTGGTCGCCGGGGGCGACGCGGCGGACTCCGATTCGTCGTTCTCGGCGCCGCACCCGGCCACCCCCAGCACCAGCACGCCGGCGGCGGCGAGTCGTCGGGACCACAGTTTCACGTCGGTGTCTGCCACCGCCCCAGTTCATCAGACGGCGGCGAAAATCGGCGGAAACCGCGGGCCCGGATCAGCCCAGGGTCGAGGTGTCGATGACGAAGCGGTAGCGCACGTCCGAGGCCAGGACCCGCTCGTAGGCCTCGTTGATCTGCTCGGCCCCGATCACCTCGATCTCGGCGCCGAGCCGGTGCTCGGCGCAGAAGTCGAGCATCTCCTGGGTCTCGGCGATCCCCCCGATGTTCGAGCCGGCCCACGAGCGGCGGCCGTTGATCAGGGCGAAGGCGTTGACCGAGAGCGACTCGTCCGGGGCGCCGACATTGACCATGGTGCCGTCGACCTTGAGCAGCCCCAGGAAGGCGCCGACGTCCAGCTTGGCGCTGACCGTGTTGATGATCAGGTCGAAGGACGAGTGCAGCCGGGTGAACGTGTCCGCGTCGGCAGTCGCGTGGTAGTGGTCGGCGCCCAGACGCAGACCGTCTTCCTGCTTCTTCAGCGACTGCGACAGCACCGTCACCTCGGCACCCATGGCGTGCGCGAGCTTGACCGCCATGTGGCCGAGACCGCCCAGACCGACCACGGCGACCTGCTTGCCCGGGCCGGCGTTCCAGTGCCGCAGCGGCGAGTAGGTGGTGATACCCGCGCACAGCAGCGGGGCGGCCACGTCCAGCTCCAGGCCCTCGGGGATGCGCAGCACGAAGTCCTCGGTGACCACGATCGCCCGGGCGTACCCGCCGTGGGTGATCCGGCCGTCGGCGTCGGTACTGGCGTAGGTGCCGGTGTTGCCCTTGCGGCAGTACTGCTCGTCACCGGCCTTGCAGTTCTCGCACTCGCGGCAGGAGTCGACCATGCAGCCGACCCCGACCCGGTCACCCACGGCGTACTTGGTCACCTCGGGACCGACCTCGGCCACGATCCCGGCGATCTCGTGCCCGACCACCACCGGATAGGGGGTTTCGCCCCATTCGCTCCGGGCGGTGTGGATGTCGGAGTGGCAGATCCCGGCGAACTTGATGTCGATGCGCACGTCGCGGGGGCCGACGTCGCGGCGCTCCACCGTGTACGGAGCCAGCGGCTCGTGCGCGGAGAAGGCGGCGTAGGCAGGAACCTGGAAGCTCATGTGGCGCAGCCTAACCAGATCCGGCTTCAGAAGCTGAGGATGCCGGCCACCGGGTCCGGCCGGGTGCCCGGGGTGGAGACCGGCAGGGTGCGGCCCTCCTGGGCGGCCCTCAGCAGGGTCTCCATCACGTCGAGCACGTGCAGGCCCAGTTCGCCGGAGACCCGCTGCTGCCCACCGGCGGCCAGAGACTCGGCCAGGTCGGCGATCCCGATGCCCCGGCCGCCGTCGGCGTACCCGGCGCTCGGCGGAACGAGTTCCCACTCAGGCGTTTCCGAGGTGAACAGCTCCACGTCACCGGAGAAGTGGTTGGGGTCCGGCACCGAGAGACTGCCCGAGGAACCGTAGACCTCGATCCGCGGGAGCCGGGCGGCCCACACGTCGAAGCTGATCATCAGCGTGGAGACCGCACCCGAGGCGTGCGCGAGCAGGCCGGTGACGTGGGTGTCCACCTTCACGTCGAAAGCCGTTCCGGCGCGCGGCCCGCTGCCGATCACCCGGGAGGTGGTGGGGCGCGTGGACACGCCGGTCACGCTGACCACCGGGCCGAGCAGGTGCACGAGCGACGTCAGGTAGTAGGGGCCCATGTCCAGCAGCGGGCCTCCACCGGGGCGGTAGAGGAACTCCGGATCAGGGTGCCAGCGTTCGTGGCCCGGAGTCGTCATGAAGGCCGTGGCCGCGACCGGCACCCCGATCCGGCCAGCATCCAGCAGTGAGCGCGCCGTCTGGATCCCGGTGCCCAGCACCGTGTCCGGCGCGCACCCGACCCGTACCCCGGCGTCCTCGGCCGATCTCATCACCGCCCGGCCCTCCTCCACGGTGAGGGCAAGCGGCTTCTCGCCGTAGACGTGCTTGCCGGCCTTCGTCGCGGCGAGGGCGATCTCGCCGTGCACGGCGGGGATGGTCAGGTTCAGCACCAGGTCCACGTCGTCGGCCGCGAGCAGCTCTTCGACGCCGGTCACCCGGGCCCCCGGATGCTGCCCGGCCAGGGCCTGGGCCCGTTCGGGGCTCAGGTCGGCCACCGCCGTGACCGGCAGGTGCGGCAGCCGCGACAGCGTGCGCGAGTACTGCCCGCTGATCGCCCCGGCGCCGATCACGCCGATCCGCAACTGCTGGGTGCTCACCGGCTCGCCCACGTCAGGCCCCTTTCGATCAGCGTCCTGACCTGCGGAGTGCGCAGAACGTCGAGGGAGTGGCCGGGGGTGGCCACGAACACCCGCCCCTGTCCCCACTGCCGGGTCCAGACCGCCGGGCTGGTGATCGGCCGGCTCCACTCGTTCCAGGGCTGGGCCGCCACCGTCGTGGTGGCCAGCACCTCGTTGTACTCGTCCGAGAGCACCCAGTACTGCTCGGTGAGCAGGTCGAAGGAGTTGATCCCGGCGGTGATCGGGTGGTCGCCGGCGGTGATGTCGACGCGGTGCGGGATGAAGTTGTCCCGCTCGCTGTCGTCCCGCTCGGCCGGGTCCTTGCCCGGATGACAGGCGAAGACCCCGCCGACCAGCTGCACGTAGTCGGCCGAGTCACGGTAGGAGTCGGCGATCCCGCCGTGCCAGCCGGCCAGCCCGGTGCCGGCCGCCACCGCCCGGCTCAGCCCCCGCGCCTGGTCCCGCTCGATCGTCGACATGGTCACGCACTGCACCACCAGGTCGATGCCGGCCATCAGCTCACCGTCGGCGTAGACGGCCGGGCCGTCCTCGATCCGGACGTCGAAGCCGGAGGACTCCAGGAAGGGGATGAAGAGGTCGGTGGCGGCCACCGGCTCGTGCCCGGCCCAGCCGCCCCGGACGATCAGTGCACGCTTCGTCGCAGTCACGCGACAAATTGTGACATCTGGCGGTGTCGGGGAAAAGGCTTTTATCCCTGGGCCAGTTGTGCAAAGGGAAGCCGGTCGAAGGCGTAGCGGGCCTCGGTGATCACGCCGTCCTTCACGGTCAGGTACTCGGCGGCGAGGGCCGACGCGGAGGCGTCGGTGGCCGTCTCGTAGAACAGCACCGCCCCCTCGTCGTCGGCCAGCAGCCTGAGCAGCCGGATGCCGGTCAGACGGGCGGCGAAGTTGCCGCAGAACTGGGCGAAGGCGTCCGCCCCGTCCAGCCGGCCGGCCGGGCCGACCACGACCACGTCGGGGGCCACGTACTTCAGCGCGGTCGGGATGTCACCGGTGGTCCAGGCCTCGAAGTAGGCGGTGACGATGTCCTTGATGCTCACGGCATTTCCTTCCGGAAGGGGTCTCGCTGCTGACCTGGAGCACTCTTCCGGGGATACCTGACACCTTCTGTCATATACCTCAGAACTTGTACTGCTCGTGGGTCGCCAGAGCCCGCCCGGCCAGGTAGCGGCGCATCTCGGGCGGGTCGAGGACCTCCACGTCCGGGCCGAAGGCGAGCAGCATCGCCCCGGCCTCCACCGACCGGAAGGCCAGGGTGGTGACCACGTACTCGTCACCGTCGTCCTCGAAATCCGCACCGGGCGCCAGGTCCGTCTCCTGCACCATCCGGAACCGTTGCAGCACCGAACGTCTCACCCGGACCCGGGCCGGTACCGGGGTGGGCACCTCGTCGATCGCCCGGCGCAGTCCGTCCCAGATCTGCGGCAGCTCCCGCGGGTCGGACCGGCGCACCTCCTCGTCCAGGACCTCGGCCCGCCGGATCCGGTCGGAACGGAAGAGTTTCGGCCGGGAACGGTGCTCGGCCACCAGGTACCAGGTACCCGCCTTGCTGACCAGGCCGTGCGGGTCCAGCGTGTAGTCGCGCTCGGCACCGTCGCCGCCGTGCCGGTAGCGCACCCGCAGCCGCCGGTCGCTCAGCACGGCCTGCTGCAGCACGTCCAGACCGGCCGCGGGGCGGGCACTCGCACCGCGCCAGCGCGAGGGGTCGACCAGGATGCGGCGGCTGAGCAGGTCGGCGTCCGGCCGGTGCGGTGAGGGCAGCGCCGCCATCACCTTGCGCAGCGCCGGCCCGATCGCCTCGCCGAGCCCCAGGTCGCGGTGCACTCCCCCGCTGAGCAGGACGAACAGCGCCCGGGACTCGTCCGCGGTGAGACCGGTGACGTCGGTGCGGTACCCCGGCAGCAGGGCGATCCCGCCGTGCGGGCCCCGCACCGAGTACACCGGCACACCGGCGGACGACAGCGCCTCCACGTCGCGCATGATGGTGCGCGGGGAAACCTCCAGCCGGGCGGCCAGATCGGACGCGCTGAGCTGCCCGTGGGTCTGCAGCAACAGCATGATCGACAGCAGGCGCTCCGAGCGCACGGCTACTCCTGGCTGACCCGGTGCACCTTGTGCTGGGCGGCCTGCGCCCGGGGCCGCAGCACCAGGAGGTCGACGTTCACGTGCCGGGGCCGGGTGACCGTCCAGACCACGGTGTCGGCCACGTCCTCGGCGGTGAGCGGCTCGGGCACACCGGCGTAGACCGCGTCGGCCCGGGCCTGGTCACCCCCGAACCGGTTGAGCGAGAACTCCGCGGTGGCCACCATTCCCGGCTGGATCTCGATCACCCGCACCGGTTCGCCGCACAGTTCCAGCCGCAGCGTGCCGGCCAGGGCGTGCTCACCGTGCTTGGCCGCGGTGTAGCCGCCCCCGCCCTCGTAGACCACCGCACCGGCGGTGGAGCCGATCACCACGATCACCGCGTCGTCGGTGTGCCGCATCTTCGGCGCCAGGGCCTGGGTGAGCTGCAGCGGGCCGATCACGTTGACCTCGTACATGGCCCGCCAGTCGGCCGCGTCGGCGCTGAGCACCGGGTCGGCCCCGACCGCGCCCCCGGCATTGTTGACCAGCACGTCGCAGCGTTCGACGCTGTCGGCGAAGGCCCGCACGGCGGCGCCGTCGGTGACGTCGAGCACCTGGTACCAGGCGATGCCGCCGGCCTGCCGGATCTCCTCGCAGACCTGCTTCAGCCGGTCCTCGCGGCGGGCGAGCAGAACCACCTCGTACCCGGCCCCGGCCAGCCCGCGCGCGGTCGCCGCGCCGATGCCGCTGCTGGCCCCACTGATCACCGCAATCCTGTTCATGCGGTCAAGGTACTCGGCCCGGCCGTCAGGGTCTGAGCAGGCGGGTCACCGCGTCCAGGAGCATCGCCCGCTCGGCCGGGTGGTCGAACCGGCCCTGCCCCGCCACCCGGCTGATGTACCCGTCCAGCAGCACCCCCACCCAGACCGCGAGGCGCTCGGCGGGCTGGTCGGAGCGCACCTGCCCGCGCCCGGCGGCCTCGGCGATCAGCGGCTCCAGGCCCTGGCGGATGACCTCCTCGTCGCGTTCCAGGGCGACGGCGACCTCCGCGTCGTTCGCGATCGCCCCCACCGACCGCACGAACCCCGGGACCCGGGGGTCGGCGCACTGCAGCGCATGGTGCTCGGCGTACTCCAGGACCACCCGCGCCGGTTCGGCGCTGCCCTTCCGGGCGGCGAACCACTCCTCGGTCTCGGCGGTGCCCTCTTCCAGCACCGCCAGCAGCACCGCCGTCTTGGTCGGGAAGTAGTGGAAGAAGGTGCCCGAGCCGATGCCCGCCGTGCGGCAGATCGCCGTGGTGGTGGCCCGGTCGAACCCGTCCTCGCTGAACCGGGTGAGGGCCGCGTCGATGATCTGCAGGCGCCGGGCCCGGTGCCGGGCCGGGTCGACGGTGCGGGCCATGACAACTCCCTCCCGGGACGGACGGCGATCCGCTTCACGACGGATGACGTGCGGCGGTCCGGCGTCTATATTAATAGAGCATCTACTCTACTAATAGTCGACGACCTTACGGATGAGCTGATGTCGAAGGAACCCGAACGCTGGCATCTGGCCCAGGACGGCCACGAGCACACGGTCGAGATCTCCACCACGGCCGCGTCCTGGGTGCTGCGCTGGACCAGCGACGGCACCGAGGTGGCGGCCAAGAAGACCTCCGACAGCACGGTGGTGCTGGACGGCAAGGACCACGGAGCGGTGCGCCTGAAGCTGCCCTCCCTGACCGGTCCGGCCCGCCAGGTCACGCTGTACTCCGCCGCGGACGAGGGGGCCAAGAAGAGCAAGGACCTGGGCGCGGCCGGCCAGGCCCACCTCGGGGTGGGCGGTACCGACTTCGTGCCCGAGGAGGGCAGCCGGGCGGCCCGCCGGGAGGCCTGGATCCGCGAACACCCGAACCAGTACGCGGCCCGCCGCACAGCCACCGCCCTGGCCGGGGTGCTCGTGCCGGTCGCGCTGATCTGGCTGCTGCGCCAGATCACCTGGCGGCCCAACATCGACCTGCCCCGGATCGACCTGCCGCGCATCCAGCTCCCGCGCATCCCCTGGCCGGAGATCGACCTGCCCGACATCCCCTGGCCCGACATCGACATCGACCTGCCCGACCTGCCGAACCTGCCCGGCTGGGTGCAGTACGTCTGGCCGGTGCTGATCGCCTTCTTCGTGACCCAGGCCGAACTGCGCCGCCGCCGGCAGCAGGACGAGAAGCGCCGGGCCGCCGCGGAGGCCGCCGCCCGCGAGGCCGAACTGAAGGCCGTTAACGAGAAGAAGCCGGTGCTCAGCAAGATCGCCGAGGCCCTGCCGGGGCTGCCCAAGGCGGACCGGCCCGACCCGGAGCCGGAGAAGGACGAGAAGACCACGCAGGCCTGCCGGACCACCGAGGCCACCCGGAAGCAGCCGTCCTGAGATGGCCTCTCCCCGCAACAGCACCTACGGCGCGATGGCGGCCGCCCTGCGCGAGGCCATCCGCCGGGGTGACTTCGCCGGCGGGGTGCGCCTGCCCACCGAGGCCGAACTGGCCGACACCCACCAGGTCAGCCGTCAGACGGTGCGCCGGGCGATGCAGGAACTGGTCTCCGAGGGGCTGGTCGACCGGGTGCCCGGCCGGGGCACCTACGCGGTCGACCGCTCGGAGCGCTACCTGCGGCACATCGGCTCGGTCGAGGAACTGATGAGCCTGTCGGTGGACACCGAGGCGCAGATCCTGCACCCGCTGCGCACCCGGACCGACGCCGCGGCCGCCGCCCGGCTGGAGCTTGACGGCGACGACGTGGGCCGGCTGTCGTTCGCCCGCACCCACGGCGGCGTGACGTTCTGCCACACCGAGGTGAGCCTGCCCCCGACCGCCGGAGAGATGCTGGTCGCCGCCGCCCCGGAGCTGGCCCGGCCCGGCCACCGCAGCGCCGCCACCGTGATCGGCCTGCTCGAGCAGCACCTGGGCCGGCCGATCCGCGACGCGGAGCAGACCGTCACCGCGGCCCCCTGCGCCGCCGGGCCGGCCGAGGTGCTGGCCTGCCCGCCGGGCTCACCCGTCCTGCGGATCGAGCGGCTCTACCGTGACGGCACCGGCCGGCCCCTGGAGCTGGCGGTCAGCCACTTCGACCCGCAGCACTACTCGTACCGGATCCGGCTGCGCAGGCACGGCTGACCGGGCGGCGCCGACGGTCTTGACAGACGGCCGGAGCGGACGGAGGGTTTCCGCATCGGACTTTGGCCGTACATTTCCGGGCGCGGTCGTGCCCGGAGGTGTCCTCGCACGTGACGACGACGTCGACGGAGGATCCGCATGGCCCTCGCGAAACCCGGCACCAAGCTGACGATCCTGCCCTGCGGGGCGATGACCGCGGACCTCACCTGGCTGCTGCTGGCGCCGGGCCGGGCGATCCGCAGCCGGCAGCAGAAGGCCGAACCGCCCGAGTGGGTGGACGTGCCCACGCACTGCGTCCTGGTCGACACCCCGGAGGGCCGGCTGCTGTGGGACACCAGCTGCCCGCCGGACTGGGAGCAGCGCTGGGAACCGACCGGCCTGCACGACTTCTTCCCCTACGACAAGGTGTCCGAGGACGAGTACCTGCACGCCCGGCTGCAGCAGCTCGGCGTGGCGCCCGGGGACATCGACTACGTGGTGCTCTCGCACCTGCACTTCGACCACGCCGGCAACCTCGGCCTGTTCCGCGACAGCGGCGCCACGTTCGTGGTCAGCGACGTGGAGAAGGAGTTCGCGTTCGGTTTCGACGGGGCGTTCAGCGGGGCCCACATCAAGTCCGACTACCAGGACGTGGAGTTCCGGACCGTCAGCGGCGACACCGAGTTCCTGCCCGGCGTCAGCTTCATCCAGACTCCCGGCCACACCCCGGGCAGCATGTCGCTGCGGGTCGACCTGCCCGAGTCCGGCACGATGATCTTCACCGCGGACGCGGTCTACCGGGGTGAGAGCTACGGGCCGCCCTCGGTGCCGGCCGCCATCGTCAACAATCTGGAGAGCTGGTACTCCTCGGTGGAGAAGCTCCGCGGGATCGCCGAGGAGACCGACGCGACCATGGTTTTCGGCCACGACCCGGAACAGATCCGGCAGCTGCGCGTCGCGCCGGGGGTGTACGCGTGAACGAGACGATCTTCACCTGGGGCGCCCCGCCGCTGAAGTTCGGCCCCGGCGCGATCGACGAGATCGGCTTCGAGATGAGCCAGTACGACGTCTCCCGCGTACTGATCATCACCGACGCCACGATCAGCGCCACCGGCATCCCGCAGCGCATCCAGGAACAGCTCACCCGCTACCGGATCCGCTCCGAGATCTTCGACGGCGTGCACGTCGAGCCCACCGACGACAGCATGGACAAGGCGGCCGGCTACGCCCGGGAGCAGGGTCCCTGGGACGCCTTCGTGGCGATCGGCGGCGGCTCGGTGATCGACACCGCCAAGGCGGTCAACCTGATCATCACCGACGGCGGTGAGCTGCTCGACTACCTGAACAAGCCGATCGGGGCCGCCAAAGCCCCCGCCGGGCAGCTCAAACCGCTGATCGCGGTGCCCACCACGGCCGGGACCGGCTCGGAGAGCACCGCGATGTGCGTGCTGGACGTGCTCTCGCTCAAAGTCAAGACCGGCATCAGCCACTGGCGGCTGCGGCCCACCCTGGCCGTGGTCGACCCGCTGCTGACGCTCAGCCTGCCGCCCGAGGTGACCGCCAGCGCCGGGATGGACATCGTCTGCCACGCCCTGGAGTCGTACACCGCCCGCTGGTACGAGACCTTCGACCGGAAACGGGCCGAGGACCGGGTGACCTACTGCGGTTCCAACCCGGTCTCGGACCTGTGGTGCGAGAAGTCGCTGAAGCTGATCGCCGGCTCGTTCCGCCGGGCGGTGCACCACGGGGCCGACGACCTCGAGGCGCGCAGCGAGATGATGCTGGCCGCCACCTTCGCCGGGATGGGCTTCGGCAACTCCGGGGTGCACATCCCGCACGCCAACGCCTACCCGATCGCGGGCATGGTCAAGGATTTCCACCCGGCCGGCTACCCGCAGGACGAGCCGATGGTGCCGCACGGCATGTCGGTCTCGCTGACCGCCCCGGAGGCCTTCCGGTTCAGCTTCGAGAGCGCGCCGGAACGGCATCTGCGGGCGGCCCGGTGGCTCTCGCCGGACGCGGAACTGCACAACGACCCGGTCGAGCAGTTGCCCAGCGTCCTGGTCGACCTGATGCGCGACATCGGCATCCCGAACGGGATCGGGGCCGTCGGGTACACCGAGGCCGACATCCCCGCCCTGGTTCCGGGAACCATGAAGCAGCAACGCCTTCTGGCCACCTGCCCGCGCACCCCCAGCGAGGACGACATCGCCGGGATCTTCGCCCGATCGATCGAGAACTGGTGAGCGCCGGATGCCGATCTACGACTACCGCTGCGCCTGCGGATGCCGCTTCGAGCGACTGGTGCCCACCCCGTCGGTGACCGGGCAACCGTGTCCGGCCTGCCCGGACACCGCGGTCAAGGTGCCCTCCCGGGTGGCGCTGGGCGGCCGGGCCGATCCCGGCCGGCCGATGGAGCTGATGCCGCAGACCTGGCGCGGCACCCAGGACGGCAACCGCGAGTACATCGGAGAACTGCGGCGGGAGTGGGAGACCCGCCGGCGGCTGGAGGACAAGCACCCCGAACTGCAGGGCGACCGGCGGCCGGTGCTGGCCCACGAGGGACGGTTCGAGAAGTCACCTCTGCGGGCCGGGGACCCGATGCCGCACAGCCACCCCCACTCCCACTCCCACTCCCACGGGACCGAGGGGTGACAGGTCTGACGGTGCTGGACGGGGTCCGGGTGGTCGACTTCACCCAGGCCCTGTCCGGCCCCTACTGCACCCTGATGCTCGCCGACCTGGGGGCGGACGTGGTGAAGGTGGAGGCGCCGGGCCGGGGTGACGACGCCCGGCACTGGGGGCCGCCCTTCGTCGGGCCGGACGCCGCCTACTTCGTGGCGGTGAACCGGAACAAGCGCAGCGCCGCCCTGGACCTGAAGTCACCCGCCGACCGGGAACACCTGGACCGGCTGATCGGGCGGGCCGACGTGGTGGTCGAGAACTGGCGCCCGGGAACGGCCTCCCGGCTCGGCCTGGGCGCCGAGCAGCTGCGCCGGGCCGATCCGCGCCTGATCTACTGCTCGATCAGCGGCTACGGGCAGGACGGGCCGCCGCTGGCCGGGTACGACCAGATCGTGCAGGGCACCTCGGGCGTGATGTCGCTGACCGGCCCGGCCGGTTCGCCGACGAAGTGGGGGGTGCCCTCGGCGGACATCTGCGCGGGCATGTTCGCGGCCGGGTCGGTGCTGGCGGCGCTGTACGAGCGGCAGCGCACCGGCACCGGGCGCACGATCGACATCTCCATGCAGGACTCGCTGGTGTCGATGCTCACCCACCAGGCCGCCCGTCACCTGGCCACCGGCCGGCCGGTGCCGAACGACGGCAACAACCACAGCGCGATCGTGCCCTACGGCCTGTTCGCCAGCGCGGACGGGTTCGTGAACGTCTGCGTGGGCAACGACGCGCAGTTCGCCCGGCTGTGCGAGGCCCTGGGGCTGACCGCGGCGATCGGCGGGTTCCGGACCAACCCGCAGCGGCTCGCCGCCCGGGAGGAGGTGCTCTCGGTGGTCGGCGCCGCGATCGGCTCACTCGGCAGCCAGGAGGTCACCGAGCGCCTGCAACAGGCCGGGGTGCCGGTCGGGCCGGTCCGTGACCTGGGCGAGGTCTTCGACGATCCGGAGACCGCGCGCCGGGGCATGGTGCTCAGCGTCACCTCGGCCGGTGGACCACCGACCGGCGTGGTGAACACCCCCTTCCGGTTCGACGGCCACCCTCCGGCCGCGCACCGCCCACCCCCGCGTCTGGGGGAACACACCAGCGAGATCATCAGCGAGACAGGCCGATCCGGGGAGAGCGCGACGTGACCGACCTCGAGCAGTTCGGCCTGTTCATCGACGGACGCTCGCGGCCCGCCCGTTCGGGGCGCACCTTCGAGTCGGTCGACCCCTACACCGGCCAGACCTGGGCCGTGCTGGCCGAGGCGGAGGCGGCCGACGTGGACGACGCGGTGGCCTCGGCCCGCGCGGCGTTCGAGGGCGAGTGGGGGGCGCTGACCGGGTTCCAGCGGGCGGCGGTGATGCGGCGGCTGGGCGAGGCGGTGGCCGACAACGCCGAGCGGCTGGCCCTTCTGGAGGTACGGGACTCGGGCAAGCTGCTGCGGGAGATGCGCGGGCAGCTGACCGCCCTGCCCCAGTGGTTCCACTACTTCGCCGGGCTGGCCGACAAGCTCGAGGGCCGCACCCCGCCCCCGGCCAATCCGAACTACTTCTGCTACACCCGCCGGGAGCCGGTCGGGGTGGTCGCCGCGATCACCCCGTGGAACTCGCCCCTGCTGCTCCTGACCTGGAAACTGGCTCCCCTGCTGGCGGCCGGCAACACCTGCGTGGCCAAGCCCTCCGAGCACGCCCCGGCCTCCACCGTCGCGTTCGCCGAGATCCTGCACGAGGCCGGGCTTCCCGCCGGTGTGCTGAACGTGGTCACCGCCGGGGACCGCTCGGCCGGCGCAACCCTGGCCGGGCACACCGGCATCGACAAGGTGGCGTTCACCGGCTCCACCGCCACCGGCGCCCGCATCGCCCAGGCCGCCGGGGCGAACATCAACCGGGTGACCCTGGAGCTGGGCGGCAAGAGCCCGCAGATCGTGTTCCCCGACGCCGATCTCGACGCAGCCACGAACGGCCTGGTCGCAGGGGTTTTCGCGGCCACCGGACAGACCTGCATGGCCGGCTCCCGGCTGATCGTGCACGAGTCGGTCCAGGACGCCCTGCTGGAGAAGGTGATCCGGCGGGCCCGGTCGATCCGCCTCGGTGACCCCACCGATCCGGACACCGAGATGGGACCGGTGGCCAATCGTCCTCAGTTCGAGAGGATCCTGGGCCATCTGCGCACCGCCGCGGACGAGGGCGCCACCTTCGCCTGCGGCGGTTCGCCCGACCCGGACCTGGGTGGGTTGTTCGTCCGGCCCACGGTGGTCACCGGGGTGACGCCGGCCAGCACCATCGTGCGGGAAGAGGTTTTCGGCCCGGTGCTGAGCGTGTACTCGTTCACCGACGAGGACGAGGCGCTGGGACTGGCCAACGACACCCCCTACGGCCTGGCCGGCGCGGTCTGGACGAAGGACGTCCATCGCGCGCACCGGGTGGCCGCGCGTCTGCGGGCGGGCAGCGTCTGGATCAACGCCTACCGGGTGATCGCCCCCAACATGCCCTTCGGCGGGTTCGGGGCCAGCGGCATCGGGCGGGAGAACGGCCTCGAGGCGGTGAACGAGTACACCGAGACCAAGTCGGTCTACGTGGAACTCACCGGCGGCACCCGGGACCCGTTACAGCTCGGCTGATCCCGGGTGGCGGCCAGGCTGCCGAGCAGGCGCAGGGCCTGGGCGTCGGCCGATCCGGGCTCGGCGTGGTAGACCACGAGTTCCTGCCCGGGCGCCCCGCGCACGGCGAAGGTCTGCATGGTGAGCTCCAGCGGGCCCACCTCGGGGTGCTGGAACCGCTTGCGCTCCAGGGACTTGCCGCGCACGTCGTGCCGCTCCCACTCGTTCGCGAACCACTCGCCGCGCAGCAGGGCCGCCAGCACCTGCCGCACCCGCGGGTCGTCCGGGGCCTCACCGTGGGCGAGCCGGAACCCGGCCACCGAGTTGCGGGCCACCTCGTCCCAGTCGCGGTAGAAGGAACGCGCCCCCGGGTCATGGAACAGGAACTCCAGCAGGTTGCGCGAGCGGTTCCAGCCCAGGAACAGCTCGTCGGCCACGGTGTTCGCGGCCAGCACGTCGTAGGCCCGGTTGTAGACCAGCGCCGGGTTGTCCGGCCATGTGTCCATGAGCTCGCGCAGACTCGGGTGCACCTCGTCGGTCGAGGCCGGGGCCGCGCCCACCTCCGAGACCCCGGCCAGCCGGAAGAGGTGCCGCCGGGCGTCTTCGGCCAGCCCGAGCGCCGACGCCAGCGCGGCCACCACCTGGGCCGAGGGATGCCGTTCGCGTCCCTGCTCCAGGCGCACGTAGTAGTCCACGCTCACCCCGGCCAGGGTCGCCACCTCTTCCCGCCGCAACCCCGGCACCCGGCGCAACCCGGCGGTGGGCAGGCCGGCGTCGGCCGGTTTCACCTGGGCGCGGCGGCTGGTCAGGAAGTCCCCGAGGGCTGAGTCGGCCATACCCGCGATAGTAGGCAGGTCCGGCACGGTCCACAGCTCAGATCTGGCACGGTCCACGGCTCGGGTCCGGCACGGTCCACAGCTCGGGTCTGGCACGGTCGACAGCTGCGGTGGTGACGGATCCGGCTGCTGATGCCACGGTCCGGCACCGTGATCCAATAGGGACCATGTCGACCGCCCAGTCCGTCCCGCTCCCCCGCAGCACGCCCTCCGCGCAGGCGGTGAGCGCCTCCGGCATCGCGGCCTTCACCGAGGCCGCGTCCCGGCGCAGCGGGGTCGAGCTGCACAGTCTGATGGTGGTGAAGTCCGGCCAGGTGGTGGCCGAGGGCTGGTCGGCCCCCTACGCGCCCGAGCGGCCGCACCTGGTCTACTCGGTGAGCAAGAGCTTCACCGCCACCGCCCTGGGTCTCGCGGTCGGCGAGGGTCTGGTCGACCTGGACGCCCCGGTGCTGTCGTACTTCCCCGAGCTCGACGCCGACGTCACCGATCCCCGCTCCCGGGCGATGAAGGTGCGGCACGTGGCGGCGATGGCCAGCGGCCACCAGGAGGAGACGTACGGCGCCGCCGAGCTGGACGAGACCGGCAACATCATGCGCGGTTTCCTGCGGCTGCCGCCCGACGCCGAGCCGGGCTCGATCTTCGCCTACAACCAGCCCTGCACCATCGCGCTGGCCCAGATCGTGCAGCGCACTTCCGGAACCGGCCTGCTGGAGTACCTGCGCCCGCGGCTGTTCGAACCGCTCGGGGTGGACGTCGAGGGGATGGGCTGGATCCGCGACGGGCAGGGCCGCGAGCTCGGCTTCTCCGGTCTGCACGTGACCACCGAGGTGCTGGCCAAGCTCGGTCTGCTCTACCACCAGGACGGTGTCTGGGAGGGCCGCCGGGTGCTGCCCGAGGGCTGGGTCGAGCTGGCCACCCGGGTGCACGTCAGCAACGACGACCCGGACCAGGACAAGCCCGACTGGCGGCTGGGCTACGGATTCCAGTTCTGGCGCAGCACCCACGGCTACCGGGCCGACGGTGCCTTCGGCCAGCTGGTCATGGTGCTGCCGGAGCAGGACGCGGTGGTCGCGATCACCTCGCAGTCGCCCGACCAGCAGGCCCTGGTCGACCTGGTCTGGGAGCACCTGCTGCCCGCGCTGACCGGCGGCGCCGAGGGCGAGGCGGCCGACCGGGCCCTGGCCGCGCAGTTGGCCGCGCTCACCCTGCCGGTGGTCACCGGGCGCGGCGAGGCATCGTTCACCGCAGCCGCCTTCGAGCCGGCCGACGTGGCCGAGGTGTCCAGCGTGTACGCCGTCGCCGGGGCCAGCGAGGCCCGTGCGGTCACCGAGGTCGAGATCCGCGAGGGCGGGCCGACCGGCTGGGAGATCGTGATCGGTGACGGCGGCAAGGACGTGGTCGCGTCCCTGGCCCCCTCCGGCTGGGTGACCACCGACGTGGTGGCCACCCAGACCACGCCGGCCCTGGGCCGGGCCGGGCTGCGGGTCGACGTGGTGTTCCTGGAGACGCCGCACGGCCTGGTGCTCGAACTCGACCCGGAGGGCGGGCGGTTCGGCGCGGTGTGGGAGACCGAGCCGCTGCACATGCTTCCTCTCGCGGAGCAGCGTCGACCCTGGTGACCGCGACCAAACGTTCCGGGCTGCTGCTGGCCGCCGGCGTCTTCCTGCTGGCGGTCTGCCTGCGCCCGGCCATCACCTCGGTGGGCCCGGTCCTGGAGCGGATCGGGGCCGAGGAGAACCTCGGTGAGGGCGCCCAGGGGGTGCTCGGCGCCATCCCGCTGCTCGCCTTCGCCGCGATCTCACCGTTCGTGCACCGCCTGGCCCGGCACACCGGCTACGAGCGCACCGTCGTGATCTCGCTGATCGTGCTGGGTCTGGGGACGCTGGTGCGCTCCTGGGCAGGTCTGGGCACCTTGGGTCTGTGGTTGGGGACGGCGGTGGTCGGCGCGTCGATCGCGGTCGGGAACGTGCTCGGGCCGGCTCTGGTGAAACGCGACTACGCGGAACGGGTCTCCGGGGCGATGGGCGTGTACACCGCTTTCATCACCGGGGCCGCCGCGACCGCGAGCCTGGTGGCGGTGCCGCTCGCAAACGTCTTCAATTGGCGCTTTTCCCTGGCCTTCTGGGCGATCCCGCCGTTCGTGGTGGCACTGCTCTGGTTGCCCCGGGCCCTCTCGGCCGAGCGGCCGGTGACGGCCGTTGCGGAGCAGACCGAACCGGAAGAGGCAGCCGGCACCAATGTCTGGAAGTGGCCCACCGCCTGGCTGGTGACGGCCTACATGGGCCTGCAGTCGACCACGTTCTACATCACCATCACCTGGCTGCCCTCGATCGAGACCGCGCAGGGGGTGAGCGCCGAAGTGGCCGGGCTGCACCTGTTCCTGGCCTCCGGCGCGGGCATCGTGGGGGGCCTGCTGGTGCCGTTCCTGATGCGCGGGCGCAGCCAGGTCGTGGCCGCGGTGGCCGCCGCCGTCCCGGTCGTGATCTGGTCGTTCGGGGTGCTCCTGGCCCCGTCGCTGTTCCTGCTCTGGGCGATCTGCTCGGGCATCGGCACCGGCGCCGCCCTGGTGGTGGCGCTGGCCCTGATCAGCCTGCGCGGGCGCAGCCAGCACGAGACCACCCGGCTCTCGGGCATGGCCCAGTCGCTCGGCTACCTGCTGGCCACCCTCGGGCCGATCGCGGCCGGGTTCCTGGCCGAGCGCACCGGCGGCTGGGACGCGTCGGTGCTGATGGTGGCCGGGATCGCCGGCGTGCAGATGCTCGTGGCGCTGTGGGCGGGCCGCCCTCCGCAGCCGGCCCGGCCCGCCCTCCGACCCACCCTCTGACCTGACTCAGCGCCGGACCAGGCCGAGCTTGTCCGGGTTGGTCAGTGCGTACAGAGCCCGCACCGGCCCCCGGCCCGGGGCCAGCCCCAGATCGAGGTCCAGCCCGATCACCACGTGCGGCCGCTCCCCGTCGAAGACCACGATCGATGGAGTGCCGTTGACCGGTCGGAACTGGATGTCCAGGGCAGCGCCCCGGCGCGCGTAGCCACCGAGGGCCCGAACCACCTTCTCCCGGCCGGTGATCGGCCTCAGGCCCGCGGCGGCGACCTTCCCACCGCCGTCGGTCCACAGCGTGACTTCGGGCGCCAGCAGCTCCATCAGAGCCGGCCAGTCACCGTTCGTCGCGGCGCGCACGAACTGCTCGGTGACCCGCGCCTGGGTGGCGGGGTCGGCCTCGAAGCGGGGACGACGGGCGCGCACGTGTTCCCGGGCCCGATGGGCGAGCTGCCGTACCGCGGCGGGGCTGCGCCCGAGGACCACCGCGGTCTCGGTGTGCCCGTACCCGAACACTTCGTGCAGCACGAACACGGCCCGTTCCAGCGGGCTCAGCGTCTCCAGCGCGACGAGCACCGCCATCGAGACCAGCTCCTGGCGCAGCACCGCCTCCTCGGTGCCCTCCGCCGCGCCGACCAGTGGCTCGGGCAGCCACGGCCCGACGTACGTCTCCCGGCGCCGGCGGATCACTGCCTGCCGGGCCAGTGCGAGAACAACAGGTTCCGATGGGCGGCGTACTCCTCGCCCGCGTTCTCAGTATCCACAACCCACGGTGTGCCCGGCCGTCTCCGGACGACCGGCGACGTCGAGCATCAGGTGGGCCACGTCGGCCCGGGAGATGGACAGTCCACCGCGGACGTTCTGGTCGAGAGCACTGCGGTACCGCCGGGTCAGCGGGCCGTCCGTCAGCCGGGGCGGGCGGACCGCCGTCCACTGCAGCCCGCTGGCCGCCAGCGCCCGCTCCATCTCGGCCAGGTCTGCGTAGTTCCCCCGCAGCACCCGCCCGATCACCGGGTACAGCAGGTGCCGGGCCCAGAAGCCGTTGCCCGGGTCGGGCGCCGAGGTGGTCGAGACCGGTGCCGCGCTCACCACCACGAGCCGCCGGGCGTCGACCGCCTGCATGGCGCGGATCAGCGTCCGGGTGCCCTGCTCGGCGATGCCCACATCGGCCCGGGTGCGCGGGCCGAGACCGGAGAGCACGGCGTCGCTGCCGGCCACCGCCGAGCTGAGCGCGGCCGAGGCGGTCGGGGACGGGTCGGCCAGATCCGCCTGCACGGCCCGGACGCTGCCCTCCGAGCCGATCCGATCGGCGTTGCGGGCGACCGCGGTGACGTCGTGCCCGGCGGCCACCGCCTGCTCCACCAGGGCCCGGCCGATCCCGCCGGTGGCACTGATCACGGTGAGCTTCAAGGGTTCCTCCCGTTGCCGTTACCGAGCGGTCCGATCGGGCCGCGCATCTGAGAGGGCCGGGACGGCCCGAGTGTGACATCCGGCGAGCCGGAGCGATCCAGGTCACATTCTCGGGCATTCCGGGCCTTATGCGGGCCCGCCGAAGCTGGTATCCCTGGATGTCCCCGAGGTGTCCCCCGAACGCCGACGATCGGATCCGCCTGTGTCTGAGACCGTGCCTGATCCTCTTCCCGATGGTGGGCCTGATCGCGCTGCTCCGCTCCGGGTGGGGGTGGTGGCCGAGTCCACCCCCGGGGAGACCCGGGTGGCGGCCACCCCGAAGACCGCCGCCCAGCTGATCGCCCTGGGCTACGAGGTGCTCGTCGAGGCCGGAGCAGGAGACCGGGCCGCGTTTCCCGACGAGGCCTACGCCACGGCCGGAGCCCTGGTCTTGCCGCGCGCCCAGACCTGGGACGCGGACGTGGTGCTCAAGGTGAACGCGCCCAGCACCGAGGAGATCGCCCGCCTGCACGACGGCGCCACCCTGGCCGCGCTGATCGCCCCGGCGCTGAACCCGGACCTGCTCGACGAGCTGGCCGGGCGCCGGATCACGGTGCTGGCGATGGACGCGGTGCCGCGGATCTCCCGGGCCCAGTCGCTCGACGTGCTCAGCTCGATGGCCAACATCGCCGGCTACCGCGCGGTGATCGAGGCGGCCAACGTGTTCGGCCGCTTCTTCACCGGTCAGGTCACCGCCGCGGGCAAGGTGCCCCCGGCCAAGGTGCTGGTGGCGGGGGCCGGGGTGGCCGGGCTGGCCGCGATCGGCACGGCGGCCAGCCTCGGCGCGGTGGTCCGGGCCACCGACCCCCGGCCCGAGGTGGCCGAACAGGTGGGATCGCTGGGCGGCCAGTTCCTTTCGGTGGCCGAGCCCGAGGCGAGTGCGAGTTCCGACGGCTACGCGCGGGCAACTTCCAGCGACTACGACCGCCGGGCCGCTGAGCTCTACGCCGAGCAGGCCGCCGACGTGGACATCATCATCACCACGGCGCTGGTCCAGGGCCGCCAGGCGCCCCGCCTGATCTCCGCCGAGCACGTGGCCGCGATGCGACCGGGCAGCGTGATCGTCGACATGGCGGCCGCGCAGGGCGGCAACGTCGAGGGCACGCGGGCCGGCGAGGCGGTGGTCACCGCCAACGGCGTCACCATCATCGGCTACACCGACCTGGCCGGGCGGCTGCCCACCCAGGCCTCCCAGCTGTACGGCACCAACGTGGTCAACCTGATGAAACTGCTGACGCCCGAACGGGACGGGCAGCTGGTGCTCGACTTCGACGACGCGGTCCAGCGTTCCCTCACCGTGGTGCGGGACGGCGAGAAGACCTGGCCCCCTCCGGCCGTACAGGTCTCGGCCGCACCCGCTGCCGTCGCCACCAAAGAGCCCGAACCCGAACTGAAGACGTCGGTCAGCCCCACGCTCAGATATGCGGCGGCCGGGGTGGGTGGGTTGCTGTTCTTCCTTCTGGCCGCGTTCTCGCCCGCCCAGCTGATCGGCAACCTCACCGTTTTCGTGCTGGCCGTGGTGATCGGCTACTACGTGATCGGCAAGGTGCACCACGCCCTGCACACCCCGCTGATGTCGGTGACGAACGCGATCTCCGGAATCATCGTGGTCGGCGCCCTGCTCCAGGTCGGTCACGAGAACACCACGGTCACCGCACTGGCGGCGCTGGCCGTGTTCCTGGCCGGCATCAACATCTTCGGCGGTTTCGCGGTCACCCGGCGCATGCTCGGCATGTTCGTGAAGGCGGACGCCCGGTGACCGCCGAGAGCGCCGCCCAGGCCGCCTACATCGTCGCCGCCGTGCTGTTCGTGCTGAGCCTGGCCGGCCTCTCCCGGCACGAGACCTCGCGCGCCGGGGCCACTTCCGGCATCGCCGGGATGACCGTCGCGCTCCTGGCCACCCTCGTCCTGGCCCTCGGCCGGCTGGACCTGGACGACGGCCGGGCCCTGGTCGGCCTGGCCCTGACCGCCCTGGCCCTGACCGGCGGTGCGGTGATCGGCCTGGCCCGGGCCCGGCGGGTGGAGATGACGGCGATGCCCGAACTCATCGCCGTGCTGCACAGTTTCGTCGGCCTGGCGGCCGTGCTGGTGGGCTGGAACGGCCACCTGGAGGTCGCCTCCGGCCACAGCGACGTCGCTGCCGATCTGCTCACCGTGCACCACGCCGAGGTCTTCATCGGTGTGTTCATCGGCGCGGTCACGTTCACCGGCTCGGTCGTGGCCTACGGAAAGCTCGCCGGGCGGCTGCGGTCGGCGCCGCTGATGCTGCCGGGCAAGAACTTCCTCAACCTCGGGGCCCTGGCCGCCCTGGCCGTACTCACGGTGGTCTTCACCGCCGGGCCGAGCACCGGGCTGCTGGCCGCCGGCACGCTGGTCGCCCTGGCCCTGGGCTGGCACCTGGTCGCCTCGATCGGCGGCGGGGACATGCCGGTGGTGGTCTCGATGCTCAACTCCTACTCCGGCTGGGCCGCCGCGGCCTCGGGCTTCCTGCTGAACAACAACCTGCTGATCGTCACCGGCGCGCTGGTCGGCTCCTCCGGTGCCTACCTGTCGTACATCATGTGCCAGGCGATGAACCGCTCGTTCATCTCGGTGATCGCCGGCGGCTTCGGTGCCGAGCAGGCGGTCACGGCCGGCGGGGAGCAGGGCGAGCACCGGGAGATCCTGGTCGAGGACGCGGTGCAGCTGCTCAAGGAGGCCACCTCGGTGATCATCGTGCCGGGGTACGGGATGGCCGTGGCCCAGGCCCAGTACCCGGTGGCCGACCTGACCCGGCGGCTGCGGGAACGCGACGTGCAGGTCCGGTTCGGCATCCACCCGGTGGCCGGGCGGCTGCCCGGCCACATGAACGTGCTGCTGGCCGACGCCCGGGTGCCCTACGACATCGTGCTCGAGATGGACGAGATCAACGACGACTTCGCCGACACCTCGGTGGTGCTGGTGATCGGGGCGAACGACACGGTCAACCCGGCCGCCCTCGACGACCCGGCCAGCCCGATCGCCGGCATGCCGGTGCTGCGGGTCTGGCAGGCGCAGGACGTGATCGTGTTCAAGCGCTCGATGGCGGCCGGCTACGCCGGGGTGCAGAACCCGTTGTTCTTCCGGGAGAACACCCAGATGCTGTTCGGCGACGCGCGGCAGCGGGTGGAGGAGATCGTGCGCGCGCTGTGATCCGTGTTTACCCTGTTCTGGTCACATTCCCAGGACGAGGGAGTACTCGATGGCAACCACCCGCGAAGCGGTGATGCAGGAACTGCTCGAGGCGATGAACCGTCAGGCCACCACCCCGAGCTCACTGGGCGGATCGAACGCCAACGCCGTCCGCACCTTCGCGGAGGCCTATCAGATCCTCCACTCCTGCCGGGACGACTGACCTTTCCGCCCGATCCGGGAACCCGCGTTGACCAAGGAGGAGCCATGGCCCAGGCCGGCGAGAAGGACGAGTCGCACCAGCGGCTGGACAAGATCCAGGACGACATCGAGGACGCCCGGCGCACGGCCGGCGACCTGGCCGACAAGGGGCTGATCGAGCCCGAGAAGGTCGAGGACGCCGACCCGGCCGAGGGGGCGCCCCGCCCGCGCGGCTGAACGCGTCTCAACCGGGCCGGGCCGCCGATTCGCTCTGTTTACTCTGTTCGCCCTGTTCGGCCGCCCAGGCACTGCGGTAGGGCGGGTAGGTGGCGATCAGTTCGTCGTGCGTGCCCCGGGCCGCCACCCGGCCGCCGTCGACCACCAGCACCTCGTCGGCCAGGGCCAGCGGGGTCAGCCGGTGGGTGACGACGACCGCGGTGCGGTCCGGGGGCTCGCCCGGTGTCCGGGCCAGCACCTCGGCCACCAGGTCGTCGGCCGTGGCCGGGTCGAGGTGCTCGGCGGGCTCGTCCACCAGCAGCACCGGCGCGCCGCTGGCGAACGCCCGGGCCAGCAGCAACCGGCGTCTGAGACCCCCTGAGAGCACGTGACTTCCGGCGCCCTGCCCGGGTCCGGCCGGGTCGGCGACCACCTCCTCGAGGGTGACCTCTTCGGTGATCCAGCGGCCGAGCCCGGCCCGGTCCAGGGCGGCCAGCAGTTCGGCGTCGGTCGCGTCCTTCGCGGCCACGCGCAGGTTCTCCCGCACGGTGGTGCCGAAGACGTGGGCGTCGTCGGCCGTCAGGTGCACCTGGCCACGCAGGCTGCGGGCCTGCACGTCGGCCAGGTCGATCCCGTCGTCCATCTGCATTCGTCCCTCGACCGGCGGCAACAGCCCGCCCAGGGTGCGCAGCAGCGTGCTCTTGCCCTGTCCGCTGGGGCCCACGATCGCTATCCGGCGCCCCGCCGTCAGGTCGAGGTCCACCCCGCGCACGGCCGGTGCGCGCCCGGGCCAACCCACGCCCAGGTTCACCGCCCGCAGCGATGGCGCCGACTGCGCCTGCACCTCCGGCCGACCCGCCCCGGGCGTCAGCGCTGTTACCTCGAGCAGCGGAGCCACCCGGCGCGCCGCTTCTGCCGCGCGCACCAGAGCAACCGAGGCCGCCGGCAGTGCACCGATCACCTCGGCCAGAGCCAGCGGTACGAAAGCCAGCACGGCCAGGGCGACCTCACGAATCTCGCCGGCCTCCACCGCACGTACGCCGACCACCAGACAGCCCAGCACCGCGGCCGACATCACCGCCGAGCCGAGCCCTGCGGCCCAGGCCGCGGGCCGGGCCGCCCGGTCCAGCCCCCGGGACAACTCGTCGTCGCTGCGGCCGATCTCCCGCACCCGCTCGTCGACCCGGCCGGCGACGGTGAACTCGGGCAGGCTGTCGAGCAGGGCCAGCACGTTCTCCGACATCTCGGACCGGGCCCGGGCGGTGCCCACCACGTCGCGACGGCCCGCCAGGCCGGCCAGGTAGGGCACCACCAGCAGACCGGCCAGGGTGGCGGCGGCGAGCACGGCACCGGCGGCGGGCAGGATCAGCCAGAGCGCCACGACCGAGGCCAGCGCGGTGATCACCGCGGTGACGAAAGGCAGCACGCCGCGCACGATCACGTCGCCCAGCTCGTCGGCGTCCGCCCCGAGCCGGGCCAGCAGATCGCCCCGTTTCAGGCCGGCCGCCACTGTGTCGTCGGCCGCGGCGAGCCGGGCGAACAGCGTCTCCCGCAGCCGGACCACACCTCGTAGGGCCACGTCGTGCGAGATCAGCCGCTCGCTGTAGCGCAGCACGCCCCGGCCGATACCGAAGGCTCGCACCGCCACGATGGCGACCATCAGGAACAGCACCGGCGGTTGCTGGGCGGCCCGGGTGATCAACCAGCCCGACACCCCGAGCAGGGCGATCGAGGCGGCCACCGCGGCGGCCCCGGTCAAGGCGGCCAGCAGCAGGCGCCAGGGGTCGGGGCGCATTGCGCGCAGGACTTCCACGAGCGGTCTCATGACGGATTCCCGATCAGACTTGGGGCGCGGCGGGCGGAAAGATCGATCACGCGATCTGCTGCTGCGATCAGCGAAGGACGGTGGGCCACCATCACCACGGTCCGGCCCCGACGCCGGAGCTCGGTCAACAGGGTCAGCACGGCCTGCTCGGACCCGGCGTCCAGATGGGCGGTCGGCTCGTCCATCACCACCAGCTGAGCCTCACTGAGCAGCAGCCGGGTGAGCGCGAGCCGCTGGCGCTGACCGGCCGACAGGCCGATACCTCCCTGGCCGACACGGGCGTCCCACTCCCCCGGAACGGTGCGCACCACGTCTTCAAATCCAGTGACTCGGGCGGCTTCCCGGATCTCCTCGACCGACGCCGAAGGACGCAGCATGGTCACGTTCTCGGTCAGCGTGCCGGGCATCAGCACGGGATGCTGCGGGCACCAGGCGATCTGACGCCACCAGCTCTCCGGTTCCAGATCGGCCAGAGCACCATCGGGCGCCAGCGTGACCTGTCCACCGCTGGGCTGCCGCAGGCCCAGGAGCACGGCGACCGCGCTGGTCTTGCCGCAGCCGCTGGGACCGGTCAGGGCCACGACCTCTCCGGGAAAGATCGTGGCGGAGAGCCCGGCCGGGGTGGCGTACGGGACACCGTCGTGCTGCACGCTGATGTTCTCGAAAGAGATTGTGGTCTGGGACAGGTCCGGCGCCGGCTGGGTACCGCGGATCGGCAGCGGCTGCTCCAACCGGTCGAACGCCTGCTGCGCCGCGGCCAGACCGTCTTGGCTGGCGTGGAAGTGCGTGCCCACCGCCCGTAGCGGCGCGTAGACCTCGGGGGCCAGCAGCAGCACGGCCAGCCCGGTCTGCAGATCCAGCGTGCCGTGCACCAGCCGCAGGCCGATGCCGACGGCCACCAGAGCCACCGACAGGGTCACCAGGATCTCCAGCGCCAGGGCGGAGAGGAAAGCCGTACGAAGAGTTTTCATGGTCGCCCGGCGATGGGCGTCACCGGCCGCGCGCACCCGCGAGGCCTGGGCGCCCGCCGTACCCAGCGCCCGCAGAGTGGGCAGGCCGGCGATCAAGTCGAGCACGTGAGTACCCAGCCGCTGCAGCGAGTTCAGGCTCCGGTCGGCCGCGTCCTGGCTGGCCATACCGATCAACGCCATGAAGAACGGGATCAGCGGCAGGGTCAGCAGCACCGTCAGCCCGGCGATCCAGTCCTCCCACCAGATCACCACCAGCACGGCCGGGGTCAAGGTGGCCGCCAGCAGCAACTGGGGCAGGTACCGGGTCAGGTAGCCGTCAAGGGCGTCCAGACCGCGCGTGGCCAGAAGAGCGGTCTCCGCGCCGTTCTGGTGCTTCAGCCCCACCTGGGCAGCAGCGTGCTGGATCAGCCGTTCGCGCAACTGTCGTACCACCGCCGTGGCGGCGCGGTGCCCGAAGCGCTCCTGCACGCCCACGAGCACTGCGCGAAGAGCGAGCACGATCCCCAGCCCGACGACCATGTCCCGGACGTCGGCGAACGACTCGCCGTCCATCGCCACCCCGGCGATGATCCGGGCCAGCAGCAGCGACTGCACCACCAGGAGTGCAGTGGTCGCCACCCCCAGACCGGTGGTGAGCACGACGTACCGACGGGCCGCCCGGGCCTGCTGCAGCAGCCGGGGATCGAGCGGTCTCATCAGCTCGTGACTTCCTGCTTCTTGGGGGTGGACCAGGGCAGACCATGGCCGGGCGGGATCTTGGCCACGCCGATCCGGTGCCGGAACACCCAGTACGTCCAGCTCTGGTAGAGCACCACCACCGGCACCATGAAGGCGGCCACCCAGGTCATCACCACCAGCGTGTAGTGGGTGGAGGAGGCGTTGTCCACGGTGAGCGAGAAGGCCGGGTCGGTGCTGGAGGGCATCACGTCGGGGAACAGCGAGCCGAACAGCAGGATCACCGCGGCCACGGTGGCCAGGGTGGTCATCCCGAAGCCCAGCCCCTCGTTCTGCCGCACCGCCGCGTACCCGGCGGTGACCAGCGCGACCGCCGCAATCACGACCAGGGCCCAGGTCCAGGGCTTTCCGTGGGCGAACTGCGTCCACAGCGCGAAGCCGCCGGCCACCACGATGGTCGGCAGGGCCAGCCGGGCCCCGATCGCGATCGAGCGGGTCCGCACCTCCCCCTCGGTGCGCAGGCCCAGCCACAGCGCCCCGTGGAAGGCGAACAGCAGCAGGGTGGTCAGCCCGCCGAGCAGGCCGTACGGGTTGAGCAGGGTGAGCAGAGTGCCGGTGAACTGCTTGTCGGCGTCGATCGGCACCCCGGCCACGATGTTGGCGAAGGCCACGCCCCACAGCACGGCCGGCACCGCCGAGCCGATCACGATCGCGTTGTCCCAGGTCCGCCGCCACCGGGGCGACTCGATCGTGCCCCGGTACTCGAACGCCACCCCGCGGATGATCAGCGCGGCCAGGATCAGCAGCAGCGGCAGGTAGAAGCCGGAGAACAGGGTGGCGTACCACTCCGGGAAGGCGGCGAAGGTGGCGCCGCCGGCCACGATCAGCCAGACCTCGTTGCCGTCCCAGACCGGCGCGATGGTGTTGATCAGTACCCGGCGCTCGGTGTCGTTCCTACCCACCACGGGCAGCAGCATGCCGACGCCGAAGTCGAAGCCCTCGAGGACGAGGTAGCCGATCCACAGCACGGTGATCAGGATGAACCAGAAGGTGACGAGTTCCACGTCTCTGCCTTTCAGTACGCGAAGCTGAGCGGGCGGTCGGCGTCGTCGTCGTGCTCGTCCGGGCTGTCCACCTCGGGCGCCCCGGCCGCGGCGTAGCGCCGGATCAGGCCGAACCAGACCACCGCCAGCCCGCCGTAGAGCAGGGTGAACACGGTCAGCGAGGTGCCCACCGTCCACGGGCCGATCATCGAGACGCCGTCCTCGGTGAGCATCCGGATGGCCGGGTCACCGTCCGGGGCGGGTGCCACCACCCAGGGCTGGCGGCCCATCTCGGTGAAGATCCAGCCGGTCAGGTTGGCCAGGAACGGGGCCGGGACGGCGACCAGGGCGAAGCGCGCGAACCAGCGTCCGGGCGTGCGGTCCCTGCGGGTCACCCACAGCCCGACCGTACCGAAGGCGGCGGCCACGAGGCCGAAACCGATCATCAGCCGGAAGTTCCAGTAGGTGGAGGCCAGGTTGGGCACGTAGTCCCGCCCGTCGCCGTACTTCTCGGAGTACTCCGCCTGCAGGTCGTTGACCCCGTCCACGGTGGCCCCGAAGTCGCCGGTGGCCAGGTACGAGTACACGCCGGGGATGCTCACCGCCCAGACGTCGCAGTGCCCCGGGCCCGGGTTGCCGATCGCGAAAAGGCTGAAACCGGCGCTGTCCTCGGTCTCGCACAGCCCTTCGGCCGCCGCCATCTTCATCGGCTGCTGCTCGAACATCAGCTTGGCCTGCCCGTCCCCGGTGATCGCCACGCCGATCCCGGCGATCAGCAGGACCACACTGGCCAGCCGGAACACCGGACGGTAGAGGTTGCTCGCCCGGTCCCTGACCATCCACCAGCCCGCGATGCCGGCCACGAAGGTGGCCGCGGTCATCCAGGCCGCGGTGATCTGGTGCGGGAACGCCCACAGCACAGTGCTGTTGGTCAGCAGGTCGAAGATGCTGGTGAGCTCGGCCCGCCCGGTCTCCGGGTTCAGCTCGACCCCGACCGGGTGCTGCATGAACGAGTTGGCCGCGAGGATGAAGAACGCCGACAGGTTCACCCCGATCGCGGCCAGCCAGATCGCGGCCAGGTGCACCCTGGCCGGCAGCCGGCCCCAGCCGAAGATCCAGGCCCCGATGAAGGTGGACTCCAGGAAGAACGCTGCCAAGCCTTCCATCGCCAGCGGGGCCCCGAAGACGTCGCCGACGAAGCGCGAGTACTCGCTCCAGTTCATCCCGAACTGGAACTCCTGGACGATGCCGGTGACCACGCCGATCGCGAAGTTGATCAGGAAGAGCTTGCCGAAGAACTTGGTCATCCGCAGCCAGCGCTCGTCGCCGCTGCGCAGCCACAGGGTCTGCATGATCGCCACCATCGGGGCCAGGCCGATGGTCAGCGGAACGAAGATGAAGTGGTAAACGGTGGTTACACCGAACTGCCATCTGGCCAGGTCGAGGGCGTCCATGGAACACACCCTGGCGGTAGGCCGCCTACCGGCTGTAGTGACTAAGGTCCCGCAGGGAGGGGACTGTCCTACTCACTCCATTGGGTGAGGCGCCCGGTCACGTGATTGACCAGTCTCAGCGAGGCCAGGGAGAGCGCCACGAACACTCCGGCCACCACCACCATCTGATCCACCAGCGAGAAGAGCAGCGTCTGGTTCAGGGCCCAGCCCAGGCCGGACTGGATGCCGTACAGCTCCGAGGCCAGCACACAGGCCCAGGCGGTGCCGGCGGCCAGCATCAGGGCGCCGCGCAGGCCGGGAAGGATGGCCGGAAGGATCACGTGCGTGCGCAGCCGCAGCGGGCCCAGGCCGAGAGTGCGGGGGTAGTCGGTGACCTGGGCCGGCAGGTTGCGTACGGCGTTGGTGGTGGCCAGCAGCACCACCCAGAAGGCGCCGAAGGTCACGAACGCGATGCTGGCCGAGGTGGTGGCGCCCAGCCAGAGGGTGAACAGCGGGGACATGGCCAGCACGGGCAGCATGCGCAGCACCCCAGCGACACCACTGACGGCCTGGCGGACCGGCGCTGCTCCGGCCACGAGAAGCCCCACCGGCAGGCCCAGCCCGACCGCCAGGAGGTAGCCGCTCCAGGCCCTCACCGCGGTGGCCAGGCTGTTCTGAACCACGGCGAGAACGGCCAGAGGGACGGAGTCCTCGGCACCTTGGAGCGTTGTGGCCGGCCCCCAGCCCCCCTTGTAGAAATGGCTCAGCCCGGTGATGCCACTGGTGAGAATCTTCTGCAGCGGCGGCACCACGTTCTGGCCCTGCTCGGTGGTGGCCCCGACCAAGAGCGAGAGCAACTGCCAGAGGACGATTCCCGCGACTACGCCGGCCAACAGGGCCCGGTTGCGGGGCCGAGTCCGCAGGGCTACTCCGAACCGCCGCGCAGCAACGTCGGGTTCAGTCATCTTCAGGCCCAGCCATCTTCGGGATCGGCCAAGTACTTCAGGAGCGTCGATCGCAGAGCGTTCGCCTCGGCGTCCATCCGCAGCTCTTCACCTCTCGGCCGCTCGAAAGTGACCGGTACGTCGGCGCGCACTCCCCCTCCGGCCACCACGACCACCCGATCGGCCAGGGTGATCGCCTCGTCCACGTCGTGGGTCACGAACACGATGGTCTTGCCGGTCTCCCGCCACAGCTTCAGAACGGTGCGGTGCAGGCCCGCCCGGGTGAGGTGGTCCAGCGACGAGAACGGCTCGTCCATCAGCAGAATGTCGGGATCGTTGGCGAATACCGCCGCGATCGCCACCCGTTTGCGCATACCTCCGGAAAGCTCGCGGGGCCAGGCGCGTTCTCGGCCCCTGAGGCCGACCTCGTCGATGAAGTGCTCAACTTGAGGACGCCAGTCCCTCTCGGGAACCCTGCGGCTGCGGGGGCCGAGCGCCACGTTGTCCCGCACTCTCAGCCAGCCCGGTATCGCGTCCTGCTGAAACACCATGCCCCGGGCTGCACTCGGCCCCTGTACGGCCACGCCATGCGACGTGATGCTTCCTTCGGTGGGTTGAAGCAGGCCGGCCAGGCACCGCAGCAAAGTGCTCTTTCCCTGCCCGGAAGGACCCAGCACGCAGAGGAACTGACCATTCGGCACGTCCAGGTCCAGACCCCGCAGCGGGACAACGGAATCGTCACCCCGGCCGAACTGCACGGTCAGCCCACGGATCTCGAAGGCCGTCATCCTTGCCACCGCAGGGCCGGGGCCACCGCGGCCCGGATCAGCACGTCCAGCACGAGCGCCACCAGCCCCAGCGCGATCGCCAGAGCTAATACAGCGCCCACGTTTCCCTGCTGGGCCCGCACCGCGATCAGCCGCCCCACGCCGGCCCGGGACCCGAGCAGTTCGGCGCTCGCCTCCAGGCTGATCCCCGTGGCCAGTGCCAGCCGGAGCACCGCCACGATCGGCGGGAAGGCGCTCGGCAGCACCACCGCGCGAAACCTGGCTTTGTTGTCCAGCCCGAGGGTCGCCGCGTATTCCTCGGTGGTGGGCGGAATGTTGAGCGCCGCCGATTGCGCCACCACGCCCACCACGACGAAGCAGTAGAACGTGACCAGCGCCAGTTTGCTCAGGGGGCCGGCCCCGAACCAGACCAGGAAGAGCGGAGCCGCGACGAGCACGGGAACGGCCCCGAAGAAGAACAGAACCGGCTCTGTGACGTCACGCAGCCACTGCCGGCGGGCCGATGCCAACCCCGCCAGAATGCCCAGTGTGCTGCCGATCAGCCATGCCCCCGCCGCGGTGCCGACCGTCCAGGCCAGATTCACCACGTAGCCGGACTGTCGGATGCCCAGGTATTCCAGCCCCCGGTCGCCCTGGAAGCCGTGCTGGAACTCCCAGAGCACCACGCGGGGTCCGGGCAGGACGGCGTCGTTGCCGGTGGCCAGAGCGGCCAGTTCCCACAGACCCCAGAAACAGAGGACGCCCGTGGCCCCCCAGAGGAACGGGTCGAGTGCGCGGGGTTGACGCTTACCCGACCCGGTTCCCCGGGTGACCTTCTCGACAGACAGGCTCACGGACGTCCTCAATCGGCTCTGGCAGTTGCTTTGCTGGTGTCAGACAGCTCTGGCGGGGTCAGGCTGCTCTGGCTGGTCAGGCAACTCTGACTGGTCAGGCAGCAGCCGCGGCGGCGAAGCGGTAGGCGTCCAGGTAGTTACGCCCGTCGTACTGCTCCTGGGCCTTCTTCTTCAGGTCCCCGTCCGGCGCCGCGGCCAGAGCCCGGTCCGCCTCCTTCTTGTAGCGCACCAGCGCCTCGTACACCTTCCCCGCGATGCTCAGCTCGTCGGGCTTGTGGCCCTCGCGGATCACGCCCTGACCGGCCAGCACCGCCAGGTTGGCCTCGGCCACCGTCTCGTAGAAGAACGGGTCGTCGCTGTCGGTGTAGAAGTCCGTCGCATCCTCGAAGTTGCGCAACGAGTAGATGTCGTCGAACGTCCCGGCCAGCTCGGCCGCGGTGATCTCGGTGCCGGTGTAGGAGTTCAGGTACTCGACGAAGCGGCCCGCCGTCTCCTCCGGGTCGGCCTGCAGGTCGTCGATCAGGCGGTACAGCACGCTGGTGAAGCGCAGCAGCGTCTCGAAGTTCTGCTCCGCGTACTCGGTGGTGGTGACCAGCCCGGAGTAGGTGAAGCGCAGCGGCACGGTCTGCTCGTGCGGCAGGTTGTCGATCAGCTGACGCAGGTCGATCAGCGGCTCCCAGCCGTTCTGCTGCAGCTGCACCACGAACCCGGCCGACGACGGCGAGAGGAAGTCCGCCTTGCCCGCGAACCCGGCCTTCACGATGTCCGGGTTGGCCAGGAACTCGATCTCGACGTCCTTCTCCAGGTCCAGCCCGGCGGCCTCGGCCACGGTGTTGCGGAACAGCGGGCTGCCGCCGTCCACGCAGATCAGCTTCTGCCCCTTCAGCTGCGCCATCACCGCGGTCAGGGCCTCGGTGAAGTCCTTGCCGTCGGCCATCTCCTGGGCGACCGTGCGGTACTTACCCTTCGGCGCCACGATCCGGTAGACGTACGACACGTCGCTCACCGCGAACCCGACCACGTTCTTCACGTTGTCGATCTGGTTGGCCACCGTCGGGACGTAACCGCCGCCCAGCTCGACCTGACCGTTGACCAGCGGCGTCAGATTGCTCAGGAGGTCCTGCTGGGCGCCGTAGGGCTCGGGCGTGATGGAGATGCCCACCGCCTTGTAGTAGCCCACGTCGATCCCGGCCACCCCCAGCAGCTCGTCGCCCCAGGGAGGGAAGGCGGCCTTCACCGTCACCTGCGGGATGGAGTTCCCCGGCGCCGCCAGGCCGGGCGAGGCCGTGAACGCGGCCCCCTCACCGCCGGCCGACGACGGAGCCTGGGCGCACCCGTTCAGCACTGCTGCCGCACCCGCCGTGATGGCGGCGAGCAGGGTGCGGCGGCTGACGTTGTTCAACGCTGGTCCCTCTTCCCTCGGGTCTGGCCTCGGATCCCGGCCTGGCGTACCGACGGGGACACGAGCCCCACCGGAACGGCCCAACTACAGCAGGTGCACGCCGTGGGCGTCGATGTAGGCGGATGACAACGGGAAGCGGTTGATCTTGTCAGGGGAGCCGTGACCGGTCTCACATGTGACACGGGATGCCGTGCTGACACAGAGTAATTCGCAATACTCACAGTGCTTTCACGGCTAACAAACCTGTTGCATACGTTGCACACGCAACCACTGGTCTCGTTTCATGTACGCCGTGACCCCCGACGACGCCACGACGAAGACTGACGACACGCCCCGGCTCATCACCACCGAGGTGCCCGACAGCCCGAGCGGGCTGGACGACGGGCCGATCGGCGAGGAGAGCCCCGACGCGAACGACCGCAACCCGTTCTCGCCCCGCTCCGACGTCTCCGGCGACCCCCTGGACCTCGAGCAGGGCCTGCCCGACGACGCACCGATCTTCAAGGGCGCCCGCAACGAGGGGGACGACGAGTACCTGCCGCTGTCCACCCTGCGGCAGGCCACGGCGGCCCGGAACCTGCGCACCGCCGCCGCCCCCACCCCGGACGCGGCCTCGCTGACCATGACCGAGGTGACCAAGCGGCTGCGCTCCCTCGGCTTCCGGATCCGCAGCACCGGCGAGCGTGACCAGGCCATCCGGGCGTTCAAGACCGGCTGGTTCAAGCTCGGCCCCTCGCTGATGGACGGGACGGTGGCCAACAGCATCCTGGGCCCCAAGGCGAGCAAGGCGATCGACCTGGCGTACGAGCGCGACAAGGACGGCCTGACCACCATGTCGCCGCACTTCTCGTTCATCGAGGCCCGCTGCAAGTGCGGGGGCAACTTCACCGACTGCCGGCGGATCTGGCCCACCCGGCAGTCCGTGATCGCCGCCGAGGCCCTGCGCACGACGTTCTTCCCGCGCGGGCTCACGCCGGTGTCGTGGTGCCGCTGCACCGGGCACAACCGGTACGTGGGCGGGGCGTCCTCATCGCGGCACCTCAAGGGCGACGCGATCGACATCCCGCACACCGTGTCGCTGCGCCGGATCAAGGCGCTGGGCATCTTCACGGGCATCGGGATCAACCGCGGAGACGGCAACGCGCAGCACGTCGACCTGCGGCCGGGCTCGGCGACGGCTCCGACGGTCTGGTACTACGCCTGATCCGGCTGGCGGTGCGCCTGGCTGTCGGGCGGTGCGCCTAGCCGTCCGGCAGTACGCCTAGCCGTCCGGCAGTGTGCGTGGCTGTCCGGCGGCGCAGCTGAGCTGGCTGCCAGCACGCTCGTGCCCGTTCAGCGGGGCACCTGAGCTGTTCGGTAGCACGCACGAGTCACCAGGCAGCACACCTGAACTGTCTGGCAGCACGCTCAAGCCTCAGGCAGCACGCCCGAGCCGTCCGGCAGCACGCTCAAGCCTCAGGCAGCACGCCCGAGCCGTCCGGCAGCACGCCCGAACCCGCCCAACAGCACGCTGGAACCCGTCCAGCCGCCAAACCAAGTCGCACCAGCACCAGCGATAGATGTGCATGCACGTCGGCACACGCAGCGGGCCGGGTAACCTCTTTCCCGGCCCGTCGCACCTTTCCTGGCACACCTTCCGGCACTCACGCCCTCGTGTCCGGCGCCCTTGCGCCCTGCCGACGCCCCTCCCGGCCCTCCCCAGCTCCAGCCCTCCTGCCCCAGCACCCTCCTGCCCCAGCACCCTCCCGCCGCAGTCCCCCCGCCGCAGTCCTCCTCCTGCCAGATCCGTCTAACGGCCGCAGTCCTCCTCCTGCCAGATCCGTCTAACGGCCGCCCCTCCCACCTCCTGTCCTCCTGCTTCAGCCCGCCCAGGTTGCAACCCTCCGGCTCCCCTCCAGCTCCAGCCCTCTCCTGCTCCAGCCCTCTCCAGCTCCAGCCCTCTCCTGCTCCAGCCTCCCAAGCTCCGCCCTCCGCCATCTCCAGCCTCCCTAGCTCAGCCTCCCCAAGTCCGCCCAAGCTCAGCCCTCCCCAGCTCCAGCCTCCGCGGGCGTCTGTGCACCTGGCCTGATTCCCCGATTGCAGACACGCGCCCCACTCAGCCGTCCACGAGAGCCGCCCGACTACCCGAGCTGCTCCTGTGCTGTCGCGAAGCGAGCCTCAGAAAGGGGGCTCGCCGTATTCAGGGAAGACGCCGGTTGCCTGACCCCAGGGAGCCTGTGGAGGTCGAGCCAGGGGTGGCCTGATCGCGGACTTGGCTGCTTGCTTCGCGGACTGCTTGGCTGCTGCTCGTCGAAGCCGGTCCTGGCGATCGGCCTGCCACTGCAGATCACGGCTCCAGCGGCGGGTGCGACGGGCCGTGCGCTCGGCCGAGGACATCAGGTCGATCCGTGTCAGAGTCTCGTCCTCTGCCGGGAGCGCGGGGGCCTTGGTGGGCAGACTCCAGCCGGGCATACCCGGCAGGCACGCGGGCGAGCTCGCATGACCGGTGCCGTCGGGGGTGGTCCAGATGATGGTGCCTGGTGGATAGGGCTCGCTGGCTCGGGCCGGGCGGGCTTGCCATCCCCCGAAGGTCTTCAGGCGGTGGTGCCCCCGGCAGGCCGGGTGCAGGTTACAGGCGCACGACACCCCTCCACGCTCGAAAGGCTGGAGATGATCGAGATCGCAGCGGCTGGCTGGGGTGCTGCAGCCAGGGAAAGTGCAGACCGGGTAGCGCGCGGCAACCTGATTGGTGAGGGTCCGCCCCGGCCTGTAGCGGTCGGCCTGAGGTTGCTGGTGGTCCAGGCCGACCGGGCATGAGGTCTCGTCAGCGTCAGGGGGTGCGTGAGTGCAGGCGGTCGGCAGCACCAGGAGCGTGACTTGGCTCGGCGCGACGGCCAAGCGGCGGGCATGCTCGGCACTGATCACCCCGTGGCCTTGTAGGAGACCAGGAATCTGATCCAGTCCGAGCAGGGTGGCGTCGGTGATCGTCACTACGAGATGCGCGCCGCGGCCCTTGCCCCGGGGCAGGTTCGGAATCTCCCACCAGGCCGGGATCATTCCTTGTGGCACCGGAGGAAAGCCCGGATCCCGCAACGGGTTGTAGTTGTCGGCGGCTGTCGGCTGCACGTCTTCCTCCTCGTACCAGCGGAAGGAGTCTGCGCCAGACTGAGCCGAGCGAGCTTCACATTCTTCGTCGGTGGCTGGCTCGGCCTCGGCGGCCGGAGCGTCCGGATGCGCGGCGGGGCCGGGACCTGCGGTCGGCGCTCCGGTTTGATGGGGAGGCTCTTCGGGGCAGCGTTGCTCGCGGGAGTGCTCCTGACGGGCGGACTGCTCGCGGGAAGACTGCTCGCGAGACGACTCCTGGCGGCAAGCCCCCTCGCGGCACGACTGCCCGCGAGACGACTCCTGGCGGCATCCCCCCTCATTGCACGCCCCCTCACGGCACGCCCCCTCACGGCACGCCCCCTCACGGCACGCCTCCCCGCGGCACGACCTCTCACCGGAAGGCTCTTCGTGGGCGGGGCCCTTCCCGGAAGGCTCGTCTGTGGGCAGGTTTTTGGCTGAAGGCTTGTGGTGGAGGGTGGTTGCCTGACCCGTTTGCTCAGCCAGATCTTCGTCGCGTGCTTCGTTGCGGGGGTCGGGAACCAGAGGAATGTGCACCCCCTCCGACAGGGCATGCACCAGCGCCGCCAGCACGTCCGCACGCCGCTGGGCATGTGTACGGCCGTCCGGCACACCGTCTTCGGCGGCTCGGTCACGGGCCGCGTCGGCGGCCGCATCGAGGAAGCCGTCCAGCAACTGCCCGGCCTCGGCCGAGACCAGGGCGGTGATCAGGGCCATGCCGTCGGGCTGGGCCTCGACCTGTACGTGCCGACCGCGCAGGGCCTGGGCGTGACGGTCGTTCCCTCCGTCCGGATCGAGCTGCAGCAGCAGCCTGACGATCAGCCGATCCAGCTCCCCGTAGGTCAGGTCCGGAGCCTGGGCCGCCACCATCGCCTCAAGCAGCCGCCAAGCATCGTTCCCCGGCTCGAGCTGGGGCCGGGTCTCACTCGCAGTGTGCAACTTGCTCGTGACCAGACGGGCTCGGCCGGCATCGATGCGCCCCTGCTCCAGCAGGGCGAAGATCCGCGGCAGATCGTGCACCAGCCCCAGCGCGGTCTGCACCTCGGTGGCGGCAGTGAGGGGGTGACAGTTCATCTCCGGGGCCAGGCGCGAAGACACCAGCCGGCGCGAAGAGATCGAACTGGCTGAATCGCGCCCGTCCGAGCCACCCGAACCATCTGAGCCATCTGGATCTTGGTCATCGCGGGCACCACGGCGGCGGACGGCCGGAACTCTCTCTACGGCCGCGACCAGAGCACGCATCTGGGCCGCCTGGAGACGCCGGATGAACAGCTCTCCCGCCATCAGACCGGTAACCCACGCATCGGGGCTGGTCTCGGGCCGTGACGAGGCCGAGGGACACAACGACGCGGGCGAAACAGGAGCCGTAGCGGATGGGACGGGCTCGGCTGATTCAAAGAGCTTGGTCGGCTCAGACAGCCGGGCGGACTGGGCTGAGCCAGAAGGTTCAGGAGATTGGACCGGCGCGGCGGACTTGGCAGGGTCGGCTGACTTGGCGGGGTCGGCAGACTCGGCAAGGTCCGCTGACTCGGCAAGGTCCCTTGACTCGGCGGGGTCCCCTGACTCGGCGGGGTCCGCTGACTCGGCGAGGTCCGCTGACTCGGCCACGTCGACAGCCACTGCGAGACCGACAAGCTCGGCGATGTCCGCAGACTTGGCGAGGTCGGCAAGGTCGGCAAGGTCGGCGGGCTCGGCAGGGCCGGCAGACTCGGCGACATTGGCAGACTCGGCCTTATCGACTGTCTCAGTTACACCTTCAGACTCCATCACACCGGACGCCCCAGCTACACCGCCAGGCTCAAATGCGCGGGCGGACTCAACTTGCCCCCCTGAAGCCGCCAGCGCGCCGACCTCCTCCAGCAGCCATTCGAACACCCCCACACTCAGCCCTGGAACACGCCCCTCGAAGCTGCCTTCTGCCAGCGCTCCCACGTGAACACCCCCAGAACGTAGGCACTTTTACGGCCCCCACCGCGACAGAACCAGACTAAACCCCACCACCGACAACCTTGCCGACCGCTACTGAAGCCGGCTCCGAACGCTCGGCATCATGAGGGACAAGTGCATGCGCAAAGCGAAGAGGGACTGCCCGGCCAACCGGACAGTCCCTCTTCGTCAAAGCCTTTCACCCGCCGACCAGAGCCACCACCAGAGGCCCCTTCAGAGACCGGCCGGCCAGCTGAGTTTCGAACCAGCTCAGTTCTGGAAAGCCTTGGTTCTGGACAGCCTCAGTTCTGGACGGCCTCCGTGCTGCTCGACGTCAGCCCGCCGTTGTCCGCACCGGTCAGGTCGATCCTGCTGGCCCCGCTGCTATTGGCGTCACCCTCCGGCCCGTCCTCGGCGGCCGCCAGTTCCACCCCGACCTCGGCCCAGGCGCTCTCGACGATCGCGCGGCCCTCGGCGCCGAACAGTTCCTCGGCCCGGGCGACGCTGATCGTGGCGAACTCAGAGAAGGTGGCGGTGGTGGTGAGTTCCTCGCTGGACAGGGTGGCGAACCAGATGCGGCCGGCCTTTTCCCAGGCGTAGCCGCCGAACCCGACCGCGGCCAGGTAGAAGGCGCGGTTGGGGATGCCGGAGTTGATGTGGACGCCGCCGTTGTCCTCGTCCGTCTCCAGGTAGTCGGCCATCGAGGCGGGCTGCGGGTCGCGGCCCAGGTTCGGGTCGTCGAAGGCGGTGCCGGGGGCCTTCATGGAGCGCAGGGCCACCCCCTGCACGGCGCTGGTGAGCAGCCCGGCCCCGATCAGCCAGTCGGCCTCCTCCGCACTCTGGCGGGGCTCGGCCGAGTACTGCTTGACCAGGCTGCCGAACACATCGGCCAGGGACTCGTTGAGGGCGCCGGACTGGTGGCTGTACACCAAGTCGCGCACGGCCCCGATGACACCGTGCGCCAGCTCGTGCCCGATCACGTCGAGCGAGACGGTGAACCGGTTGAACAGGGCCCCGTCCCCGTCACCGAACACCATCTGCTCGCCGTTCCAGAAGGCGTTGTCGTAGTCGCGGCCGTAGTGCACCGTGGCGTCGAGCGGGAGGCCGTTGGCGTCGATCGAGTTGCGGCCGAACACCTCCCACCAGAACGTGAAGGTGGCGCCCAGACCGTCGTAGGCCTCGGTGACGGCCACGTCGGGGACCGGGTCGCCGCCCTCGCGCAGCACCTCGGTGCCGGGCAGGGAACGCCGGTTCTCCGCGTCGAAGACGGTGCGGTTGGGCGTGGTGTCCAGGGCCTCGGCGGCGGTGCCGAACCGGGCCAGCGGCTGGGCCACCCGGGCGCTGCGCAACTGCCGGTCGATGCTGAGGTCGACCAGGGCGGCCTCACGCAGCTCGGCCGGGCCGCTCTCGGCGATCCGCTCGAGGATGTAGGGCGGAAGGACGTGGTGCAGACCCAGATGCGCGACTGCTCTTTCTGTTGCGTTCATTTCGCTCCCCCTTGGCTCACGAACAGGACGACAGCAGGTCGATCAGGGTGTCCATCGCCGGGTCCTCGAAGGGCTCGGTGACGGTCAGGGAGTGACTGGCTGATCCTTCTTGCACGGTCAGGTGATAGGTGTAATGGTCACCCGCGGTGGGTGGTGTCGGTTCCGGCGGCTGCCGGCCGGAGAGGACCGCCCGTGCGGCCGACTCCAGTTGTTCCGCATCATTTTTGGGAAGGCTACTGGTGTCCACCGACAGTTTGCGGCCGAGCCCCGGAACAGCGGCGAAACCGCCACTGCGGTTCAGGTTGATGAGCATCGTGACTCTCCCGCTGATTCACCTCGAGGTCAGGGCACGTGCAGACGGCAGAGAACCCGACCCCAGTGGGAGGGGGTCGGGACCGCTGCGGTGAAGCCGGAGACCTCCACCGACCACGGCCGGTCGGGGTCGATCTCCCCCGCGAGCAGGTCGACCCAGGTGCCGTCGAGGGGGAACGGAGTGGTCACCACCTGGTCGACATCGGCGAAATTGAGCACGACGACGATGTTCTCGACCAGAGCACCACCGGCCCACCGATGAAAGACGGCGGTGCGGGCGTTTGTGTCGACACCGATCCCCTCCGGACGGGGCCCGGTGTCGGCCTCCGGCCAGAACCGCGGGTACATGAACTCCGAGCGCAGGGCCGGGTGCCGGGTGCGGATCCGGGCCAGGGCGCCGTGCAGTGCGGTGAGCGAGCGGCCGATCCGGTCTCCGGCGATCTTCCAGCGCAGCGGCCGCGGTGTGACCCGGCGGCCGGTGTCGTGGTCGTTCTCGGGCAGGTAGTGCTCCTCGCCGAACTCCTGCCCGTTGTGCACCAGTGGAACCGCGGTGGAGGTGAAGAGCGCGATCAGGTACGGCTGCACCCGCCACCAACTGCCCGGTGCGCCGACCTCGTCCTTGGCTCCGGCTCTCTGGTTCACGTGCGAGTGGTCGTGGTTACTCAGGTACAGCGTGGGCGCCTTGCGCTTGTCCTGCAGGAACCGGCGGTTGTTCAGGGCCGGCAGCAGCCGCTCGTCGAAGCCACCGGTCCACAGCCACTCGAACGTCAGCTCGTGCAGCGAGTTGTCCCAGAAGCTGTGCGTGTCGGTGGCGTTGGTCAAGGTGACCGCACTGGCGTCGATGTGCTCGACGGTGAAGGTGAAGTTCTGTTCCTCGCGCTCCTGCAGCCACTCCTGCATCGAGGAGAGCAGGCGAGGCAGGCCGCGCAGGTCGCCCGGCACGTAGAAGTTCACCGTGTTGTCCAGCCGGATCCCGTCCAGCCCGAACTGCCCGGCCCAGTAGGTGCACACGTCCAGGACCAGGTCGTTGGTGCACTCGGCGGCGAAGTCCAGATCCTGCAGCCCGGTGAACGAGCCGCCGAAGGTCGCGGCGGTGAACGGGCAGGTCTGCGGGTCCTGGTACAGCTGCGGGTAGGGGAACTCGCGGCTGACGTGGTTGAACACCCCGTCCATGATCACCTGGATACCCCGGTCGTGGCAGGCGCTGATCAGGTTCTTGAGGCGGGAGAGCTTCTCGGCCGGGGTGTCGGGAGCGTCTGCGTAGCGGGCCTCCAGCGCGAAGTACTGGAACGGTTCGTAGCCCCAGTCGAAGTCGCGACTGCGCCACGCCGTCCAGGGCATGAAGAGGATGGCATTGATCCCGACGGCGGCGAGGTGGTCGAGCTTGTCGTGGACGGCGTCGAGCGGGGCCCGTGAGCCGCGGTAGCCGGCGGTGAAGTCGTCCGGCATCAGTTCGTAGACGATCAGGTCTTGTAATTGAAGACGTTTGTGGGCCAGGGGGCGCACAGTGTTCTGGGCCGGGCTGCTGCCCCCGACCACCACACCGGAACGAAGCTCACCGAGGCCGCTGTAGCGCGCACACGGGTCGGCCACCCGGCGGGTGCTGTCGTTGTGGAAGCGTACGTCGTAGGCGTATTCGTAGAACCCGGCCGGGACCGGGCCGGGGGTGGTGGCCGTCCAGAACTCCCCGCGGGGGTCCGACGCGTCTCTGGTCATCTGCAGGGGCGCAGCGCCGGGGGCGGCGAACGTGCCGGTCACCTCGAGCGACTGGATGCCCGGGTCGACACCGGCCGGGAAGAACAGCCGGAACTCCAGGGCCGCGGCGTCCGGGTCGTCACCGACCGGCCAGGCCCCGCACCGCTCGGCCATGTAGCTCATCGCAGCCACGCCTGACTTCCTCCTCCGCCGCCGGGGGTGGGGTCCGGCCTCTCATGATCCACGGGATCGGCGGCCGACGGGTCAGTATCACGATGCTCGTTCGGGCCGTTCGCCGCCGGGACCGTTCGGGTTCGGCTCCGCCCGCCCGGGCCCGACTCCAGAACCCGCTCCAGAACCAGCGCCAGGACCGGCTCCAGAACCAGCTCCGGGCCCGACTCCGGAACCGGCTCCAGAACCAGCTCCGCTCGCGGCGCCGGCCCCGGACGTGGTCTGGTCATTGGACGAGTCCCGCATCTCGGGGATCACGGGCGCACCAGGCTCGGAACGGGTCGGCCCGGAAACGCTCTGCGACTCCTGCTCCCCGTGGGTCTCCTGATCTCCGCGGGCCTCCTGATCTCCGCGGGCCTCCTGCGCACGCAAGGCCTCTTTGGCCTGGGCCCGGGCGAGCCGACGACGGCGGCGCGCAGTGGCGTTCTGACCGCCGTGCTCGAAGCCCACGTCGACCCATTCGAAGTCCTTGGTGCGCTGGGCCCGGGCGTAGCTGCGGTAGGCGCGCTGATCGGCGTCGGTGAGGTCGACGTCGTCGGTGAAGGGGGTGAGCAGGGTGCGGGGGAAGAGTTCGCGCACCCGCACCACGTTGGCCTCGGCGCAGATCAGCAGGGCCACCACGGCCAGGTAGATCCAGGCGATCAGGCCCAGGACGATGGCGAACACCCCGTTGGTGGCGTCGGCCTGACGCACCACGCTGCCCACGTAGACCGTGCCGAACTGCTGCAGGGCCTGCCACACCAGGGCGGCCGCGACGGCGCCGGGCAGAACGTCGCGTCGGCTGAGCCGGCGGGTGGTGCCCCACCGGAACAGGAACATGAAGAACAGGGTGATCAGGGTGATACCGGCCAGGCCGGAGGCCAGGCGCAGGACCTCGTTGAAGTTGAGCAGGTCGGCGAACCCGTTGACGTTGGTGCCGATGCTGCCCAGGCTGCCGGTGACGATGAAGGTCAGCGCCCCCACGGCGAGCAGGAAGAGGCTGCGCACCCGGGCGGCGATCGGGTTGGGCCGCCGGTTGCGGGGCACCGCCCACATCGTGTTCATCGCGTTCTGCGTGGCGTTGGCCACGCCGAGGGCACCGTAGATCGAGCCGACCAGGCCGATCGCCACCGCGGTGGCGCTGCCCCGCAGGCCCCGCGGGTCGCCCAGCTGATCGCCGATCACCGGGAACTGGCTCAGGGCGGAGTCGAGGATCTCGCGCTGCAGGTCGGGGTTGCCCTGCAGGATGAAGCCGAGCACCGAGGCCAGGAGCAGCAGGAGCGGGAACACCGACAGGAAGCCGTAGTAGGTGATCAGCGCGGCCAGGTAACCGCCCTGGTCGTCGAAGAACTTGTACACGACGGCCAAAGGGAATCCGACGACCCGGTGCTTCTGCTGGAACCGGTCCACCCGGTCGTGCAGCCGCTCCGCCCGCTCACCGACCGACACTCGCCCACCACACCTTTTCCGAAGGGCGTGGTCGCGCCCACTGCCAGGGCTACCAGGATGCCGGTACGCGGCGGCCCCGGCACCCCGAAGGCCTGCGGGTCACTCCAGGTCCATGTGCTTGCGGGCCAGCTCGTCGCCGGCCTCGACCGCAGCCACGAGCAGGGCCATGCCCTCCTCCTCGCGGTCGGTGGCGCGCAGCAGCAACGCCAGGTTCAGGCGGCAGTTGGCATCGCCCAGGCTCAGCCCCATGCGGTAGGCCGCCTCGGCCGCCTCGGAGTTGTCGGCCACCTCGTAGAGCAGGTTGCCCATCGGCAGGAAGCACTCGACCTCGAGGGCCTGGGTACCGTCGCGCAGCACGGCCAGGGCCTCGGCCGCGCGCCCCTGCTCGAGGTACATCTCGGCCAGCGGCGGGCGGGTCGGCGGATACAGGGTGAGGCCGCGGCTGAGCAGCCCTTCGGCCTCCCGGGCGCGTTCCTCTTCCCACAGCCGCACGCCCAGCACACCGGCCGCCAGATCGCTGCCCTGCCCGACCGCCGCCCGCAGCAGCTCGAACGACTCGATGCGGTGCCCGCGGTCACTCAGGATCCAGCTGGCGCCGATCGCGCCCTTGGCGTCACCCTCGGCCCAGGCCTGCCGGTACGCCTCGAGCGCGGCGTCGACGTCGCCCAGGTCCTCGAGGGCGCGGCCCAGGCAGTAGGCCGCTCCCGGCTCACCTGCGGCCAGCGCCGCCCCGAACGCCTCGGCCGCCTCGGACCGGCGGCCCAGCTGCATGTAGGTGTTGCCCAGGTTCAGCTGGGCCGAGGCGTCACCGGCCAGCGCCGCCGCCCCGAACAGGCGCAGCGCCTCGCGCAGGTGGCCACGGTCGGCCGCGGCGCACCCGGCCCGGACGAGGGCTCCGGGTTCGACGGGATCACCGCATTCACTGGTACTGGTGGACTGCGTCATCGGGGGGCTCCTTCTTCACGTTCGTTACCCTGTTCGGCCGGAGCCGGGCAGAAGCCAACGTGACTCCTGACACGCTCCCGCTGAACAACATTCGCGCCTGCGAGAGCGCCCGAAACGGTCAGATGGAACACATCCACACCGAGCGGGACCTCCCCGGCAACAGCCTTCCGCCTACCCTCCTGCATCACCGGGGCACCAGGACCCCAGAGGTACCGTGCATCCGAAACGACACGATTACCTCCTGTCTCGCAGTACTTTTCACCGCAGGCCGGTTCCAGCACCACCGATACTAGGCGCCCCGGCCGGCAATCTCGCCCCCAGAAGCGAAATCTGTGGATAACCGCGAGGGCGTATCCCCGCCCCCTCGGCGTTTCGGCAATCGGCCGACCACACAAGCCATCTCGACACCGAACCATGCAAGAGTGCCGATTCGCCCACCGCCGGTCATCGCCGCTCAAGGCGCGTCATCGCCGTCAAGGTCAGCCATCAGCAGTCATCGCCCTCAAAGCCGGCCCATCACCGTCAAGGCCAGTCATCGCCGGTCACGCCCGCTCGCAGGCGATCCCGTCCTGGTCCAGGTCCAGGCCCTGGTTGGCCCCGTAAAGGGCTGTACTACGGCCAAAATCCACCACCGGCGACGACAGTCCCGGCCCGTCTTCGGCACCGGAGCGCCGCTCGTCGCGCCGGGGCGCGGGCACGTCCACCGCCTCGGGCAGGCCGACCCCGTGCGGATACTCGGCGACGAGCCGGTCGCAGTTCTTGAAGCGGGGGGCCGTCTCCTGGGTCATCTGGGTGGCCTCGACGGGCGGTGCATACTTCTCCTTCTGCACCGTTCGCGGGCCCGGAATCTCCGGCGTACGCGTGCCTTCGACAACCGGCGCCCCGGACCCGAGACCGGCCGGTCGGAGCTGGGAATCACCCGGCAACAGAGCAGCATCGGACATTCGCGGCACCCAGCTGATCGCTCCCACGGCGAGCGCGACCACACCGGCCGCGCACAGCACAGCCGGCCAGGGGTGGCGGGTCGAGGGGGTGGGCACCCACAGCTGCCAGCCCGGAGGAAGCGGTCCCCATTCCGGATCCGGCTCCCAGTCGGGCGGTGGCACCCAGCCCCGGGGAGGGCGGGGCCAGTGCGGCGGCGGGTTGAAGCTCCAGCCATCGACCATCTGCGGCCTCCGATCGGCGACGGAACACCGAACGCGCCTCGGCTCCCACTGACCACGCTAGGCAGCACCTGTCCCCCGTGCCACGTACAGCCTCAGGAACAGCCCGTTCTCCTGACGCCCACGCCCGCCGAGAGGCCGATGACGAACCGCCCCGCCGACCGCACCGCCCAGCCCGTCAGCCTGCGGTAGTCGGGTGGGGGTGGACGCCAGGAAGGCAGTTGCGGTGACTCGTGCCTGTTCAGGGCTGCCAGCATGCCGAAGCGGCTGTCGGTGAACACGCGCGGAACAGAGCGCAGCCGACCCGCCCCTCCAACACAGCCAACCCGTCGGCCCCTCCAGCACAGCCGATCCGCTGGCCCCCAGCACACCGACCAGTCACCCCTCCAGCACAACCAACCCCGGCTTCTCCGCCAGCCCCCTCAACCCCTTCAACCCCAGGTACTGCAAAACAAGAGCCGGCGACCGGGTCTCCCCCAGCCGCCGGCCGCCCTCGCCAGGAAACGACGAGGTCCGCGCTTCCTCGGTACACATGGTCCACCCGGTACCAGGTGGACCATGTGTACACATCGCGAGGTGGTCAGATCACCAGCGGCCGCGCTCCGGCGGCTTCTGGTAGTGCCGGCGCAGCGCCTTGTGCATGATCTTGTGCTTGCGCAGTTCCTCCTGCCGCAGCCGGGCGTCCCGGCGCACCTCCTGCCGGAAGCCCTCGGCCACCAGGGCCCGGTACGACTCGAACCGTTCCAGGTCCAGGTCGCCGTTCTCGATCGCGCTGATCACCGCGCAGCCCGGTTCGACCGAGTGGCCGCAGTCGGAGAACCGGCAGTCCTGCGCCAGCTCGGTGATGTCGGCGAAGGTCTGGTCCAGCCCGGCCGCAGTGTTGATGCCGACGCTGCGCAGCCCCGGCCCGTCGATCACGTAGCCGCCGGCCACCGGGTGCAGTTCTCGGGTGACCGTGGTGTGGCGCCCCTTGCCGTCGCGGCGCAGGGCGTTGACCCGCATCACATGGTCCCCCGACAACGCGTTGACCAGGCTGGACTTACCGGCGCCGGAGGGCCCGAGCAAGGCCACCGTGCGTCCCCCGGCGAACAGCGCCGCGATCGGGGCCAGCCCGTCGCCGGAGGCCGAGGACACCGGCAGCACCGGGCAGGCACTGAGCGTCTGCAGCTCGGCCGCGATCCGCGCCGCCTCGGGCTCGAGGTCGGCCTTGGTCAGGATCACCACCGGTTCGGCCCCGCTGGCCCAGGCCAGGGCCAGGAGCCGGGCGATCCGGTTGCGGTCGGGGTCGGGCACCAGTCCCTCGACCACGGCGACCACGTCGACGTTGGCGGCCAGGGTCTGGCGGCGGGCGCTGCCGTCGGCGTCGGCCCGGGTGAGCAGGGTGCGGCGGGGCTCGACGCTCTCCACGGTGATCCGCTCGTCCGGCCAGAACCGCAGCCGGACCCGGTCACCGGTGGTCGGGGCGGCGTCCGGGTCGTCGTGGACGGCGGTCAGCAGACCGCCTCCCCAACTGGCCCGCACGGTGCCCAGGGAGCCCAAGGAGACCGAAGAGCCCGACGGCTCACCGACGTCCGCAAGCAATTGGTCTTCGTTCTGGACCGGCGTGAGCTCGACCGTGGCGACCCCTCGGTCGACGCGGACCACGACACCGGGTCGCAGGTCGTTACTGATGGTGCTGGAATCTGAGCGCGTTGAAGTCACGGGTGGTACCTCTCGGAATGAGGTGCCCCCTGCCGTCGGCGGTGAGCGACGGTCAGGCGGGCGCGGGAGGAGCGGACGGAGGGGTGCACGCGCAGGACTGCGCGGGACGGCCGTCCCAGGTGGGCTCGGACATCTCGACCTCCTCCCCTGCGCCACGAAGGCGCGTCGCTACGACTCCCGCGCCACGACCGGTTCGCCCGGTGTGGCTCGGGGATGCTCGCCGGGCTGTTTCCCGGCGCACTTCCAAGGTAGGCAACTGCGGCGACGATGTCGCCTGATTTTCCGGCGGGGACGTCGGACGGCCTCAGCGGTCGCTGTCCTCGGAGGGGTCGGAGTCGATGGTGGACGTCCGCCACGACTGGACCGCCGGGTTCGGCTTGGTCTCGGGTCCGGTCCGGATCGGCGGGAACGGCTCGTCGTCGGCCGGATCGACCGGATCGGCCTCGGGTACCGGCATGGGGACGACGGGCTGGGCGAACGTCGGACGTGGATCGAGCGGGGTAAGGGTCTCCGGCGGCTCAGGCACCGTCTCGGCTGCTTCCGCAACGTTCTCCGGCAGCCCGGCCACTGCGGCCTCGTGCCGCTCACGCACCCGCGCCCGCGCCTCGATCCGGTCGGGGGTAGGCCAGCGCTCGTCGATCGCCGCGTTCAGGGCCGCCCCGATCAGCACCGCGATCGCCAGGAAGTACAGCCAGATCAGCACCACGATCGGGGTGGCCAGGGGGCCGTAGATGGAGGTGCCGCCGACCGACTCGTTCAGCGCCCAGCGCAGCACGAAACTGGTCAGCACCCAGATGGTCAGCGCCAGAAGCGCCCCCGGCACGTCGCGGTACCAGCGCGAGCGGATCGGCGTGGAGAGGTGGTAGAGCCCGGCGATTCCGGCCACGGTGGCGAACGAGACCACCGGCCAGTACACCCAGTCCGAGCCGCCGATGTCGCCCAGGGTGTTCCAGCCGGCCCCGTACAGCACCCGGGAGAGCCAGCCGGGCCCGATCAGGACCAGCGGGATCACCACGATGCCGACCACCAGGGCCAGGCAGTAGAGCGAGAACGAGAGCACCCGGGTCCGGACGATGCCGCGCAGCCCGCCCAGCCCGTACATGATCGACACGGTGTCCAGGTAGACGTTCAGCACCCGCGAGCCCGACCACAGCGAGAGCACGAAACCGAGCGAGACGATGTCCGCCCGGCCGGCCCCGACGACCTGGTCGAAGGTGGGCAGGATGACCGAGCTGACGCTCTCCGCGGTGAGGAAGGTCAGGGTCAGCTCGCGCAACCGGCCCCGCAGGTCGCCCACCGCCTCGGCGCCCATCAGGTCGCCCACGAAGCCGATGCTGCCGACCAGCCCGAGGACCAGCGGGGGCAGCGAGAGCAGGGCGAAGAAGCCCACCTCGGCGGCCAGGCCGGTGACCCGGTAGCGCAGGCAGATCCGGGTGGTCTCGGTGGTCAGCCACCACAGCAGGGCCAGGAGCCGGCGGACGGAGCCCAGGGCCGGAGGTTGCGCCGCTGTCACCGGCACCACTCTCCCCCTCGCGCCCGCATCGGTGACCACGCCGGTCACCGTACCTATCTTTCCCAGCCGGTCAGTAACGCATCGGCCGGGCTGCCGCCGACCTGGTGACCAGGACCACGCGAGACCGAGATCCGCCCGAGATCCGCCCGAGACGCCCGCGTGACCTGACACCCGGGAGGAGCGGGCGACACGACTCGCCGTTGAGGTGGGCTTGTTACCGGCTTGTCGGTGTACCGGGGTGTCGGTCGGTACGGTGACGTTCGTGGCCGAATCCGACGACGCACTGAATCTGGTGCCCGCGCCGGCCGACCGCGACGTGTTCTCCGAGGACCAGGTGCTGGTCGAGGCGGTCGAACGGCACGAGGGCAAGGCCCACCTGGCCCGGCTGCGCGACCTGGGCCGCCTCGCCGGGGCACCGCGCTCGCTGGGCTGGGCCGACGCGGTCGACCGGTTCCCGCCCACCCTGCGTACCCACGACCCGCACGGGCGCCGGGTGGACGAGGTGGAGTACCACCCGGCCTGGCACCGGCTGATGCAGTCCGGGGTGCGGGCCGGGCTCACCGCCGCCGCCTGGGACAGCTCCGCCCCGGTGGCCGCACACACCGGCCGGGCCGCCGCAATGATCGTCTGGTCGCAGGTCGAGGGCGGCCACCTGTCCTCGCTGAGCACCAGCTACGCGGCCGTCCCCTCGCTGCGGATCGACCCCGGGCTGGACGCGATCTGGCGCCCGCGGCTGGCCGCCCGTTCCTACGACTCGGCCTTCCGGGCCCCCGGCGAGAAGCTCGGCTGCCTGGCCGGGATGGCGGTCACCGAGCGCCAGGGCGGTTCCGACCCGAAGGCCGGCACCACCGTGGCCACCCCGATGCCCGATCTTTCCGGCTCGGCCGGCAACGCCCCGGTCGAGGGCGAGCACATCTACCGGCTGACCGGGCAGAAGTGGTTCGTCTCGTCGCCGATGAGCGACGTGTTCCTGGTGCTGGCCACCGCGGACCGCGGGCTCACCGCCTTCGTGGTGCCCCGGGTGCTCACCGACGGCACCCGCAACACCTGGCGCCTGCTGCGGCTGAAGAACGCGGTGGGCACCCGCTCCGACCGGCCGGCCGAGGTGGAGCTGGACGGCACCTGGGCCGCCCGCCTGGGTGAGGAGGGCAAGGGGCTGCGGGCGATGACCGGCATGCTCACCGCCACCCGGCTGGACGCGGTGCTGCGCTCGGCCGGGCAGATGCGCCAGGCCGTGGCCCGCGCGGTGCACCACTGCCGGCACCGCGAGACGTTCGGCTCGGTGCTCAGCGAGAAGCCGTTGATGCAGAACGTGCTGGCCGACCTGGCGCTGGAGAGCGAGGCGGCCACGGTGCTGGCGATGCGGCTGGCCGCCGCGGTCGACGCCGGCGAGACCGAGCTGCTGCGGGCTGCGGTGCCAGTGGCCAAGTTCTGGGTCTGCAAGCGGGCCACCGGGGTGGTCGCCGAGGCCCTGGAGTGCCTGGGCGGCAACGGCTACGTCGAGGAGCACGGCCTGGCCAGGGTGTTCCGGGACTCGCTGGTCGGGCCGCTGTGGGAGGGCCCGGGCAACATCAGCGCGCTCGACGTGCTGCGGGCGATGGCGGTGCAGCCCCGCTCGATGGAGGTGCTGCTGGCCGAGATCGACCGCGGCCGCGGCTCCGACCCCCGGCTCGACCGGGCGATGGACGAGGTGGCGGGCTTCCTGATGGCGGCCTCCCGCGAGGCCCGCCGCGACCCGGCGGCGGTGGAGGCCGGGGCCCGCTGGATGGTGGAGCGGCTCGGGGTGGTGCTCCAGGCGTCCCTGCTGGTGCGCTGCGCTCCGGAACCGGTGGCGTCCACCTTCCTGACCACCCGGGTGGCGGGCGGCGGCGGCACTCTCTACGGCACTCTCCCGGTGGGCCGCAAGGCCACTCAGATGATCGTGGAACGCTCACTGCCCGGATAGGCACGCGGGAAATCGCCGCGACCGGCTGTGACGCCTGTCATCCTGGGGACATCCGAACACGACCCGAACCGGAGACAATTCCACCCCTTCCGGTTCGTACCGGCGAGTCGCCACCCCCTGACCGGCGGGGCGCGGGCCGAGCCGCAACAATGCACGTGATTCCGGCGCGCCTCGCAGTGTTGCGAGACGCGTCCGGTGGGCAGTACACGAGGCGCAGTTCGAGTTTCGGAGTCGGGAAGTTCATGGAGATCTGGCCAGGCCATCCGTATCCCCTGGGAGCCACCTACGACGGCGCGGGCACCAACTTCGCGCTGTTCAGCGAGGTGGCCGACAAGGTGGAGCTCTGCCTGATCGACGACGCCGGCCGGGAGAGCCGGGTCGAGCTGACCGAGGTGGACGGGTTCGTCTGGCACGGGTACCTGCCGAGCGTCGGCCCGGGCCAGCGGTACGGCTACCGGGTGCACGGCCCCTACGACCCGGCCGCGGGCCACCGCTGCAACCCGGCCAAGCTGCTGCTCGACCCCTACGCCAAGGCGATCGAGGGCCAGATCGACGGCGACGAGTCGCTGTTCTCCTACCGTTTCGACGGCAGCGCGGAGTTCAACCAGGACGACAGCCTCGGCCACACCATGCTCTCGATCGTGGTGAACCCCTACTTCGACTGGGGCAGCGACCGCCCGCCGCGCCGCGAGTACCACGAGACGGTGATCTACGAGGCGCACGTCAAGGGCCTGACCATGACCCACCCGGGGGTGCCGGAGGAGATCCGCGGCACCTACGCGGCGATCGCCCACCCGGAGATCATCGACCACCTGGTCAACCTGGGCGTCACCGCGATCGAGCTGATGCCGGTGCACCAGTTCGTGCAGGACACCACCCTGGTCACCAAGGGCCTGTCGAACTACTGGGGCTACAACACGATCGGCTTCTTCGCCCCGCACAACGCCTACTCCGCCAGCGGCCAGCGCGGCCAGCAGGTGCAGGAGTTCAAGGTGATGGTGAAGGCGCTGCACGAGGCCGGGATCGAGGTGATCCTCGACGTGGTCTACAACCACACCGCCGAGGGCAACCACCTGGGCCCGACGATCTGCTTCCGCGGGCTCGACAACAACGCCTACTACCGGCTGGTCGACGGTCAGCGCTCGCACTACTACGACACCACCGGCACCGGGAACAGCCTGCTGATGCGCAGCCCGCACGTGCTGCAGCTGATCATGGACTCGCTGCGCTACTGGGTGCTGGACATGCACGTCGACGGTTTCCGCTTCGACCTGGCCGCCACCCTGGCCCGGCAGTTCCACGAGGTGGACCGGCTCAGCGCGTTCTTCGACATCGTCCAGCAGGACCCGGTGATCTCGCAGACCAAGCTGATCGCCGAGCCCTGGGACGTCGGCGACGGCGGCTACCAGGTGGGCAACTTCCCGCCGCTGTGGACCGAGTGGAACGGCAAGTACCGCGACACGGTCCGCGACTTCTGGCGCAGCGAGCCCTCCACCCTGGGCGAGTTCGCCTCCCGCCTCACCGGTTCCTCCGACCTGTACCAGGACGACGGCCGGCACCCGATGGCGAGCATCAACTTCGTCGTCGCGCACGACGGCTTCACCCTGCGGGACCTGGTCTCCTACAACGAGAAGCACAACCAGGCCAACGGCGAGGGCGGGGCCGACGGGGAGAGCCACAACCGGTCGTGGAACTGCGGCGTCGAGGGTGACACCAACGACGAGACGATCCTCGCCCTGCGGGCCCGGCAGCAGCGCAACTTCATCCTGACGATGATGCTGTCGCAGGGGGTGCCGATGCTGGCCCACGGCGACGAGTTCGGCCGTACCCAGAACGGCAACAACAACGTCTACTGCCAGGACAACGAACTGGCCTGGATCGACTGGAAGATGGCCGGTCCGGACAACGACCTGCACGCCTTCACCCGGCGGGTGGTGAAGCTGCGGCACGACCACCCGGTGTTCCGGCGCCGCCGGTTCTTCGGCGGCGCGGCCTCCCGGGGCGGGCAGAGCGAGGTCGGCGACATCGCCTGGTTCACCCCGGCCGGGCAGCCGATGGCCGACGACGACTGGCACCAGAGCTACGCCCGCGCGGTCGCGGTGTTCCTCAACGGCGAGCGGATCATGGCGCCGGACAAGCGGGGTCGCAAGATCATCGACGACTCGTTCCTGATCTTCTTCAACGCCCACTACGAAGACCTCCAGTTCACCGTGCCCACGGCCGAGTACGGCCAGTGGTGGACGGTGCTGCTGGACACCGCGGTCGACGACGTGACCCACGAGGACGGCGGGGACGCCTACGCCCCCGGCGAACTGGTGCACGTGGTCGCCCGCTCGGTGGTGGTGCTGAAACGCCCCACCATCGACCAGAACACGCCGCCGTCGCAGATGGCGCGGCGCGGGTCCGGAAGCGGCTCGAGCACGGTACCGGCCAGCACGGAGGCCATCGCGGGGTTCGGGAAGGCCGTCGAGACGGTGCCGCGGGCGGCGCCCCGGCTGACCCCGACCCCCGCCCCACGAGTCGGAAGGTAGATCTTCTTGAGCACCCCCGTTTCCACCTATCGTTTCCAGGTCAGGGACTCGTTCGGATTCACGGACGTGGGTGCGCGCGCCGCGTACCTGGCCCGCCTGGGCATCACCCACGCCTACCTGTCCCCGATCCTGCGGGCCACCCCGGGATCCGGGCACGGGTACGACGTGGTGGCGCACGACGAACTGTCCGAGGACGCCGGTGGCCGCCCGGCCTTCGACGCGATGATCGCGTCGTTGCGGGCGGCCGGGCTGGCCGCGGTCGCCGACGTGGTGCCCAACCACATGGCCGTGCCCACCCCGGCCCGGCTGAACGCCCAGTACTGGTCGCTGCTGCAGCACGGGCCCGAATCGGAGTACGCGAGCTGGTTCGACGTGAACTGGGCGCCCGGACGGGTGATCGTGCCCGTGCTGGGCGACCGGCTGCCGAAGGTGCTGGCTGCGGGCGAGATCTCGGTGCAGGACGGGGTGGTGCGCTACTACGACCACGAGTTCCCGATCCGCCCGGGCACCGAGAACCTGCCGCTGCCGGAACTTCTCGCCCAGCAGTGGTACCGCCTGGCGTTCTGGCGCACCTCCGACGAGGAGCTGAACTACCGCCGGTTCTTCGACGTCACCACGCTGATCGCGGTGCGGGTGGAGAACAAGCCGGTCTTCGACGCCACCCACGCCCTGATCGGTGAGCTGGTCAAGAACGGCTCGCTGGCCGGGCTGCGGATCGACCACCCGGACGGCCTGGCCGACCCCCGCGGCTACCTGCGCGACCTGGCCGAGCTGACCGACAACGCCTGGGTGGTGGTGGAGAAGATCCTGGAGGGCCACGAGACCCTCCCGGAGGACTGGCCCTGCGCCGGCACCACCGGTTACGACGCGCTCAACCGGATCGGCGGCCTGTTCGTCGACCCGGCCGGCGCCTCCCCGCTGTCGGAGCTGCTCACCGAGTTCACCGGCGACCGGCGCACGCTCGAGGAGATCGTCGAGGCCTCCAAGCGGCAGATCATCGACACCAGCCTGAACACCGAGGTGCGGCGGCTGACCGACCTTCTCGCCGAGATCCGCGACGCAGAGCCGGATCTGGCCGACTTCACCCGGCGCGAGCTGCACACCGCGGTGGTCGAGCTACTGGTGGCGATGGACCAGTACCGGGCCTACGTGGTGCCTGGCGAGGCCGCCCCCGACGAGGCCCTGGCCACGCTCGGGACCGCCTACGGGGTGGCCGAGCAGCGCGTGGCCCCGCAGTTCCGGCCCGCTCTGGCCGCCGTGCTGGCCATTTTGCAGGACGGGGAGAAGGCCGGCACCGACCCGCGGCGGGCCGAGCTGGTCACCCGGTTCCAGCAGACCTGCGGCCCGGTGATGGCCAAGGGCATCGAGGACACCACGTTCTACCGCTACCACCGGCTGATCTCGCTGAACGAGGTGGGCGGCGAGCCGGAGCACTTCGGGGTGAGCGCCGACGAGTTCCACACCTTCGCCGCGCGTCTGGCCGAGGACTGGCCGGGCACGATGACCACGCTGTCCACGCACGACACCAAGCGCTCGGAGGACGCCCGGGCCCGGCTGACCCCGATCAGCGAGGTCACCTGGGACTGGGCCGAGTCGGTGCAGCAGTGGCACCGGCAGGCCGCGAAGTACCGCTCGGCGGGCGGTTTCCCGGACGCGTCCACCGAGTACCTGTTCTGGCAGACGCTGGTGGCCACCTTCGGGCCGCACGGTGCACCGGACGCGGACCGGATCGTGGCCTACCTGTCCAAGGCCACCCGCGAGGCCAAGCAGCTCACCTCCTGGACCAGCCCGAACACCGACTTCGACGAAGGTGTGGAGGCTTTCGCCCGTTCGGTGCTGGGCGACCGCGAGATCCTCTCCAGCGTGCAGGAGTTCGGGCAGCGGATCGAGCCGGGCGTGCGCGCGGCGATCCTGGGCCAGAAACTCGTCCAGCTCACCATGCCCGGGGTGCCGGACGTCTACCAGGGCACCGAGATCGTCGATCTCTCCCTGGTCGACCCCGACAACCGCCGCCCGGTCGACTACGGCTACCGCGAGCGTCTTCTGTCGGTGATCGAGTCCGGCACGATCGGCGAGGTGGCCGAGAAGGAGCGTCTGGACGCGGAGAAGCTTCTGGTCACCCGGGCCGCCCTGCACCTGCGGCGGGAACACCCGGAGTGGTTCACCGGCGGTTCGTACACCCCCCTGCCCACCTCGTCCGGGCACGCAGTTGCTTTCGGACGAGGGGTGGACGGCGACGTGCGAGCGGTCACCCTGGCCACGCGGTTGCCTCTCACACTTGAGGACGCCGGTGGCTGGGGAACGTCGGTGGTGGTGCTGCCGGAGGGCTCGTGGACGGACCAGCTCACCGGGCAGACGTTCGAGGGCGGACCGGCGAGGCTGGCCGACCTGCTGAACACCTACCCGGTGGCCCTGCTCACCCGCTAGCCAGAAGGGCTTTCAGCCGGGTTCGTTCGGCCTGCACGTCGAACCCGGCTGGTGGCCACTGCGGGTCGATCCGGGTGAGCGCGTCGATCAGCAGGCTCTGAACCGCCCACCGGGCGTACCACTTCCGGTCGGCCGGGACCACGTACCAGGGCGCGCCCTCCGCCGAGCAGCGGGTGAGCGCGGCCTGGTACGCCTTCTGGTACTTGTCCCAGAAGGCGTGCTCGTCCAGGTCGGCCACGCTGTACTTCCAGTACTTGTCCGGCCGGTACAGCCGCTTCTCCAGCCGGCGCAGCTGCTCGGCCGGCGAGATGTGCAGCATCACCTTGACGATCACCGTGCCCTGGGCGGCCAGCTCGGCCTCGAACCGGCGGATCGCCTCGTACCGCGGCTCCCACTCTGACTTCGGTACCAGGTCGTGCACCCGCACGATCAGCACGTCCTCGTAGTGCGAGCGGTCGAACACGCCGATCAGGCCCGGCCCGGGCACCCGAGGGCGCACCCGCCAGAGGAAGTCGTGGGCCAGTTCCTCGGGGGTCGGCGCCTTGAACGCGGTGTGCCGCACCCCTTGCGGGTCGACCGCCCCGACCACGTGCCGGACGATGCCACCCTTTCCGGAGGTGTCCATACCCTGAATGATCAGGAGCACGTTGGCCCGGCTGGAACCGCTGAAACCGGCGGCGAAGAGCCGCTCCTGAAGTTCCGAGAGCTGAGCGGCGCCCAGCGCCAGGGCCACCTCTCCGTCGGCCCGGCCCCCGGAGAACCCGGGCGTTGCCGACGAGTCGGTCCGGCTCAGGTCGAAACCCTTTCCGACCCGTAGCAACCCGGCCAGCCGCCCCGGGGTCACCGACCCGCTCTCAGGCCCACCCTCGTCCTTAGGTCTGCTCTTCGCCACTGGAAAGCCTTTCTGGTCGGGAGGACTCAGTTGCGCGACCGGCCACCCAGCCGGGCCGCGAAGAAGCGGGTGACGCTGCGGGGCACCAGCCGCGAGGCCGCCACCAGGGCCTTGTACCGCACGCTGGGGATCGAGACGATCACGTCGCGCTGCAGGTCTCTCAGCGACTCGTCGACCACGAAGTCGGCCTCCAGCCAGAGCGCCTCCGGCGCCCAGGCCATGTCGATCCCGGCGCGGGCGTGGAACTCGGTGTGGGTGAACCCCGGACACAGCGCCTGCACCCGCACGCCGGTGCCGCTCAGCCCGTTGGCCAGCCCCTCGCTCAGCGCGATCACGTAGGCCTTGCTGGCGGTGTAGGTGCTTCCGCGACCAGGGGTCAGCCCGGCCACGCTGGCCACGTTGATCACCGCCCCCGCTCCTCTCGCCCGCATGCCCGGAAGCGCCGCGTGGGTCAGCTCGACCACCGCGGTGACGTTCAGCTCGAGCTGTTGGTGCAACCGGTCGAACGGGGTGCTCCAGAACTCTCCCTGCCCGCCGACCCCCGCGTTGTTGACCAGCAGATCGACCGGGCGCGACCCGTCCTGAAGCCGTTCCACCACGGCCCGCCGTTGCTCGGGCACGGCGAGGTCGGCCACGATCACCTCGGCCCCGCCGAGTTCGCGGGCCAGCTGGGCCAGGCGCCCGGCGTCGCGGGCGACCAGGACGAGCTGGTACCCGTCGCGGGCCAGCCGGCGGGCGAACGCCGTGCCGATGCCTGCGGTGGGGCCGGTGACGAGTGCGGTGGGCATGCGGCCACGTTAGCTCCCCGTCCGCAGGTGGACCCGGCGAATGTCTGACAGGCTGGCCCCGTGCACGAGTTCACCGTCTGGGCGCCTTCCGCCTCCCGCGTCATGCTGCACCTGCCCGCCCTCGACCGGCGCGAGCCGATGCGCCGGGTGGCCGACCCGGCGCTGGGCCAGGAGCCCACTCCCGAGACCGAGGGGCTCTGGAAGCTCGCGGTGGCCGAGGCCGATCACGGCACCGACTACGCGTTCGCGATCGACGGCGGCGAGCCCCGGCCGGATCCGCGCAGCGCCTGGCAGCCCGAGGGGGTGCACCGGCCCAGCCGGGTGTTCGACCCGTCGCGGCACCAGTGGGCCGACTCCGCCTGGCCGGGTCTGGACGCGCGCGGTGCGGTGTTCTACGAACTGCACATCGGCACCTTCACGCCGGAGGGCACGCTCGACGCGGCGATCGGGCGGCTCGGCCACCTGGTCGACCTCGGGGTCCAGATCGTCGAACTGCTGCCGGTCGCCGAGTTCTCGGGTGAGCGCGGCTGGGGCTACGACGGGGTCGGGCTGTACGCCGTGCACCACGCCTACGGCGGTCCCGAGGCCCTGCAGCGCTTCGTCGACGCGGCGCACCAGAAGGGGCTGGGGGTCTGCCTCGACGCGGTGTACAACCACCTCGGCCCGGACGGCAACTACCTCAGCGAGTTCGGGCCCTACTTCACCGACGCGCACAACACCCCCTGGGGCGACGCGGTGAACCTGGACGACGACGGCGCCCTCGGCGTGCGCTCCTGGATCATCGACAACGCCCTGCGCTGGCTGGGCGACTTCCACATCGACGCGCTGCGCCTGGACGCGGTGCACGCCCTGGTCGACGCCTCCCCCCGGCACGTCCTGGCCGAGCTGTCCGACCGGGTGGCCGAACTGTCGGCCACGGTGGGACGCCCGCTGAGCCTGATCGCCGAGAGCGACCTGAACGACCCGGTGATGGTCGAGCCGGTCGCCGAGGGCGGCCGGGGCATGACCGGGCAGTGGGACGACGACGTGCACCACGCGATCCACAGCTTCGTCACCGGCGAGACGCAGGGCTACTACTGCGATTTCGGGACGTCGGCGGTGCTGGCCCGGGTGCTCAGGGAGGCGTTCCGGCACGCCGGCGACTACTCCACCTTCCGCGGGAAGCACTGGGGCACACCGGTCTCGGCCGAGAAGCACCGCGGTCACCAGTTCGTGGTCGCCACCCAGAACCACGACCAGGTCGGCAACCGCGCCACCGGCGACCGGCCCAGCGCCACGGTCCCCCCCGGGCGCCTGGCCGCCTCCGCCGCCCTGATGCTGACCAGCGTCTACACCCCGATGCTGTTCATGGGTGAGGAGTGGGGGGCGAGCACGCCCTGGCAGTTCTTCACCTCGTTCGAGAGCCCGGAGCTGGCCGAGGCCGTGCGCAAGGGCCGCCGGGCCGAGTTCGGCTCGCACGGCTGGGCTCCCGAGGAGGTGCCCGACCCGCAGGCCCTCTCGACCTTCGAGGCCTCCAAGCTGAACTGGGCCGAGGCCGCCGAGCCGGACCACGCGGCGATGCTCACCTGGTACCGCGACCTGATCGCGCTGCGCCGCTCGTCACCCGACCTGCTGAACGACTCGTTCGACTCGGTCTCGGTGGAGTACGGCGACGCCTGGATCACCATGCGGCGCGGCGCGTTCACCACGGTGCTGAACATCGGCCCCTCGGCGGTGGGCGTTGCGGTCGCCGAGGGCTCGGTGCCGCAGCTCACCTGGGGTTCGGTCACGGTCTCGGGCGGCACCGCCCAGCTGCAGCCCGACTCGGTGGCGGTGCTGCGGGTTCAGGGCTGAGTCGCTGATCGGCCCCGCTTCGGCGGGGCCAGCAGCCTGAGCAGACGCTCCACCTCGTCCGCCACCGCGATCCGGCCGGGGACGATGTACTTGCGCGGGTCCACCACCCGTTCGTCGGCGGCCAGCGTCCTGCGGACGGCCCGGGTGAACAGGCCGTTCAGGTGGGTGGAGATGTTCACCTTGACCAGCCCGGCCCGCACCGCCCCAGCCAGCTGCTCGTCGGAGACCCCGGACGAGCCGTGCAGCACCAGGGGCACCGGCACGGCCTGGGCCAGGGCGGCGATCAGGTCCAGGTCGAGCACGGCAGTGCGCTCGGTCATCGCCTGGGAGCTGCCCACCGCCACGGCCAGGCTGTCGGCCCCGGTGGCCTCCACGAATGCCTTCGCCTCGGCCGGATCGGTGCGGACGCCCGGAGCGTGCACCCCGTGCTTGACCCCGACCTTGCCGAGCTCGGCCTCGAGCGGAATGCCGGCGGAGTGGCAGAGTTCGGCGACTGCTGAGGTACGGCGCACGTTGACCTCGTAGCTGTCGTGCGAGGCGTCGAACATGACGCTGTGCACGCCCAGCTCGAGCGCCCGCCGCACCAGGGCCTCGTCGTCGGCGTGGTCGAGGTGCACGACGGCCGGAACCTGCGAGTTGCGGGCCACCGCCAGGGTTCCGGCCAGGATCGGCTCCAGCGCACCGTGGTACTGCACGCAGTTCTGGCTGATCTGGAGGATGACCGGCAGTCCGGCCGCCTCGGCCCCGGCCACGATCGCCTCGGCGTGCTCCAGCAGGATCACGTTGAAGGCGCCGACTCCCCGCCCGCGCTCACGGGCCTGCTGCAGCACAGTCATGACAGTTCCTCCTTGAACGTCGGGACATCGACCGGATCCAGCCACACGCCTCGCCGGGCCACTCGGGCGACCTCGGCCACGCCGTCGGGGAAGTGCAGCTCGATCAGATCCGCCGGATCCCCCGGGCGCAGGGCGTGGCCGCGCAGACCGAACACGTTCGCGGCCGTAGCGCTGGTCACCGCCACCACCTCAGGCAGGGGCACGTTGCGGTTGAGCAGGCGCAGCGCGGCGGCCATCAGCGCAGTGGTGCTGCCGGCCAACGAGTTTCCCTGAGCCAGCACGGCCACTCCCCCGGCGACGACGACCTCGGAGCCGGCCAGGTCGTAGGAGCCGTCACCCAGGCCGGTGGCGGACATGGCGTCGGAGACCAGCATCATCCGGCCGGCTGCGGCCCGCCGGGCCACGTCCATGACCTCGTTGCCCACGTGCTCACCGTCGGCGATGAGCTCCACCGTGATGCGGTCGTCGCTCAGCGACACCCCTACGGTGCCGGCCTGGCGGTGGTGCATCGGAGGCATGCCGTTGAACAGGTGGGTGGTGACCCGGGCGCCGGAATCTATGGCCCGGCTGACGGTTTCGGCATCGGCGTCGGTGTGCCCGATCGCCACCACGACGCCGGAGGCGACCAGCTCGTCGATCGCGTCGAAGGCACCGGGCAGCTCGGGGGCGATGGTGACCATGCGGATCGTGCCCTCGCCGGCCGCCAGCAGGTCGGCCACCTCGGCGCGGTCGGGCCGGCGCAGCAGGTCCGGGTTGTGTGCTCCGCGCCGGGCCGGGGACAGCCAGGGCCCTTCGAGATGTGTTCCAGCCAGGCGGCCTTCGCGTACCAGAGGCGCCAGTTCCTTCACCCGGGAACGGGTGTCGGCCAGGCTTCCGGTGGCCAGCGAGGCGATCAGGGTGGTGCTGCCCGCCCGGTGGTGGTGGTCGAGGGCGGGCTGCGGGTCGACTCCTGGTGTGGCGAAGTCGATTCCGACGGCACCGTGGACGTGCGGGTCGACGGCACCGGGGACGACGATGTCGAGTTGCTCCGCCGGAGCCGAGTCCGGCTCTCCCTGACCGCGCTCCACCACCAGGCCGTTCTCGATCCGCAGCCACACCGGGCCGTCGTGGCTCGCTCCGTCGACCAGCCGGCGGATCGCAACAATGCCGTTCATGACCGTCCCTCCAGTCCGAGCAGGGCCGCACCCACCGCAGCCGCTGCGTCGCCGTGACCCGCCGGAAGCACTTCGGGCACCCGCAGGCCGGGAAGGCGGCGGGTGAGTTCCTCACTGAGCGGGGCGATCAGCTGACGGCCGGCCAGGGCCAGGCCGCCGCCGATGACGATGACCGAGGGCGCGACCGTGGCCGACAGCCCGGCCAGCGCGTCGGCCAGCACGGTGATCGTCTCTTTCCAGACCTGCTGAGCGACGGTGCTGCCGCGGCCGGCGGAGGCCGCCACCTCGCGGGCACTGGCCATCCCGGCGCGCAGGGCAGTGGCCCGGGCGGAGGCCACCTCCTCGACCCGCTGGCCCGCGAACTCGCCCTGGGTGATCAGCAACTGCCCGATCTCGCCGGCCCAGCCCCCGGAGACCAGGGGCTGACCGTCGATCAGGACGGCCGCGGCGACGCCGGTGCCGACCGGGACGAAGGCCATGACCCCGTCGCGGCCCGCAGCGGCGCCGGTCCGGGCCTCGGCCACGCCCCCGGCCCGCACGTCGTGCGTGAGCACCACGCCACTGCCCAGCCGTTTCTCCAGCAGCTCACCCAGCGGAAGGTCGCGCCAGCCCAGGTTGGCCGAGTAGACGGCCAGTCCGTCGGCCTCGTCCACCACCCCGGGCACGGCGACCCCGACCGGCAGCAGCTGGTCGCCGGCCAGGGCGTCCCGGACCTGCCCGACCGTCTCCACCACGGCCCTGCCGTCAGGGGCAGGAGCCGGGGTGGGCAGCCGGTGCACGGCCAGCACCGAGCCGTCGGCACCCAGCAGGACACCCTTGACCGAGGTGCCGCCGACGTCGATCCCGACCGCCGGCGCACCCGCGTCGCTCAAGCCATTCATGGGCGAGATCGTTCCACGCCCCGGACCGCTTGACCTGCTCTACCCCTCTCGGCTCTCCAGCAGCAGGGTGACCCGGCCCGGACGGGCCGCCAGGCGGTAGCGCGGCAGCACGCCCTCACCGCAGGCGGCGGTGCCCACCCCGGCCTGGAACAGGTCGATCGACACGTGGGTACGGCCGTCGGCCACCAGTTCGTGCTGGTGCGCGGTGGTGGCCAGGGTCTTGCGGCTGTACGGCGAGACCGTCACCGCCACCTCCTCGACCCCACCGGAAGCGCCACCCGGCAGCACCGTGACCACGAGCGTCCCCTGTTCGGTACCGATCGAGGCGTGACGCACCCCCGCGCGGGCGCCGCTCTCCTGCGGCAGCACGTAGGGGGTCAGCAGTTCGTCGGCCGAGGCCTCGTGGTCTCCCCAGAACGGCCCGGCGGCCAGGTCGGGGTAGGACGGGCCCGGACCCAGACCGCGCCAGGCCATCCCGGTCGGCGCCCCCTCGAGCACCAGGTCGAGCCCCAGACGGGGCCACTCCACCGGCCAGGTGCCGTCCGGCACCAGGGTGACCTCGACGGTCATCGCGTTCGGGCCGGCCTGACGCCAGACGTACTCGGCGTCGACCGCGCAGTCGCGGCCCGGGGGCACGGTGCGGGTGCGCACCACCAGGGCCCCGTCCTGTTCGGTGGCGGAGACCACGCGGGTCAGCAGCCGGTTCAGGCCCAGCAGTTCCCAGCGGGCGGCGTAGGCCGGCTTGTCCATCTCTTCCCAGCCCGGGCGCCGGTCGTTGTCGGTCGGCACCCGCCACAGGCTGGTCACCGGCCCGTCCAGACGCAGGCCACCGAGCTCGCGCAGCCGCAGCGAGACCGGGTCGAAGGCGGAACGCGGCGGCACGCCGGTCTCCAGCGGCGGCTCGGCCGGCGTCAGCCAGGCGCGCTGGCCCCGGCCGACCACGTGCCCGGCCTCGGCCCAGAGCTGCTTGTCCACCAGAACCGCCTCGACCGTGACGATCTCGGGGGATTCGGCGAGGTCGGCCAGCTCGTCCGGCAGGGCGATCACCACCTTCTCCCAGGAGGCGACCCGGCCGACCTTCAGCTCTCCCCGGCCCAGCTCGCGGCCGTCGGCCTCGGCCTTCCAGACGAACCGCAGACCGCTGAGATCGACGTGGTCGTAACGGTTCTGGATGACCACGGCCCCGTCGGTGACCTCGATCCGCACCGGCGAGTACCAGTGCGCCAGGGCGACCAGGCCCGGGCGCACCTCGCGGTCGGCGCTGACCAGACCGTCGATCACGAAGTTGCCGTCGTGGGTGTGCTCGCCGAAGTCACCGCCGTAGAGGTAACCGCGGCGGCCGTCGGCGCCGGTGGTGGCGATGCCGTGCTCGATCCACTCCCAGATGAAACCGCCCGCCAGGCGCGGGTACCGGTCGAACAGCTCCTGGTACTCCTCCAGGCCGCCCGGGCTGTTGCCCATCGCGTGCGCATACTCGCACTGCATGAACGGCAGCGAACGGCGGTGCATCTCGGCCGCGGTGGCGCCGAACGGCGCCGGGGTGAGCACCTCCTCGCCGATCCGGCGGGTCTCCTCGAACGAGGCGTACATCCGGGAGTACACGTCGACGTACGTGCTGCTCCAGTCGCCTTCGTAGTGGATCAGCCGGGACGGGTCGAAGGCGCGGGTCCAGGCGGCCATGGCCTCCAGGTTCTCGCCGGTGCCGGACTCGTTGCCGAGCGACCACATCACGATGCTGGCGTGGTTCTTGTCCCGGTGCACGGTGCGCTGCATCCGGTCCAGGTAGGCGCCCCGCCACTGCGGGTCGGCGCTGGGGTTGCCGCGCCAGCCGATCTCCTCGAACCCGTGGGTCTCCAGGTCGCACTCGAGAACGACGAAGAGCCCCAGCTCGTCGGCCCGGTCCAGCAGCGCCGGGTGCGGCGGGTAGTGCGAGGTGCGCACGGCGTTGACGTTGTGCTGCTTCATCAGCAGCAGGTCCTGCTCCAGCCGCTCGGGCGAGAACACCCGGCCGCGCTCCGGGTCGTGCTCGTGCCGGTTGACCCCGCGCAGCTGGATCGGCGCGCCGTTGACCAGCAGCACCGAGTCGCGCACCTCGATCCGGCGGAAGCCCAGGCGCAACGTGACCGTCTCGGCCGGCGTCACCAGTTCGGCGGTGTAGAGCCGGGGGGTCTCGGCCGACCACGGCTCGACCCCGCCCACCCCGATCACGCCGCCGCCGGTGACCTCGAGGTCGACGTCCAGCTCGGGGATGCGGAAGCGGGCCGGCTCCCCGGCCGCGCCGTTGCGGGTGACCGACAGGTCGACGGTGCCGGTCCCGTCGGTGGCCTCGTAGTCGGTGACCGCGAACACGTCCCAGACGCCGCCGTCCGGCACGGCCAGCAGGTCGACGTCCCGGAAGATCCCGGGAAGCCACCACATGTCCTGGTCCTCCAGGTAGCTGGCGTCGGAGAACTGCGCCACCCGCACGGCCAGCACGTTGCCCGTGGCGCGCAGCTTCCCGCGCACGTCGAACTCGTGGGTCAGCCGGCTGCCCCGGGTCTCGCCCAGCAGCTCACCGTTCAGCCGCACCTCGGCGGCCGACTCCACGCCGTCGAAGCGCAGCACGGCGCCCTCGAGGAACTCCGGGGCCGCGTCGAAGACCAGGCGGTAGTCGCCCACCGGGTTCTCGTCCGGCGGGTTGGGCGGGTCGATCGGGAACGGGAAACGCACGTTGGTGTAGGCCGGGCGGCCGTGGCCCTCGAGCACCCAGTGGGCGGGCACCGGGATGCTCGTCCACTCCTCACCCAGGGCCCAGCCCGCGTCGTCGCCGTCCCATCCGTCGTCCGGTGCGGCGGCCAGACCGGGGAAGATCCGGAACTGCCAGGTGCCGTTGAGGCTGCGGCGCGGAGCGGTGGTGTGCAGGCGGGCGCGGGGAGAGCGGGACCCGGTTCCGGGTCCCTTCCGGGCGATGTTCATGGACGCAGGTTCTCAGAGGATCCCGGCCGGTGTGACGACCGGGTCGCCCGTTGGTGCCGCTCCAGCACGGGACATGACAGGATCGGCGGGTGGCAGACACCCTTCCGGCGGCATTCGCCGAGATCGTCGACGACTTCACCGCGCTGGCCCAGAAGGACCGCCTGGAACTGCTGCTGGAGTTCAGCAGGGAGCTGCCCGCGCTGCCGGAGAGGTACGCCGGCGACCACGACGCGATGGAGGCGGTCACCGAGTGCCAGTCGCCGGTGTTCGTCCGGGTCGAGACCGGCGCCACCCTGGCCGACGAGGCGCAGGTCTACTTCGACGCCCCGGCCGAGGCCCCCACCACCCGGGGCTTCGCCAGCATCCTGGCCACCGGCCTGGCCGGGCTGAGCGGCCAGGAGATCCTGGACGTGCCCAACGACGTCCCGCAGCGCCTGGGCCTGTCCGAGGCGGTCAGCCCGCTGCGGCTGCGCGGGATGGCCGGGATGCTGGCCCGGATCAAGCGCCAGGTGAAGGAAGGCACGCCGGCGTGACCGTGCTGCAGCTCCTGCTGCCCGGCCGGGCCGAGGTGGGCAACCTGACCACCGACCCCGAGCCGGCCGTCCAGGCCCTGGCCGACCTCTACGCCTACCCGGAGCCGGTACCGGCCCGGGGCTGGGTGCGGGCGAACATGGTGAGCACGCTCGACGGCTCGGCCACCGGGCCGGGCGGGGTCAGCGGGGCGCTCGGCGGGGCGGCCGACAAGGCCACCTTCCACGTCCTGCGCGGCCTGGCCGACGTGGTGCTGGTGGGCGCGGGCACGGTGCGGGCCGAGGGCTACGGCGTCCCGCAGGCCGACCCGGCCTTCACCGAGCGCCGCCGCAGCCGCGGACAGCAGCCGGCCCCGGCCCTGGCCGTGGTCACCCGCAGCGGCGACGTGCCGGCCGGCCTGCTCGACGGCACCACCTTCGTGGTCACCACCACCCGGGCCGACCTGACCCGGCTGCGTGAGCAGGCCGGGCCCGGCCAGGTGATCGTCGCCGGTGACGACGACGTGGACCTGGACGACGCGGTGCGGGTCCTGGCCGGTCGCGGCCACCGGCGGGTCCTGCTCGAGGGCGGACCGTCGCTGCTGGGCCAGGCGCTGGCCGCCGGCCAGGTCGACGAGCTGTGCCTGACCTGGGCGCCGACGCTGGTGGCGGGCGGCGGCCCGCGCATCTCGCACGGGCCCGAGGTGAACCTGACCGCCCGCCCGGCACACCTGATCGCGGCCGAGGACGTGCTGCTCGGCCGCTGGCTGGTGCAGACCGTGCCCAACAACTAGAGACGGTTTCTAGAGGCGGAGCAGGAACCTCGCCACGGCCGACTCCCAGGTGTTCTGGTCCACGTTCCACTCCTTGCAGTGCCGCGCCCCGTCCACCGACACGTAGGTGGCCAGGTCGGGCCGGGCCTCGGCGAACTTCTCGGAGGGCGCGGAGGGCACGTACTCGTCGTCCTTGCTGTGGATCAGCAGGATCGGGTGACGTACCTCGGCCGCCCGGGTGACCCAGTCCAGCCGGTCCAGGTCGACCGGGGCCTCGGTGCCGGCCAGCCGCCAGACCGACCGGTGCGACAGCACGCTCTGCCCCAGCCGGCCCACGGCCGGCGGGATCCTGTTCAGCCGGGCCTGGTGGGCCAGGGTGTCGCGCCAGTCCATCACCGGCGCGTCGAGCACCAGGCCCTTGACCCGGTCGGCCGTCCACGAGCGGGAGACGGTCTGCATCACGATCGCACCGCCCATCGACCAGCCGAACAGCACCACCTCCTCGGCGCCGTGCTCGGCGGCGTAGACGATCGCCGCCTCCACGTCACGCCACTCCTGGTCGCCCAGGTGGTAGCGGGCCAGCGGGCCGACCGAGGCCACCGGCACCCCGGCGGTGGTGCGGTAGCCCGCGACCAGCGAGGTGAAACCCAGCCGGTGCAGGACCGGCAGGGCGCGCAGGCACTCTTCGCGGGTGGCGCCGCGCCCGTGCACCAGGATGGCCCAGGCGCTGCCGGTGGGCGGTAGCTCGGCCCGGCTGCTCCGCCTGCCCTTGACCCGGGTCCGGCCGGCGGCCACCGCCGTGGCGCTCTTGACCGTGCTGGCCGCCGCCCCGCGATCGTCCAGGTTCAGCTGGGTGCCGGGCACCACCCAGCCGTGCAGCACGGTGGCGTCGCCCTCGATCGTCACGTCCTCGAACGGCAGGCCGAGGGCGCTGAACGGGTCGCCCGCGTAGTAGTACTGGTTCAGCCGGGCCTTGCCGGGCCTCAGCCGGCCGGAGTCGGTCCCCAGCAGCGGGCGCCGCACCGCCCCGGCCGCGGTGTCGTACGAGATCACCTCGCCGACCCGGGCGTGCGTCTTCCCGCCGTCCTGCCACAGGCCGTAGCGGCCGGGCAGGGTGGTCTCCGGGTCGGCCCGCAGCGTGACCACCTCGCCCTCGACCGCGAGGATCTCCACGTTCTCGGGCCGGTTGGCGTCGGGCGTGACCACCCGGCGGGCGAAGACGGTGGCCGCCGTGGCCGCCGCCACCCCCGCCGCGACCGCCGACGAGGCCCCCGCCACCGCGGCCGCCACCGCCAGCCGGCGCACACCGTCCGGCATCTGCTGCCCACCCAGGCGGCTCATCGAGCTCCTCCAGCAGTCTCCGTAACGCTCATGACTCAATTCTGCCGACCGAACCGGGTGTCAGCGATGCCGGGGAGCCACCGATCCGCTTCCCGACTAGGGTGATCATGTGACTGAGACGCCGTCCATCCTGGTCCTGACCGAAGTGGCACTGAGCGACGAGGACGCCCTGCGGCTGACCTCCGTGCATGCCGACGACGAGTCCGGCCGGCCCGCCTACCACCTGCTGGTGCCGGCCGACGTGGAGCGCAACCTGCTGGCCGACGTGCTCGACCACCTGAGCCTGTTCCAGCTGCGCGAGGCGCTGGAGGCGGTGCGGGGTGAGGACGAGCCCACCCGCACCGAGGCGGCCGACGCGCTGGCCCGCTCGCTGGCCGCGTTCAGCCGGGCCGGCTGGACCGCCACCGGCGAGGTGATCGAGGGCGACCCGGTCAAGGTGCTCCAGCAGCACAGCGCCGACGAGGTGATCGTGGTGACCCGGCCGCACGCGGTGGAGGACACGTTCCACACCGACTGGGCCTCCCGGGCCCGGGAGGCGCTGGGCGTGCCCGTGCTGCACGTCTACGCGGGCAGCAGCTTCCTCGGCTGAGGACCGCACGAAAAGGCCCACCCTCCGGAACCGTCCGGACGGTGGGCCTTTTCACATGCAGGGAGTCTCAGGCGCGGGCGGGGATCAGCGTCCAGCCGAGGGCGAAGAGCACGAATGCCGACAGCATCGAGAGGTTGCTGAGGTTGGCCGGCGCGTCGTCGATGCGCAGGGTGGCCAGGCCGAGCCAGATCGCCAGCACGATCACCAGCGTGGGCAGGCCCAGAGAGCCGGGGTCGGTGCGGAAGGCGGCCATCCCGGCCGACCACGGGCGCGGGCGCACGGCGGTGCGCGGGTGCGCCGGGTCGGTGTCGTCGACCACCTCGACCACCTCGACCTCGGTCTGGCGCGGCAGGCCCCGCAGGATCAGCTGGATGCCCTGGGCCACCATGATCAGGGCGGCGATCAGCGCGGGGACCCGCAAGGCCATCCCGGCCCCGTCGGCCTGCTGGTCAGACATGCCGAGCAGGATGCCGAGCACGAGAACCCCGGCGCCGAAACCGATCCGGCCCGGTGAGGAGATCGTGGCGGTGCGGGTGGGCTCACTCCGGCGCACGGGCTCCTCCTGGTAGACCGGCTCCTGGTAGGCGGGATCCCGGTAGGCCGGGTCGCGGTACGCGGGCTGGACGGGCTGGGCCGGCTGCGCGGTCCCGGCCGGTCCGGCGACCGCGGCATCGGCGGTCTCCTCGTGCAACGGTGCGTCGACCGGGGCTCCCTTGACCGGCTGCTGGAGCGAATCTCTCATCGTCCGGTCGTTGGGGGCGTCGATCGGCCTGCGGGAACCTGTTTCGCTGGTCATGGTGTCTACTCCCCGATGCGGTGAGCGATTGTCACTCCTGGCCAACGTACGGCCGAACGGGTGACCCCGAAACTCGAGAGGACCGGGGTTGCCGACCCCCCGATCGCACCTGACCATGTGGCGTGACCCGGACCACCGCAGACCCCGACGGCGGCTGGCGCGCCGGCCTGCAGGTCGGCGCCGGCCTCGCCGTCGGCGCCTTCGCCCTGGCCATCAGCTTCGGCGCGTTCGCCGTCCTGCACGGCTGGCCGCCCTGGGTGGCCATCCTCGCCTCGGCCGTCACGTTCTCCGGCTCGGCCCAGTTCGCCCTGGCCACCGCCCTGGCCGGGGGTGGCGGGGCGCTCACCGCGGTGCTCAGCGCGGCGCTGATCAACCTGCGGTTCGTGCCGATGGCCGCCGCGACCGCCCGGTACCTCAACGGAGGACGCTTGCAGCGCGCCTTGGAGGGGCAGTCGGTGGTGGACGCCTCCTGGGTGGCGGCCCAGCGCCCGGACGGCTCGGTGGACCGGAAGAAACTGTTCGGCGCCACGCTCGTGCAGTGGCCGGCCTGGATCCTCGGCACCGCGGTGGGTGCACTACTGGTTCCGTCCACGGAGTTCGCCCGGACCTACGGCCTGGACGTGATCTTCCCCGGTTTCTTCGCTCTGCTGCTGTTCGACTCCCTCCGGGCCCGGCCCGGCATCCTCCCGCTGGCTCTTCTGGCCGCCCTGCTGGCCGGGATCGCCTGCCTGTTCGTGCCCCCGGGCGTGGCTCTCCTGGCCGGCGCCCTGGCCGCGCTACCGGCCCTGCTCACCCGGAGCCCCTCGTGACCGGCATCCTCGCCGCCGTCCTGGCCCTCGCCGTGATCAACGTGATCTACAAGGGTGCCGGGCCCGCCCTCCTGGGCGACCGCACCTTCCCCACCCGGGTCGAGGCCGTGATCGTCGCCCTGCCGGCCGTGCTCCTGGCCGCCCTCCTGGTGGTCGACCTGGCCGGGCCGCACTGGCGCGACGCGGACTGGACCCTGCTGCCCGGGCTGGCCGCGGCCGTGCTGCTGCGGGCCCTCTGGCAGCGCCCGCACCTGCTCTGCCTGCTGGTCGCCGGGCTGGTCACCGCGGGCCTGCGGGCCCTCGTAGGGTGAGGGAACTACCGGGCGAGGAACCTTGTTGAGGCGGTCATGGCAACCAACAGCACCAACCGGATCTACCCGCTGCAGCTCACCGACGCCCAGTGGCGCGACAAGCTCACCGCCGAGGAGTACCACGTGCTGCGCGAGGCCGGCACCGAGCGCCCCTACACCGGTGAGTACACCGACGACCACACCGAGGGCGTCTACGCCTGCCGGGCCTGCGGCGAGGAACTGTTCCGCAGCACCGAGAAGTTCGACAGCCACTGCGGCTGGCCGTCGTTCTTCGCCCCCGCCGCCGAGGGCCGGGTGGAGTACATCGAGGACGTGTCGCTGGGTATGAAGCGGGTCGAGGTGCGCTGCGCCAACTGCGGCTCCCACCTGGGCCACGTGTTCGAGGGCGAGGGGTACGCCACCCCCACCGACCAGCGTTACTGCATCAACTCGATCAGCATCCGGCGTGAACCGCTGAGCAGCTGATTCGTCAATCGGCAGGCCCGGGTGCCAGCATCCGGGCGTGACCGAACGACGTGCACTCTGGGACGACCTCACCCCGGGCGAGGCCTACGCCCTGCTGAAGCTGCGGGTCGACGTGTTCGTGGTGGAGCAGAAGTGCCCCTACCCCGAGCTCGACGGCCGTGACGTCGAGCCGGGCACCGAACACCTGTGGCTGGCCGACGAACACGGGCCCACCGCCTACCTGCGGCTGCTCGCCGACCCGGACGGCCGGGCCCGGATCGGCCGGGTCTGCACCCGCGCCGACGCCCGGGGCCGGTCGCTGGCCGGGCGTCTGATGGAGGCCGCGCTCGCGGGCCTGGAGCCCGGGCGGGAGACGGTGCTCGACGCCCAGGCCCACCTGACCGGCTGGTACGCCCGTTACGGGTTCACCGCGAGCGGGCCGGAGTACCTCGAGGACGGCATCCCGCACGTCCCGATGCGCCGGCCCGCCGCCGCCGGGTCACGGCAGTGAGGTGACCAGCTCGCGGATGCCCACCCGGGGACCGGTGAAGAACGGGACCTCTTCGCGCACGTGCCTGCGGGCCTCGGTGGCGCGCAGGTCACGCATCAGGTCGACGATCCGGTGCAGGTCGTCGGCCTCGAAGGCGAGCAGCCACTCGTAGTCGCCCAGGGCGAACGCGGAGACCGTGTTGGCCCGCACGTCGGCGTAGCCGCGGGCCGCCTTGCCGTGCTCGACGAGCATGTCGCGGCGCTCCTGGTCGGGCAGGATGTACCAGTCGTAGCTGCGCACGAACGGGTACACGCAGATGTACTTGCGGGCCTCCTCGCCCGACATGAACGCCGGCACGTGGCCCTTGTTGAACTCGGCCGGGCGGTGCAGGCCGACGTTCGACCACACCGGGCGCAGGTACTGGCCCAGGTCGGTGCGGCGCAGGTCCTTGTAGGCGGCCTGGAGCTGGTCGACGGTGTCGGCGTGCCACCACACCATCAGGTCGGCGTCGGCGCGCATCCCGGACAGGTCGTAGATGCCGCGCAGCTCCACCCCGCGCCCGTCCAGACCGGCGACGAACGTCTCCAGCTCGGCGGCCAGCCGGCTGCGGTCGTTGGGGAGCCGGTTGGCCGCGAACACCGACCACATCGTGTACTTGATCGTGTCGTTGATGGCGTTCGCGTCGGGTGCGTGGGACCCAGTTTCAGTCTGACTCATTCTTCGATTCTCTCCTGTCGGTCCCGAGGTCCCTCGACCCGGGTACGCATACTGGTCTGCAGGTCGTGGACGGCCCGGCCGGCGGCGGCGACACAGGCCGGGATGCCGACGCCGTCGTACACCGCCCCGCACACGGCCAGGCCGGGGGCACCGGCCACAGCCTCGCGGATCCGCTGCACCCGGTCCAGATGACCCACCTGGTACTGCGGAAGTGCCCCGCCCCAGCGCACCACCCGGGTCTCGGCCGGGCGCACGTCGCGCCCGGTGATCTCGCGCAGGTCGGCCAGGGCGAGTTCGGTCAGGTCGGCGTCGTCGCGCTGCAGCGCCGCCTCCTCCCGGGCCCGGCCCAGCGACAACCGCACCACCAGGTGCTCGGCGGACTGCTCGTCGCTGACCCAGCGCCACTTGTTCGAGGAGAACGTGGCCGCCTTGATCTGCCGCTGCTCCACCGGCGGGACGAGCAGCCCGGTACCGGTCAGGCCGGTCAGCTGTTCGCGGGGCACGGCCGCGGCGACCACGGCCACGCTCGCCGTCTCCACCTGGGCCAGCTCATGGGCGGCGACCGGCACCACGTCGGCCAGCAGCCGGGCGGCGGGGGCGGCGGGCACGGCCAGGACCACGCCGTCGGCCTCGATGAACTCGGGCCCACTGGCCGGACCGGTCTCCAGCCGCCAGCCGGTGGGGGTGCGGGTCAGCCCGCGCACGGTGACCCCGGTGCGCACTTCGGCGCCCGCCTTCTCCAGGCGTTCCGCCAGGATGAGCGGCAGGCGCCCCACTCCCCCACGGAGCCCGGCGAACACCGGTCCCGAAACGGCTGGGGTGGTCTGGTTGGTCTGGGTGGTCTGGGTAGCTGGTGGCCGGGTCTCCAACAATGGACGCCCGCCACGGGCTCGCTGCCACAGTTGCGGGATGGTGGCCTGCAGGGACAACCGGGCGGAGTTGCCCGCGTAGACGCCTCCGAGCAGGGGTTCCACCAGGCGGTCGACCACGGCCCGGCCCACCCGGGAGGCCACCCAGGACGCCACGTCCACGTCCTCGGGCAGCCGCTCGCCCGGGACGCCGCTCTCCTGGCCGGCCCGGGCCACCTCGTCCGGGTCGAGGATCCCAGCGAGCGCCGGGAGCCGGGTGCGATCGACCGGCACCCCCATCACCGTGCCCGGAGGCAGGGGGTGGAGCCCGCCCCGGGAGACGACCGCGGCCGAGGCCGCGCGGGGGTGCACCACCTCGTCGTCCAGCCCCAGCTCGGTGAGCAGCCCGACCGCCTCCGGCCGGCGGGCCAGCATCGACTCGGCCCCCAGGTCGACCGTGACGTCACCGACCGGGCCGGCCCAGAGCTTGCCGCCGACCCGCGCCGACGACTCCAGCACCAGCACCTGGGCCGCCGGTCCGTGGGCCTGCACCAGCCGCCAGGCCGCGACCAGACCGGAGATCCCGCCACCCACCACGACCAGGCGCACCGCCCGGTCGCCGGTTCGGCCGCTCGAACTGTCAGACATCTCTTCTCACACCTTGATCCTCGCGGAACTACCCCTGGGCCCGGCCAGGGCCGAACGACCCCCGCTGACCCGCATTCCGTTACCTGATCATTACCTCGGGCCCGCAACCGGCCGCCGGGCTGCCCCGTCGAACTGCGCGGAGGACCAGACAGCATGGGGAGGGGCCGGAGATGACTGCACGGAAGAACTTACGAGGTGCCACGATCGCGCTCGCAGTGGGCCTGGCGTTCCTGGCCGGCGGGTGCAGCGCGGGTAGTGACGAGTCGTCCGGGGGTGCGAGCTCGGCGAACGTGGCGGAGGACTCGGCCGGGTTCAGTTCCGAAGGCGGGACCGCCACGGAACCGGCCAAGAAGACGACGAAGGTCGATCCGGCCGCGCTGACCGACCCGGCGGCGTCCCGGCAGATCCGCACGGCCGAGATGACGCTCCAGGTCGACGACGTGGCCGAGGCCACGGTCAAGGTCCGGGGGATCGCCTCGGCGTCGGAAGGGCTGGTGCAGAAGGAGGACAGCACCTTCGGGGCCCGGCCGGGCAAGGGCAGTTCGGTGATCACCCTGCGGGTGCCGGTCGACCGCCTGGACCCGGCGATCGAGCGGGTCGGTGAACTGGGCCGGACCCTCGACCTGCGCACCAGCAGCAAGGACGTGACCGCCCAGGTGGCCGACCTGGACAGCCGGGTGCTCAGCCAGGAGAAGTCGGTGGAGCGACTGCGCGCCCTGCTGGCCGAGGCCGACTCGGTCAGGGACGTGATCTCGATCGAGGCCGAGCTCAGCACCCGCGAGGCCGACCTGGAGTCGCTGCAGGCCCAGGCCGCCGCGGTGAAGGACAAGGCCGCCCTCTCCACCCTGGTGGTCACCCTCGACGTGCCCCGGGCCGGGGCCCCCGAGGACGACGACAGCGGGTTCCTGGCCGGCCTCTCGACCGGCTGGGACGGCCTGAAGGCGGGCACCGTGGTGGTGCTCACCGTGATCGGGGTGCTGCTGCCGATCGGCGTGGTGCTGGCCGTGATCGGGGTTCCGGCCTACTTCGGGTACCGGCGTCTGCGGCGGCCTGCCCCCGGCCCGGTGAATCCCTGAGGGGTTCAGCCCTTCCAGGCGTGAACCGTGTCGACCACGAACTTGGCCTGGTCGGGATCGGTGTCGGGCAGCACCCCGTGGCCGAGGTTGAAGATGTGGCCGGGGGCGGCGGCGCCCGCCTCGAGGGTCTGCCGCACCCGCTGTCCGAGCACCTCACGCGAGGCGAAGAGCAGGGCCGGGTCGAGGTTTCCCTGCACGGCGTGGTCGCCGCCCAGCCGGGCGGTGGCCACGTCGAGCGGCACCCGGAAGTCCACCCCGACCACGTCGGCGCCGGCCTCGGCCATGGCCGGCAGCAGCTCACCGGTCTGCACGCCGAAGTGGATCCGGGGCGCGGTCGGGTCGAGTTCGCGCACGGCGTCGAGCACCGCGGCCGAGGACGGCTGGACGAACCTCCGGTAGTCGGCCAGCGGCAGGGCGCCCACCCAGGAGTCGAACAGCTGCACGGCCGAGGCCCCGGCCGCCACCTGCACCCGCAGGAAGCCCGCCGAGATCTGGGCCAGGCGCTGCAGGAGCGCTTCCCACAGCTGCGGGTCGGAGTACATCAGCGCCTTGGTGCGGGCCAGGTCGCGGCTGGGCCCGCCCTCGACCAGGTACGAGGCCAGGGTGAACGGGGCACCGGCGAAGCCGATCAGCGGGGTGCCGCCGAGCTCGGCGGTGAGCAGGCCGACCGACTCGGCGATGTCGCCGATCATCTCCGGCTCGAGCTCGGGGATCCGGTCGAGGTCGGCCCGGGTGCGGAAGGGCTGATCGATCACCGGGCCGACGCCCGGCCTGATGTCCAGCCCGACCCCGACCGCCTTGAGCGGCACGACGATGTCGGAGAAGAAGATCGCCGCGTCGACCCCGTAGCGGCGCACCGGCTGGAGGGTGATCTCGGTGACCAGCTCGGGGCGGCGGCAGCTGTCCAGCATCGCGATGCCCTCGCGCACCTTGCGGTATTCCGGCAGCGAGCGCCCGGCCTGACGCATGAACCACACCGGCGTGTGGGCCGGGCGCAGCCGACGCGCCGCGCGCAGCAGTGGTGCATCGGCGAGACGGGGGTCACGGGGGGCGACGGGAAGGGCTGCGAAGGGGGCTGCGAACTCGGTGGACACGAGCCGATCCTCTCAGGTGGTGAGCACCCCGGCGCGCATCTCGGTGCACATCCGGGCAGCGTCCGGACCGGGCTTCGTCACACCGAGTACGCGAAATGGCTGCTCTCACCCCCAGGATTGGGCGCGTCGTCCCCGATAGTGGCGATCCGTCACCGTACGCTGCGAGCGTGGCTGCCATGAGGATCTCCGACGATGCCCCCGAGGGTTTCCTCGACGTGGTCTCCCGTCTGCGCGCGGCCAAGCTGCGCCCGGAAGTGATCCTCGAGGAGGTCCCGGCACCGCAGCGGATCGCCCCGTTCGCCCTGGCCCTGTCGGCCGACGTGGTCTCGGAGGACGACGAGGACCTGGCCACCGGCCGGTTCGTCCTGCTGCACGACCCCTCCGGCCCGGAGTCCTGGGAGGGCACCTACCGGGTGGTCAGCTTCATCCGGGCGGCCCTGGAGAGCGAACTGGCCACCGACCCGCTGATGGGGCAGGTCGGCTGGGCCTGGCTGCAGGAGTCGCTGTCCGCGGCCGGTGCCGGGCACCGGGCCTCGGGCGGCACGATCACCCGGGTGGTCTCGGAGTCGTTCGGCGCCCTCGCCGGTCAGGCGCCTACGGTGGACATCGAGCTGCGGGCCTCATGGACGCCGGTGGACGACGCGGTGATCCACCTGACTGCGTGGTCGGAACTGCTGTGCACAGTCGGCGGGCTGCCACCGGTCTCGCCCGGGGTGACCGCCCTGCCCCGGCGCCGCCGCGACTGAGCCCGGCCGCACTGCGACCGGGCCCGACGCACCGCGACCGGGCCCGACCGAACCTCGGCGGGGCTGTCCACCGCCCGCACGTGTGATCTCAAGTCGACACCGCCCGGTGCCGACCCTCTTGGGGAGCAACCGACCCGGCCGCCGACACTCGTCCGGGCTACATCCCCCCTTGGAGGCTGAGGTGACCACACTCGTGGAGCGAACAGGAGTTGCGGTGCCACGGCCGGGCCGCTTCGCCGCGATGGTCGTGGTCAACAGCCCCGCCGTACGTGAGACCGTTGCTCACACGCTGCGGGCGATGGGGGCCCGGCACGTGCTGGAGATCAACACGGTGGCCGAGGCCCGGCAGCGCGCCGCCGCCGGTATCGCCGACCTGGTGGTGGCCGAGGCCGGTCTGCCCGACGGCTCGGGCATCGCCCTGGTGCGGGAACTGCGTCAGGCCGGCTGGCAGCGCGGCATGGTGGTGGCCACCAGCGACGACCCCTACAGCGTGCGGGCCGCGGTCGGTGCGGGCATCCGCTGCTACGTGGTCTCGGCGGCGGGCACCGGGATGCCCCGCCCCTCGGCCGACCGGGGTGAGGGCGTGGACTCGCTCTCGGCCCGGGAGATCCAGGTGCTGCAGCTGGTCGCCGAGGGCAAGTCGAACAAGGACATCGGGGTGGCGCTGGGGCTGTCGGCGCTGACCGTGAAGAGTCACCTGGCCCGGATCGCCCGCAAGCTCGGCACCGGTGACCGTGCGGAGATGGTCGCAACCTCACTGCGCTCCGGCGTCATCGCCTGAGCAGTCCCGGGCGACGGTCGGGTGACGGTCGGGTTACGTTGGGTGACCGGTCGGTAGCACCCGCGCCGACCAGGGCCGCCGCCCGACGGGATCGGGTGATATGAAGTCCGGTGACGCCTGGACGGCACGAAGACGGGACCCGTGACCCGGGTCACGCCTTCATATCGGCCCGGCGCCGCCCCGGACACAGACGTCGATCGGTGGCAGGCTGACCAGGTCCGGCCCGGTGTTCCGGGCCGTTCCGCAGACCGGTCCCGACCGCACACCGCTGCACACAGCCGCACACAGGCCGCCTGACGGCAGCCCCCGGTCCCGCACGACCGCATCGCTCACTGCAACGTCACACAGCAGAACAAGCGACACCGGCAGGCGGCAGGCTACGGTGGGGTTTGTGTCGATTGACGAAGGGAGGAGCGATTCATTGACCCCGGACGGCGTTCCGGCAGGCCCGGCAGCCGGTGGCCCCGACAGCGAGCACGTGCTGGAGCGGCTCGACGCTCCCCGCGACGGCGTGCCCCCGGTAGTCAGCGACATCGCCACCCTTCAGCAGGTCATCGACGCCTTCGCAGCCGGCTCCGGCCCGGTCGCGGTCGACGCCGAGCGGGCCTCCGGCCACCGCTACGGCCAGCGCGCCTTCCTGGTGCAGCTGCGCCGTGAGGGCGCCGGCACCGCCCTGATCGACCCGGTGGCCCTGCCCGACCTGAGCGGGCTGAACGCGGTCATCGCCGACGTGGAGTGGGTGCTGCACGCCGCGTCGCAGGATCTGCCCTGCCTGTCCGAGGTGGGCCTGCGCCCCACCCTGATCTTCGACACCGAGCTCGGCGCCCGGCTGGCCGGCTACCCGCGGGTGGGCCTGGCCGCGATGGTCGAGGAACTGCTCGGCCTCAGCCTGGCCAAGGAGCACTCGGCGGTCGACTGGAGCACCCGGCCGCTGCCCGAGCCCTGGCTGCGTTACGCCGCGCTCGACGTGGAGGTGCTGGTCGACCTGCGCGACGCGGTGGCCGCCGAGCTCACCCGGCAGGGCAAGCTGCCCTGGGCCACGGAGGAGTTCGCGGCGGTCGCGGCCACCCCGCCCCCGGCCCCCAAGGTGGATCCGTGGCGCCGCACCTCCGGCATGCACCGGGTGCGCGACCGGCGCCGCCTGGCCGCCGTGCGGGAGCTGTGGCAGACCCGCGACGCGATCGCCCGCCAGCGTGACCTCTCCCCCGGCCGCGTGCTCGGCGATGCCGCGATCATCGAGGCCGCCCTGGCGATGCCCACCACCCTGAGCGCCCTGATCGCCCTGCCCGCCTTCAACGGGCGGGGTGCCCGGCGCTACGCCCGGCAGTGGACCGAAGCGGTGTCCAAGGCCCGCGGCCTGTCCGACAGCGACCTCCCGCCCCAGCACCTGCCCAGCGAGGGCCCGCCCCCGCCGCGGGTCTGGGCCGAGCGTGACGCGGCGGCCGCCGCCCGCCTGGCCGCCTCCCGGGCGGCGATGGGTGAACTGGCCGCCGAGCTCGGCCTGCCGGTCGAGAACCTGATCTCCCCCGACACGGTGCGCCGGCTGTCCTGGTCACCGCCCGCCGAGATCACCCTCGCGACGGTCCAGGCGCGGCTGGAGTCGGCCGGCGCCCGGGCCTGGCAGATCGGTCTGATCGCCGAACCGCTGGTGCAGACTCTGCAGACCCCGGCGCCTCCTCCTGAACCCACGCCGGAGACGTCCGGGCACTGACCTGCCCCGCACTCGACGGGACCTGCGCGCCCAGGCGCGCCACCCGTCCATTGTTCGCTGTCTGCCCTTACCCCTCACAGGTAGCGTGACTGTTTCAGGTCACGGTAACGGGCCGGTTTCGCACTGGCGTTACTGGCGAGTAGCATTCAGATGACTACGCCAACGGTGGCGGCAGCTCCAGGCCGCCCGAGCAACGGGGAGGTCGCGTGCCCGGCACTTCGAGGGACGTCGTCTTCGTGGACGGTGTCCGAACCCCCTTCGGCAAAGCCGGAGACAAGGGGATGTACGCCCAGACCCGCGCCGACGACCTGGTCGTCCGGTGCATCCGGGAACTGCTCAGACGGCATCCCGAACTGCCCCCGGAGAAGGTCGACGAGGTGGCCGTGGCGGCCACCACCCAGACCGGCGACCAGGGGCTGACCATCGGGCGGACCGCCGCCCTGCTGGCCGGGCTGCCCAAGAGCGTGCCCGGCTACGCCATCGACCGGATGTGCGCCGGCGCGATGACCGCCGTCACCACCACCGCCTCGGGCATCGCCTTCGGCGCCTACGACGTGGCGATCGCCGGCGGGGTGGAGCACATGGGGCACCACCCGATGGGCGAGGGGGTCGATCCCAACCCGCGCTTCATCTCGGAGAAGATCGTCGACCCGGCCGCGCTGGTGATGGGTGAGACGGCGGAGAACCTGCACGACCGGTTCCCGCACCTGACCAAGGAACGCGCCGACGCCTACGCTGTGGCCAGCCAGGCCAAGGTGCAGGCGGCCTACGAGGCCGGGCGGATGCAGCAGGACCTGGTCCCGATGGCCACCCGCAGCACCGAGCAGGGCTGGGGCCTGGCGGTGGCCGACGAACCGCCGCGCCCGGGAACCACTCTCGAGGGCCTGGCCAACCTGAAGACGCCGTTCCGGCCGCACGGGCGGATCACCGCCGGCAACGCCGCGGGCCTGAACGACGGCGCCACCGCCTGTCTGCTGGCCGACGCCGGCACCGCCGCCGCCCTCGGCCTGCCGGTCAAGATGCGGCTGGTCGCCTACGGTTTCAAGGGCGTCGAGCCCGAGGTGATGGGCTACGGCCCGGTGCCGGCCACCGAAAGGGCGCTCGAGCTGGCCGGTCTGAGCATCGACGACATCGGCCTGTTCGAGATCAACGAGGCCTTCGCCGTGCAGGTGCTCTCGTTCCTCGACTTCTACGGCATCAAGGACGACGACCCGCGGGTCAACCCGGACGGCGGGGCGATCGCCCTCGGGCACCCGCTGGCCTCTTCCGGGGTGCGCCTGATGACCCAGCTGGCCCGGCATTTCGAGGCCCGGCCGGAGGTCCGCTACGGGCTCACCACGATGTGCATCGGGATCGGCATGGGCGGATCGGTGATCTGGGAGAACCCGCACCACCGCGACTACGGCAAGGGGGCCTGACGGTGACCGACCTTCGCGAACAGGCCGAGGCCGCGCAGCCCGACGAGGTGGTGACCCGGGCCCTGGCCCGCGACGTCGCCCTGCCCGGGGGCGCCGGCACGCTGCTGCTGATCACCCTGGACAACGGCCTCGACCACACCCGGCCCAGCACCTTCGGCCTGCGCGGGCTGCGCAGCCTGGAGGAGGCGCTCGAGGTGGCCACCACCCGGGCCACGGCGGGCGAGATCGTCGCCGTGGGCGTCACCGGCAAGCCGTTCTTCCTGGCCGCCGGGGCCGACCTGAACCTGCTCAAGGGCGAGGCCACGCGCGAGCAGGCGCTGCTGGTGGGCCGGCTCGGCCACGACGTGTTCCGCCGGCTGGGGGAACTGCCGGTACCGAGCTTCGCCTTCGTCAACGGCGCCGCGCTCGGCGGCGGCCTGGAGATCGCGCTGCACGCCACCTACCGCACGATCTCCTCCTCGGTCCCGGCGGTGGCCCTTCCGGAGTGCTTCCTCGGCCTGATCCCCGGCTGGGGCGGCACCTACCTGCTGCCCCGGCTGATCGGCCCGGCCGCGGCGTTCGAGCTGATCATCAAGAACCCGCTCAGCAACAACCGGATGCTCAACGGCCGCAAGGCCTTCGAACGCGGGATCGCCGACGCGGTCTTCGAGCCGGCCGACTTCCTGGAGCAGTCGCTGTTCTGGGCCGCGGACGTGCTGCGCGGCCAGGTCACCGTCTCCCGGGCCCCGGTCGACGAGGCCGAGGAGGTCTGGGCCGCCGCGGCGGCCGAGGCGAAGGCGTTCGCCGACTCCAAGATCGGTGGCGCCGCCCCGGCCCCCTACCGGGCGATCGAGCTGGTCACCCAGGCCCGGACGGCCTCCCGGGACGAGGGTTTCGCGGCCGAGGACGAGGCCCTGGCCGACATGGCCGCCAGCCCGGAGCTGCGGGCCGGACTGTACGCCTTCGACCTGGTGAACAAGCGGGCGAAGCGGCCCGCCGGGGCGCCGGACAAGTCGCTGGCCCGCAAGGTCGGCTCGGTCGGGGTGGTCGGGGCCGGGCTGATGGCCGGGCAGCTCGCCCTGCTGTTCGTGCGCCGGCTGAAGGTGCCGGTCACCCTCACCGACCTCGACCAGGAGCGCGTGGACAAGGGCGTGCAGTACGTCCACGACGAGATCGACAAGCTGCTGCTCAAGGGCCGGCTCACCGGTGACGCCGGCAACCGGCTGAAGGCGCTGGTGCGCGGCAGCACCGACAAGGCCGTCTTCGCCGACGCCGACGTGGTGATCGAGGCGGTGTTCGAGGACCTCGAGGTGAAGAAGAAGGTCCTGGCCGAGCTCGAGGCGGTGGTGCCGGAGCACTGCGTGCTGCTGACCAACACCTCGTCGCTGTCGGTCGGGGCGATGGCCGCGGACCTGACACACCCGGAGCGGGTCGCCGGGTTCCACTTCTTCAACCCGGTGGCGATCCTGCCGCTGGTCGAGGTGGTACGCGCGGAGAAGACCGACGACGCCACGCTGGCAACGGTTTTCCAGCTCGGCCGGGCCCTGGGCAAGACCTGCGTGCTGGCCGCCGACGCCCCCGCGTTCGTGGTCAACCGGCTGCTCACCCGGGTGATGGGCGAGGTGGTCAACGCGGCCGACGAGGGCAGCGACCTGCACGTGGCCGACGACGCGCTGGCCCCGCTGGGGCTGCCGATGTCGCCGTTCCTGCTGCTGAACCTGGTCGGCCCGGCGATCGCGCTGCACGTGGCCGAGACGCTGCACGGGGCCTACCCGGACCGGTTCACGGTGTCGGAGAACCTGGGCCGGCTGGTGGCCGCGGGCAAGCCGGCGATCTGGTCGTACGACGAGACCGGCAAGCCCTACGTGGACGAGGAGACGGCCGCGCTGTTCCAGTTCGGCGACAAGGTCTCCACCGGTGAGGAGATCCGCGACCGCACGCTGGTGGCGCTCACCCAGGAGATCGGCCTGATGCTCGAGGAGGGCGTGGTCCAGGAGGCTCAGGACATCGACCTCTGCATGATCATGGGCGCCGGCTGGCCGTTCCACCTCGGCGGCATCACGCCGTACCTGGATCGTGAGGGATACAGCGAGCGGGTTCTGGGCCGCCGGTTCCTGCCGGCCGGTGAATCCACGCTTCCCTGACGGAAAGTCATCACCGAAGCGCGATTGGTGAGAGTGCACCCGGCGTCCGGGTACTGAGTGTTCACGATCAAGGCTCAGACCACGGTTTTCGGACGCTGGGTGCACTCTGCGCGCTTACGGTGGGCCCATGCCCGACGCGATCGGAAATGACGAGACCGCGCTGCGGCGATGTGTCCTAGCGGTGAGCGTTCTGCACGACATCGACTTCGTGCCCTCCGACGACGGGGTACGGCTGCCGGACGCGGAAGGCGCGCTGGTGACCTGGCCGATGATCCGCCAGGTGGTCGGCCCGGAGCCGGCCGAGAGCGCGACCGCCCGGCACCGGGTGGCGGCCCTGCTGCGGCTGCACCGACTGGTCGGCGAACTGGGCGACGAGGCCGGGTCCTGCTTCCGTGAGGCGCTGCGCCTGATTGCGTTGCCGCCCGGCCACATTGACCACCTCGGGCCCGACTGGGTGGTGCAGAAGCTGCCTGGGGGCGCACTGGACCTGGGGTACGGCGTCTACGGCCTCCTGGACGAGCCGGACCGTTGTGTTTCGCTCGCACCTTCCCTGGCAGCCCGAGTAGGCGTACAGGGGCGCGAGTCCTGGGCCGCCCTGCGTGAATACACCGAGCGCATGGGCGCTCTGGCGGCGGCCCGGCTGTCGCGGGACGGGCGCGAGGGGGTCATCCGGCCCGTCGGGGGCTGCGACGTGCTGGCGTTGCTCAGCTCCCGCACCCTGCGCAAGCACCTGGCCGAGGGCGACGGCGTGGGTATGCGGGCAGTGGCCGCCCCCACCCGTCAGCGGGCCTGGTTCGACCTACGGCACATCGACCCCGGCTTCGTGCAGGCCGCCTGGCAGCTCACCGACGAGCCCGACCGCGCTCTCGACATCCCGCTGTTGGTGACGGCCGATGAGGTTGCCGTACCCCGGCACGGAGCGCGACGGGGTAGGCACGCCATCTGACTGTCAGGGACGGGGCAGATCTTCCATCGCGACCTCGGCCTGACGGGAGAAGTGCTCGACCACCTCGCGGGAGACCTCCTGCGCGGTGAGCCCGACGTGCTCCAGCACCTGGGCCCGGCTGGCGTGGTCGAGGAACTCCTGCGGGATCCCGAAACCACGGACGGCGGTGGGCACCCGGGCGGCGGACAGGGCGGACGACACGTGGCTGGCGACCCCGCCGGACACCCCGCCGTCCTCCACCACCACGACCAGCTGGTGCCGGGCGGCCAGCGCCGGCACCGCCTCGTTCACCGGCAGCACCCAGCGCGGGTCGACCACGGTGACGCCGATGCCCTGCTGGTTCAGCCGCTGGGCCACCTCCAGCCCCAGGGCCGTCATCGAGCCGACGGCCACCACCAGCACGTCCTCGTCGCCCTCGCGGTGCAGCACGTCGAGGTTGCCGACCCGCTCGAGCGCGGGGACCTCGTCGGCCACCTGGCCCTTCTGGAAGCGCAGCACGGTGGGGGCGTCCTCCACTGCCACGGCCTCGCGCAGCAGCTCGCGCAGCCGCACGGCGTCGCGCGGGGCGGCGATCCGGATGCCCGGCACCAGGCCCAGCAGCGACAGGTCCCACATGCCGTTGTGGCTGGCCCCGTCGTCGCCGGTGACCCCGGCCCGGTCGAGGACGAAGGTGACGCCCTCGCGGTGCAGCGCCACGTCCATCAGGACCTGGTCGAAGGCCCGGTTCATGAAGGTGGCGTAGACCGCGACCACCGGGTGCAGGCCGCCGTGCGCCATCCCGGCCGCGCTGGTGACCGCGTGCTGCTCGGCGATACCGACGTCGAACACCCGGTCGGGGTAGCGCTCGGCGAAGCGGTGCAGACCCACCGGGATCAGCATGGCCGCGGTGATGCCGACCACGTCCGGCCGCTCGTCGGCGATCTGGACGATCTCGTCGGCGAACACGCTGGTCCACTTGACCCCGCCGCGGCCGCTGGAGACCGGCTTGCCGGTCTCCGGGTCGATCACGCCGATCGCGTGGAACTGGTCGGCCTGGTCGTTGCGGGCCGGTGCGTAGCCGCGGCCCTTCTCGGTGATCGCGTGCACGATCACCGGGCCGCCGAACGACTTGGCCCGGCCCAGGGCGAACTCCATGGCCTCGAGGTCGTGGCCGTCGACCGGGCCCACGTACTTGAGACCCAGGTCCTCGAACAGGCCCTGGGGGGCCACGATGTCCTTGATGCCCTTCTTCATACCGTGCAGGGTGCCGTAGGCCAGCCGGCCCGGCGTGCCCCCGCGCTGCAGCACCGACTTGCCCAGGTCGAGCGCCTTCTCGTAGCTGTCCAGCGTGCGCAGCTTGGCCAGCCGCTCGGACAGGCCGCCGATGGTGGGCGCGTAGGAGCGCTCGTTGTCGTTGACCACGATGACCAGGTTGCGTTCCTGGCCGACGGCGATGTTGTTCAGCGCCTCCCAGGCCATGCCACCGGTGAGCGCGCCGTCGCCGACGATCGCCACCACGTGCCGGTCGCCGCGGCCGGTGAGCTGGTTGGCCTTGGCCAGGCCGTCGGCCCAGGACAGCGACGAGGAGGCGTGGCTGCTCTCGACGATGTCGTGCTCGGACTCGGCCCGGGAGGGGTAGCCGGACAGGCCGCCCTGCCGCTTGAGGGCGCTGAAGTCCTGCCGGCCGGTGAGCAGCTTGTGCACGTAGCACTGGTGCCCGGTGTCGAACACGATCTGGTCGTGCGGGGACTGGAAGACCCGGTGCACGGCCATGGTCAGCTCGACCACCCCGAGGTTGGGCCCGAGGTGGCCGCCGGTGCGGGAGACCTCGCGGACCAGGAACGTGCGGATCTGCTGGGCCAGATCGTCCAGCTGCGCCGCGTCGAGCAGTCGAAGGTCGTCCGGGCCATGGATCTCCGTGAGCGCCACCATCGACTACGCATCTCCCTAGCTGCCGTGTAAAACCCGTGGACTCGGCGGACCCGATCCGGCGGATCCACCGTCCTGACCCACGATTCTAGGGTCGCTCCCGCAGCCCGCGCTGCGAACCTCCACCCGTAAGGGATTAGACACACGAAACTTTCATAATTCCTCCAGGTCTTGGGGCAGAGCATGCTCGACGGACCGTGACCCGGGAGGGACCGTGCGTGGCCGGAGTCGCCCGGCCGGAAGGTGACGAGCGCCACCCCACGCAGCCGGTCACAGCCGGGGGATGTACCGCTCCCCCCGCAGGGCCCGGGCCACGAGCTCCACACCCCGCTGGGCGGCCGCCAGCCGGGACTGCTCCTGCTGGACCGCCTCGATCATCTCTTCGAGCGCGGCAGGCGGCAGGTCACGGGACAGGTCGGTGCGGATCCGGCTGAGCCCCCGGTCCAGGGCCTGCCGCTGCGCCCCGACGTGCTGGTAGGCCAGCCAGGCCAGACCCAGGACCTGTTTCCGCAGCACCGGGTAGGCGCGGAAGTCGGCCGGGCACTGGTCGAGGAGCCAGGACGAGGCGGACTGCTCCCACTCGCGGGTGCCGGGCGGAAGGACGGCCTCGGGCCAGCCGGGCGGGAGGTGTTCGGTCACAGGAAAGAGAGTGACACCCGTCGCACCCGGGAGTGCAACCGATCCACCGGGTGATTCCGTCGTTGTCAGTGGCGTCTGATCTCATCTGGGGGTTGGCGGTTACCAGGAGAGACTGTGTTTTCAGGACGTTTGCGGGCCGGCGGGGCGCTGATCGCCGGGTCGGCGCTGCTCGGCGGATGCGGTCTTCCGCATGTGGAGGTCGTCCTGCACGACCGGGTGGAAGGAGCCGCCGCTGCCCCGGCGACCACGGCTCCTGCGGCACCTCCGGTCGGGCCGGAGACCACGCAGACCCCGCAGGCCCCGGTGACCGTGCGGCCGGTGAAGTACCTGCACACCGGCAAGAACACCTGGGTGGTCGCGGCCGGGAAGTCGGCGGTGAGCGGGTCGGCCGGGCCGGTGCTGCGCTACCAGGTCGCGGTGGAGCGGGGCATCGACGGGATCACGGCGAAGAAGTTCGCCGGTGAGGTGGTGAAGATCCTCGGCGACGACCGCAGCTGGACCGGTCAGGGCGAGCGCCGCCTGCGGCGGGTGGGCCCCGGCCAGAGCGCCGACTTCACCGTCCGGCTGACCACCCCGGGCACCCGGGACGTGCTCTGCGGTGGGACGGGCGGGTACACCTCGTGCCGCAACGGCGACGACGTGGTGATCAACGTGGCCCGGTGGGTGCACGGGGTGCCGGACTACCCCGCCTCATTGGCCGTCTACCGCGCCTACGTGATCAACCACGAGACGGGGCACCTGCTGGGGCACGGCCACGAGCTCTGCCCGGGCCCCGGCCGCCTGGCACCGGTGATGCAGCAGCAGTCGCTCGGCATGCACGGATGCCGGGCCAACGCCTGGCCGTCGCCGAAGGGCAAGCCGCTCCACGGCAGCGCCGGGGAGTACGACGATCCCATCCCGGTCGAGCGCACCGGCCGCAACTAGGTCCTGTCCTGCGAATCGGTCGCCTACTGCGGGGCACCCGGTGGGCAGCCTGGACGCACCCGGCGGGCACCCACGTAGAACCACTACGAGGGCGCCCACCGGGCACGCCCAGGCCGTCACCGGGCACCTCCTCGCTACGGCGCCGATCCACAGGACAGGCCCTAGCCCCTCCGCGCAGAACCGCCCGCCCCTCGTTCGAGGGACGGGCGGTTCAGACCGGTCCGGACGGCTACCAGCCACCCGAGGGGGCGTCCGTGGCGTCGGTGCCCACGGACGTCCCTAATCGGTTCAGCTGACCAGCGAGCGCAGCACGTACTGCAGGATGCCGCCGTTGCGGTAGTAGTCGGCCTCACCGGGGGTGTCGATCCGGACCACGGCGTCGAACTCGACCTTGGTGCCGTCCGTCCTGGTGGCGGTGACCTTGACGGTGGCCGGGGTGGTGCCGTTGTTGAGCTCGGTGACCCCGGCGACGTCGAACGTCTCGGTGCCGTCCAGGCCCAGCGAGTCGGCGTTCTGGCCGGCCGGGAACTGCAGCGGCAGCACGCCCATCCCGATCAGGTTGGAGCGGTGGATCCGCTCGTAGCTCTCGGTGATGACCGCGCGGACGCCCAGCAGACGCGTGCCCTTGGCCGCCCAGTCGCGGCTGGAGCCCGAGCCGTACTCCTTGCCGGCCAGCACCACCAGCGGGACGCCGGCCTCGGCGTAGGCCTGGGCCGCGTCGTAGATCGTGGTCTGCTCGCCCTCGGCCAGGAAGTTCCGGGTGAAGCCGCCCTCGACGCCGTCCAGCAGCTGGTTCTTCAGCCGGATGTTGGCGAAGGTGCCGCGGATCATCACCTCGTGGTTGCCCCGCCGGGAACCGTAGGAGTTGAAGTCCTTGCGGGCCACGCCGTGCTCGGCCAGGTAGACCCCGGCCGGCGAGTCGACCTTGATCGAGCTGGCCGGGCTGATGTGGTCGGTGGTCACCGAGTCACCCAGCTTGGCCAGCACCCGGGCGCCGGAGATGTCGGTGACCGGGGTGGTCTCGATCTTCATGCCCTCGAAGTACGGGGGGCGGCGCACGTAGGTGGACTCGCTGTCCCAGGCGAAGGTGCTGCCCTCGGGGGTGTCCAGCGACTGCCAGCGCTCGTCACCGGCGAACACGTCGGCGTAGTCGCCGACGAACATGTCCTTGGTGATCGAGTCCTCGACCACCGCGGCGACCTCCTGAGCGGACGGCCAGATCTCGCGCATGAACACGTCGTTGCCGTCGGAGTCGGTGCCGATCGGGTCGTTCTCCGGGTCCCAGTCGATGGTGCCGGCCAGCGCGTAGGCGATCACCAGCGGCGGGGAGGCCAGGTAGTTCATCTTGACGTCGGGGTTGATCCGGCCCTCGAAGTTGCGGTTGCCGGAGAGCACCGACACCACGGTGAGGTCGTTCTCCTGCACCGCGGCCGAGATCTCCTCGGGCAGCGGGCCGGAGTTGCCGATGCAGGTGGTGCAGCCGTAGCCGACCAGGTGGTAGCCGAGCTTCTCCAGGTACGGCACCAGACCGGCCTTGGCGTAGTAGTCCATGACCACCTTGGAGCCCGGCGCCATCGTGGTCTTCACCCACGGCTTGACCGACAGGCCCCGCTCCACCGCGTTCTTGGCCAGCAGCGCGGCGGCCAGCATGACCGACGGGTTGGAGGTGTTGGTGCAGCTGGTGATGGCGGCGATGGTGACGTGGCCGTGGTCCAGCTCGAACTGGGTGCCGTCGGCCATGGTGACCGGAACCCGCTTGTGCGGGCGGCCGTTCGATTCGTGCGGCGCGTTCGGCTCGTCGGCCTTGCTGGAGGAGGACGCCGACGGGGAGTCGCTGGCCGGGAACGACTCGGCCACCGCCTCGTCCTGCTTGCCCCCGGACTGCCAGTCCTTCACGTAGTCGGAGATCGCCCCGCGCCAGGCGGCCTTGGCGTGGGCCAGCTCGATCCGGTCCTGCGGGCGCTTGGGACCGGCGATGCTCGGGACCACGGTGGACAGGTCGAGCTCGAGGTACTCGGAGTACTTGGCCTCACTGGCCGGGTCGTGCCACAGGCCCTGCTCCTTGGTGTACGCCTCGACCAGGGCGACCTGCGCATCGCTGCGGCCGGTCAGGCGCAGGTAGTCGAGCGTGACCTCGTCGATCGGGAACATCGCGGCGGTGGAGCCGAACTCGGGGCTCATGTTGCCGATGGTGGCCCGGTTGGCCAGCGGCACCGCGCCGACGCCCTCGCCGTAGAACTCGACGAACTTGCCCACCACGCCGTGCTTGCGCAGCATTTCGGTGATGGTGAGCACCACGTCGGTGGCGGTGACCCCGGCCGGGATCTCACCGTTGAGCTTGAAGCCGACCACCCGCGGGATGAGCATGCTGACCGGCTGGCCGAGCATCGCGGCCTCGGCCTCGATACCGCCGACGCCCCAGCCCAGCACGCCGATGCCGTTGACCATGGTGGTGTGCGAGTCGGTGCCCACGCAGGTGTCGGGGTAGGCCACGCCGTCACGCTCGAAGACCACGCGGGCCAGGTGCTCGATGTTGACCTGGTGCACGATGCCGGTGCCCGGGGGCACCACCTTGAAGTCGTCGAAGGCGGTCTGGCCCCAGCGCAGGAACTGGTAGCGCTCGCCGTTGCGCTGGTACTCCAGGTCGACGTTCTTCTCGAACGCGTCCGGCCGACCGAACACGTCGGCGATCACCGAGTGGTCGATCACCATCTCGGCCGGGGACAGCGGGTTGATCTTGTTCGGGTCGCCGCCCAGCTCGGCCACGGCCTCGCGCATGGTGGCCAGGTCGACGATGCACGGCACGCCGGTGAAGTCCTGCATGATCACCCGGGCCGGGGTGAACTGGATCTCGGTGTCCGGGTTCGCACTCGGGTCCCAGCCGGCCAGCGCCCGGATGTGGCCGGCGGTGATGTTGGCGCCGTCCTCGGTCCGCAGCAGGTTCTCCAGCAGGACCTTCAGGCTGTACGGCAGCTCGGCGGCACCGGGGACGGCCGAGAGCCGGAAGATGTCGTAGCTGGCGTCTCCGGCAGCGAGTTGGCCGCGCGCGCCAAAGCTGTCGAGGCTTCTCACACTGCTCAACGAGAGCTCCTTAGATCGTCGTAGATCGTCGTCACCGAGCACCATACTAAAGTATCTCGACGTCAAGATAGTTAGCCGAACCTAAGTCGAAGCCTGCCCCCAGTCGAACAACGAGGCAGGTTGACGCGCCGTTCGGCGCAACCGCTACGAGTTCCGGACGCACTCGAGGCAGCGACGGCCTGTTATCGCCGACCGCGCGAACGCCGGGGCCAGGCGGGGCGCCGGGCGGGCTCGGACACCGTCGGGACCTCCGACGGCGAGGGCCGCTCACCGGCCGGGACCAGCACGGCCACGCACTCCACGTGGTGGGTCATCGGGAACAGGTCGAAGGCCCGCAGCTTGTCCAGCCGGTAGCCCAGCCCCTCGGCGAAGGCCAGGTCGCGGGCCAGGGCGGCCGGGTCGCAGGCCACGTAGACGACCACGCGCGGAGCCAGCGCGGTGACCTGACGCATCACGTCCTTGCCGGCGCCCGAACGGGGCGGGTCGAGCACGATCACGTCGGCCCCGCCGTCGGCCAGCGGTCCCCCCTCTGCGGCCAGGCGCGGCAGCACGCGGGAGACCGAGCCGTTCTCCACCCGCACCTGCCCCAGGTCGTGCAGGCCCCGGCGGGCGTCGGCCGAGGCCCGGGCGTCGCCCTCGACCAGCAGCACGCTGCCGGTGACGCCGACCTGTTCGGCCAGCCCGGCCGCGAACAGCCCCACGCCGCCGTACAGGTCCACCGCGCGCTCCCCCGGCCGGGCCTGGGTGGCCTCCAGCACGGCGTCGAGCAGGGTCTGGGCCGCGGCCGGGTGCACCTGCCAGAAGCCCGTACCGGTGACCCGGAACGGCCGCGGCGTACCCGCCACGCTTACTTCCTCAGAGACCCAGGTACGCCCCTTGACCTGGTGCAGGCCCTCGTCGTCGCGGGTGGCCACGTTGGTCTCGGGCAGCTTGGGCAGCCGCAGCGAAGGACCCTTGCGACTGGCGACGGCCTCGGCCACCACCAGCGGCGAGCCGGTGGAGGGCTCGACCACCTCGACCGCGAGCGCCCCCGGCCAGCGGGACTGGGTGATCCCCAGCGACGCCGCCGCGGGAGAGGCGATCAGACACTCCTTCACCGCGATCACGTCATGGGAGCGGTGCTTGCGCAACCCCGGGCGTCCTTCGGTGTCGACCGTGAACCGCACCCGGGTGCGCCAGCCCAGCCCGTCACCCTCCGGGCCCTCCACCACGACCTCGGGCACCGGGTCGAGGTGAGCGATCCGGCGCAGCTGCTCCTTCACCACGTCGGCCTTCATCCGGCGCTGGGCGGACAGGTCGGCGTGCTGCCAGTCGCACCCGCCGCACAGCCCGGGACCGGCCACCGGGCAGGGCGCCGGGACCCGGTCGGGCGAGGCCTCGACGACCTCGACCGCGTCGGCCCGCCAGAACTTCGCGTCCGGCCCGGACTCGGTCAGCCGGGCCAGCACCACCTCACCGGGCAGCGCGTGCCGGACGAAGACCACCCGGCCCTCGTGCCGGGCCACACAGTGCCCGCCGTGCGCCACCGGGCCGACCTGCAGCTGGATCAGCTCGTCGGTGACCAGGCCAGGCCCCGAGGCGACGGACGACGGGGAGTCACTGGTCGGACTGCTAGACATTCTGTTCCTTCGTAGAGATCTCTTCGGGGCTCTCCGGCGGCACCGCACCCCGCCGCGCGTCCCCCGGGGCCGGGCGGTTCTCCTCGCCCAGCCGGTGCCGCGAGGACCGCAGCTGCCAGGGCACGCTGGCCACGATCACGCCGGACATGAAGTGCAGACCGCTCTTCAGCCGCAGCGCGCTCTGGTTGTGCAGCAACTGCTCCCACCAGCGCCCCACCACATACTCCGGCACGTAGACCACCACCAGGTCGCGGGGGCTGTCGCGGCGGATACTGCGCACGTAGTTGAGCACCGGGCGGGTGACCTCACGATACGGCGAGTCCAGGGCCCGCAGGGGCACCGGGATGTCGCGGCGGTCCCACTCCTCCTGCAGGCGCCGGGTCTCCTCGGCGTCGACGGTGACCGTGACCGCCTCCAGCACCGAGGGCCGGGAGGCCCGGGCGTAGGCGAGCGCCCGCAGCGTGGGCTTGTGCAGCTTGGACACCAGGACGATGGCGTGCACCCGGGACGGCAGGACCCGGCCTCTGCTGTCGTCCTCCTCGTCCAGCTCGGCCCGCACCTTCCGGTAGTGCCGGCGGATCGCCAGCATCAGCACGAACAGCACGGCCATGAACAGCAGGGCCAGGTAGGCGCCGCGGGTGAACTTGGTGATCAGCACGACCACCAGCACGCTGCCGGTGATGCTCAGGCCGATCGCGTTGATCACCCGGGACTGTTTCATCCTCCGCCGCGCCGCCGGGTCGGCCTCGGTGCGCAGCAGCCGGGTCCAGTGCCGCACCATGCCGGTCTGGCTGACCGTGAAGGAGATGAAGACGCCCACGATGTAGAGCTGGATCAGCCGGGTGACCTGGGCGTCGAAGGCCAGGATGAGCAGGCTCGCCCCGACCGCCAGGAGCACGATGCCGTTGCTGTAGGCCAGCCGGTCGCCGCGGGTGTGCAGCTGGCGCGGCAGCAGGTCGTCGCGGGCCAGGATCGAGCCGAGCACCGGGAAGCCGTTGAACGCGGTGTTGGCGGCCAGGATCAGGATCAGCCCGGTGGCGAAGGTGACCAGGTAGAAGGCCGGCGGGAAGCCGCCGAAGAGGGCCGAGGCGATCTGGCCGATCACCGGGTCCTGCACGTAGTCCTCGCCGACCGGCACGCCGTCGCGGGTGAGCTGCTCGGCCGGGAACTCGGCGAAGCGCACGTGCATCAGCCGGGACAGGATGATCGTGGACATCAGCATCAGCACCGCGATCGAGCCGAGCAGGGCCAGCGTGGTGGCGGCGTTGTGGCTCTTCGGCTTCTTGAACGCGGGCACCCCGTTGCTGATCGCCTCGACCCCGGTCAGCGCCGCGCAGCCGGACGAGAACGCCCGCAGCAGCAGGAAGGCCCCGCCCAGACCGACCAGGCCCTGCTCGAACTGCGACTCCGGGAGCAGGTCGAGCACCGCGCTCTCGGCCTGCGGCAGGTCGCCCAGGAAGTACTTGAGGAACCCCCAGGCGCTCATCCCCAGGATGGCGAACATGAAGACGTAGGTGGGCACGGCGAACGCGGAGCCCGACTCCCGCACCCCGCGCAGGTTGATCGTGGTGAGCAGGACGACCACGATCACGGCGACGAGCGCCTCGTGCCCCCGCAGGAAAGGCATGGCCGAGGCGGCGTACTGGGCCCCGGAGGAGATCGAGACGGCGACCGTGAGGACGTAGTCGACCAGCAGCGCGCTGGCCACGGTGATCCCGGCGGTCGGCCCGAGGTTGACCGTGGCCACCTCGTAGTCGCCGCCGCCGGAGGGGTAGGCGTGCACGTTCTGCCGGTAGGACGCGACCACGATCAGCATGACGAAGACCACCGCCACCCCGACCCAGGGCGAGAGCGCGTACGACGTCAGGCCCGCGGCGGCCAGGGTCAGCAGGATCTCGTCCGGCGCGTAGGCCACCGAGGAGAGCGCGTCCGAGGCGAAGACCGGCAGCGCGATGCGTTTGGGCAGAAGGGTCTCGCCCAGACGTTCGCTGCGCACCGGCCGCCCCACGAGCAGCCGTTTCACGGCGCCGGGAAATGAAGGCACGGCCGGTCATCGTATTCCCGGCGGCCGGAGGGCGGTAACGGTGGACCGTGGGGCCCACCGTGGGCGAGCCACGGGTGTACCTTCAGCGGCGGACAGCAGGTCAGCTGAGAGGGCCGACGAACGTGCACTTCGTGATCATGGGATGCGGCCGCACCGGCTCCACCCTGGCCCAGATGGTCGAGGACCGCGGGCACACCGTCGCGGTGGTGGACCAGAACGCGAACGCCTTCCGCCGGCTCGGCCCGCACTTCGAGGGCCGCCGCGTGGTCGGCCCCGGTTTCGACCGGGACACCCTGACCGAGGCGGGGATCGAGGACGCCTACGCGTTCGCCGCGGTGAGCAACGGCGACAACTCCAACATCCTGGCCGCCCGGGTGGCCCGGGAGACGTTCGGCGTGAGCAACGTGGTGGCCCGGATCTACGACCCGGGCCGCGCCGAGGTCTACCAGCGCCTGGGCATCCCCACCGTCGCCACCGTGCGCTGGACGGCCGACCAGATGGCCCGCCGGCTGCTGCCCGCCGGCGCGATCTCCGAGTACCGCGACCCCTCCGGCGCGGTGATCCTGGCCGAGGTACAGGTGCACACCGGCTGGGTGGGGCGGCGGATGGCCGCCCTGGAAGCCGCTTCCGAGGCCCGGGTCGCCTTCCTCTCGCGGCTCGGCGAGGGGCTCGTGCCCGGGCCGGACACCCTCTACCAGGAGGGCGACCTGGTGCACTTCGTGCTGCGGCACGACCAGCTCACCTCGGTGGAACAGAGAATGGCCGTCCCGCCGTCGAAGGATGGGCACTGATGCGGATCGTCATCGTCGGCGCGGGCAGCGTGGGCCGCTCGATCGCGCGGGAACTGCTCACCAACGGGCACCGGGTGCTGCTGATCGACAAGGACCCGAACGCGATCCGGGTGACCAGCGTGCCGGAGGCCGAGTGGCTGCTGGCCGACGCCTGCGAGATCAGCTCGCTGGCCGACGCCGGGCTGGCCGACTGCGACGTGGTGGTCGCGGCCAGCGGCGACGACAAGGCCAACCTGGTGGTCTCGCTGCTGTCGAAGACCGAGTACGGGGTGCCCCGCACCGTGGCCCGGGTGAACACCCCGGCCAACGAGTGGATGTTCGACGAGGCCTGGGGCGTGGACGTGGCGGTGTCCACCCCGCGGCTGATGACGGCCCTGGTCGAGGAGGCCGTCTCGATCGGTGAGCTGGTCCGGATCTTCACCTTCCAGCAGGGTCAGGCCTCGATGGTGGAGCTGACCCTGCCGGCCGAGTCGCCGCTGGCCGGGACCATGGTCGGCGAGATCGCCTGGCCGGACGACACCGTGCTGGTCGGGATCATCCGGGGTGAGCGGCCGATCCCGCCCAGCCGCGACGACGCCCTCGAGGCCGGGGACGAGCTGATGTTCATCACCGTGCCGGACAGCGAGGACGCGTTGCAGGAACTGCTCAACCCCCGCGGCTGAGAGTCCCCGTACAAAACATCGGTGCCCACCGGCGTCCTCAGATTCAGGACGTCGGTGGGCACCTTCGTTGGTCAGGAGACCTTGTGCGGGGTGTGGTCGGCGGTGACCGGCGGCACCTTGCGCAGGACCCGCCAGATCAGCCAGAGCGCCACGGCGAACAGCGGCAGGCCCAGCACCAGGCCGTTCAGCAGGCCCAGCAGGGTGGCCTGGTCGGCGATGCTGAGCGGGACCTGCACCGCCACCCGGATCAGGAACAGCGCCACGAAGATCCAGGTGGCCTTCACGAACGCCTGGTAGCGCGGGCGGTGGTGACGCCACTCGAACATCTCGCCGGTGATCGGGCCGACGAAGACGCCGACGACCGGCCAGCGCACGGCGATCGAGATCATCGCCCCGAGCGCCGAGCCGCCGTTCTTGACGATGCTGGTCAGGAACATGTCCGAGGCCCGGCCGGTCTTGCTCGCGATCCAGGCACCGATCGCGATCCCGATCACCCCGGAGAGCGCCTGGGTGAGCGGCTCGCGCCGGACCAGGCGGATCGCAATCAGCACGACCAGCGGGGCCAGTGCCGCGTAGACCGAGGGCCGCAGTTCCTGGGTGATCGCGAAGGCGATCGAGAAGACGGTGTACGGCAGTACCGACTCGATCACGCCGCGGGGGCCGCCGATCGCCTTGTTCAGGTCGAACTCGGCCGCCACGGCCTGGGCGAACGAGCCCTTGCCGACCCGCTCGGCGACGTTCTCGGCAGCGTGTTCGACGGGCGGGTGGGGATGCTGGGAGTGCTCCCCCGGGACGGGGGCGGACCCGTGCTGCTGCTCCGTCATCGGCTCTGGTCAGCTCCGGTCGGCTCTGGGTTCGGCTGGGCGGGCGGCCCGCACCGGGCGGACCGCTGCCCCAAAGCCTAGCCCGGGCTGCCGGGCACCAGTTCGTAGCGCGGGTTGAAGATGGTGGCGGTGCCGCTCGCCTCGCACACCACACCCTGGACGCGGATGCGCCGGCCCGGCTCCACCCCACCGATGTGCCGGCGGCCCAGCCAGACCACCGCGATGCTGCCGCTACCGTCGTACAGCTCCGCGACCAGCGCGGGGACGCCGGCCCGGGGGCGCAGCGTGACGGCGCGCAGCGTGCCGCAGACCATGGCCGGCTGCCGGGCCCGGAGCTGGGCGATCGGGGTGCCGCCGAGGCGGACCGCCTGCTCGCGCTCCTCGTCGGCGTGCACCACGTGCTGAGGGGCGGTGAACCGGGCCAGGGCCCGGCGCAGGCCGGAGCGTTCGGCCGGGGCGGCCGGTGCCTGATCGTCTGTGATCTGCTTACCCACGGATTTCAGCGTACCCATCCCGAACCTGCTCCCTGAGCCGTCCCCGGGCGTTCGGGGAGTGGCCCTGCCCACTCTTTTGCAGGTGTACGACCTGTTGCTCAACAAGCCGTTTCGGTTCTTATTCCTGCTCCGCACATCCATCTTGACCCAGATCGGCCGAGGAGTCACAACCGGAGCGGGCGGACTTGGGGGCAATCAGCCGGACGGCCCAGGCCGGTACCCGACCTGGGCCGTTCTCCGTGCTGTTCTGCGTGCTCGCGGAAGAGCTGGTCAGCGGACCTCGGTGATCTCCGGGCCGCGCTCCGGCGGGCGCAGCGTGTCCTTCTTCTCCTCGGCCGGTGCGCCCTCGCCCTCACCCTCGCCCTCGCCGTCGGCCGGGTGGGCGTTGTCGGGCAGGCTCAGCGGCAGCAGCTCGCGCGGGGCCATCGCATCGGTGCCCCGCACCACCACCACGTCCCGCACCAGGCTCTCCAGCTCGAGTGCCTTCTCCTGGTCGAGCGCGGCGGCCCCGTGGAACACCGCGCGCAGGAACCAGCGCGGGCCGTCGACGCCGGAGAACCGGGCCGGCTGCAGCACGGTGCGGCCGTCCGGCGTGCGGGCGGGCACCTTGGCCAGCAGCTCGCGGCCGAACACGCCGGGCACGTCGTCGACCTCGCCGCCCTGGCGGCTCACGCTGGCGGCGATCTCGGCGCGGATGTCGTCCCAGATCCCGGAGGTGCGCGGGGCGGCGAACGCCTGCAGCTGCACGGCCGAGTCGTTGAGCTGGACGGTCGCGGCGATGACCTTGTTGGTCTGCTCCTCGATCTCCAGGCGCATCTGGATGGTGCCCTCACGGGCCGGCAGCCGGATCGCGCCGAGGTCGATGTAGGTGACCTCGGGGTCGGCCTCGGCCTCGTCCCAGGGGCCGTTGGACCGGTCGTAGACGTCGCCCGGCGCCGGTGCGCCCTTCGGGGCGTTGTCTTCACGGTCGTCGTCGGCGGCGGAGGACGCGGAGGTGGTCTCCGGCTCGTCGGCCGGGGACGCCTCGTCCCCCTTGTTGCGGCGGAACCAGCTCATCAGTGCTCTCCTCGTTGCGTTCCCAAGCCCGTGCTGCCCGTGCTGCCGTCGGTGAACCCACCGGTCGAGCCGAAGCCGCCCGCCCCGCGCACGGAGCCGGGCAGCCGGCCGGCCTCGACGAAGGAGGCCCGGCTCACCGGCTGGACGACCAGCTGCGCGATCCGGTCGCCGCGCCGCAACTGCACCGGGGTGGTGCGGTCGGTGTTCAGCAGCGTCACCCGGATCTCACCGCGATATCCCGCATCGACCGTGCCGGGCGCATTGACCACCGTCAACCCGAAACGCGCGGCCAGGCCGGAGCGCGGGTGCACGAAGGCGGCATATCCGTCCGGCAGGGCGATCGCCACCCCGGTCGGGACCGTCTGCCGCTCCCCCGGCTCCAGGGTCACGTCGACGGCGGTGACCAGGTCGGCCCCGGCGTCGCCGGGGTGCGCGTAGCCGGGCAGGGGCAGCTCGGGGTCGAGGCGCTGGACGAGCACCTCGACCTGGCCGGAGGCGAAGTCCTCCCAGCCGGAAGGTGCGGAAGTCGTGCTCACGGTCGGACAGCCTATCCAGCACCGGAGCCCGGCCGGTCCGCCCCGGCCAGGATGCGTTCCGTACGGCGCGGGCCGGGTGGTACGCACCGGCCCGGCGGGCCCGTGGGAAACTGGGAACATGCGCCCGGACCAGCAGGAAGCGGCGGCCTCGGCCACGCCCGCGACCACCGCCAAGAAGAAGAACCTGACCGAGAAGCTGAGCCCGACGCCCGGCGTGTGGCTCGGCTTCGCCGCCTTCGGGGCGGCCTTCGGCCTGATCCCGGGCCCGATCAACGTGCCGTTCGCGATCGGGACCGCGGTGGTGATGGCCGGCGTGGTGCTCGGCCTGGTGGTGCTCTGGACGCCGCGGCTGGAACTGGCCAAGGGCGTGTTCTCGGCCGGGCGGGCGAAGGTGCCGGCCTCGCTGGTCGCCGAGGTCGAGGCCCTGGACCCGGCCCGGATGAAGGCCCTGCTGGGCACCGAGCTGGACGCCCGGGCCTACCGCTGCACGCGCGGCTGGGTGCGCACCGGGATCCGGGTCACCCTGGACGACCCGCAGGACCCGACGCCGTACTGGCTCGTCTCGACCCGCCGGCCGCAGGACTGGGTGCGGGCGCTGGGCTCGTGACGCTCCTGGGCGAGCCCTTGGCGCCCCACACTCTCAGGTAGTGCCGTTCCGTTGGTTCAGGCCGCGCATTCCTTGCAGATCAGCTGGCCGTTCTTCTCGCCCGCGAGCTGGCTGCGGTGGTGCACCAGGAAGCAGCTCATGCAGGTGAACTCGTCCGCCTGGCGGGGCAGGACGCGGACGGACAGCTCCTCGTTGGACAGGTCGGCCCCGGGCAGCTCGAAGCCCTCGGCCGCCTCGGTCTCGTCCTCGTCGACCGAGCCGGCCGACTTGTCCACCCGGCGGGCCTTCAGCTCTTCGAGCGAGTCCTCGTTGAGGTCGTCGTCGGTCTTGCGCGGCGCGTCGTAGTCGGTTGCCATGGTGTGGTCACGCTCCGGTGTGTGGAACTCACGCGGGACGTGCCCTTCCACCGGATCCGCCGATGCGGAACCGGTGAGGTGCGCGTTGCCCCCATGAGAACGGGATTGCTGGTCGTTGCTCGAACTGGTGGTGCTCTGGCCGAATGCGGTGCTCGCGCCCTGGTGGATCAAGGTCGTTGCTACCGGACTGTGGACTAACGCGCCCGGGGCCGGATTTGTGCCCGCTCTCGCGGCAGGGATTGTGCACCAGTCGAGCCGGGATAGCCACACCGCCGCACCGGGAGAACGACATCAATTCCCGTCACCGAACGGATCAGACCTCACCCTCCGTACTCGGACACGGCGCCTAACGGGTGGACGTCACGAAATGTTCCCGCACGTGTTCGCTCGACGGCACCCGAGTCGCCTGTCCGGCAACGCTGCGTCGACCGTAGAGTGTCGGGCGGTGCAGTGTGTCTCACAGCTGTTGCACGGCCGTAACGCGGCTGTTCCTCACCCGTGAGGCCCACTCGCGCCAGTGCCGGAAGAGATGGCTTCCGGCACTGGAAGAGCTCGCGGACATCGTTCGGGGGCGAGTGAGGGAGAAAATCAATGAGCGAGTTCGTCGCGCAGATCAGGGGCCGTGCGGCAGAGGCGCTGACCTGGCTCCGGGAGGCGCAGGACAGCGGTGACGAGTACCTCGTCAACGTCTCGCTCGACCAGATCGAGTCGATCGCCCGGGTGGCGGCCGACCACAGCATCACCCTGGAGGGAGTGGCCGAGTCGCTGAACGCGTACGGCCTGCAGGTCCCCCAGGGCCGCACCGGCGGGGCAACGGCCTAGGGGCACCCGCGTCTGGTCCGAGCGATCGAAGGCGCTTCAGGTCGGGTCGGAGTCGGCGTCCAGCTGCCCGAGGACGTCGCAGAGCCCCTCGAGAAGGGGGGACGCCGCTCCGACGACCATCGCACCACCGGCCGGAGCGCCCCGGAGACCGGACAACGCACCACCCGCCTCGGTGAGCACGAGGGCCGCCGCGGCGATGTCCCAGACGTTCACCCCCCGCTCGTAGTACGCGTCCACCGTGCCGGTGGCCACGCCGCACAGGTCGAGCGCCGCGCTGCCGATCCGCCGGATGTCCCGGACCTGCGGCAGCACCCCGGTGAGCACCCGGGCCTGTCCGGCGCGCCGGGTCGCCGCGTAGCCGAACCCGGTGGCCACCAGGGCCTGGTCGAGGGCCGGCGGGGCGGCCAGCTTCAGCCCTCGCGGGATCGAGCCGTCGCCCGGGGTCAGTTCCGCGCCCAGCCCGCGCCCGGCCGTCCAGGTGTCACCGGTGGCCGGGTTGTGCACGCAGGCCGCCACCGGCGTCCAGGCCCCGTCCACCGTCGGGTCGCCCTCCACCACGGCCACGCTGACCGCGTAGGCGTCGATCCCGTAGCGGTAGTTGACGGTGCCGTCGATCGGGTCGAGCACCCAGGTCAGGCCCGACTCGCCGGGGCTGTAGCCGGCCTCCTCGCCGAGCAGGCCGTCGCCCGGCCGGGCCTCGGCCAGACGCTCGCGCAGCAGCCGCTCCACGGCCTGGTCCATCGCCGTGACGATGTCGGTCGGGGTGGACTTGGTGCTCTCCACCTCGCGGGCGCCCGGGTCGTCGGCCAGGCCGGCCCGGATCAGGTCACCACCGGCCCGGGCCACCTCCTCGGCCAGGGCCCGCAACTGCTCGGTGCTCACTGGTTCACCCTTTCCGGAGCGACCGGCTGGTCGGCGTTCTTGTCGATCGGCAGCACCCAGTCGACCCCACAGGCGGCCGGCTTGTCCGGGTTACGCAGGTTGCTGCAGCAGTTCGCCGGGCAGACGTCGTGCCAGGGCCCGGCCCCGGCCATCGAGGGCCGCTCGGGGTTCTCGCCCCGCTCGGCCGCGGCCCGCTCCACCACCAGGGCGGCCAGGGTGGCGGCGAACTCCTGGGCCCGGCCGGAGGTGGCGGCCCGCACGAACGGCAGGTCCAGCCCCCGGGCGATCTCCTCGGCCTCGGTGTCCAGGTCGAACACGACCTCCATGTGGTCGCTGACGAACCCGATCGGCACCACCACCACGCCGGGGACGCCCTGGGCCTTGAGCTCGGTGAGGTGGTCGCCGATGTCCGGCTCCAGCCAGGGCTGCGAGGGCGGGCCGGAGCGCGAGCAGTAGACCAGGTCCCAGTCCTGCGAACCGGGCACGCGGGCGGCCACGGCGGCGCACGCCTCGCGGTGGGTGCGGGTGTAGGCGTTGCCGTCCGGGCCGGCCGCGTCGTCCATCGCGTCGGGGATCGAGTGCGTCACGAAGACCACCCGCGAGCCCCGGGGCAGGGTGGCCAGGGCGTGGGTGATCGAGTCGGCGACCGGCTGCAGGAACCCGTCCTGGTCGAAGTAGTGCCGGATCTTGTCGATGCGCAGGCTGCGGCCCTCGCGGGACAGCGTGATCAGCGCCTCGGCCAGGTCCTCGCGGTACTGGCGGCAGCCCGAGTAGCTCGGGTAGGCGCTGGTGACCACCGTCAGGACCCGGCGGGCGCCGGCCTCGTGCGCCTCGCGGAGCGCGTCGGTGGCGAAGGGGGCCCAGTTGCGGTTGCCCCAGTAGACCGGCACGTCGCCGGCCCCGGCGGCGGCGAGCTGCTCACGCAGGTTCGCCAGCAGCAGCCGGTTCTCGTCGTTGATCGGGCTGCGGCCGCCGAAGTGCTGGTAGTGCACCTCGACCTCTTCGAGTCGCTCGCGCGGGATGCCCCGGCCCCTGGTCACGTTCTCCAGGAACGGCATCACCTCGTCGGGGGCCTCGGGCCCGCCGAACGAGAGCAGGAGGACGGCGTCGTACGGCTTCAAGGAGCTCACCCGTAGATCCTGCCAACTGACTTCCGTCCCCGCGCGTTCGGGTCGGAAGTCCCGCACCGGCGAGTCCGCCGTCCCGGAGCCGCCCGGCGGCCCATACTGGGGCCCGCTCCCCGATTCCGGCACACAATGTGATTACATCGGTACCCAGAGTTCATCGTGAACCTGGGTGGACGGGTGTGACCTGGATTGCCGGGCCGACTCGCCCGCCATGTGCTTCGCCGATGCGGTACGAAGTGGCACAGTCTTCACGCAGGTCGCGGTTGCCGGAGGGAGTGAACATGGAAGATCTTTCGCTCGTCGGCGTCCACGAGGACGGGGAGCACCTGCTGCTCTCGGGCCCGAACGGCCAGCGCTTCCGGTTGCGGGTGGACGACGCGTTACGCGCGGCGGTCCGGCGCGACCGGGCCCGGCTGAGCCAGATCCAGATCGAGGCGGAGGGCCGGCTGCGGCCGCGCCAGATCCAGGCCCGGATCCGGGCCGGCGAGACCGCCGAGGAGGTCGCCGAGGCGGCCGGTCTCTCGCTCGAGCACGTGCGCAAGTACGAGGGCCCGGTGCTGGCCGAGCGCGAGTACGTGGCCGAGCAGGCCCGCCGGGTGCGGGTGCGGCGGGGAGGCGGCGCCGAGCCGCTCTCGCTCGACGAGACCGTCACCGAGCGCCTGGCCGCCCGTGAGGTCGACCAGGAGACCACCTCGTGGGACGCCTGGCGGGGAGACGACGGCCTGTGGATCCTGGCGCTGGAGTTCATCGCCGGTTCCACGCTGCGCCAGGCCCGCTGGCTCTACAACGCCGGTCTGCGCAACGTCACCGCGCACAACGACGAGGCGCGCTGGCTCACCGAGGACGAACCGCCCCAGCCGCAGAACGAGCGGGCGGCCGGGCCGGTCACCGGCAGCATGCGCCGGCTGGCCACGGTGCGCGGCGCCGACCGCCCCTACGACCAGGAACAGCGGGTCGAGGCGCGTCCGGCGTACGAGGAACCGGCGGCCGTCAACCTGCTCGACACGCTGCGCGAGCGGCGTGGCCGGCGTAACCGGGCCCTCAGCGAGGACGAGGAGCGCGCCGGTCATCCCGATCCGGTGCGTGAGGCGATCGACACCCTGCTCAGCCGCAGCGACACGATGGGCGAGCCCCCGGCCGCCCATCCGGCCCGATCCCGCCCGCAGGACGCGCGGGACGGGGAGGTGCTGGTGCTGCCCGACACGGAGTCGCTGTACGACCTCGAGCCGGCCGACGCCCCGGTGCCGCCCCGCGCCGAGAAGCCGGAACGGGCCGACCGGTCGGACCGGGACCGGCTCGACCGTGACCGCGCCGAGCGGGAACGTTCCGAGCGGGAGCGCGAGCGCGCCGAACGGGAGCGCCGGGAACGCGCCGAGCGCGAGCAGGCCGAAAGCGAGGCCAAGGCGGCCGAGCCCGAGCGGGTCGTCGACGTCGAGAAGGCCGAGCCCGAGCCGACCCCGGTCCCGGCCGGGCGCCGGCCTGCGGCCAGCAGCCGCAAGCAGCGCCGGGCCAGCGTCCCCTCCTGGGACGACATCGTGTTCGGCCAGCGACGCGACTGAACCGACCGACAAAGGACGTCGGTCAGCCCGAGGGCTGACCGACGTCCTTTGTTCTGTGGTTCAGCTCTGGGAGACCAGGAGGGGAACCTGGGTCTCGACGCTGGTGCGGGAGCCGTGCAGCCCCAGCAGGCGCAGCACCTGGGGGCGGGCGGTGCGCGAGTCGACCACCGCCACCTCGCCGGTGGCCGCCGTGACCACGTCGCCGATCCGGGGCAGCACGTGCGGCGCGACCGGGCCGAACCAGCCCTCGTCGACTGCCTGCGCCCGGGTGACCACGGTCATGTCGGAGCCCATCCGGGCCTGCCAGGCGGCGGCCACGTCGTCGGTCGCGCCCGCCTCGCAGTACAGCTGCAGCGAACGCGGTTCCCCGCCCAGATGCCGCACGCCGGTGAGCAGTTCGGGCTCGTGGGCGATGTCCAGGCGGTTCTCGAAGGGCACGTCGACCATGCCGTGGTCGGCGGTGACCACCAGCAGGCAGTCGGCCGGCAGGCCGGCGGCCAGGGCCTGGGCCCCGGCGTCGACCCGCTCCAGCTCGCCGGTCCAGTTCCAGGAGCGGCAGCCCTGCTCGTGGCCGATCTTGTCCAGGTCACCCCAGTAGAGGTAGATCAGCGCGCCCTTGGAACGGCGGGCGGTGTCGATCGCCACCTCGACCCGCTGGTCCAGCGACTGCGCGGCGACGAACCGGCCGCCCCGCTGCACCGCCTCGGTCAGGCCGGAACCGTCGAAGTAGCCCGGGCCGATCCGCACCACGTCCCGCCCGGACGCGACCACCTGCTCGAACACGGTGGGGGCGGGCTGCCACTGACGCGGGTCGACCTCCGGGTCCCACATCAGCTCGTTGAACACCTTGTCCCGGGCCGGGTCGAGCACGTCGAGCGCGACCAGGCCGTGGGCGCCCGGGGGCAGGCCGGTGCCGAGCATGCCCAGGCTGGTCGCCGTGGTGCTCGGGAAGCCCGAGCTGAGCCGGGTGGAGTAGGGGTTCTCGCGCAGGCGGCGCAGGAACGGCGCATGGCCCGAACTCGCCCGCAGCAATTCGTCGCCCAGGCCGTCGACCAGCATGACGACGACCGTGCGGGCCTTGGGCAGCGGGCCCTTCTTGCGGGCGATGGCCAGGGCGGCCGAGGGCAGGACGTCGGCGAGGGTGCGCATCAGTTGCGGGCGGTGGCGGCCGAGAGCGCCCGGGCGAAGGCGGCGGCCGCGCGGACCGCGGACTCCCCCTCGGCCTCGGCCGACAGGCGCACCGTGATGTCGTCGGACGCCAGCGTGCCGGTGTAGCCGTGGTCGGCCTCGCAGTCCGGGTCGGCGCAGGAGGCGGGCTCCAGGTCGACCCGGGTGAGCGAGCCCCAGCCGATGGTCAGGCTGAGCTCCCGCGGCACGGCGCCGCTGCGGTGCCGCTCGGGCGAGGTGACGGCGTGCGAGAGCACCACCGAGGTGACCTTGCTCAGCGGGACCGCCTCGGTGGAGGCCGAGGCGTAGGGCTCGGGGCTGAGCGCGTCCGGGTCGTGGTCGTCGGCGTGCGCCACCACCAGCCGGGTCGGGGTGAGCGAGAGCACGGTGACGTGCCGGCGTACCTCCACCCGGTCGAAGGTGGTCTCCTGCTGCACGAGGTACGACACCACCTCCTCGCCGGCGATCGCCACGTCGAGGGCGTCGCGCACCAGGGCCGGGTAGAAACCGGCCCGTTCGACGTCGGCCACGAGATCGTCGGGCAGGGCGTTGGTCTGGCTCACGGCGGCGTCCGTCCCGGGTCGTTCACGCATTGCCCCATCTTGTCACTCCGCCCCGGGCCGGGCGCAGACACGCCCGGTCGGCGCCGGATCAGCTGGGCAGCTCGCGGCGGACCGAGTCGGCCCGCTCGGCCGGCCGGGCGAGGCGGATCCCGGCGTCCAGCACGGCCAGCCCGGTCCCGGCGACGACCACCGGGTTCAGCTCCAGCTCGGCCACCTCGGGCAGTTCGTCGGCCAGCACGGCGAGCCGGCCGATCACGTCCTCCAGGGCGGGCACGTCGACCGGGGCGGCGCCCTTGTGCCCGAACAGCTTGGGCGCGGCCTTCACCGAGCGCACCAGGTCGGAGATGTCCACGTCGGTCAGCGGCGGGATCCGGTGGGCCACGTCACCCAGCAGGCCCACCGCGTCCCCGCCCAGCCCGAACGACACCACCGGGCCGAAGAGCGGGTCCTCCACCGTGCGCAGCACACAGGCCACGCCGGGTTCGGCCATCCGCTGGACCACCAGCTGATCGGCCTCCAGGGGGCCGAGCGTGGCGCGCATCTGGGCGTAGTCGGCCCGCAGTTCGTTCTCGTCCTCGATGTTCAGCCGCACTCCCCCGAGGTCGACCCGGTGCCGCAGGTGCGGCGCGGTGGTCTTCAGCACCACCGGATAGCCCATCGCCGCGGCCGCCTCGGCCGCCTCGGACGCGGTGCCGACGGGGGTACGCGGCCACAGCTCGATACCGAAGGCCGCCAGCAGACGGGCGGAGGCTTCGGGGCTCAGTGAGGTGCTCTCCTCGCCGGGGACGGCGGCCAGGGCCTCGGCGACCACGGCCCGCGCAGCAGCCAGGTCCACGCCAGGGGGGTCGACCCGCTCCCCCGGATCGCGACGCCGCCAGCGGGCGTACCACTCGGCCTTGGCCAGGGCCCGCACGGCTTCTTCGGGTGTGGGGTAGGACGGGATCAGCCGCGGGTTGGACAGGGCACGGTTCACGCCGTGCACCCCGACGAAACAGGCCACCACGGGGATGTCCGGAGACTGGGCCGACACCTCGGACAACGCCTGGGCCACCTCTGCGGCCTCGGTGGCGATGGGCGGGATGAACGCGGCGACCACCGCGTGCACCTGCTCGGCGGCGAACGCCTCGGTCAGCGCACCCCGGAACTGCGCGGCGTCGGCCTGCGGGTGCAGGGCGACCGGCTTGTGCACCACCACCAGCCCGGCCGCGACGCAGGCATCGGCGATCAGCGTGCTCAGCGCGTCGCTGTTGCCCACGATGGCCACGTTCGGCCCGGCCGGCAGCGGCTGGTGCATGACCACCTGGGCCACGTCGAGCATCTCGGCCACGGTCTGCACCCGGATGCACCCGGACTGCCGCAGCATGGCGTCGAACGCCTCCCGCGGCGCCGTGCTCGCTCGCACCGAATGACCGGGCGGCACACCGAAACTCGACAGGCCGGACTTCAGCACGATGACCGGCTTGGACCGGGCCAGGCGCCGGGCGATCCGGGAGAACTTGCGCGGGTTGCCGAAGCTCTCCAGGTACAGGCCCACCGCGTCGGTGTTGGCGTCCTCCTCCCAGTACTGCATGCAGTCGTTGCCGGAGACGTCGGCCCGGTTGCCCGCGGACAGGAAGGTGGACACCCCCAGCCCGCGCCGCTCGACCGCGTCCAGCACCGCCACCGCCAGCCCGCCGGACTGCGAGAACAGGCCCAGACGGCCGTCTTCGGGCAGGTCGGGGATCAGTGACATGTTCAGCCGGACGGCCTCACCGGCGTTGATCAGCCCCCACGAGTTCGGCCCGACCACCCGCATGCCGTGAGAGCGGGCGGTGCGCACCAGTTCCCGCTGCCGGGCCAGGCCCTCGTCGCCGGTCTCGGCGAAACCGGTGGAGACGACCACCATTCCGCGGACCCCGTGCTCGGCGCACTCGCGCACCACGTCGAGCACCCCCTCGGCCGGGATCGCGACCAGCACCAGGTCGATGTCGCCCTCGATGTCGGCCAGCCGGCGCACCGTGGGCCGGCCGAGCAACTCGTCGGCCTCGTGGTGCACGATGTGCAGCCGGCCGGTGAACCCGCCGGCGATCAGGTTGGCCAGCAGGCGGTGCCCCACGGTGTTGGTGCGCCGGCTGGCCCCGATCAGCGCCACCGAGGCCGGGTTGAGCACCCGTTCCATGCTGCGCGCCTCGGCCCGGTGCTCCCGCGCCTCCATCACCGCCCGGGAGCGCTCGGTCGGGTCGATGGTGAACCGGACCTCGATCACCCCGTCGTCGAAGCGGCTGGTGAGCTCGTAGCCGGCCTCCCGGAACACGGTCAGCATCTTGCGGTTGCGCGGCAGCACGTCGGCCACGAACCGGCGGATGCCGTTCTCCCGGGCGGCCGCGGCCAGGTGCTCCAGCAGCACCGAGCTGATCCCCCGGCCCTGGTGCGCGTCGCTGATGTTGAACGCCACCTCGGCCGCGTCGGAGCCCTGGTCGAGCCGGTCGAAACGGCCGACCCCGACGATGTCCTCGCCCAGCACCGCGATCAGCGCCACCCGGTCGCGGTGGTCGACGTTGGTGAAGTGGTGCAGGTCGCGGGGCGAGAGCCGGGGCATCGGCGCGAAGAAGCGCAGGTAGGTGGAGTCCGGCGACTGGTGCACGTGGAAGCGCTGGAGCGCGTCCGCGTCGTCGGCGGTGATCGGCCGCAGGTGTGCGGTGGCTCCGTCCCGCAGCACGACGTCCGCCTCCCAGTGCAGGGGGTAGTCCGGTCGTGCCGGCGGGTCGTTCGTCGACTGGCCCACGGCACCAGGCTACGCGGTGGTCCTTTTGCCCTGTGGCAGGCTCGCGCCATGGAATTCGAGCAGGTTGTCCGGGCCCGCCGGATGGTACGCAGCTACCGGCCCGACCGGCCGGTGTCCCGCGAGGTGCTGACCCGGTTGCTGGACCTGGCCGTGCGGGCTCCGAGCGCCGGCTTCAGCCAGGGCTGGGACTTCGTCGTGCTCAGCACCCCCGAGCAGGTGGGCCGGTTCTGGGCGGCCACCACCGAGCCCGACCGGGAACCCGACCGCTGGCTGCGCGGCATGCGCACCGCCCCCGCACTGATCCTGTGCCTGTCGGACCGGGACGCCTACCTGGACCGCTACGCCGAGCCGGACAAGGGCTGGACCGACCGCGACGAGGCCCGCTGGCCGGTGCCCTACTGGGACGTCGACACCGGCATGGCCTCGATGATCATCCTGCTCGCGGCGGTCGACGCCGGCCTGGCGGGCTGCTTCTTCGGGGTGCCGCCGACCCGGACCGGGACCGTGCGCGAGGCCTTCGCGATCCCGTCGGAGCGCCGCATCGTCGGGGTGATCAGCCTGGGCCACCCGCCGGAACCCGGCACCGACCATCGCTCCCCCTCCCTGCGCAGAGGCCGGAAACCGATTGAAGACGTCTGCCACGACGGTGTTTTCGGCTCACCTTTCGAGCGGGAGGGGTAGGCAACGGACAAGGGCCCGGTCACCGTGCCCGCCGCACCGCAGCGGGTGGTCTGCGGCGACTACTTCGGCGCCTTCGCCCTGGTCGACGTGGGGCTGGTGCCGGTGGGGGTGGGCGGCGGCGGGTACGAGTCCACCGGTGCGCGCTACGGCGACCGGCTCGCGGGCGTGCTGGTGACCGGTGACTACACCGAGCCGGACGTGGAGAAGATCGCCGCCGCCGAGCCCGACCTGATCCTGCGCACCAGCGAGGCGAACGCCGTGCTCGACGAGTACTGCACCCGCACCGCCGCGGTCCGACAGAAACACGCCGCCGTCCTGGCCGAGCACACCTTCTCCTTCGTGCAACTGGCCACCGACACCACGTTCTGGACGCTCGGGCCGGCCTGGACCGACACCACCGTGCTGCTCGACTGCGGGCTGCGCCTGGCCGAGCCCTCCGCCTCGCAGTCCGGGCCCACCCAGGAGTACTCGTTCGAGAAGATCGCGGTGCAGCAGGAGCGGGTGTTCCCGATCGTGTCCGGGGCCGCCTCGCTGGGCACCGGTCTGCAGCTGGCCGAACGCATCGACCAGGTGCTGGTCCGGCTGGCCGGCGCCTAGCAGAAACCCTTCAGCAGGCTGTCACTCGCTGTCAGAGGTGGCTGCCAGGTTCTGCGCGTGGTTCTGCCAGGAACGGTGGGCAGAGTTCTTCTCACGACAGCGAGACCGTCGCAGTCGCCGAAAGAATCACCGCGAGAAGGAGAACCACCATGGCGAAGATCCTGAAGGCCCGCACCCGCCGTCCCGCCGCCAAGGTCGAGGCCCTGCCGAAGCGCCGCAAGGAGCAGGAGCAGGCGCAGAACCCGCAGCCGAACCGGGCCGGCCGCGACTGAGCCGGACCGACCTGACGTCCGAGATGCCTCCACAACCACACCATGAGTGACATGCTCGACGCACAGGCCGGGGCCGGTGGTCACCTTCGGGTGATCACCGGCCCCGCCGGTCTGTCGGCGCCCCCACCTCCCGAAGAACCTGACGAAGAACCCGCCGGTCCGGCCCCTCTGGGGTGGTCGGCGGTCCTGCGCCGCTTCTGGCCCCTGACCCGGGGCCGGCGCACCGCCATGATCGGCGCCCTGCTCTGCTTCACCCTGGCCGTGGTGGCCGACGCGGTCGGCATCGAACTGCTCGCCACCCTGATCGACGGGGCGGTGGAAGACGCCGACCTGGGCCAGTTCTGGGGTCCGGCGGCGATCTGGGCCGCGGTGACCCTGGGCGCCGCTTCCCTGACCTATGTCGGCTCCATCCTCACGGCCGGCGCCGCAGAACGGGTTTCCCGCCGCGTGCGGGCCCAGACCCATGAACACCTGCTCACCGTGGCGCCGGAAGAACTCGACCGGCGTCACCTCGGCGATCTGCTCTCACGGGTGGTCGACGACACCGAAGACGTCGAGCACCTCACCGTGACCGGCCCGATCGAGGCGGCCGGGGCGGTGCTCGCGGTGGTCGTGTTCGGGGTGGCCGCCTGGCGCCAGAGCTGGCTGCTGGCCCTGGTGGTGCTGGCCGCCGCGCCGGTGGTCTGGCTGCTCAACCGCTGGCTGACCGGGCGCACCCACCGGATCTCGATGCGCACCCGGATCGCCCACGGCGCGCTCACCTCGGCCCTCGAACAGAGCATCAGCAACGCCGCCCTGGTGCAGGCCTACGACGCCCGGCCCGCCGAGCGCCGCCGGCTGGCCGCGGTCTCCGGCCGGCTGATGCGCGCCCGTCTGCGCCAGACCCGGCTGGCCGCCGTGCAGGGGCCGCTGACCGAACTGGTCGAGACGGCCGGGCTGCTGGCGGTGATCGGGATCGGCGTGATCGACATCGCCACCGGCGACCTGACCGTGGGCGGGCTGCTGGCGTTCACCGCCTACCTGACCTTCCTCTACCCACCGATCACCGCCCTCGGGCAGCTCGGCCTGACCGCGGCCGGCTGCGGCACCAGCGCCGCCCGGCTGGTCGAACTGCTCGACCTGCCACCGGGTATCGCCGAATCCGGTCAGAAGCCTCCGGTGGCCGAAGCCGGCGGTCCAGAGCGGGCTTCGCTGACCATCGAGGGCGTCACCGTGCACTCCCCCGGCCGGGCCGACCGGCTCACCGACGTGCACCTGAAGGTCCCGGCCGGCTCGCTGACGATGATCACCGGGCCGAGCGGTTCCGGGAAGTCCACCCTGGTGGACCTTCTGGTGCGGCTGCGCGACCCGGACGGCGGCCGGATCCTGCTCGACGACCGCGACCTGCGCGACTACCCGCTGGCCCAGCTGCGCCGGCTGATCACCCTGCTGCCGCAGGAGCCGTACATGTTCGACGAGTCGGTGCGGGAGAACATCGTCTACGGCCTGGCCCCGCAGGCCGACACCGGGGCGATCCGGCAGGCCGCCCAGGAGAGCGGGGCCGCGGAGTTCGTCGACCGCCTCCCGCAGGGCCTGGCCACCCGCGTGGGTCAACGGGGGCGGGCCCTGTCCGGCGGGCAGAGGCAGCGGATCTCGCTGGCCCGGGCGCTGTTGCGGGACAGTCCGGTGCTGGTGCTGGACGAGCCGACCACCGGGCTGGACCCGGAGGCCGCCGAACGGCTGATCCGCACCCTGCGGCGGCTCACCGGGCAGGGCCGGACGGTGCTGCTGGTCACCCACGACCGGGCGCTCACCCGCTACGCCGATCAGGTGGTGCAGGTGCGGGCGGGCCGGGTGGCCTATCCGGCGCAGGCCTCGACCCGGCCGCTTCCGGTGCTGCCCCGGGCGGGCCTCAGGCCCAGATGACCCCGGCGATCCAGACCGCGGCCGCGAGCAGCCCGCTGGCCAGCTCGATCAGCATGGAAAGGCCCACCGCGCGGACCGCGGCGAGAGTGGAGGACCAGGCCGGGGAATGGCTGCCCAGCCGGGTGAGCTCGGCCAGGTAGATACCGGCCACGAAGCCGATGGGCAGGCCGATCACCGGGATCAGGAAAAAGCCGATGACTCCGAGTAGCGCACCGAAGGCCAACGTGATCCATGGCACACCGCCCTCGCGTAGCCTCCGGCCCGGGAGTGCGTACTTCACCACCGTGCCCAGCAGCAGCACGGCCGCCGCGAGGCCGAACACCGTCCAGCCCGCGGCCGAGGACTCGGCGAAGGCCCAGAGCAGGATCCCGCCGGCCACCACCAGCAGCCCGGGCAGGACCGGCACGATCACCCCGGCCAGACCGACAACGATGAGCGCCGCGGCCAGGACGGTCACGGCGCTCATCGGCTAGGTCAGCGTGGGTGGATTCGGGGATTCAGTGATGGAAGCCGGGCCCGGGACTCAGCGCTCGCCCTCGGCGGCCGGCGTACCGGAGAGGCTCTGGGACTCGTCCTGGATGGAGGCGGAGACCGCGGTCAGGGCCTCCTTGTGCGCGTGACCGTGGTGGCCGCAGAACAGGAGCTCGCCCCCACCCGGCAGCGTGACCCGCATGTAGGCCCGGGCGCCGCAACGGTCGCAGCGGTCGGTCGCGGTCAGCGTTTCTGTAGCAATGGCAGCACCCACTGGTGACCTCCTTGAACATCCCGTCGTACGAGACGGACCCTGACGGGAATGGACATCGGTGACACTGAGAGAACAGTGAATCAGGCTTCGGGCTTCCCCGGGACTCCAGGCGGCCGCGTTCGCTGTCCGCGTAGTCACTGAAGAACCACTGGGCGCAGGCCCTCGATCACTCAGTGCTACACAGAGCGACCGTCCGGGCGCCCGGGAGAGACCCTCGGCACGCTGCGGATCCCGGCGCGTTGGGAACCACCTCTGTGGGCATCCGGGTAATCTGCCCGGAAGCGGCCCGAAACAACGCCCTCCCGGGCCCCCGCATGCCCAAGCTATATTCGAACGCGCGTTCGACCCCCGAACATCGACGAGCACCACCCGACAGCAAGGAGCCGCCCGTGGCCGTGCAACCCAGCGAGACGGCCCGGTCCCGCGCCGCCGGCGCGAAACGACCGGCTTCCGCGGGATCACGCTCCTCGGCTGGTTCCGACTACACCGCCCGCCACCTGTCGGTGCTGGAGGGCCTGGAGGCCGTCCGCAAGCGTCCCGGCATGTACATCGGCTCCACCGACTCCCGGGGCCTGATGCACTGCCTGTGGGAGATCATCGACAACGCGGTGGACGAGGCGCTGGCCGGGCACTGCCAGCACATCCGGGTGGTGCTGCACGCCGACGGCTCGGTCGAGGTGCACGACGACGGCCGGGGCATCCCGGTCGACGTCGAGCCGAAGACCGGCCTGACCGGCGTCGAGGTGGTCTTCACCAAACTGCACGCGGGCGGCAAGTTCGGCGGCGGCTCGTACAACGCCTCGGGCGGTCTGCACGGCGTCGGCGCCAGCGTGGTCAACGCCCTCTCCTCCCGGCTCGACGTCCAGGTCGAGCGGGGCGGGCAGATCCACGCGATGAGCTTCCGCCGCGGTGAGCCGGGCATCTTCGACGGGATGGACCCGGAGGCGGGCTTCACCCCCTTCGTCGACAACTCCGCCCTGCAGGTCGTGGGCAAGGTCAAGCGCGGGGTCACCGGTACCCGGGTGCGTTACTGGGCCGACCGGCAGATCTTCATCAAGGACGCCGCCTTCTCCTACGACGAGCTGGTCACCCGGGCCCGCCAGACCACCTACCTGGTACCGGGTCTGGAGATCGTGCTGCGCGACGAGCGCGGCCTGCCCGGCACCCCCGGCGCCGACGGCCCGGTCGAGGAGAAGTTCCTGCACGAGGGCGGGATCGGCGAGTTCGTCGAGTTCCTGTCCACCGACGCCGCGGTCACCGACGTCTGGCGGCTGGAGGGCACCGGGCACTTCAAGGAGAACGTGCCGGTCCTGGACAGCCGCGGCCAGATGGTGCACACCGAGGTCGAGCGCGAGTGCTTCGTCGACGTGGCGATGCGCTGGGGCACCGGCTACGACACCGAGCTGCGCTCGTTCGTGAACATCATCGCCACGCCCAAGGGCGGCACCCACGTGGCCGGCTACGAGCAGGCGATGCTGAAGACGCTGCGCGCGCAGATCGCCGACCCGGCGAACAAGCGCAAGCTCAAGTTCAACGAGAAGAACGACAAGATCGAGAAGGACGACGTGCTCGAGGGCCTGACCGCCGTCGTCACCGTCCGCCTGGCCGAGCCCCAGTTCGAGGGCCAGACCAAGGAGATCCTGGGCACCAACGCGGTGCGCGGCATCGTCTCGCGGGTGATCGAGCGCGAGCTCACGGCCAAGCTCACCTCGGCCGCCCGGGTCGAGAAGGCCCAGGCCGCACTGGTGCTGGAGAAGGTCGTCGGGGCGATGCGCACCCGGGTCACCGCCCGCCAGACCCGGGAGACCCAGCGCCGCAAGAACGCGCTGGAGACCTCGTCGCTGCCGACCAAGCTGAAAGACTGCCGCAGCGAGGACGTGGACCGCTCGGAACTGTTCATCGTCGAGGGTGACTCGGCCCTGGGCACCGCGAACTTCGCCCGCAACAGCGAGTTCCAGGCGCTGCTGCCGATCCGCGGCAAGATCCTCAACGTGCAGAAGGCGTCCATCGCCGACATGCTGAAGAACGCCGAGTGCGGGGCGATCATCCAGGTGATCGGGGCCGGCTCGGGCCGCACGTTCGAGCTGCCGGCGGCGCGCTACGGCAAGATCATCCTGATGACCGACGCCGACGTCGACGGCGCGCACATCCGCACCCTGCTGCTCACCTTGTTCTTCCGCTACATGCGCCCGCTGGTCGAGGCCGGCCGGGTGTACGCGGCGGTGCCGCCGCTGCACCGGGTCGAGGTGATCGGCTCCGGCCGGCAGAAGAACGAGATGGTCTACACCTACTCCGAGCAGGAGCTCCAGCGGCTGCTGGCCGACCTGCGCAAGCGCGGCCGCAGCTGGAAGGAGAACATCCAGCGGTACAAGGGTCTGGGTGAGATGGACGCCGACCAGCTGGCCGAGACCACGATGGACCCGCGCCGGCGCACGCTGCGCCGGGTCCGGATGCAGGACGCGGCGGCCGCCGAGCGGGTGTTCGACCTGCTGATGGGCAACGACGTGGCCCCGCGCAAGGACTTCATCGTGGAAGGCGCGGCCCAGATGGACCGCGACCGGATCGACGCCTAGATCTCACTGGACCCTGCGGTCACGGCCTGGTTCCGGACGGACCAGGCCGTGGTCGAAGGCCAGCACCACGGCCCCGGCCCGGTCGCGCAGGTCGAGCTTCGAGAAGATCCGCCCCACGTGGCTTTTCACCGTGCCCTCACCGAGCACGAACCGGGCGGCGATCTCGGCGTTGGTCAGCCCCTCCCCGATCAGCGTGAGCACCTCCCGCTCGCGTGGGGTCAGCACCTCCAGCGCCGGGCCGGCCTCCACGGCGGGTGCACCGTCCCGGTAGGCGTTCAGCACCCTTCCGGTCACGGCCGGATCGAGCCAGGCCCCGCCCTCGGCCACCGTTTTCACCGCCCGCTGCAGGTCGGTGGCCGGCACCCCCTTGAGCAGGAACCCGGCCGCGCCCGCGCGTAGCGCACCGGCGAGCACCTCGTCGTCTTCAAAAGTGGTCAGTACCAGCACTGGTGGGCCGTCCACGGCCCGCACCCGCCGGGTCGCCTCCACCCCACTCACGCCCGGCATCCGTACGTCCATGACCACGACGTCCGGCTGGTGTTCGCCGACCGCCGCAACCACCGACGTCCCATCGCCCAGTTCCGCCACGATCTCGAACCCGTATCTCGGGCGCAGGATTCCGCGCAGGCCGGCCCGGATCAGCTCCTGGTCGTCGACCAGAAGCACGCGAATGCTCACGTGGGCAGCACCGCCTCGACCCGCCAACCCGTCTCGTGCGGCCCGGCGGTCAGGTTCCCGCCCACTGCCTCAGCTCTTTCGCGCATGCTCACCAGTCCACTTCCGCTTCCAACGATGGACGTCGGGCGCGCCTCGGACTGTACGACCAGTCGGGTCTGTGCTCCAGTTGCGTTCACCGTGACCGTGACCGAGACCGGTGATCCGTGAGCGTGGCGCACGGCATTGGTCAGCGCCTCCTGCAGGATGCGGTAGACCGTCAGGCCGAGAGTCGCGTTCAGGGAACCGAACTCGCCCTCGACGTCGATCCGGCCACCGGCCCGACGGAAGGTCTCGATGAGCTCGGGGATCTCGGCCGCGCCCGGCAGCGGCTGCCGGCTGCTCGGCCCGGTCAGCAACCCCACCGCCGTGCGCACCTCGGCCAGCCCGGCCTGGGTGAGCCTCTCGGCCTCGGCCAGCGCCGCCTCGGCCTCGGCGGGCTCGTCGGCCAGGGCCAGCCGGGCGCTGCTGATGTGCAGGGTGGAGACGGTCAGGGCGTGGCCGATCACATCGTGCAGTTCACGGGCGATGCGGGCGCGTTCCTCGGCCGCGGCCCGGGTGGCCAGCTCGGCCTGGGCCCGGCGCAGCTCCTGGAGCAGGACCCGCTGCCGGGTGTCCTGCACGCAGGCGAAACCGGTGAACAGGGTGCCCGCCGTCCAGGAGGCCCAGCCGGTGTCGGGCTCGAACATCCACTGCGCCAGCATCGGCGCACAGATCACGACGGCGAAGGTCAGCGCCACCCGGTTCGGCAGGGCGTAGGCCGCCCAGGCGGCCAGGATGATCATCCCGAACCAGCTCAGCGTGGCCGAGCCACCGGCGCCGATCACGTGCAGCCCGGCATCGGCCAGCAACAGCCCGGCCAGCAGCAGCCGGCCACCGGCGCGGCGCCGGGCCAGTTCGGCGACCGTCAGGGCAATTGCGGCCAGCGCCGTCCAGCGGGCGATCTGCGGGGTCGGCCCGAACGGGAAAACGGTTCCGACCAGGGCGAACGCCGTAACCGCGATCGCCGCGGCCCACCTCGGGGAACGCTCGATCGCGGCTAGGGGCTGTCCTGTGGATCGGCGCCGTTGCGAGGAGGTGCCCGGTGACGGCCTGGGCGTGCCCGGTGGGCGCCCTCGTAGTGGTTCTACGTGGGCGCCCGCCGGGTGCGTCCAGGCTGCCCACCGGGTGCCCCGCAGTAGGCGACCGATTCGCAGGACAGGACCTAGGGGCACAGGAGTCAGTCTCACAGAGCGGTGCGGCGCACAGCCAGGAAGGTTGCGACGGCCGCCAGACCGGTCACCGCCAACAGGGTTCCGGTCTCGTTGCCCAGCCCCAGCCAGGGGCCCCGCATTGCCTCGGTGACCAGGGTCAGGGGCAGGACCTCGGCCACGGAGGCCAGGGCGTCGCTCATCACGGCCGGGGGCGGGCCTCCCCCACCGAGCAGGAACGACGGGAAGTAGAGCAGCAGCCCCACCGCCTGGGCGGCCCGGGCGCTCGGCAGGATCGTCCCGAGCAGCACGCCGAGCGCCACAAAGAACAGCGAGCCGGCGAACGCGGCCGCGAGCACCCTCAGGGGATTTTCGAGGCGGGGTATGCCGTAGATCGGGGCTGCCACGGCCAGGAGCACTACGGAGGCCACGGCGATGGCGACCAGCCCCACGGCGATCTCGGCCAGGGCGAACGACCAGCGGGGGAAGCCGGAGGCGGCCAGGCGGCGGAGTACACCGCGCTCGCGGTAGGAGGCGATGTGCACGGGGAGCATCACCAGCCCGGTGGCCCCGATCACCACGGTGACGTACGAGGCCACGTACCAGTGCGCCGGATTCACCGGGAAGCCCTCGTCCGGCTGGGTACCGAACGATCCGGCGATCACCAGCATGGTGACGATCGGGAAGGCCAGGACGAAGGTCAGGGTCATCGGCTCCCGGCCGAGCAGCCTCAGTTCGGAGACCAGCAGGCGACGGGTTGCGGACGGGTGCCGGCGGACCGCCTCGGCGGTACCGGCCGTGACGACGGTGGTCATTACGCGGCCTCGCTCTCGTGATCGCTGTCCAGAAGGGCGAGCAGGGCGGTCTCCAGGTCGGGGATCTCCACCCGCAGGTCGGCCGGGACGCCTTCGGGGCCGCCGCGGGCCAGCAGCCAGGCTCCGGTGTGGGCGATCACCGCCCGGCTGCCGGTCACCGCCAGTTCCTCACCTCGCCGCGAGACGTCCTGCACGCCCGGCAGACTGCTCAGCTCCTGAGCCGCCTGCGGGTCGGTGAGGCTGAACCGGACCGTGGCCCAGCCGCCGTGCCGGGCCACCAGGTCGGCCGGGGTGCCCTGGTCGAGCACCCGCCCGGCGCGCATCGCCACCACCCGGTCGCACAGCGCCTCGGCCTCGTCCAGCTCGTGGGTCACCAGCAGAACGGTCGTGCCTTCGCGCCGCAGCCGGGCCACGGCCGACCAGACCTCCCGCCGGGCGGCCGGATCCAGCCCCTGGGTGAGTTCGTCGAGGATCACCAGCCGGGGCCGGTTCAGCAGGGCCAGAACCAGGAACAGCCGCTGCCGCTCGCCCCCGCTCATCCCGCCGAACGCCGATCCGTGCCGATGGGCCAGGCCGAACCGCTCGAGGAGTTCGCCGGCGTCGGCGGCGTGCGGCCCGGAGAACAGCGCCACCGCCTCGCGGACCCTCATCCGGTCGGGCAGGGCCGAGTTCTGCAGCTGGCTGCCCACCTGCCGGCGCAGCCGGTCGGCGTCGCGGTGCGGGTCCAGCCCGAGCACCCGGATCGTGCCACGGTCGGGCCTGCGCAGTCCCTGCAGGCATTCGACGGTGGTGGTCTTGCCCGCCCCGTTGGCGCCGATCAGGCCCAGCACCTCACCGGCCCGGACCTGCAGATCCACCCCGTTCACCACGGTTCGCCCGGCGTAGGCCTTGTGCAGCCCCCGGACGCTCACCACGTGCTCCTCGTCGGTGTCCATGCCCACGACTGTGTCGCTCGGGCGGCCGCCGGACATCGCCCCCCGGGCACAACCCGGCCTCTGCCCGTGGGCAGAGCGCGGCACCTGACCTCACCCTTCAGGCTCAAGCCCCTCTGAGGGCCGACCGAAGTCCAAGCCATGAAGCGCCCGAGGTTGTCATCGACCGCTTCCTCCAGCCTCAGCCCGCGGGGGAAGACGTCACGCTCGCTGCACCGGCCGGACCCGACCGGTCTGCACCTGCCCACCCTGCCCACCCTGGCTGCGCTGCCGGTGTTGCCCCGGGCGCTCCCCCGGCGCAAGTCGCCCGCCACCAAACGCCGGATGCTGGCCGGCGCCGGGATCGCCCTGCTCCTGGCCGCCGCCGGCGCCGCCTACGTCTCGCGCGAGCGGCTCCGGGGCCTGCTGGGCAAGCGCAGCGCCGACAGCGGCTCCGAGCGCGGCCTGGACACGCTGACCGGGCTGCCCAACCGGGCCGAGGCGCAGTGGTGGCTCAACACCCGGCTGGCCCGGGCCCGCAACCGCAACCACCGGCTGGCCGTGATGATCCTGGACATCAACGGTTTCGCCGACCTGAACGAGATCCACGGCCGTGAGGTCGGCGACCACGTGCTGCAGGTGACCGCCGCGCGGATGCAGTCGCAGCTGCGCACCGGCGACATGGTCTGCAGGATCGCCAACGACACGTTCATGGTGATCATGGACGCGATCGGGCCGGACCACCTGATCGCCCGGATCGGCGAGCGCGTGGTGACCACGGTGAGCGAGCCGGTCAGCTTCCACGGCGAGCCGATCACCATCTCGGCCAGCGTCGGTTTCGCGATCTCGCAGGACAAGGACCGGACCCCGGAACTGCTGCTGGACCGCGCCGACCGGGCGCTGGTGCAGGCCAAGGCCTCCAACCGCAACGTGGTCCAGTTCTGAGTCCTGTTCTGAGTTCTGGACCGGGGCCGGGCCTAGCTCGTCCGGGCCGCCTTCTGCCGGGCCCGCAGGGCCGCCACGTTCATCCGGGTGCTGCAGCGGGTGGAGCAGAACCGGCGTGAGGAGTTGGCCGACGTGTCGATGAACGCGTTGCTGCAGCGGGTGGCCGCGCACCGGCCGATCTTGGTGGCGCCGTGGTCGGAGACCAGCATGGCCAGGCCGAAGAGCGCCTCGGCGCAGACCGTCTCGCTCACCGAGGCATCCACGTCGTACACGTGCAGGTGCCAGCTGCCCTCGTCGTGACCGGAGATCACCGGCCGGATCGGGTGCAGGGCCAGCAGGGCGTTGAGCCGGGCCACCACCGTGCCGCCGTCGCGGGCGGCCGAGGCGTCGGCCACCTCCGCCAGCCGGACCCGGAACTCCTGCAGCACCGGCACGTCCTCGGCGCGCACCGCCTCGACCATCCACTCCCGCGTCCCGAGGAAGGCCCGCAGATCGTCCGGCGTGTCGAGCGTGGCGTTCACCAGGTCCATGGCGCGTTGCGCGTAAGCGGCTGTATCCACTTGTGCAGCTTACCCCGTCCGGTCTAGCGTAATGAGCGTGAGCCGGTAGCGCTCATTACAGGGCGACTGAGGACTTGAGGACAGGGGACCGGTATGAGCGACTGGGAGAACTGGCAGCGTCAGTGGGACGCGCAGCAGGAGGCGTACCTGCCGGACCGGGAGCAGCGGTTCGCCGCCATGCTCGACACCGTCGAGGCCGTGATGCTGCCCAGCGAGAGCAGTGCGGATTCCGAGAGTCAGGTCGCGGGCCCGTCCGAACTGCTCACGCCGCGGGTGCTCGACCTGGCCGGCGGCACCGGCTCGATCAGCCGCCGTGTGCTGCAGCGCTTTCCGAAGGCCACCACCGTGGTGCTGGACATCGACGCGGCGCTGCTCGCGATCGCCCGGGGTTCCTTCGCCGACGACGCCCGGGTGACCGTGGCCGAGGTCGACCTGGGCACCGGGACCTGGCCCAGCACGCTGACTTCCACCCTGGGCTCGGCGCTCGACGCGGGCGGGTTCGACGCTGTGCTCACGGCCACCGCGCTGCACTGGCTGCCGGCCGAGCGGGTCCAGGGGGTGTACGCCGAGGCGCGCACGCTGTTGCGGCCGGGCGGGGTGCTGATCAATGCCGACTACATGATCGACCCGGGGCTCCCCTCGCTGACCGACGGCCTGGCCCAGGTGGAACGCCGCACCCGGTACGCCCGCTGGGAAGACGGCGTGCCGAGCTGGGAGGCCTGGTGGGACCTGCTGCGCGCCGACCCGGAGCTCTCCGGGCCGACCGCCGAGCGCGACGCGTTCTTCGCCCAGCGGCGCGGTGACGACCACACCGAGTCGCTGATGGATGTGACCTGGCACCAGGAAGCGTTGCTGAAGGCCGGTTTTGCCGAGACCGGGCTGGTCTGGCGGGGGCTTCTCGACGCGGCGGTCACCGGGCGCACCGCTCTCTGAACCAACAAACTGTCGACGTCCGTGAGCACCGATGGTGCTCACGGACGTCATGAGTTTGTGGGCTTCGAAAGATCAGACCCCGGGGAGGGTCTCGGTCTCCTCGGCACCTTCTTCGGGGTCGGTGGCCCCGAAAACCGGCCGGGGACCGCTGATCGCGACCACTGCCGCCTTGAGCGGGACGCCCGAGCCGTCGCGCCGCTGGTCGGGCGCGGGCAGGTCGACCGCTGCACCGGTGGCCCCGGCCGCGTGGGCGGGTGCCGGGCCGGCCCAGGCCAGCAGCAGCGAGTCCTCGCCCTTCACGAACCGGTGGCACCGCACCCCGCCGGTGGCGCGGCCCTTGGCCGGGTACTCCGCGAACGGGGTGAGCTTGGCGGCCCCGGTCTGGGTGCCCGGCAGCGCGGAACTGGAGCCGGAGATCGTCACCACGACGTTCCCCCACTCGCCGTCCTTCACGTTCAGGTCGACCGCCCCGAACCAGACCACCTTCGCCCCGGCGGCCAGGTTGATCCCGGCCATCCCGCCGGCCGCGCGGCCCTGCGGGCGGACCAGCTTGGCGCTGAAGCGCAGCAGCTGCGCCTCGGAGCTGATGAACACCAGGTCGGCCTCGTCGGTGGGCAGCTCGACCACGCCGACCACCTCGTCCCCCTCGCGCAGGCCGATGATCTCCCACTCGTCCTTGTTGGCCGGGTAGTCGATGGTGACCCGCTTGACCACTCCCCGGGCGGTGCCGAGCGCCAGCCCCGCGGTCTCGGTGGACAGCGAGGTCAGGCCGAGCAGCCGCTCCCCCTTGGCCAGGGTGACGAACTCGGTGGCCGGCGCGCCGCCCGAGAGCGTGGGAGCGTTCGAGGTGGGCGGCAGGGCGGGCATGTCGACCACCGGCACCCGGATCATCCGGCCGTGGCTGGTGATCGCCGCGACCTCGCCCCGGGTACTGGTGCGCACCGCCGAGACCAGCACGTCGTGGGCCTGGCGGTGACCGCCCTCGACCGGGGTGAGCGGCTCGACGTTGGTGGTGCGGGCGAGCAGGCCGGTGGAGGACAGCAGCACCCAGCAGGGCGAGTCGGCCACCTCCAGCGGGGTGGCGCTGGCCGACTTCACGGCCGCCCCCGAGCCCTCCAGCAGCACGGTGCGGCGCGGGGTGCCGTACGTCTTGGCCACCTGGGCGAGCTCGCCGGAGATCAGCTTCCGCAGCACCTTGTCGTCGGACAGGATGCCGGACAGCTCCTCGATGTCCCGCTCGAGCTCGCTCTTCTCCTTCTCCAGCTCGATCTTGGAGAACTTGGTGAGCCGGCGCAGCGGCATCTCGAGGATGTAGTCGGTCTGGGTCTGGGTCAGCTCGAAGGCCGCGACCAGGCGCTCGCGGGCCATCGCGGTGTCGTCGCTGGAGCGGATGATCCGGATCACCTCGTCGATGTCGACGATGGCGACCAGCAGACCGTCGACCAGGTGCAGCCGGTCCTGCCGCTTGGCCCGCCGGAACGTGGTGCGCCGGCGCACCACGTCGATCCGGTGGTTGACGTAGACGCTGAGCAGCTCCCGCAGGCCCAGGGTGCGGGGCTGGCCGTCGACCAGCGCCACGTTGTTGATGCCGAACGACTCCTCCAGCGGGGTGAGCCGGTAGAGGTGCTCGAGCACCGCCTCGGGGTTGAACCCGGTCTTGATCTCGATCACCAGGCGCAGGCCCTGGGTGCGGTCGGACAGGTCGACCACGTCGGAGATGCCCTGCAGCTTCTTGGCCTGCACGAGCTCCTTGATCTTGCCGATCACCTTCTCCGGCCCGACCAGGTAGGGCAGCTCGGTGACCACGACGCCCTGCTTGCGGGCGGTGACGTTCTCGATCGAGACGGTGGCCCGGGTGCGGAAGCTGCCGCGGCCGGAGGCGTAGGCGTCCCGGATGCCGTCCAGGCCGATGATCCGGCCCCCGGTGGGCAGGTCCGGCCCGGGGATGAACCGCATCAGGTCTTCCAGCGTGGCGTTCGGGTGGGTCAGCAGGTGGCGGGCCGCCGCCACCACCTCGACCAGGTTGTGCGGGGCCATGTTGGTGGCCATCCCGACCGCGATCCCGCTGGCCCCGTTGACCAGCAGGTTGGGGAACGCCGCGGGCAGCACCTCGGGCTGGGTGAGGCTGTTGTCGTAGTTCGGGACGAAGTCGACCGTGTCCTCGTCCAGGCCGTTGGTCAGCTCGGTGGTCAGCGGGGCGGGCCGGGCCTCGGTGTACCGGGCGGCCGCCGGGCCGTCGTCCAGCGAGCCGAAGTTGCCGTGCCCGTCGACCAGGGGCGCGCGCATGGTGAAGCCCTGGGCGAGCCGGACCAGCGCGTCGTAGATCGCGGTGTCACCGTGCGGGTGCAGCTTGCCCATCACGTCGCCGACCACCCGCGACGACTTCACGTGCGGGCGCTCGGGGCGCAGGCCCATGTCCTGCATGGTGTACACGATGCGCCGCTGCACCGGCTTGAGCCCGTCCCTGGCGTCGGGCAGGGCGCGCGAGTAGATGACGGAGTAGGCGTACTCGAGGAACGCCCCCTGCATCTCCTGCTCGACGTCGATGTCGACGATCCGCTCGGTGAAGTCCTCAGGCGGCGGGGGTGTGGAAGAACGACGGGCCATGCCCGCATTGTCCACCGTCCGGACACCTGTTCGTACCACGGGCACGCTGAGGAGGTGAGAATTACTCTCCGCCGGAGCGCAGGAACGCCAGGAAGCGGGCCACCGCGGGGCTCAGCCGGCCGTGCGCCGGCCAGGCGATCCCGACCTGACGCTCGGCCCCCGGGTTGCTGAGCGGCAGGTGCACCACGCCCAGGACCTCGCTGCTGCTGGAAGCGGTGACCGGCCCGGCCGGGATGCCGGGGGCGGGTACCACGGCCACCCCCAGCCCGGCCGCGACCAGGGCCCGGGCGGTCGCCACCTCACCGGTCTGCACCGCCACGGCCGGGGTGAAACCGGCCTCCCGGCAGAGCTGTTCGGTGAGCAGCCGGACCTCGGCCCGGGGCCAGAAGGTGATGAACTGCTCGTGCGCCACCTGGGCCAGGTCGACCGGGCCGCCGCCGGCCAGCGGGTGCCCGGCGGGCACGGCCAGGCACAGCTGCTGGGTCTGGATCTGTGCCCAGCCCACGTCCTTCCAGTCCGGATCGGTCCCCGGACGCATCCGCCCGGTCAGAGCCAGATCGACCCGCCCCTCGCGGATCCACTCCCGGAAGTCGGTCGAATGCCCTTCCTGAAGCACGAATCTCACCTCGGGCGCACTGCGGCGGTAGCGAGTGAGCAGGGCCGGGACCACCGACTCGCCCAGCGTGCTGAGGAATCCGAGCCGGATCAGGCCGCGCTCGGGGTGATTCAGCTCGGCGATCCGCTCCCGGGCGGTGTCGATCTCCTGCACCACCCGCTGCGCGTGCGCCACCGCGAGCTCTCCACTGCGGTTCAGCCGTAACCGGCCCCCGGCGCGGTCGAAGAGCGGCGCACCGAAGTCGGCCTCCAGCCGGGCCAGGGCCCGGGACACGGTGGGCTGGGGCACGCCGAGCTGGGCGGCGGTCTGCGACACATTCTCGGTCTCCGCCAGAAGGGTCAGCCAGCGCAGGTCCCGGTCGTCCATCGCTGGACTATACGTTGAGCGCATCGCTTCGCGCCGGTATATGCATTTCACAGATGGGGCGGGTTCGGCGCAGCATGGGGGTCCGCATCGCTCAACGAGGATCGACCCTTGTCACCGGCACCGGGAGGTCGTCCGTGCTCGCCCCCAAGGCCCGCCCGTCGTTCTTCAGGGCGGCCATGACCGCCGCCGCGATCGCCTCGCTGGGCACGCTGCCGCTGCAGCTGCTCAGCAACCAGTCCGTGATGATCCGTGCCGACCTGCACTTCGGCGAGGCCGCCCAGGGTCTGCTGGTCTCGGTCGCGTTCGGCATCGGGGCCCTGGTGTCGGTGGCGATCACCCGCTTCGGCGAGGTGCACGGCCGTCGTCCGCTTACCCTGCTGGCCGCCGCCTGCACTCTGGCCTGCGCGCTGGGGATCGCGCTGCTGGCCCACCACTACCTGGTGCTGCTGCTGTTCGTGCTCATCGGCGGGGTAGGCCAGGCCGGGCTGACCACCGCAGCCAACTTCAGCTTGTCCGAGACGGTGGCGCCCGGGCGACAGGGGCTGGGGTTCGGGGTCAAGCAGTCTGCTCCCCCGGCGGCTGCGCTCATTGCCGGGTTGGCCGTGCCGGCGGTTGGTCTGTGGCTGGGCTGGCGCTGGACCTATGGCCTGCTGGCGCTGAGCGCCGTGACCTTGCTCCTGGCCGCCACGCGCATCCCCCGCAAGGCCGCCCCATCTGCTCCCGGCGTCCGCAATTCTGCCGCCCCCACCGCGGCCACCACCGACGTCCCTCGTTCTGCCGCCCCCCTCCCCCAAACCGTCGCCGTCGCCACCGCGGCCACCACCGACGTCCCTCGTTCTGCCGCCCCCATCCCCCAAACCGCCGCCGTCGCCGCCGCGGCCACCACCGACGTCCCTCGTTCTGCCGCCTCCACGCACCAAACCGCCGGGGACCCCACCGCCCCCGCCACCAACGTCCCCAGTTCTGCCACCCTCACCCACAAAACCGCCGCCACCACTACCGCGCCCACCACCGACGTCCCCAGTTCGCCCCCATCGCCCCACCCCGCGCAGCCGCCCGCCCCACTCGAATCAGCCCCCCGGTCGGCCCTTTTCCTCACCGCCTGCGCCATGCTCACCGCGAACGGCTCCGCCATGGCGCTGATCGCCTTCCTCCCCCAGTGGGCCCACCTCTCCGGCCTTTCCGCGTCCACCGCCGGGTTCTTCGTGGCCGCCTGCAGCGCGTTGGCCATCACCGGGCGTCTTCTCGTGGGCGCCGCCGCCGACCGCCGCAACGGTCGCAACCTGCCCGTCGTCACCCTGCAGATGGCCGCCGGATCGATCGGCCTGGCCCTACTCGCCCTCGGCAACGTGCCGCTCGTGCTGATCGGGGGCCTGGTCGCTTTCGCCCTGGGATGGTCCTGGCCCGGGCTGCTGATCTTCGCCGTGGTCCGGCTCGGCCGTGACCGTCCGAACAGCGCAGCCGCCTTTGTTCAGGCCGGGGCGTTCGCCGGCGGCGCTTTCGGCCCCCTGCTGTTCGGGCTCGTGGCCGGTTCGGCCGGCTACCCGGCGGCCTGGCTGGTGATGGCGGTCGGGATGGCAGTGGGCGCCGCCCTGCTCACGCTGGCCCGGCGTCAGTTCGTCGCCGATCTCAAGATCCGTCCGGTGGCGCGCACCGCCTGAGAAACGAAGAACACCCCCGGCCTTCGCAGGCCGGGGGTGTTTCTCGTGCAGGACCGGTCAGTCCAGGTAGTCGCGCAGCACCTGGGAACGGCTCGGGTGCCGGAGCTTCGACATCGTCTTGCTCTCGATCTGCCGGATGCGCTCGCGGGTCACGCCGTAGACCTTGCCGATCTCGTCGAGCGTCTTCGGCTGGCCGTCGGTGAGGCCGAACCGCATCGAGACCACGCCGGCCTCCCGCTCGGACAGCGTGTCGAGCACCGAGTGCAGCTGTTCCTGCAGCAGCGTGAACGAGACCGCGTCGGCCGGGACCACGGCCTCGGAGTCCTCGATCAGGTCACCGAACTCGCTGTCGCCGTCCTCACCGAGGGGGGTGTGCAGCGAGATCGGCTCCCGGCCGTACTTCTGGACCTCGATGACCTTCTCCGGGGTCATGTCGAGTTCCTTGGCCAGCTCCTCCGGGGTGGGCTCGCGGCCCAGGTCCTGGAGCATCTGGCGCTGCACGCGGGCCAGCTTGTTGATGACCTCGACCATGTGCACCGGGATCCGGATGGTGCGGGCCTGGTCGGCCATGGCCCGGGTGATCGCCTGCCGGATCCACCAGGTGGCGTACGTGGAGAACTTGTAGCCCTTGGTGTAGTCGAACTTCTCGACCGCGCGGATCAGACCGAGGTTGCCCTCCTGGATCAGGTCCAGGAACTGCATGCCACGGCCGGTGTAGCGCTTGGCCAGCGAGACGACCAGCCGCAGGTTGGCCTCGAGCAGGTGGTTCTTGGCCCGGCGGCCGTCCTCCGCGATCCACTGCATCTCGCGGCGGTTCTTCGGCTCCATCTTCTCGCCGGAGTTCAGCCGCTCCTCGGCGAACAGGCCGGCCTCGATCCGCTTGGCGAGCTCGACCTCCTGCTCGGCGTTGAGCAGCGCGACCTTGCCGATCTGCTTCAGGTAGTCCTTGATCGGGTCGGCGGTGGCGCCGGCCGTCATGACCTGCTGCGCCGGGGCGTCGTCGTCGTCGTTGTTGGAGAGGACGAACGCGCCCTCCTCCTCCTTCGCCGGCGTGGCGGGCGCACCGGGGGCGGCCGGGGCGGCCCCCTCCTTGGCGGCAGCGGGCTCGGCCGAGTCGTCGCTGTCGTCGTCGGACTCCTCGGAGTCGGCGTCGTCGGCGGTGTCGCCCTCGACGTCGACCTCGACCTCCTCGAGGTCACCGTCGACGATCTCGACGTCCTCGAGGTCGCCGTCCTCGGAGTCGTCGGCGTCGCCTTCACCCTTCGGCTTGGCGACGGCCTTCTTGGCGGTGGCCTTCTTGGCCGCCGCCTTCTTCACGGTCTTCTTGGCGACCGGCCGGGCCTCGGCGGCCGGGGCACCCTCACCGTCGGCCGCCACCGTGGTGGCCGCGGCGGCGGTGGTGGTGGTGACCGGGGCCGGCTTGGGCTTGGCCGGGGTCTTCGCGGTGGCCGCGGTGACCCGGGAGGCGGTGGCCGCGACGGCGCGTCGCGAGCTCTTGGCCTCCTGCGGGACCTCGATCACGACACCGGCGTCGTCGAGCGCGCGAAGGACGGGACGCATACGCGCCATCGGGACGGCCGCCTCCTCGCAGGCGACGCGCACGGCGGCAGCGTCGACGGAGCCTCGGGTCGCGCCGAGGCGGAGCAGCTCTTGGAGTGCGGGGTGACCGAACTCGGGCGGGAGAGGCCGGGGGGACGGAACCGACGACACGGACTACCTTTCGTCGTGAGCCAGCGCACCCGGGCAGGGCACGCTGTGCTGTCGAACTACGGCTTGGAACTACGTCTGGAAGTGAGTGGGCGACCCTGTTACTCAACGCAGGAAGGGCCCCGATGATGCCCAGTTAGCGCCGGTGATGTTGAGAGTCAAGCCCAGTCAACTGTTCATTGTTGCACACGCAAGGGCAGGTTGGCGAAACCTACCGCAACCACCAGGGTACGTCCTTGGAAACGCCCGTCCACCGGAATTACTCCCGGAGGGTCCTGTGAACTTGCCCAGCGGCCCGGTTCGGGGCCGGCTCCGGGCCGGCTCGGGGCTAGCTCCGGGCGGCCTTCGCCGCCGCCTTGACCGACTTCTTGTGCTCGCGCACCTTCTGCAGCGAGGCGTCGTCGACCACGTCGGCCACCGAGCGGAAACCCTCCAGGCCGTAGTCGCCGGCCGCCGTGCGCCAGCCCTCGGGGGCGACGCCGGCCTGCTTGCCCAGGAGGGCGACGAAGATCTTGGCCTTCTGCGGCCCGTACCCCGGCAGCGCGTTCAGCCGCTTGTACAGCTCGGCGCCGGTGGTCACGTCCCGCCAGATCGCCTCGGTGTCGCCGTCGTACTGCTCGAGGACCGCCCGGGCCAGCTCCTGCACCCGGGCCCCCATGGACTTCGGGTAGCGGTGCACGGCCGGCGGGCCGGTCATGATCTCGGTGAACCGTTCCTCGGCGGTGGCGGCGACGACCTTCGGGTCGAGGTCGTCGGTGCCGAGCCGGTCCGCGATCAGCCGGGGCCCCGCGAACGCCTTCTCCATCGGCACCTGCTGGTCCAGCAGCATGCCGGTGAGCAGGGCGAACGGGTCGCGGGCGAGCAGCTCGTCGGCGGCCGGCTGCTGGGCCAGGCGGATCGTCCGGGTCAACGGATGCTCTGGCGCTCGTCGACGCCGGTCACCGAGAGGGTGAACACCTCGCCGTCGTGCCCGGAATCGTCCAGGGGGGCGCGCTGGTCGACCTTGACCGCCAGCACCGGGCAGGAGGAGTCGAGCAGGATGCGCTGGGCGCTGCCGCCGAGGATGCGCTTGCCCACCCCGGTACGCCGGCGCAGGCCGATCACGATCAGCTCGGCCCCGGTCTCCTCGGCCACCGCGAGCACGTCGTCGGCCGGCTCGTAGGCGTCGCGGATCCAGCGGATCTCCAGCTCGGGCTCGAGCAGGCCGAGCTCGGCGCAGATCGCCCGGACCTCGGCCTCGGAGGCCTCGAGCGCGGGCCGGCGGGCACCGTAGTTCTCGGCCGGCTGCTGCTCGGAACTGACCACGACCAGCCGGGTCCGGCGCAGGCGGCATTCCTCGACGGCGCGCCGCAGAGCAGCTCGCCCCTCGGTGGTGGGCACAAATCCGACCAGTACTGGCATAGGAACCTCCTGCCGGGGACGTTACCCCACCGACCACCCCGGGGACACCGGCCGTAGCCCAGAACGTACGGTGATCCCCATGGCCGGCGGCGATGGCAACGGATGGGTGCAGTGCGATTGTGGCCATCGGCACTGGGGTCGCCACGGTGCGGCCGGCCTGGCCCTGGTGCGGCCGGGGGTCCGGCCACGGGTCCTGCTTCAGTTGCGTGCTGCCTGGACGCACGAGGGCGGTACGTGGGGTCTGGTGGGTGGCGCCCGGGACAGTCACGAGACTGTAGCCGAGGCAGCCCTGCGGGAAGCGGTGGAAGAGGCCGAGGTCGAGCCCGATCTGATAACGGTTGCCCGGGAGCTGGTGGGGACCGACCACGGCAACTGGACGTACACCTACGTGATCGGCCTGGCCGACGCGCGGCTCACGGCCACCGACGCGACGCCGGAGAGCGATGCGCTGGAGTGGGTGGACCTGGACGAGGTGGCCGGGCGGGCTCTGCACCCGGCCTTCGGCGGCTCGTGGACACCCCTGCTGGCCGCGATCCGCGAGGTGCTGCTGGTGCGGTCCGGGCAGTAGGCCCTTCGGGAATTGAGGACGGGTGCGGTCGCCTCAGGGGCCCGGTCACCTCAGGGGCCCGGTCACCCCAGGGGCTTGGTCACCTCGGGGCCTGGTCGGCTTGGTCACCTCAGGGGCCCGGTCACCCCAGGGGCTTGGTCACCTCGGGGCCTGGTCGGCTTGGTCACCTCAGGGGCCCGGTCGCCTCAGCGGGCGGCCAGCTCCCGGCCGGCGGGCTCGCCGAGCAGCTCCAGCAGGATCTCGCCGACCCGGTCGACCTCGACCAGGAACCCGTCGTGGCCGTAGGGCGAGTCGATCACCCGCAGCGGCGCGCAGTCCGGGATGCCCGCGGCGATCTCGGCGTTCTGCTCGGGCGTGTACAGCCGGTCGCTGGAGATCGCCGCCACCGCGCTGCGGGCGGTGACCCGGCCCAGCGCGGCCGCCACCCCGCCGCGCCCCCGGCCCACGTCGTGCGAGTTCATCGCCTCGGTCAGGACCAGGTACGAGTTCGCGTCGAAGCGGTGGGTGAGCTTGTTGGCGTGGTGGTCGAGGTAGGACTCCACCGCGAAGCGCCCGCCGCCGCCGAGCGGGTTCTCGCCCTGCTGGGGCAGCCGGCCGAAGCGCAGGTTGATCTCCGCCTCGGAACGGTAGGTGGTGTGCGCGATCCGGCGGGCCACGCCGAGGCCGGCGTGCGGGCCCTGGCCGGGCCCGGCGTCGTAGTAGTCGCCGCCGCGGAAGTTCGCGTCGCTGCGGATCGCCATCAGCTGGGCCGAGCACCAGGCGATCTGGTCGCCGGTGGCCGCAGGGGTGGAGGCCAGCACGTACAGCCGCTCCACCCGCTCCGGCTCGGTGACCGCCCACTCCAGCGCCCGCATGCCCCCCATCGAGCCGCCGACCACCAGGGCCCAGCGGCCGATGCCGAGCTGGTCGGCCAGGGCCCGCTCGGCCGCGACCTGGTCGCGCACGGTCAGGTAGGGGAAGCGGCTGCCGTAGGGCCGGCCGTCGGGGGCCGGGCTGGACGGCCCGGTGCTGCCCTGACAGCCGCCCAGCACGTTCGGGGCCACCACGAACCAGCGGTCGGTGTCGAGCTCGCGGCCGGGCCCGATCAGCCCGTTCCACCAGCCGGCGGTGGCGTGCCCGGGACCGGCGTCGCCGACCACGTGGCTGTCGCCGGTGAGGGCGTGCAGCACCAGCACCGCATTGTCACCGGAGGGCGAGAGCTCGCCCCAGGTCTCGTAGGCCATCCCGACGTTCTCGAGACGCCCACCCCGCTCGAGCGAAATGTCCCCGACCTGGGCGAAGAGCCGCCCACCGCGGGGATCTCCGGCCCGCCAGGCGCCGGATGCCGGCGGCACTGCGGGCACGGAAACCTCCTGCGTACTCATTCAGCCGACCTTCGCCGCCCGGAACCCGGCCTCGAGGTCGGCAAGGATGTCCGTGATGTTCTCCAGTCCCACCGACAGCCGCACCAGGCCGGGGGTGACCCCGGTGGCCCGCTGTTCCTCCTCGGTGAGCTGGCTGTGCGTGGTGCTGGCGGGGTGGATCACCAGGCTGCGCACGTCGCCGATGTTGGCGACCAGGCTGTGCAGCTCGAGGGCGTCGACGAACCGGCGCCCGGCCTCCACCCCACCCTTGATCTCGAAGGCCACGATGGCGCCGGTGCCCTTCGGGGCGTACTTGCGGCCCAGCTCGTACCAGCGGCTGGTGGGCAGGCCGGCGTAGGCCACCGACTCCACCTCGTCGCGGGCCTGGAGCCAGGTGGCGACCTCCTGGGCGTTCTGCACGTGCCGCTCGATCCGCAGGCTCAGCGTCTCCAGCCCCTGGGCGATCACCCAGGCGTTGAACGGCGAGGCGGCCGGGCCCAGGTCGCGCAGCAGCTGCACCCGGGCCTTCAGGATGAACGACAGGTTGGCCCCCAGTGCGCTGCCGACGCCGAGGTCACGGCCGTAGACCAGGCCGTGGTAGCTCGGGTCGGGCTGGTTGAAACCGGGGAAACGCTCCGGCTCGGCGGTGTAGTCGAACCGGCCGCCGTCGACGATCACCCCGGCGATCGCCCCGCCGTGGCCGCCGATGTACTTGGTGGCCGAGTGCACCACCACGTCGGCGCCCCACTCCAGCGGACGGATCAGGTAGGGCGTGGCCACGGTGTTGTCGACCACCAGGGGCACCCCGGCCGCGTGGGCGACCCCGGCCACCCCCTCGATGTCGAGCACGTCCTGCTTGGGGTTGGAGATCGTCTCGGCGAAGAACGCCTTGGTGTTCGGCCGGACCGCGGCCCGCCAGGAGTCCAGGTCGTCCGGGTCCTCGACGAAGCCGACCTGGATGCCGAGCTTGGGGAAGGTGTAGTGGAACAGGTTGTAGGTGCCGCCGTAGAGGCTGGGGCTGGCCACGATGTGGTCACCGGCCTCGGCCACGTTGAGCAGCGCCAGCGTCTCGGCCGACTGACCGGAGGCCACCAGCAGCGCCCCGACCCCGCCCTCGAGGCTGGCCAGGCGCTGCTCCACCACGTCGGTGGTGGGGTTGTTGAGCCGGGTGTAGATGTTCCCGAACTCCTTGAGCCCGAACAGGTTCGCAGCGTGCTCGGTGCTGTCGAACACGTACGAGGTGGTCTGGTAGATCGGCAGCGCGCGGGCACCCGTGGTGGGATCGGGCGACTGCCCCGCGTGGATCTGCCGGGTCTCGAACGACCAGTCGGCGCTCATCTGCACTCCTCCAGGCTCAGGGGCACAGGGGACCCGTGCCCTGGCAGGCCGTGGGGCCCGCCGGTGTCGAGACGGGTCGACTGGTGTCGACCGCGCTTGCTGTCGCACTGCGACGGCCTGGTCATCACCCGGGGCACCCCACCGCGGAACGAGGGTTGCCGACCAGCAAGCCGGGGCTTGTCGCTGGTACTCATGACCTGAAGGAACAGTAATCGAGCAGTTGCGGGTTGGCCCAGGTCGTCTCAGAATCTGGACTCTCCCGGGCCGGCCGGTCGCGCGCATCACCCGGCCCGCCCTTGGGTGCCCTCGGACATCTCGACCCACGGTGGGGCGACGCCGGTGGCGCAGAGCGTCTCGACCAGACCGGCCAGGCGCGGCAACTCGCCGGGCAGCTCCGGGTTCTCGGCCCGCAGCCGTTCCATCAGCAGCCGGGTGCGCACCCCGTTGCCCCGGAACCAGGCCAGCAGTGCGAGCACGGCCAGGATCGGCCCCCGCTCGGTGACCGTGCCCCGCCGGGCCAGTGCGGCCAGGATCTCCTCGCCGCGGGCGAACAGCTCGCGGTTGGGCGGGCCGGAGAACAGCGAGCCCCAGTGTTCGGACAGGTCGGCCGGGACCTGCCCGGCCAGCAGCTGGTGCAGGAGGCGACCGCGGGCGGGGCCCGGGGCAGCGGCGAGCCGGACGAAAACGGCGTCGCGCAGGTGCGAGTCGGCCAGTTCGGCGAGGCCCAGCTGCTCGGTCTCCCAGCCCGGCACCCGGCTGAGCAGCGCGTTCCAGGTGCGCCACCAGCGGCGCCGGTCGCGTTCGCCGAGCGCGGCCGGCGTCGACGGCTCCTCCTGCACAGCCGAGGGATCCGGCTGCTCGTCCGGCGGGGAGACCGGATCGCCCACGTCGCCGATCACGTCGCTCTCGCTGTCGGCCAGCCGGTCGCCGCGCAGCACGTGGGCCATCGCGACCCGGCTGGACTCCACCTCGGACAGCGGCCTTCCCCCGGCCGGACAGCAGTTCTCGTCGGGACAGGCCAGCGAGCGGTAGGCGGTGGGGGTGACCCCGATCAGGTCGTAGAGCCAGACCCCGGCCTCGAGCATGCGGTGCGGCAGGGCCCGGGCCACCGGTGGGGCGGGCACCGCCAGCGCATCGTGCGCCGCCACGATCGCCACCACCCGCAACCAGACCCCGCCGGAACCGTCCGGCCCTTCCCGCTCCTCGTCGGAGACGTCCGGCGGGCCACCGGGCGGCACCCCGGCGAAAGCGGCTGCGCCGGGCCCGGTCACCGCCTCGACCGCGGCGTCGAGCACGTCGGCCACCCCCACCGGACCGAACCAGGCCGGCGTCAGGTCGATCCGCAGCATCGACCCGACCCGGCCGCGGGGACCGTGCAGCGCGATCAGCACGAGACTGTTGAGAGGCCGGAAACCCAGCGTGTACCAGACCGAAGCGATCAGATCAGCGGGCCCGGCCTGGTTCACCGTGAGGTCGGAGGAGGACATGCCCCGATGCTGCCCGGAGACCGGCCACCAGAACCGCTTTCGGCAGCAGCCTGTGGAAAACCCCGGGATCGTGGACGTCAGGTCCACCACGACGGGCCGGTTCAGAAGTCGCGGTAGCACGGGCCGCCGGACAGGGCGGCCAGCCCGCGCCGGTCGCCCACCTCGAACCCCTCCTGGTGCGGCTCGGCGGTGGGCGTGCGGTACATCAGCTCCCCCGGGTCCTCCACGTGGTCCAGCCCCACCAGGTGCCCGAACTCGTGCAGGACCACCGCGTCGATGCGGTCCCGACCGTCGCTCCAGGTCGCCACCTCGCCCAGGTGCTCCCGGTTCAGGTAGACCACTCCGCTGACATACCGGCGCTCCCCCGGCGACGTCCCCGACACCGCATCCGGACCGGCCAGCCCGGCGAAGCCCTTCATGTGCGGGTACTCGGCCGGATCGGTCCAGGCGACCAGCACCGGCGCCCAGCGATTCCCGTAGCGCTCGCGGTTCTGGGCGGGGCGGTTGACGGTGGGCGGCTCGGTCGTGCCCCCGTCGAAGGTGAAGCGCAGACCCGTGACCCGCTCGATCTCCCGTACCGCCCGTTCGATCGCCGGTTGCCCTCCGGGCGGCGCCCCCTGCGAGCGCACCACGTAGTGCACCGGACGGCAGGGGTCCCATCGCACGGGCACGCCGGAGCCGTCGTCCTGGTACTCCAGAAGCTTGAAACCTCCCGTACCGGAGGGCGCCGGGGCGGGGGTAGCCAGTGGGGCGGCAGCCAGGTCCTGCGGAAGCGAGGGATGCACCGAGGCCGGACCGCCGCGCATCCACCGCCCACTCGGGTCAGATGCAAAGACCAGCGACAGGGCGAAGAGCAGAACCAGACAGACGGCGAGTCCGGCGGTAAGGAAACCCACAGGGCGAGACGTTCGCTGCGCGCCGGCCGGGCCCAGGGCACCCGTCGACGGCTCCCGACGGGCCGTGTCCACACCAGAGACGTCGTCCTGGGAACAGGTCGGCTACATCGGCCCAAAGGGTGGTCGCTGCTTCGTGCGCAAGTCCAACGAGCCAAAGGCGACTTATGGACGTCCGTCGCGCCGAACGTCCGTAAGCAGACGAACAAAGGCGACCGTAGAGCGCGAGCCGGCCACCCCCGTCCTCGGACGGATCTACCCGACCTCGGCCGAGTCTCCCCCGGCTCGCTTGGCCGCGTACATGGCCTCGTCGGCCCGGCTCAGCCACTCCTGCTCGTCGATCGGCGCCGTTCGCACCGCGATCCCGATGCTGGCGCTGACCTCGGCGCTCGCCGACTGCGGGCAGGTGCGGACGGTTTCCAGCAGCCGCACCGCCAGGGCCCGCGCCTTTCTCTCCTCCAGCGCCGCGACCACCACGAACTCGTCGCCGCCCCAGCGCGCCACCACGTCCTCCAGCCGCGCCGCGGTGCGCAGAGCGGCCGAGACCTCCTGCAGCACCACGTCCCCCGCGAGGTGGCCCTTCGTGTCGTTGACCTCCTTGAACCCGTCGAGGTCGATCAGCAGCAACGCCACCGGCTCCCCTGCGGGCAGCGACGCCGCCTCGGAGATGGCATCTGCTCCCCCGCGCCGGTTCACCAGGTTGGTCAGCGGATCCAGGCGCGCCGCACGAGCCAGCACCCGTCGCTCGTCCGCCCCGCGCAACAGGTCCACCCGCGCCCGGAACAACGCATTCAGCAACCCCGACGTCTCGTCCTCCCGCCGCGCGGCCAGCCTCAGGTACTCGACCGTGCCACTGCCGGGAGCGAAGACCGGTGCCTGCTCGGCGAGCATCACCTCGTAGGCCAGGACCTGGCGTTCCATCTCCACCACGTGGTCGTGCGACATGGCCAGGACCCGACGGCCGAGCGCCACCGCCTCCTCGGCCCGGTCGAGCCGGACCAGCGACCGGATCACGCCGATCGCCCAGAACACCTGGGCCGACGCCGCCTTCGGCCCCTCCTCCAGCGAGACCCCGGCGGGCCCGGTCAGTCGAGCCAGCGCCTGGGCCGGATCACCGAGCATCGCGTCGGGCAGCGCGCTGAGCACCTGCCTCTCCAGCTCCACCACGCGGAAAGTACGCCCGCCGTCGATCTGCGCCGCCCGGGTGATCGCGGCGACTGCTTCTTCCAGCAACTCCCGCCCAGCCGCGAACGGGGGTCGGTGAGCGGCCCGTACCCCCCGCTCGGCGAATCCGAAGGCCAGATTGCTCAGGCGGGCGACCTGCTGGTGCCTGGGTAGGTGCTTCTCCACGGAGTCCAGGCGGCGCTGAACGTCCGGCTCGCCCTCGGTCACCCCGATCATCCGATGCGCCAGTACGAGCGCACCGAGCGCCGTTTGCACGTCCTGGTCCAGCAGATCGGTCAGGCCGTCGGCGCCGGCGGTGGCGTGGGCCAGCTGTTCCACCGCCTGCTCACGCTGCCCTTCCCTGCGCAGCAGTTCGACCAGCAGGGAGCGCGCCTGCACCGCGCCGGCGGGATTGCCGGTGTCCCGGCAGAACGCGACCAGTTCACGGGCGACCATGACGGCGATCGGGGTCTCGTTGAGCATCATCAGGCTGAGCGCCTGCACGAAAAGGGCTGCGGCGTGGGCCCGGGGTTCGATCGGGGAGCGCAGCGCCTGTTCCACTTCAGCCAGGACGTCTTCGGCGAACCCGTCCTGGGCTCGCACCACCCAGTCGGCGCGCGCCTCGAGAACCGCCTGGGAACTCCAGGGCCGGTGCGTGCCGGGCGACGACCCGGACAGCGGCACGAGGGCCGCGTCGAGGGTGCGGGAACGGAGCGGGGAAGGGCTGGTCTGGTGAGCGTCGTAAGAACTGATGGGGCCCACCTCCTGGTCGGGCTGACGGTCGACGTTCTTGCCACGGACGGTGGTGCGGTTCGGGCGTTCCGTAGTATTCCGCTCCCCGCTGTGCGTCGTGCGCTCGCCCCCACCGTTTCGGCACCAAGCGCCAGAACAAGGGATCACCCGCCGATGAACGACAAATTATTCTCCGGTGTTTCGCCCTGCCGAAGAGATCACCTGAGACTAATGTCACGATTCGCTACTGTTCCGCTGCCCGCTGTGCCCGACGCGAACACCTGCTCCCCGGCCGGGTGAGGTACCCCCGTTAAGGTTGCCGAGCCAATAGCCGTCCGGTTTGCACGGGAGCCCGAGCCATGTCCGTACGTCGCGTCGCACTGCTCACCGCGGGGGGTCTGGCCCCCTGCCTGTCCTCCGCCGTCGGCGGCCTGATCGAGCGTTACACCGAGATCGCCCCCGAGGTGGAGATCATCGGCTACCGGAGCGGTTACGCCGGCCTGCTCGGCGGCGACTACATCCAGGTCACCCCGGAACTCCGGGAAAAGGCGCACCTGCTGCACCGGTTCGGCGGCAGCCCGCTCGGCAACAGCCGGGTGAAGCTGACCAACGTGGCCGACTGCGTGCGGCGCGGGCTGGTCCAGGAGGGCCAGGACCCGCTCAAGGTCGCCGCGGAACAGCTCACCAAGGACGGGGTGGACGTCCTGCACACGATCGGCGGCGACGACACCAACACCACCGCCGCCGACCTGGCCGCCTACCTGCACGGCAACGGCTACGAGCTGACCGTGGTGGGCCTGCCCAAGACGATCGACAACGACGTGGTGCCGATCCGCCAGAGCCTGGGCGCCTACACGGCGGCCGAACAGGGCGCGGTCTACGCCCGCAACATCGTCGCCGAGCACTCCTCGAACCTGCGCATGCTGATCGTGCACGAGGTGATGGGGCGCAACTGCGGCTGGCTGACGGCGGCGACCGCGGCGAAGTACCGCGAGTGGGTCACCGAGCAGCAGTACGCCGGTTTCGGCAACGACATCCGTTCCTGGGACGTGCACGCGGTGTTCGTGCCCGAGCTGGACATCGACCTGGAGGCCGAGGCCACCCGGCTGCGCCGGCAGATGGACGAGGTCGGCGCGGTGAACATCTTCCTGTCCGAGGGGGCGGGGGTGGACTCGATCGTGGCCGAGCTGATCGCCCGGGGCGAGGAGCCCGACCGGGACGCGTTCGGGCACGTGAAGCTCGACACGATCAACCCCGGTCAGTGGTTCGCGAAGCAGTTCGCCGAGAAGGTCGGCGCCGAGAAGGTCCTGGTGCAGAAGAGCGGCTACTTCGCCCGCTCGGCGGCGGCCAACGCGCAGGACCTGCACCTGATCAAGGGCTGCGTGGACCTGGCCGTGCAGAGCGCGCTGGAGGGGGTCAGCGGGGTGATCGGGCACGACGAGGAGCAGGACAACCGGCTCCGGGCGATCGAGTTCCCGCGGATCCGCGGCGGCAAGCCGTTCGACACCTCGCAGCCCTGGTTCGACGAGCTGCTCTCGGCGATCGGGCAGGAGAAGGGCACTCCGGTCGCCACCTCTCACTAGAACTCCCCAGAACCAGAACTGGGGACGCCGGATGCAACCTCTGCGGGCTCCGTCGCGTTTGGGTGCCTGTGGAGGTTCTCCGGAAGGGGAACCACGAAGGAGGCAGAGGTAACCCCCATGGACGCGATCCGGTTCGTCCTCAACGTGTTCTGGTTCGTCTTCGCCGGCTTCTGGCTGGCGCTGGCCTACGCCCTGGCCGGGCTGGTCATGTTCATCCTGATCGTCACCATCCCGTTCGGCATCGCCTCGTTCCGGCTGGCCGGTTTCGTGCTCTGGCCGTTCGGGCGCACGCTGGTGCCGCAGCACGACGCGGGCACCCCGTCGATGATCGGCAACGTGCTCTGGTTCGTGCTGGCCGGCGTCTGGATCGCGATCGGCCACGTGATGACCGGCCTCGCGCTGTGCGTGACCATCGTCGGCATCCCGTTCGGCTGGGCCAACATCAAACTCGCCCTGGTGGCCCTGGCCCCGCTGGGCAAAGAGGTCGTCTCGTCCGACAACCCGCGTGCTCTGCCGGTGGCCTACGCGTCCTGACCACCCGTCCCGGGCCGGTAGCTTGAGCCGGATATCCGCTTGAGCTGCCGCCCGGGATGAAAGAGTCTCTGAGTCATGTCTGCAACCCTGCTCGCCCGCGAACTCGCCGCCGGGCACGGTGACCGCCAGCTGTTCAGCGGCCTCGACCTGGTCGTCGCCCCCGGTGACGTGGTCGGTCTGGTCGGGGCCAACGGCGCCGGGAAGTCCACCCTGCTGAAGATCCTCGCCGGGCTGGACGAGGCCGAGAGCGGCCGGGTCTCGCTGAGCCCGGAACAGGCCACGGTCGGCTACCTGCCCCAGGAGCACGAGCGGCGCGCGGGTGAGACGGTGCTGGAGTTCCTGTCCCGGCGCTGCGGGATCACCGCGGCCCAGGCCGAGATGGACGCCACCGCCGAGGCTCTGGCCGACGGCGGCGACGGTGAGGCCTACTCGGTGGCGCTGGAGCGCTGGCTGGCCCTGGGCGCCGCCGACTTCGACGAGCGGGCCGAGCAGGTCACCGAGGAGATCGGCCTGCGCTCGGGGCTGACCGGCGGCCTGGACTCGGCGATGACCTCGCTCTCCGGCGGGCAGGCGGCCCGGGCCGGCCTGGCCTCGCTGCTGCTCAGCCGCTACGACGTGATCCTGCTCGACGAGCCCACCAACGACCTGGACCTGGACGGCCTGGCCCGGCTGGAGCGCTTCGTGGCCGAGCTGCGCTCGGGGGTGGTGGTGGTCAGTCACGACCGTGAGTTCCTGGCCCGCACGGTCACCCGGGTGGTCGAGCTGGACCTGGCCCAGCAGCAGGTCAGCGTGTTCGGCGGTGGTTACGAGGCCTACCTGGAAGAGCGCGAGGTGGCCCGGCGGCACGCCCGCGAGGCCTACGAGGACTACGCCGACACCCGCGCCGGTCTGGAGGAACGCGCCCGCACCCAGCGCAACTGGATGGACAAGGGAGTGCGCAACGCCCGGCGCAAGGCCACCGACAACGACAAGTTCGTGCCCAACTTCCGGGCCGAGTCGGCCGAGAAGCAGGCCGCCAAGGCGCGTCAGACGCAGCGGATGATCGAGCGGCTGGACGTGGTCGAGGAACCGCGCAAGGAGTGGCAGCTGCAGTTCGAGATCGCGGTGGCCGCCCGTTCCGGTTCGGTGGTGGCGACGCTCGACCAGGCGGTCGCCCAGCGCGGGCCGTTCCGGCTGGGCCCGGTCACGCTGCAGGTCGACTGGGCCGACCGGATCGCGATCACCGGCCCCAACGGCTCCGGCAAGAGCACCCTGCTGTCACTGCTTCTGGGACGTTTGGCGCCGGCATCGGGGAGGGCGTCACTCGGGTCGGGGGTCGTGGTCGGGGAGATCGACCAGGCCCGCTCGGCGTTCACCGGGGACGACACGGTGGCGCAGGCGCTCAGCGCCCACGTGCCGGACTGGCCGGACGCTGAAGTACGCACTCTGCTGGCCAAGTTCGGCCTCGGGGCGCGCCATGTGCTGCGCCCGGCCGGCACCCTCTCCCCCGGCGAGCGCACCCGCGCCGGGCTCGCGCTGCTGCAGGCGCGCGGGGTGAACCTGCTGGTGCTGGACGAGCCCACGAACCATCTCGACCTGCCCGCGATCGAACAGCTGGAGCAGGCGCTGGAGTCGTTCGGCGGCACCCTGCTGCTGGTCTCGCACGACCGGCGGCTGCTGGAGGCGGTCCGGGTGACCCGGCGCTTCGCGGTCTCGGCGAGCGACGGGGTGGGCACGGTCACCCAGAGCTGACCGGAGCGCCGTTGACCAGAGGCCCGGAGGACTCGGCGACGTCCAGGCAGTCACGGTGGCTGCCGACGTCGTCGGAGTCGAAGAACACCCCCTCCTCCTCGGTGGAACGCGCGGTGCTCCAGGTCTGCCCGGCGCGTTGCACCACGATGGAGCCGACGCCCTGCTGACGTGAGTCGTGCAGGGCGACCACGGCGCAGTCACCGAAGCGCTCGGTCCAGGCGACCGAGACATCGGTGACGCCGGTGCGCTGCCGGTACTGCTCGACCGCGGCCCGGCCGGCGGCCTCGTCGGACCGGTGGTCCAGGACCAGCCAGACGCCACCGGCCACCAGCAGGACGGCGAAGCAACTGCCCCAGCGGACGAAACGCCTCATTCGGCCCATGATGGCGGGCGTCACCGCGAAGTGTCGCCGGTCGGCGCGAGTTCACTCGAAGTGTTCTTGTCGGTGGTGGCGGGCAGAGTAGGTCCCGTGCTTCTCTCCGAGATCGCGGCGGCCTCCGAGGCCGTCTCCGCCGCCTCCGCCCGGCGCGAGAAGATCGCGCTGCTGGCGGCCTGCCTGCGCCAGGCCTCGGGCAGCGATGCCCCGGTGGTGGCGGCCTGGCTGTCCGGGCGCACGTTCCAGCGGCGCACCGGCCTGGGCTGGGCCTCGCTGCGCTCCGCACCCCCGCCGGCCCCGCAGCCCACGCTCAGCGTGCGCGAGGTCGACGATGCACTGACCCGGGCCTCGTTGCTCACCGGGCCCGGCTCCAGCGGCGAGCGGCAGCAGATCGTGCACTCGCTCATGGCGGCCGCCACCGCGCCCGAGCAGCGCCTGCTCTCCGGCCTGATCTCGGGTGAACTGCGGCAGGGGGCGGCGGCCGGGCTGATCGTCGATGCGGTGGCCAAGGCCGCCGAGGTCCCCCTGGCCGCGGTGCGCCGGGCACTGGCCGTGCACGGCGACCTGCCCGACGTGGCCGCGGCGGCGCTGGAGGGCGGGGCCGACTCGCTGAACGCCTTCCAGCTCTCGGTCGGCCGCGCCCTGGCCCCCATGCTCGCCGCGCCCGCCCCCGAACTCGGCGCGGCCCTGAGCAAGACCGGCCCGGCCGGGGTGGAGTGGAAGCTCGACGGCGTGCGGGTGCAGATCCACCGGCGGGCCGAAGAGGTGGCCGTGTTCACTCGCACGCTCGACGACATCACCGCCCGGGTACCCGAAGTGGTCCAGGCCGTGCGGGCTCTCGGGGTCGGTGAGGCCATCCTCGACGGTGAGGTGATCGCCACCACCGCCTCCGGCCGTCCTGCCCCCTTCCAGGTCACCTCGGCGCGGGTGGCCCGGCGCGACGTCGAGAGTGCCCGCGCCGCAACCCCGCTCGGCCTCACCCTGTTCGACGCGCTGCACGTCGACGGCGACGACCTGATCGACCAGCCCGGCTCGGCCCGCCGCACCCGGCTGGAGGCGGCTGCGCCTGAACTCGTGGTCCCCCGGCACGTGGTGGAGGATCCGGCGGATGAAGGCGAAGTGGCCCGGGCCGAGGCGTTCGCGGCCGACACCCTGGCCCGTGGCCACGAGGGCGTCGTGGTGAAGTCGCTGGCCTCCGCCTACACGATGGGCCGGCGCGGGGCGGGCTGGGTCAAGGTCAAGCCGCGGATCACGCTGGACCTGGTGGTGCTGGCCGCCGAGTGGGGGCACGGCCGGCGCACCGGCAAGCTGTCCAACCTGCACCTGGGCGCCCGCGATCCCGAGGGTGAGTACGGCCCGCCGGGCGGCTTCGTGATGCTGGGCAAGACCTTCAAGGGCCTGACCGACCAGATGCTGGCCTGGCAGACCGAGAAGCTGCGCGAGCTCACCGAGAAGGAGTCGCGGTGGGTGGTGCAGGTGCGCCCCGAACTCGTGGTCGAGATCGCCTTCGACGGGGTGCAGCGCTCCCCCCGCTACCCGGCCGGCCTGGCGCTGCGGTTCGCGCGGGTGCTGGCCCACCGGCCGGACAAGGCCGCGGCCGAGGCGGACACGATCACCACGGTCCGCAGCCATCACGTCGTCGAAGAAGAGGACACCGGGCCGGAGACGGCCGAATGAGAGGAAAGAGCTTGGCGGGCAAGAGGCAGGACGAAGCGGCATCCGAGGCGGTCACGTGGGACGAGGCGGATCCCCCGGCCCCGGAAGAGGACTGGCCGCTGGAGAACGAGAGCAAGCTCGTCCTGGCCGGGCTGCTGCTGTTCCTCGGCACCACGCTGCTCGGCGGGTTCGTCCTGCTCATGGTCCTGGTCTCCACCGGCCTGCCGCACGTCCCCGAGATCGACCACGACGTGGCCACCGGGGCCCACGGTTACGTCGTCGACCGGCCCTGGCTGGACTCGATCCTGACGGTGCTGGGCCACGCCACCGAGCCGTTCGTGATCCGGGCGATCTTCCTGATCCCGGCCTTCGTCCTCTGGCGGCACGGAGCCCGCCGGGCGGTGGCCTGGATGGTGGTCACGCTCGCCATCGGCGGCACGCTCAACGCGGTGGTCAAGCTGCTGGTCGACCGGGCCCGTCCCGACCTGCCGGATCCGATCTACCTGGCCGCCGGGGCCAGCTTCCCCTCCGGCCACACCACCAACGCGGTGATGTTCGCGGGCATCGTGGTGGTGCTGCTCGAGCCGAGCCTGCGCCACCACGTCCGGCTCCCGTCCGACGGGTTCTACCTACGCAGCACCCGGGCCCGGGTGGCGCTGTGGTCCGGCGCCCTGGCCTTCCCGGTGATCGTCGCCCTGGACCGGCTCGGCCTCGGCGTGCACTACCTCACCGACGTGATCGGCGGATTCCTGTTCGGCCTCTCGGTGCTGATGATCACCCTGGTGGCGTTCAGCCACAGCCGGACGCTGAAGATCTGGCCGCGTAAACAGGCGCCCACCCGCGCCTGAGCCCGCACGAGAAACCGGTGGGCCTGCTGACCAGCAGGCCCACCGGCGTCCTCCGGCGGTTCTGGTCGGTCGAGCCTCAGACCAGGTGGTCGAACTCGCCCTTCTTGGCACCGTCGAGCCAGGCGTCCCACTCCCCCGGCGTGAACGACAGGACGTCACCGGTCTCGCCGTCCTTGGAGTAGCGGACCTCGATCATGTCGCCGGTGCGGCGCATCTCGACGAACTCGTCGCTGCCCTCGGCGCCGCTCGCCCTGATCCACGTGCTGTCGATGCTCATCACGAACCCCCGAAAAGTACGGATCACCGATCAAACACAGGCAGGGTACCCAGATCGCGACGGATGGTCACCTCGCCTGAGCACAGCGTCAGCCGAGCTCAGGCGTCTCAGCTGTCGCCGCGGCCCTTGCGGTCGTTCTCCTCGGCCAGGAACCGTTCCAGCTCGGCCCCGAGCTCGTCGGCCGTGGGCAGCTCGCCCGGGCCGTCGGCCAGCGGGAGCGCGTTGCCCTCGCCCGCGGCGTAGGCGTCGTACTGCTGCTCGAGCGCGCTGACCACCGCTGCGACCTCGGGCTGGCCGGCCACCTGCTCCTCGATCGCCGCCCGGGTCTCGATGCCCGCCTCGATCAGCGAGCCGGTGGGCAGGGTGAGGTCGGCGACATCGGCCACCGCGTCGACCAGGGCGACCGCCGCGTCGGGGAACTCGGCCTGGGTGAGGTAGTGCGGCACGTGCACCGCGAAGCCGGCCGCGTCCTTGCCCGCCTGCCCGAGCCGCAGCTCCAGCAGTCCGGCCACGTTGCCCGGCACCTGCACGTTGCCCGACCAGGAGTTCTTGATGTCGATCAGGTTGCGCCGGGTGGCGTGGGCGGTCATCCCCGCAGGGCGGGTGTGCGGCACGGCCATCGGGATGGCGTGCACGCCCACGGTCAGCCGCACGTCGTAGTGATCGACGAGCTGGGTGACCGCGACGACGAACCGCTCCCACTGGATGTCCGGCTCGGGGCCGGTGAGCATCAGGAAGCCCCGGCCCTCCACGTCCCTGACCTCTTCCAGGATCAGCCGGGGAGCCTCGTAGCTCTCCCAGTGGTTCTCCATGAACGTCATCGGAGGACGGCGGGCCCGGTAGTCGTACAACTGGTCGACGTCGAACGTGGCCAGCACCCGGTGCTCCAAAGAGCTCAGCAGGTGCTCACCGGCCAGCCGGCCGGCATTGCCCGCGTCGATGAATCCGCCCAGGGCGTGGACCAGCACCGGGCGGTCGAGCTCTCCCTCGGCCGGCTGTTCCTCGGCGAGCGTGTACAGATCCCGCGGATCCAGCACGTGCGTCCTCCTCCATCGCCGGGCGCGGCTGCGACCCTCGCGCGTTGTGGTTCGTCGGCCCCGTCCGCGCTCCGGCCGACCCTTCGGGTCGGCGCCGTGGAACGGGCACCCGGCACCTACAACGCTACCGGTTCGTCGCAGAATCCCGGATCCGGTGTCCACCCTGAGCGAACAGCGTGGATCACACCCGCCGGGACCGCACACCGGAACAGCCGTCTGGCCTGCGGTCCCGACGGGAGGGCGCCCGGATCAGCGCTCCGGGCGCCCGCCACGGTCACTCTTGGTCACCGGTCGGCACCGGCGCGTCCGGGTCGGCGGACTCGTCCTCGGCGAGGATCCGGTAGATCCGCCGCCGGGCCTCGTCGAGGGCCAGCCGGGCCCGCTCGACCTGCTCGTCCGACCCCAGCCGGGCCACCTGCTGGGTGGCCTGACCGAGCGCGCCCATCCCCTCGAACAGGGTCTGCACCCGCTGCCGCTGCCCCGGGCCGGCCATCGCCCACGGCTCACTGAACTCGCCCGGGTTCTGCTGCACCGTCTCGGCGCCGGCGCCGGTGATCGCGAAGACCTTGCGGCCGCCCTCCGCCTCTTCCGCGGTGATCAGACCTTCGTCCTGCAACTGCTGCAGCACGGGGTAGACCGATCCCGGGCTGGGGCGCCACAGACCACCGCTGCGCTTGGTCAGCTCGGTCATGATCGCGTAGCCGTGGTAGCCCTGACGGGGTTCCTCGGCCAGCAGGGCCAGGATCGCGGCCCGTACGTTGCCCCGCGGACGACGCCCGCCGCGACCACGACCCGGACCACGACCGGGCCCGTCACCGCCGCCCCAGCCTCCTCGGCCGAAGCCGCCCGGCCCGAAACCACCGGGACCGAAACCGCCCGGGCCGAAACCGCCCGGCCCGAACCCACCCGGGCCGAACCGACCGGGACCACGCCGCCCACCGTGGAACGGGCCGTGCCCCCGGCCTCCCTCGCGGTCGTCTTCACCCTCGGGGAAGTCGTTGGGGTCGATCCCCTGACCGCGAGCCCCCCTCGGGCCAACTGCTTCGGGGAAGCCGAAACCTCGTCCACGACGGAACCGGCGCCCGCCGAACGGGCCTCCTTCCCCGGGGGATCCCCACTCGGGTGTCTCGCGGTTCATCTCTTCTGCCTGCCTCATTCGCTCTTCCTTCCATGCCCGGGCCCGGCCTCTTGCCGCGCCGCTCGCTGTCATCTCCTGAGGTGTGTGCCTCGTCATCGCCGTCCTCCTTCTATCGATGCTTCGACGATATATCGTTAACGTATCGCTGTCGAGATTGTTCCCGAAGGGAGAAGAGCAAACGAAGGACGCGGGTGGGCACCTGGGTGCCCACCCGCGTCCTCGATCGGTGGTTCGGTCCGAAGAGCTACTTAGAAGAAGGCAGCACCGCGCTTCACGAGTGCGCGGACAGGTCGCGCGCGATCTCGACCTCGAGCGGGTAGCGCGACTCGTCCCAGTCCTCCGGGGTCAGCTCCCACTCGCTGCCCATCGGATCGCCGTCCGACTGCCGGCGCGGCTGCTGGGGCTTGGCGTGCCGGGTCGACTCCAGCACCACCCGGGCGGCCCGGCCCTCCAGCACCAACGTGGAGATGGCATTGCCGAAAAGCGGCCCCCCGAGCGACTTCCAGCGCATGAGCGTCTCGGGGATGGTGCGCGGCCGGGTGAACACCAGCCGGGCGATCCGGGTGACCGGCGCGGTCCAGGAGATGCTGAAGGCCAGGCGCATCACGGCGGGGATCGTGTTGTGCACCGGCGAACAGGTCAGCTGGTACACCTTCGAGGCGTCGGCGGGCACCTCGCGCATCAACGGGGTGACGTCGGCCTCGCAGATGTAGCTGTGGTGCACGTCGCCGGAGAGCACACAGACCGAGGCCGGCTTCGGGCTGCCGTGCTCACCCGAGGCCACGTCGGCGATCAGCCGCGACAACCGGTCGAACGATTCCCGGAAGGCCGGCCAGTGCTCCAGGTCGGAGGCCCGCCGCAGCTGCTCCCCCACCCAGCCGCGGCGCCCCCCGCCCTCGGCCAGATGCTCGTTCCAGGCCTCGATCTGGTGCAGCGCCGGGGCCATCAGCCAGGGCAGGGAGGTACCGATCAGCAGGTGGTCGAAGTCTCCCCGGGCCTTCTCCTCCACCCAGGCGAACTCGGCGTCGGACAGCATTGAGCGGTACTCACCGTCGAGCATCCGGCCGCAGCGCGAGTCGATCACCACCAGCCGGGTGCGCCCCAGGTCCCGCCAGAACGACCAGCGGTAGCCCTTGCCCCCGTCCGCCTCGGCGTCGGCCATCTCGGCGAACTCGCGCAGCATCGGGGCCGCGTCCTCACCGTTCTTGGCGCACTGCAGCACCCGCTGGTACACCTCGTCGGCCGCGAGCTCCTGCGGCGAGAGATTGCCGATGTGCTGGTAGACCCAGTACGAGACCAGCCCGCCGACGATGCGCTCGGCCCACCACGAGGTCTTCTTCACGTCCTGGCGCCAGGACCGGGAGGTGTTCCAGTCGTCGTGCACGTCGTGGTCGTCGAAGATCATCGCGATCGGGACCGTGGACATCAGCCAGCGGATCTGCGGGTCGCTCCACGACTCGTGGTAGAGCCAGGTGTACTCCTCGAAGTCGGCGATCTCGCGCTTCGGGGGCTTGGTGATGTCGCGCCGGGCGGCGATCCGCTGCTGGGTGAGCTCGGTGGTCTCGTCGGCGTACACCTGGTCGCCGAGCATCAGCATCAGGTCGGGCCAGCCGTCGTCGGGGTGGTTGGCGATCCGGACGGCGTACGCCTCCAGGGCGTCCACCCCGTACTTGCGCTTGCCCTTCACGGTGCGCTGGGTGGCCACCCGGCAGGAACCGAACGCGATGCGCTGCGGGCGTTCCGGGTCGAGGGTGCGGATCCGGGAGGGCGGCAGCACCGGGCTCCCGCCCGACACGCCGGGCCGGCCGGGCTCTGCGGGGGGCCAGACCTGGACCCCGTTGAGACGCACGTCATACTCGACCGTCTCGGCCGCGGGCAGGTCCCCCACCTGCACCAGGGCGTAGTGATGGCCGCTGACCTCGAAGGTCGTCGCGGTCGCGCCGAGCACGGACACCTCACAGCGGGTGTCCACCTCGACCCAGACCGTTGCGTGTTCGGCACCGACATGCCGGAGGACTGGTCCAAGGATCAAGGAGGGCACGCACCTTTCGTACCGCAGGCCCGGCTCGACCGCTACCGTCGGGGACCGTGAGCCGTCGCGTCCTGATCTCCGTCCTGGTCGCCGTACTGGTCCTCGCCGGGGCCGGGGGTGCAGCCCTGTACCTGCTGAGAGGCAGCGACCAGAGCGGTGCTCAGACCACCGCGGCCACCGCCTTCGCCCGGGCCTGGACCGGCGGCAATCTGGCCACCCTGGCCTTCGCCCCGAGCGAGACCAAGGACCCGGCGGGCGCCGTGCAGAAAATCACCGCGGGCCTCACGAGTGAGAAGACCGACAAGCCGGCCGAGGTCACCGCGGGCGAGCCGACCGAGTCCGAGAGCGGCGAGACGGCGAGCGTGCCGCTGAAGGTCAGCTGGCCGCTGACCGGCGACCAGCAGTGGCAGTACGACACCACGCTGACCCTGGTGAAGCAGGACGACGCCTGGCTGCCGGAGTACAGCCCGGCCCTGGTGCACCCCCAGCTGACCGGCGCGCTGGCCACCGCCACGCTGGAGGCGAGCACGCTGACCGGCCGCCGCGGCCAGATCATCGGCGCCGGCGAGAAGGTGCTGGTCGAGGATCGCGAGGTGGTCATGGTCGGCCTGCAGAAGTCACGGGCCGACAACCTGGAGCAGACCGTGAACCAGGTGGCCGGCATCGTCGACGTGGACGGCGCCGCCCTGCTGAAGCGGGCCAAGGCGGCCGGCGACGACGTGTTCGTCGAGGTGATCACCCTGCGCCGGGCCGCCTACGACAAGGTCAAGGACCAGCTGCAGCCGATCCCGGGCACGGTGTTCCAGACCAAGAACCTCTCGCTGCCGCCCACCTCCGACTTCGCCCGGCCGCTGTTCGGCACGGTCGGCACGGCCACCGCGGACATCGTGAAGGAGTCGGGCGGGCGGGTGCAGGCCGGCGACGAGACCGGGCTGTCGGGTCTGCAGCGCACCTACGACGAGCAGCTCTCGGGCACGCCCGGGGTCGCGGTGACGGCCGCCGTCCCGGACCAGAAGGAGACCGAGCCGACCGAGCTCTACCGCGCCGACCCCACTGACGGCGAGAACCTCGAGGTCACCATCGACCAGGAGGTGCAGAACGCCGCCGACAAGGCGCTCGGTTCGGCGAAGAAGCTGGCCGGGCTGGTGGCGATCGACACGGCGACGGGCAACATCCTGGCCGTCGCCAACGGCGGCCCGAACGGCAACAGCTACAACCGGGCCCTGCTCGGCCAGTACCCGCCCGGTTCCACCTTCAAGGTCGCCTCCACCTTCGGCCTGCTCGAGTTCGGCGGGATGACCGCGAACAAGACCGTGGCCTGCCCGGCCACCCTGGCCGTGGGCGGCAAGACCTTCAAGAACGCCGAGGACGAGGTGCTGGGCCGGGTGAAGTTCGCCGACGACTTCGCCCACAGCTGCAACACCGCCTTCGTCGGCAGCGCCCGGCTGATCAGCCAGGACGAACTCGCCGAGGCCGCCAGGTCGCTGGGTTACGGCCAGCCCAACGCCACCGGGGTCACCGCCTACCTGGGCCAGGTGCCCACCGAGGGCGACGCGGTCGAGCACGCCGCCTCGATGATCGGCCAGAGCAAGGTGCTGGCCAGCCCGCTCACCGTGGCCAGCGCCTCGGCCGCGGTCGCCGAGGGCACCTGGCACGCTCCCCGGCTGGTGCTCAACGGCCGGCCCAGCAGCACCGGCGAAGAGCCCACCTCCGAGGACGAGGGTGGCCAGGCGAGTGCGGAACCCACCGCTTCCGCGGAAACGTCCGCGGAGGTCGAACCGGTGAAGCTGGACGCGGCCGCGGCCAAGACCCTGCGCTCGCTGATGCGCGGCGTAGTGACGAACGGCACGGCCACCGCACTGAAGGGCGTTCCGGGCGGCCCGGTCTCCGGAAAGACCGGCACCGCGGAGTACGGCAGCGACGTCCCGCCGCGAACCCACGCCTGGTTCACCGGTTTCCAGGGCGACATCGCGTTCGCCGTGGTGGTCGAGGACGGGGGCTTCGGCGCGGAGACCGCGGTGCCGCTGGTGAAGAAGTTCCTGGCCGATCTCGCGTCGTAAGCGTGACACATCGGATGGGTCGGTAAAGTCCGGGCCGATGACCGGACTGACCAGCAGATTCTCCGACCGTGGCCTGCGGGTGTGGCTGGTCCTGATGCTGCTGGCCGGAGTCGGCCTGGCGGTGGGGTGGGTGGCCAAGGCGCCCTGCATCGACACCTACCGCACGGCGGACGGCCAGATCGCGCTGGACTGGCGCGACGCCCGGCAGTACTCGCTGCACTGCTACTCCGACGCCATCCCGCTGTACGGGGTGGACCGACTGCAGGACGGCACGCTGCCCTACAAGACCACCTGGACCGACGCCGACGGCAGCGTCCGGGCGATGGAGTACCCGGTGGTGACCGGTCTGCTCCAGTACGGCGTGATGAAGGTGACCAAGGTCTGGGTGGCCGTGGACGGCTATCCCGGCCCCGAGGTCGCGCCCTACTTCGTGATCATGGCGGTGGTGCTCGCGGTGGCCTGGCTGGCCGCCGTGGCCTGCACGATCCCGCTGGCCGCGAGGAAGTGGCACGTGGCCCTGATGGCGCTCTCGCCCCTGGTGTTCGTGCATGCCTTCACCAACTTCGACACCCTGGCGGTGGCGCTGGCCGCCGCGGGCATGCTCGCCTGGGCCCGGAACAAACCGGTCCTGGCCGGGGTCCTGCTCGGGATCGGGGCGGCAGCAAAGCTGTATCCCCTCTTCATCCTCGGCCCCCTGCTGATCCTGTGCTGGCGCGCCGGGACGATGCGCCCCTGGTGGAAGGCCACGCTGACCTCCGCCGCGGCCTGGGTCGCCTGCAACGCGCCGTTCGCACTGCTCTACCCCCGGGGCTGGTACGAGTTCTTCCGGCTGAACTCGGTGCGCCCGGCCGACCACGACTCGATCTACAACGCGCTGACCACCTTCACCGGCTGGCGGGGCTTCGACTACCCGCTCTACTCGGGCCACTCACCGGAGAAGCTGAACGCCTTCACCCTGGCCGCCTTCCTGGTGCTGTGCCTGCTGATCGGGGTGGTCGGCCTGACCGCCCCCCGCCGGCCCCGGCTCGCGTCGCTGGTGTTCCTGGTGATCGCCGCGTTCCTGCTCACCAACAAGGTCTGGAGCCCGCAGTACTCGCTGTGGCTGGTGCCCCTGGCGGTGCTGGCCCTGCCCCGGGTGTTCCCGCTGCTGGTCTGGATGGGGGTGGACGCCTACCTCTGGTACCCGCGTCTGGGCTACTTCCTGGGCCTGCAGGATCCGGACCGGGGCAACTCCCCCGAGCAGTTCCTCGCCGTGGTGCTGCTGCGGGACCTGCTGGTGGTGATCCTCTGCGGGATGATCCTGCACACCATCTACCGGCCCGAGGCCGACCCGGTGCGCAGGCTCGGGCTGGACGATCCGGCCGCCGGGCCGATCGCCGGCCGGCCGGAGGCGCACCCGCTGCCCCGCCTGGGCCGCCGGCATCGGCACGGGCACGGGCACGGGCACGGCAGCCGGCCGGTTCACACCGAACTCCCGGCCGACCCCGTGGAAGACGCTCAGCGCTGACCCCTACCCTTGGCGAAATGTCAGCGGCCAGCGCCACCAGCACCACCTTCGACTGGGACAACCTCTCCTGGGAGTCCCTCAGCGACGAACGCGTCCTGGTGATCGTCCTGATGGTCGCCGCCGTGGTCCTCACCGGCGAGCGCACCACCTGGCGGGTGCTGCGTAACGTGGTCACGATCGCCCACGAGGGCGGGCACGCCGTCGCCGCGCTGCTGATGGGCCGCGAACTGGCCGGGATCAAGCTGCACTCGGACACCTCCGGGGTCACGCTCTCCCGGGGCAAGCCGCGCGGGCCCGGCATGATCTTCACCGCACTGGCCGGCTACCCGGCGCCCTCGCTGATCGGGGTCGGTCTGGCCGCGCTGGTCGGGCTGGACCGGGTCCAGTGGCTGCTGTGGATCGTCGTCGGCCTGCTGGCCGTCCTGCTCACCCAGATCCGCAACGCCTTCGGCCTGCTCACCGTGGTGGCCACCGGGGCGGCCGCGGTGGCGGTGATCGTCTGGGGCGACGAGCGCACCGCCCTGGGCTTCGCCTGCGCGGTGACCTGGCTGCTGCTGATCGGGGGCCTGCGCGCGGTGATCGAACTGCAGCGCTCCCGCCGGGCCCAGGGCAGCGGCACCCGGGGCGGTCCGCCGGTGACCTCGGACGCCGACCAGCTGGCCTGGCTGAGCCACGTGCCCGGGCTGGTCTGGGTGGTGGTCTTCTTCGCCGTGTCGCTGGTCTCGATCGCGGCCGGCGGGTGGCTGATGCTGAGCTGGAACCCCTGAGCCGCGGGTCCGTGACGTTCCCCCGGCCGGGTGATCTTTCTCCCGGCCGAGGGCCGTCCGCCGAGGCCCGCAGGGCGCTACAGACAGCTGCGCGCGAAGTCGTCCAGCCGCTGTTCCCACCGCTCCTGCATCGCCGAACGCAGTGCCGAGGGCAGGCCCTCGTGCCACAGTCGCAGCCGGGTGCCCCCGGCGACCGGGGTCAGGTCGAGCTCGACCAGACTGGTCTCGTCCTCGGCGCTGGAGTGCCAGGACAGCCGCAACTGCTCCAGGGGGTGGAAACTACGCACGACTCCGGCGTCACCTTCGTCGCTCATGTAGGTCTGCCCGGGCCCGGCGATCACCGCTCCGTGCCCCAGCCAGACCGCAGTGCCCTGCGGGCTGAGCAGCACCTGCCAGACGTGCCCGGCACTGCCCGGCACGATCCGGCGCACGTAGACCATCCGGTCCGAGGTCACGTCCTCGTCGTCGACCAGCGCCGGAGGCAGCCCAGCCTCCACGCGACCCAGTTGCACGTATGTGGACATCCAGCCCCCTTTGAATCAGCCAGTACCGACTCAGCACCCCCTCCCCGAGCCGGAGGGGCCAGTTTCGGTCATCGTCGATTCACAGTCGGCCGATGGGGAGGGTGCTTCAATCCCCCAAAAGCCTGTCGCATGAAAAGTCTGGGAACATGGCGGCACGACCCCCGTGAGAGGTACCGCTGGTGAACACTGTTTCTATCCAAAGCCGGAAGACGCTGCAGGTCTTCTCCGGCCGGGCATACCCCGATCTGGCAGAGGAGATCGTCAAGTATCTCGACGTCAGCCTCACGCCACAGTCGGCCTACGAGTTCGCCAACGGCGAGATCTTCGTCCGGTTCGAGGAGTCGGTGCGCGGCGCCGACGCCTTCGTCGTCCAGTCCTGCGGCCACGGCATCAACACCTGGGTCATGGAGACGCTGATCATGATCGACGCGCTCAAGCGCGCGTCGGCCGACCGGATCACCGTGGTCCTGCCGTTCTACCCCTACGCCCGGCAGGACAAGAAGCACCGGGGCCGGGAGCCGATCTCCGCCCGGCTGATCTCCGACCTGCTGCACACGGCCGGCGCCGACCGGCTGATGACGGTCGACCTGCACACCGACCAGACCCAGGGCTTCTTCGACGGCCCGGTCGACCACCTGTTCGCGATGCGCCTGCTGGGCGACTACATCGCGGACAAGTACAAGGGCGAGGAGATCACCGTGGTCTCGCCCGACTCGGGCCGGGTGCGGCTGTCCGAGCGCTGGGCCGACCGTCTCGGCGGCACACCGGTGGCCTTCATCCACAAGACCCGTGACCCGCGGATGCCGAACACCGTGGTCACCAACCGGGTGGTCGGTGACGTCGAGGGCCGCACCTGCCTGCTGGTCGACGACATGATCGACACCGGGGGCACGATCACCAAGGCCGCCACCAAGCTGTTCGAGCAGGGCGCCAAGGACGTGGTGATCGCGGCCACCCACGGCATCCTGTCCGACCCGGCCACCGAGCGGCTGCGCGACTGCGGTGCCACCGAGATCATCCTCACCAACACGCTGCCGATCCCGGCCGAGCGGCTGCTGCCGAACATGACCGTGCTCTCGATCGCCCCGCTGATCGCCCAGGCGATCCACGAGGTCTTCGAGGACGGCTCGGTCACCTCGCTGTTCAGCGCGGACGAGGGGTAGTCCTCGGCCGCCGGGCACCACTGCCGAACGCCGCTGTCACCGGGGGCTCTTCCCCCGGGCGACAGCGGCGTTCCGTTTTGCCGTCACGCCCGAAAGGTGCCGCCAGGCAACCCATCAGGCCCACAAACGTCCTTAATCTCTTTGACTGCAAGGCAATTCAGCCGAGCTCCGCCGTCCCCTCATGAGGTGACATGCGGGCCGGACCCGGGGACGGCATGCTTCGCACAGTCCTCGCTGCGCTTTTCGCCGTCCTTCGCCGGCGTCGCGGCCGATCCGTCATTGATCCGGGAACTTCCGCATGCCCACACCGTCCCTGTCCCGCAGGCCTGACCTGTCACGCCGCCGTCGCGCGCTGCAACTGCTCATCGCCGCAGCGCTTCTGCCCGCCACCGCCGTCGGGCCCCGTCTGATGCAGGCCCACACCGTGGCCGACGATCCGTTCCAGGCCCTCGCAGCCTGGATCAGTTGAACACTTGCGGGTGACGACCCACAGACGGTGGGCCCGACCGACCGGGGGGACGGCCGGGCCCACCACCCGCAACCTCTCCCCCTACCGAGCAAATCCCCCGCGGAGCAACAGATCCGGAGGGTCCGGGGCAAGAGCGGACGGCGAAGACCCCTTCTGCGCCTGATTTCCCCCAGCCGAACCCGCCCAGTCCCCGGCCGCTCACCGGATGCGTGCATCGGCCCTGCTCCCGGAGCACCATTCGCAGGTGTCCGGTTCAAAGGTGGGAGACGCCCAGGTGAGCGCCCCCGATCTCGAAGTCCGCCTCGATCCGGCGGACCACCTGGAGGTCATTCACGAAGCCCCGCCCAGCGAACCCCCACCCCCAGCCGAGCCGGTAAGGCCCAGCGCCCCAGGTCCCCGCCCAGCCCGGCACCTACGCCTGCTTCCGGCCGCCTACGCGCTCTCTCTCGTCCTGACGGGTGCCGTGAATGCTCCCGGTAGCGCCGACGAACCGGTACGAACCCGAGCCCAGGCCCTGGCCGCCCGCACCGTGCAGCCCCTGGACTCGCTGACCATGGCCGGTCACCCCGCACCTACCCCGGCCAGATTGATCGGCGCATCGGAACATGGCCTGGCCGTGTGGCAGGGGCCCGCCGTCGGCTCAGGTGCCGCCGCCACGGTCTACACGGGTGCGCTCACCGGCCCCGACGGCACGATGCAGCTGACCGCTCGCCCGGGCGCCGGGGTAAGCACCAGAGACGGCTCTCTGGTCCGGCTGAGCGTCGCCGGCACCCTGCTTACCTGGTACGAACTCGGTGGAGGGAAGCGCGGCAACGCCTACCCCCAGGAAAGTCGGCTGGACCTGGCCACCGGTGAAGAACCCCGGTCCGGCTCCCTCGCTGTACGGGAGAAACCCCGAGGCGGGGAAGCCACCACGCCCTACACGCAGGTGGATCCGGACGGGAAGATCGCCCCGACCGCCAAGGGGAAGTGGCTGAAGTTCGGTGACCGGTCGGGCCGCATCATCCGCCACCGGCAGCGCTGGGTGCTGGAGCACCGCACGAAGGGCTCAGCGAAGATCACCCGGGTCGCCCTGCCCAAGGGTGTGACCTCGGACTCCGGCCTGGACCTGGTCGGGGACCGCTTCTACACCGCTTCCAGCGGCCGGCATCCGGCCGTCCACCTGGTCCAGGGCCGCTCGGTGACGAGGATCGCGGAGATCCCGCCGGCCCGGTACCCGGTCACGTCCTGGGCCCTGTCGGCCGGTTCGCTGCACTACACCGACCGATCCGCAGGCCGGCGCAAGGCCGCCGCCGTGTTCGGCAACGTGCTGCACACCGACGCAGGCCGGATCGTTCTCGGCGACAAGACCGAGCTGACGCAGCTGGCCGGCTCGTCGGCCGGGAACCGCTCCGTCGTCCCGATCGCCTTCTCGGCCGGCCGCGGCGTCCTGCAGAACCCGGGAACGGCCACCCAGTGGCAGCTGATCGACCAAGGAAGAACGAGCGCGCTCGTCGCCCAGCGCTTCGTGGAACTTCCCAACAATGGACGGGTGCGGGTCACCGACGACTCCCCCACCGTCTCGGGCGCGTACACCCTGGTCGCCGGGCAGGTCTTCCGCCCGGACGGAGAGCTGCTCTGGACCGCTCCCGCCGCCTCGGCCCAGCACGGCCACGACGACCTGTACGGCGCCGACGTCGTGTACTCCGTACCGAAGAGCGGCGCCGGTCTGGCGGGCGTCTGGTCGGTCGACGTCGAGCGCCCGCTGCCGGTCCGGCTCGACCCCAGCAGCTGCGAGCAGGCCCCGCTGGTGGCCACCTGGGCCGGTCAGGCCGCCTGGACCAGCTGCTCCCGGGACCGGGTCACCGTGCAGGACCTGCGCACCGGCGAGATCCGCGACGTCGCCACCGGCCTCGGCTCGATCATCGGCTCGGACCCGCAGCCGATCACCGGTCTCACCCTGCGCGAGGGGGTGCTGGCCTGGCGCGACGGTGAGGCCCTGAGCCTGGTCGACCTCTCCGACCCGGCCTCCACCCCCGTCGTCCTGCCCGGCGCCACCACCGGCTTCGCCCTGGACGGCGATCTGGTGGCGCGCGAGGTGCGGCTCGGGGAGCAGCTGCGCCGGGTGGTGCTGGAGAAGCTGCCCTTCGCGGTGAACCTGCGGCCGAGGCTGATCGCGGCGGCCGCCCCGCTCGGCTTCACTCCCGACGGCGACGGGAAGTACGACACCTGGAAGCCGCAGTTCGACGTGACCCGGCCGGTGCGGGACGCGGTGCTGCGGATCCTCGGCCCGGCCGGACGGGTGGTGCGCACCCTGCCGGTCACCGCACCCGACGGCTCCACCACGCTGAGCGACGGCAGCCTGCGGGGCCTGGTCTGGGACGGCCGCTCCGGCGCGGGCACGCGGCTGGCCGTGGGCCAGTACACCTGGGAGCTGACCGCCCAGGCCCTGGACGGCTCCGGCACCCTGATCTCGGCCGCCTCCCCCACCCGGGTCCGGGGCACCGTGGAGGTCAGTGCCGTCGGCCCGGACCGTCCGGACCGGCGCCGGGCCCGGTAAGTCGTTTGACTCCCCGGGCCCGGCGCCTGGATCCTGCGACGATGGGCAGGGAATGGGTCAGGACGTGACGATGTTCCCGCCTTCGACCGACACCTCGATCGGGGTCAGTCCCTTCCCGGCCGCCGGCCCCGAGACGAAAGCGCCCGTGTCCTTCTCGAAGATCGAATTGTGCAGCGGGCAGACGATCTGGTCCCCCTCCACCGCCACGGTCGCACCCTGGTGCGGGCAGACGGCGGAGAAGGCCACCGGCTGCTCGGCCGCGGGCATCGACACGATGATCGGGTCACCGTCGAGCTCGAAGCTCGCGGCCTCGCCCTCGGGGATGTCGGAGACGGCGGCGATGGTCTGGCCGCCCGAGCCCGAGCCCGCGTCGGCCGAGCTCTCGGTGCTCTCGGAGGCCGAGGGCGTCGAGCCGGAGGACGACGTGGTCTCCTCCTCGTCGCCACCGCCGCAGGCGGCCAGCCCGGCTGCACCGAGCAGGGTCAGGGAGCAGACCGTCATGGCCCGGCGCCGGCTGAAGCCGGCCGGCCGTGCCTCTTCGAGGTTCGCGGCCGCGTCGGGAGCCGTCTGCTTCTCTCCGGTGCTGCGGAGGGTTGCAGTCATGGGTGATCCTCCTGTGAGGTCGTTGAAGATGAAAATACTAGTGACATGGCTACCCGGCCACGCAACTTTTCCCTGTGGTGTCTAGGATTTCGCGCAGATGAGCACACAAACCTGGGTTTCAGCTGTAAATGAGCTGCGTTCTTCCCTGAACGACGTGTCGTTGACCGATGAGCGCCGGCTGGGCCGTCAGCTCGATTCGGTGCTGCACTCACGCCGGCGGACCGACGAGGAGAGAACCGCCGAACTGGCACGGATCTCCACGGAGATCGGCAGTTCGCGGGCCAGGGTCGAGAGCCGTCGCGCCTCCGTTCCGGCGATCACCTATCCGGCGCAACTGCCGGTGAGTCAGCGGCGTGACGACCTGCTGAAGGCGATCGCCGAGCACCAGGTCGTGATCGTGGCAGGTGAGACCGGGTCGGGCAAGACCACTCAACTGCCGAAAATCTGCCTGGAACTGGGCCGCGGCGTCCGCGGGATGATCGGGCACACCCAGCCCCGGCGGCTGGCCGCGCGCTCGGTGGCCGAGCGGATCGCCGAGGAGGTGGGCGGCGAACTGGGCGAGACCATCGGCTACACGGTGCGTTTCACCGACCAGGCGAGCGACTCCACGCTGGTCAAGCTGATGACCGACGGCATCCTGCTGGCCGAGATCCAGCGGGACCGGCTGCTCACCCGCTACGACACGATCATCATCGACGAGGCCCACGAGCGCAGCCTCACCATCGACTTCCTGCTCGGCTACCTCAAGCAGCTGCTGCCGCGCCGGCCCGACCTGAAGGTGGTCATCACCTCCGCCACCATCGACCCGGAGGCGTTCTCACGGCATTTCGACGACGCCCCGATCGTCGAGGTCTCCGGCCGCACCTATCCGGTCGAGGTCCGTTACCGTCCCCTGGTCCTCGTCGAGGAGGTCGACGAGGAGGGCAACACCACCGAGATCACCCGCGACCCGATCGAGGCGGTGATCGAGGCGGTCGACGAGCTCGAGGCCGAGGGCCCGGGCGACGTGCTGGTGTTCTTCAGCGGTGAGCGCGAGATCCGCGACGCCGCCGACGCGCTGAACCGGCACGTCGGGGCGAACACCGAGGTGGTGCCGCTGTACGCCCGGCTCTCGGCGGCCGAGCAGCACCGGGTCTTCGCCCCGCACTCGGGCCGGCGCATCGTGCTGGCCACCAACGTGGCCGAGACCTCGCTCACCGTGCCGGGAATCAGGTACGTGATCGACCCGGGCACGGCCCGGATCAGCCGCTACAGCTTCCGCACCAAGGTGCAGCGCCTGCCGATCGAGAAGGTGTCGCAGGCCTCGGCGAACCAGCGCAAGGGCCGCTGCGGGCGGCTTTCCGACGGTATCTGCATCCGCCTCTACAGCGAGGAGGACTTCGAGAGCCGTCCGGAGTTCACCGACCCGGAGATCCTGCGCACCAACCTGGCCGCCGTCATCCTGCAGATGACCTCGCTGAACCTGGGCGAGGTGGAACGCTTCCCGTTCCTGGAGTCGCCCGACCCGCGTCAGATCAAGGACGGCATGGCGCTGCTGGACGAGCTCGGCGCGATCGACCCGGAACAGACTGACCAGCGCAAGCGCCTCACCGGCATGGGGCGCACCCTGGCGCAGCTGCCGGTCGACCCCCGGCTGGCCCGGATGCTGGTGGAGGCCGACCGCAACGGCTGTCTGGCCGACGTCCTGGTGATCGTCTCGGCGCTGTCGATCCAGGACCCGCGGGAACGGCCGACCGACAAGCAGGCCCAGGCCGACCAGTCGCACGCCCGGTTCAAGGACCAGCGCTCGGACTTCCTGAGCTACGTGAACCTGTGGAACTACGTGGTCGGGAAGCAGAAGGAGTACGGCTCCGGCCGGTTCCGGCGGATGTGCCGCGACGAGTTCCTGCACAGTCAGCGGATCCGGGAGTGGCAGGACCTGCACGGGCAGCTGCGTCAGGTGCTGCGCAGCGCGGGGATCCGGGTAGCGGGCGGCCGGGCGACGTCGAGTTTCGATCCCGAGGCCGTCGATCCGGACGAGATCGAGGATGCGCTCGAGCCGGTCACCGACGCCCAGGCGGAAAAGATTCACCTGTCGCTACTTTCGGGACTGCTCTCGCAGGTGGGCCTGAAAGACGGCGAGACGCGGGAGTACCTGGGGGCCCGCAGTGCCCGCTTCGCCATCCAGCCGGGCTCGGCGCTGTACCGCAGCACCCCGCGCTGGGTGATGGTCGGCGAACTGGTCGAGACCAGCCGGCTCTGGGGCCGCACGGCGGCCCGGATCGACCCGTTGTGGATCGAGCGGCTGGCCGGGCACCTGGTCAAGCGGCACTACAGCGAGCCCCGCTGGGAGAAGAAGCGCGGCTCGGCGGTGGCCACCGAAAGGGTCACCCTGTACGGCATTCCGGTGGTGGTCGGGCGCACGGTCGGCTACGGCCGGATCGACCCGGAGCTGTCCCGGGAGCTGTTCATCCGGCACGCCCTGGTCGAGGGCGAGTGGCGCACCGGCCACGCGTTCTTCCACGAGAACCGCAAGCTGCTGGACGATGTCGAGTCGCTGGAGGAGAAGGTCCGGCGCCGCGACATCGTGGTGGACGACGAGATCCTGTTCGACTTCTACGACCAGCGCATCCCCGCCGACGTGGTGTCGGTGGCGCACTTCGACTCGTGGTGGAAGAAGGCCCGCCGGGACCGGCCCGACCAGCTGAGCTTCTGGACGTCCATGCTGTTCGCCCCCGAGGCCCCCAAGGTCTCGGCCGAGGACTACCCGGCCACCTGGCCGGTCGGCGACCTGCGCCTGAAGGTGACCTACCAGTTCGAGCCGGGTACGGCGGCCGACGGGGTCACCGTGCACCTGCCCCTGGGCGCCCTGAACCAGGTCAAGGACCAGGACTTCGAGTGGCAGATCCCGGGACTGCGGCAGGAACTGGTCACCGAGCTGATCCGCTCGCTGCCCAAGCCGGTGCGCAAGGGGCTGACCCCGGCGCCGGAGCGGGCCCGGGCGGTGCTGGAACGGCTGGCCGACACCGAGCCCGGTTCCGAGCCGCTCTTCCCGGCGCTGGAGGACGAGCTCTACGAGCTGACCGGGGTGGACGTCCCGGAGGGCGCGTGGGACCTGGCCAAGGTGCCCGACCACCTCAAGGTCACCTTCCGGGTGGAGGACGAGAAGGGCAACCGGCTGGGCGAGAGCAAGAGCCTGGACCGGCTGCGGGAGAAGCTGCGCCCGAAGCTGCGCCAGGAGATCTCCTCGGCGGTCTCCAAGGTCGAGGTCACCGGGCTGACGGCCTGGACCGTCGGGGCGATCCCGCGGTCGGTCGAGTACAAGTCGGCCGGGCTGACCGTGCAGGGGTATCCGGCGCTGGTCGACCGGGGCAGCACGGTCGACGTGAAGGTGCTCGACGATCCCGGCGACCAGCGTCGCTCGATGCGGGCGGGCACCCGCCGGCTGATCGTGCTGAACATCGCCTCGCCGGCCAAGAGCGTGCTGGCCCGGCTGAGCAACCGGCAGAAGCTGGCGCTGGCCCAGGCCCCGCACAAGACGCCGTCCGACCTGTTCGACGACTGCCTCGGGGCGGCCGTCGACGACCTCGTCGACCGGGCGGGCGGGCCGGCCTGGGACCGGGCCGGCTTCGAGCGCCTGCTCCTGGAGGTGCGGCAGGAGGTGCATCCGGAGGTCACCAGCGTCCTGGCCACCACGTCCACGATTCTGGGGCTGGCCCGCGAGATCGAGCTGGAGCTGAGGTCCACGTCGAGCCCGGCCCTGCTGCCGGGGCTCACCGACCTGCGCTCCCAGCTGGCCGCTCTGGTCTTCCCCGGCTTCGTGACCGCCACCGGCGCGACCAAGCTGCCTGACCTCGTCCGTTATCTGCAGGCCATGCAACGCCGGCTGGAGAAGCTGCCGGAGCGCTACCAGCGCGACCGGGGGCAGCAGGAACAGGTCCTTGCTCTGCGGGCCGAGTTCCAGGCGGCGGTGGCTAAGCTGCCGCCGGCACGCCGGCGCGAGGACGACGTGATCGGCGTGCGCTGGATGCTCGAGGAACTACGGGTGGGTCTGTTCGGCGGCGGACTCAAGACCGCGTACCCCGTGTCCGAGCAGCGGGTGCGCAAGGCGATCGCCGACCTGCGCTGAGGTTCAGCCCTCGCCGTCGGAACTGCTCGACGGCGGCGGGGGCACCAGCGTGCCGTCGGGGTCGATCTTGGCCAGGATCGCCCCGGAGATCTCGTTCAGCTGCTGGACCTGCTCGGCGGTGAGGGCGTCGAAGACGAACCGCTGTACCGCCTCCACGTGCCCCGGCGCCATCCCGACCAGGGCGGCCATCCCCTCGTCGGTGAGCTGGGCCACCTGACCCCGGCCGTCCTCGGCGGCCCGGAAGCGCCGGACGAGGCCCCGGTTCTCCAGCCGGCTGATGGTGTGCGACAGCCGGCTCGGGGAGCTGCTGGAGCGGGCCGCCAGTTCGCTCATCCGCAGCTGACGGTCGGGCGCCTCGGAGAGCATGGCCAGGGCGAAGTAGGCGAAGTGGGTGAGGGAGGCGTCGTGCTGCAGTTGGGCGTCCAGGGAGGCCGGTAGCAGGGTGAAGACCGCGGCGAACTTGCGCCAGGCCTTCTGTTCCTCGTCGCTCAGCCACCGCGGTTCGCTCACCGGCACACTGTATCCAGGGTTTTCGGGAATCTGCCTCATCGGACGCTCCGGTGGTTCCCCGGGGCAACCAGCCGGTAATCGGAGATCCACCGGGCCTGCGGCCAGGCAAGATCGAACACTCGTTCGAGATTTTCCGGTCAGGGTGCGTGCGCCGACGCGACCGGTTGGGGCATTCTGGGACGCGTGCCCGTTCCCCTGCTGCTGGCTGTCGACGGCAACAGCCTCCTGCACCGCGCTCACCACGCGATGTCCCAGGGCGATCTGCGCGACCAGGGCGGCGCCCCGGTCTGGGCGCTGAAGGGGCTGATCAGCTTCCTGGCCACGGCCTCGGCCCGGCTGCGGCCGGACGCCCTGGTGGTGGGCTTCGACTGCGCGGCCGGTGAGTCGGTCCGGCGCGGTGACTACGACGGCTACAAGGCGCACCGGCCGGAGAAGTCCGAAGATCTGTGCCTGCAGCTCGACGCCGCCCCCGGCTTCCTGGCCGCGGCCGGCGTCACGGTGATCGTGCCCAAGGGCTACGAGGCCGACGACGTGATGGCCTCCTCGGCCCGGGCCGCCCGCCGGCACGGCTGGCGCACCACCGTGGTCACCAGCGACCGCGACATGTTCGCCCTGGTCGACGAGAACACCTCGGTGCTGCGGGTGATGAACGGCGGCATCGACGGCTCGCCCCTGATCGACCCGGAAGGGCTGCAGCACCAGTACGGCGTGCGCCCCGACCAGTACAAGGACTTCGCCGCCCTGCGCGGCGACGCCTCCGACAACCTGCCCGGCGCCTTCGGCATCGGCCCCAAGCGGGCGGCGAAGCTGCTGGCCGAGTTCGAGTCGGTGGAGAAGGTCTACGGCGCGCTCGACGACGGGCGGGAAGAGGAGGTGGCCACGCTGATCGGGCCGGCCGCCACCGCCGCCCTGGCCGGCCCCGAGGCCCGCGCGAACGTGGCCCGCAACCAGCACCTCATGGAGATGCGCCGCGACCTGCGCATCCCGAAGATCGCCACGATGTCCCTGCCGCTCGACGAGCAGCGCCTGCAGGACACGCTGAGGGCCCGCGACATCCGGCTCGGCGCCTCGCTCTGGTCACTCACCGGCGGCGAGCCGCCGTCCTGGTACAGCGAGCGGGTCTACGGGCAGGGCCCGCGCTCCCGCCCGGAGAACAAGGACAGGGTGATCACCCTGCCCCGCCCCACGCTCACCCGGGCCGCCCGTAACGCCGCCGCGCTGGCCGACGCCGGGCAGATGAGCCTGTTCTGACCTGGGTCGGGTTTCGTAAGTCCATGCCTTCTGCGGGGCCCCGGCCCCCGCCGTCCTCAGGTAGTTTCCCGAGGATGGGCCACGGACGGCGATCGGTTCTCCTTGCCCAGCTGGAGCCACGCCGCACCGGCAGCCCCCAGCTGGCGATCCTGGACGAGCTGCGGCGGGTGATCCTGGAGGGCGGCGCCCCGCCCGGTACCCCGATCCCCCTGGCCGAGGTGGCCGCGCTGTTCGGGGTGAGCCCGATCCCGGTGCGGGAGGCCCTGAAGACGCTGGTGGGCGAGAACCTGGTGGCCCACCGGCCGAACGCTGGTTACGTGGTGGCGCAACTGACCCGGCGGGAGCTGTCCGAGATCTACCTGGTGCGGGGCGTGCTGGAGTCGGCGGCTCTGCGGGCCGCCGTCGAGATGGCCACCTCGGCCGACATCGCTGCTGCCGCTCAGGCCCATGCGATGTTGGAGACCCTGCAGACCGACTGGGATCCGCGCAGCTACCACCGGGCGAGCCGGCACTTTCATCTGGCGCTGATCGTGCCCTGCCGGATGCACCGGCTGCAGCGCATGTTCGAGTCGGCCTGGAACGTCACCGAGCCGTTCCAGCCGATGCGCTGGCTACCCGGCGCCGAGCGGGCGCTGCTGCACGGCGAGCACACCGCGATGCTCACCGCGTTCACCACCCGCGACGCCGAGGCCCTGCTCCGGATCGCCGGCCAGCACCACGACCGTCTGGCGCAGGTGATCGCCTCGCTGCCGGAACGGGCCGGGCTGCTGGCCGATCCGGAAGATATATGAAAGCCGACATCACCGGGCAACAAGCGCGGCCTAGCGTCGAAGGAGCCCCTGATCCTCCTACGCCTCCTCCTACGCCCCGGGAGCCCGCTCATGGCCGAAGACGTCGTCCACCACCTGACCCCCGACCACCCGGCCGGAGCTTCAGTGATCAAGGAGGGGTACGACCCCCGCCTCACCAACGAGGACCTGGCGCCCCTGGCCGACCAGAAGTGGGGCACGTACAACATCTTCGCGTTCTGGATGTCGGACGTGCACAGCGTCGGCGGATACGTGACCGCCGGAAGCCTTTTCGCCCTCGGCCTCACCTCCTGGCAGGTTCTGGTCTCGCTGGTGGTGGGCATCCTGATCGTCCAGTTCTTCTGCAACCTGGTGGCGAAACCCAGCCAGATCGCCGGGGTTCCGTACCCGGTGATCTGCCGCGCCCCGTTCGGTGTGCGCGGCGCCAACATCCCGGCGATCATCCGCGGGGCGATCGCGGTGGCCTGGTACGGCATCCAGACCTACCTGGCCTCGGCCGCGCTCGACGTGGTGCTGGTGCGCCTGTTCGACGGTCTGGCGCCCTACGCCGACCCCGCCCAGCACGGCTTCCTCGGCCTCTCCTACCTGGGCTGGGGCACCTACGCCCTGCTCTGGGTGCTGCAGGCGGCGGTGTTCTGGATGGGCATGGAGAGCATCCGCCGGTTCATCGACTTCTGCGGCCCGGCCGTCTACGTGGTGATGTTCCTGCTCTGCGGCTACCTGCTGTGGAAGTCCGAGTGGCACGTCTCGCTCAACCTCTCGTCGGAGAACCTCTCCGGCTGGAGCGTGGTCACCACCATGCTCTCGGCGATCGCCCTGGTGGTCTCCTACTTCTCCGGCCCGATGCTGAACTTCGGCGACTTCTCCCGCTACGGGCGCAGCTTCGAGGCGGTCAAGCGCGGCAACCTGCTCGGCCTGCCGGTCAACTTCCTGGTGTTCTCGCTGCTCACGGTGCTCACCGCGGCGGCCACCCTGCCGGTCTTCGGCGAGCTGATCACCGACCCGGTCCAGACCGTCTCGCGGATCGACAACACCTTCGCGATCGTGCTCGGTGCCCTCACCTTCACCACTGCCACGATCGGGATCAACATCGTGGCCAACTTCATCTCCCCCGCCTTCGACTTCTCCAACGTCAGCCCGCAGCGGATCAGCTGGCGGGCCGGCGGCATGATCGCGGCGGTCGGCTCGGTGATCCTCACGCCGTGGAACTGGTACGACAACACCGACGCGATCCACTACACCCTGGGCGTGCTGGGTGCCCTGATCGGCCCGCTGTTCGGGGTCCTGATCGCCGACTACTACCTGATCCGCCGCCAGCGGGTGGTGGTGGACGACCTGTTCACCATGTCGGAGGACGGAAGGTACTGGTACGAGAAGGGCTACAACCCGGACGCGGTGCTCGCCACGGCCCTGGCCGGCACCTTCTCGATCGCCTCGGTGGTGGTGCCGAAGCTGACCGGCGACGCGCTCTGGATCAGTGACTACAGCTGGTTCATCGGCTGCGCCCTGGGCTTCGTGGCCTACTTCGCGCTGGCCGGACGGCCCGGGTCGGCCACCCGGCGAGCCCTCACCGAGGCGGCCGGCTGACCATGCGGATCCGGGTGATCAACCCGAACACCACCGCCTCGATGACCGCCACGATCGCCCACGCCGCCCGCGCGGTGGCCGGTCCCGGCACGGTCGTCGAGGCGGTGAACCCGGAGCACGGCCCGGTCTCGATCGAGAGCCACTACGACGAGGCCCTGGCCGTGCCGGGCCTGCTCGCCGAGATCGCGCGCGGTGAGCAGGAGGGGGTCTCGGCCTACGTGGTGGCCTGTTTCGGCGACCCCGGGCTGGAGGCCGCCCGGGAACGGGCCCGGGGTCCGGTGGTCGGGATCGCCGAGGCGGGGATGCACGCCGCCTCGTTCCTGGGGCGGGGGTTCAGCGTGGTCACCACCCTCTCGCGGACCACCGGGCGGGCCTGGGACCTGGCCCGCAGCTACGGCTTCGGCGAGCGCTGCCGGGGCGTGCACAGTTGCGAGATCCCGGTGCTGGCGCTGGAGACCGACCCGCAGGCCCGGGCGGTGATCACCGAGCACTGCCGCCGGGCGCTGGAGGAGGACGGTTCGGACGCGGTGGTGCTGGGGTGCGCGGGGATGGCCGACCTCTGCGCATCGATCACGAACGCTCTCGGGTCACCGGTGGTGGACGGGGTGGCGGCGGCCACCGTGTTCGCCGAGTCGCTGGTGCGTCTGGGGCTGAGCACCGGGAAGAGAGGTGAGTTCGCCCCGCCGCCGCCCAAGCCCTTCACCGGGGTGCTGGCCCCGTGGGGCCTGGGGTGACCAGGCGCGCAGTCCGGTTAGGGTGGGCGTGTGGAGATCGCCGTTCTGACCGTGCTCGGCCTGGCCGCCCTCGTGGTGATGGGCCTGGTGCTGCGCATCGTCTACACCGCCTACAAGCAGTCGCGGCGCGGTGAGATCCCGACCGAGCAGCAGCGCAGCCAGATCATGATCCTCAGCGGCGCCGGCGTGGCGCTGGCCGTGCTCGCCCTGCTGGTGCCCCGTCTGTTCTGATTTCAGCGCAATCGGTGCGCCAGCAGCACCACGCAGACCAGGACGAGGGTGATCGCGGCCGGGAACAGATTGCCGGAGAAGGCCATCGCTCCGGCAATCACCAGCGCCACCACGCAGACCAGCCACACCAACGCCGAGATCTTCACCGCAGCCCCCTCCCGCCTCAGCCCCCGCGCCCTCACACTACGTCGGCATGATCGATTTGCCCAGATATCACCCGGGCACCGAGGTCAGCCCAGGTCGGACGCAGACCACAGCCGGAACGAGACGCAGGCCACCGGCGTGTCCCCCGACACCGTCTCGCCGGCACTCTCCCAGAACCGGCGGTGAGCGAGCGCCCACTCTTCCCAGTCGGCGAAACCCTCGCCCTCGGAGCGCGCGAACTCATCGGTGACCTGCTCGAACGGCACCACCTGGACGCCGGTGACCTCGATCCGCCCCACCTCGGTCAGGTCGTCGTCGACCAGCACCATCACCTCGCCGGCCTGCTCGAGTTCCTCCCCCTCGGCGGCGTAGTCCGAGTAGAGCCCGGCCGTGCCCCGTTTCAGCCCGGCCAGCACCAGCCCGTTCAGCTCGGCCCGCATCGCCCCCTTGGAGCCGAGCTCCATCGTGCGCAACCCGTCCACCCGCGGCCAGCCCATCGTTTCCTCCTCCGTCGTCGGGCGCTCAGCCTTCCATGGCCACATCGGCCGGCAGTTCGGCCACCCAGGACTTCTCGGCCGCCAGCTGTGCCCGCCCCTGCGGGGTGACCCAGCGCCCGAACGCTGTCTGCCCAGCGGCCACCCGTCCCAGCACGAAGAGTTCCCCGGCCTGCCGACGCTGGTCGACCACCCGAGGAAAGGCCCGGCGATCTTCCTCGGACAGCCCGTACCCCGCGAGGAAAACCAGTAAGCGACGGCGCATCTCAGCCATGTCCATCGGTGGGACCGACGGGTCGTGACGGCTCGGGTGGGTGAAGGGCACGCACAGACGAGCGGTACTCACCACGTCCCACAAGGGGCGCCCGGGCGCCGCGAATTCCCAGTCGAGCACCGCGGCGGCAGAGCCGTCATGAGCCACGATGTTCTCCGGGCAGATGTCGGCGTGCACGATGATCGACCCGCCTTCCGGGTCGGCCAGTTCGGTGTTCCAGACGCTGCCGGCCGGGGGCTGCCAGCCTTCGGCCGCATCGTGCAGACGTCGGAGCAGACGGCCGAGCGACGACAGGTACTGATCGGTGAACGACCACGCCGGAAACGGCGGCAGCGCGACGTCGCCCGGCATCCAGCTGAGCACCTCGCGCCCCCGCTCGTCCTGACCCACCGGCACCGGGGCGATCCCGGGGGCGGTCTTCGCCAGGTGAGCGAGAAAGGCGTGGGTAGGGGCGGTGTACGACCGCCAGGGGCGCCTGACCGTGTCTCCCAAGCGAAAGACCTGCCCTGCGTTCCCGACGCCCCCGGCCAGAGGAATTTCCTGTTCCATAGAAACTCATCCTCCGACACTGTCGCTGAGCCGCGCGAACAGATCGGTGGTGGACAGCAGGAGCCCTCCCACGATGGCCAGCAGCCAGGCCGTGTCCTCGCGTTCGTTACGGCGGATCCAGCTGTTGATCCGGTGCAGGACCGGTGCGAGCAGACCACCCATGGTCATCCGGCCCACCGTGAGAACCGCGGCGGGTAGCACCATCACCAGGCAGTAGACGGCCAGCAGCAGCGCCGTTGCGACGGTGCCGGTTTCCGCCCGGTCCAGCGTGTCGATTGCGATCAGATAGGGGATCATCATGGCCGCTTCCAACAGCACAGCGACCACCCCGACCACGACGACCCTGCGCGCCGCCGCGTTCGACCCGACCACCGCGTCACGCCAACGGGACAGCCGGCCCTCGTCCCCCACCTGGTCTGGCCGTCGCAGCAGGCCGTACCAGGCCGCGAACAGCAGCAACGCAACACCGAGAACGGTGACCAGCAGGTCGCCCACCGGCGAGTCGAGGAAGTTAGCGACCTGCCGGCGCAGGGCCGAGAACCCGGCAGCCAGGCCGACGCGGAGCGCGAGGTAGCCCACGGCCAGAACCAGCAGGTACCCGAACACGTTCCGGTACCGCAGGTCGCCCGGGGCCAGCAGGAACCAGACCGGCACCAGCAGAGTTGACACGCTCACCGAGTCCAGCAGGGCGAGGGGCAGAATTTCGCCCAACAGCGCGGGATTCATGCACCATCCTGTTCACGAAGGCAGCAGAGTTCGCGAGCGGCACCGCCACGTTACAGCGAAGCCGCTCGTGATCTGAAAGAGCCAGCAGAACAATGGACGATCGGGCGGGGGTAGCCGGTGAAGGCTCGGGTCGGGTGGTCGGCGGGGTCGGGCGGGCAGGCGATTGCAGCCGCCTGGCAACGGGTATCGCCTGGTCAGCGAGACCAACTGATCGACCTGGGACTGGTCGGGAGCGCTGTCGGGCTCGAGATCGGGTTCTTGTCGGACAGTCTTGGTGCCCCGGGCAGCCCGCCACCTGCCATACCGATCGCGCTGAGTGTTCTGGCCGGGCTGCTGCTCTGGTTCCACCGCCGCAGTCCCCTGGGCGTTCTTCTGGCCCTCCTGCTCATCGAAGGCTTCCTGGCGGCGATCAATGCTTACCCCGGCGGAGCGCCTGCGGTCATCGCCCTCGGGTTGCTCTCCCTGCAGGAAGAACGCCGTAGGTCGGTGCCGGCGCTGGTGGTGAGCGCCATCGTGCTGCAGGTCGGCTCGATCAGCAGCCTGCCGGTGCCGGTGCTGGCCTGGGCCGTCGGCGTCTACCTGCAAACGCGGCAGCGCTACGTGGCCACCCTGGCCGAACGCGCCGAGCAACTGGAGCGGGAACGAGAACAGCGTGACCAGCTCGCGGCCCAGGCCGAGCGCACTGCGATCGCCCGCGAACTGCACGACATCGTGGCTCACTCGGTCACCGTGATGCTGCTCGGCGTACGGGGTGCCCGGGATTCCGTACGCCGCGATCCCGACCTGGCGGAGGAGGCGCTGCGCCGGGTGGAGAAGAGCGGCGAGGAGAGCATGGCGGAACTGCGGCGCATGCTCTTGGTGCTGCGTAACCAGGGTGACGGGGCCGCGCTCGCTCCGGCGCCCACCCTGGACCAGGTGCCAGATCTGGTGGCCCGGCACCGGGAAGCCGGTATGCCGGTCACCCTCAGCCGCACCGGCTCGATCCGGGCCGCCCCGCCCGGGATCGAGCTCACGGCGTACCGCATCGTTCAGGAGGGTCTGACCAACGTGCTCAGGCACGCCCACTCCCCCAGTCAGGTAAGCGTGCACATCGGATACGGCGACGAGCGTCTGGAGGTTGTTGTGCAGGACGACGGCCGGGTCGCCCCGGCTTCGGCCTGGGAAGGTGGCCACGGACTGCGCGGCCTTCACGAACGAGTCTCGGCAGCGGGCGGCGAGCTGGCCACCCAGAGCCCGGTACCCCCGTCCATCGGTGGTTTTCGCCTCACGGCTCAGCTGCCTCGGCCGAAAGATCAGACACCGTGAGCATCCGCATCCTTCTCGCCGACGACCAGGAACTGGTCCGGCTGGGCCTGCGCCTGGTTCTGGCTGCCTTCGACGACCTCGAGGTGGTGGGCGAGGCCGCCGACGGCATCGCTGCCGTCCACGAGACCGAGCGGCACCGGCCCGACATAGTCTTGATGGACGTCCGTATGCCCGTCTCCGACGGCATCACCGCAACCGCGGCAATCACCGAGAAGCACCCCGAGACGCGGGTTCTCGTGCTCACCACGTTCGAGGAGGACGAGTACGTCTTCGGTGCCATCCGGGCCGGGGCGGCCGGGTTCCTGCTCAAGGATGCTTCCCGCGAGAAGCTTCTCGAAGCGATCCGGGTGGTGCACAGCGGCGACTCGTTGCTCTCCCCTTCGGTGACCCGGCGGCTGGTTGAGGTTTTCGCGCATCGCAGCCCACCCGTCACCACCGGTACTGCGGCGCAAAGACTCACCGCCCGCGAGCGGGAGACGCTGGTGCTGCTGGCCCGTGGCCTCTCGAACGCCGAGATCGGCCGTCGGCTCCACGTCGCCGAGACCACGGTGAAGTCGCACGTGAGCAGCCTCCTGCTGAAACTCGGCCTGCGCGACCGGGTCCAGGCGGTGGTGTTCGCCTACGAGAATGCTCTCGTGGTAGCCGGCCAGAACGAATGAGGGACGTCCGTGACCAGGTGGTCACGGACGTCCCTCATTTCGTTCCGGTTCAGTTCGCGGGGACCAGTTCCTTGCCCGCGGGCTGCACCTGGACCTGCTCGAGGCCCTCGGTGGCCTTGCGCTTCGGCCACCAGGACGGGTTGCCCCGGCCCTGACCGCCGAGCGCGGCCGAGACCCGGTCGAGGTAGATCGCCAGCACCACCACGGCCAGGCCGCCCTCGATCGAGTCACCGATCTGCAGGCTCTGCACCGCCGAGACGACGATGCCGCCCAGACCCTCACCACCGACCAGACCGGCGACCACGACCATCGACAGGGCCAGCATGATCACCTGGTTGACCCCGGCCATGATCGAGGGACGGGCCAGCGGAAGCTGCACCTCCCGCAGGATCTCCAGGCGCGACGCGCCGAAGGCGGCCGAGGCCTCGACCGTCTCGGCGTCGACCTGGCGGATCCCCAGTGTGGTCAGGCGCACCGCGGGCGGGGCGGCGAACACGATGGTGGCGATCATGCCGGGCACCGCCCCGATGCCGAAGAACAGCACCGTCGGCAGCAGGTACACGAAGGTGGGCACGGTCTGCATGAAGTCCAGCACCGGCCCGACCACGGCCCGGACCACCGGGTTGAACGCCGACCAGATGCCCACCGGGATCCCGATCAGCAGCGCCACCGCGGTGGCCAGCAGCACGGTGGCCAGGCTCTGCATGGTCTCGTACCACAGGCCCATCCCGTCGACCAGGAGCAGGCCGGCGGTGAGCAGCACGGTCAGGCCGATGCGGCGGGTGACCACCAGCGCGATCACCGCGAACACGATGGTCATCGGGATCGGCTGCAGACCGGCGACGATGTCGTAGGTGAACCGCAGCAGGTGGCTCAGCAGGGTGGTGAGCCAGTCGAAGAAACCCTCGAGGTTGTCGGTGAGCCAGTTGATGACGTCCTCACCGTACTGGCCGATCTTGATCTCAGGCATTGACTGCCGCCTCCTCACGGGCCTCGGCAACGCTCGAAAGGCTGGACAGGATGGCCGCGCGGGGCACCACGCCGGCCAGCTTGCCGTTCTCGTCGACCACGGTGACCGGGACGACCTGGCGGCCGGCCAGGTGCATGAAGTCGCCGATCACGGCGTCCGGCTTCACCGCGTGGTACTCCTTCGTCACGCAGCGGGCGAGGTCCTTCTCCTTGCGGGTGACCGCGTCGTGCAGGTTGGTGTCGGTGACCACGCCGAGCAGGTGCCCGTCGTCCTCCAGCACGAAGGCACCCACGGCCTCGTTGTCGGCCAGCCGGCTCAGCGCCACCGCCGGGTCCTCGCCCACCCGGAAGGTGAGCAGCGCCGGACGCACCAGGTCGGCGGCGGTGAGCACGCGGGCCCGGTCCACGTCGGCGACGAACTCGCTGACGTAGTCGTCGGCCGGGCGGGCCACGATCTCCACGCCGGCGCCGACCTGGACCACCTTGCCGTCGCGCATGACCATGATCCGGTCGCCGATCCGCATGGCCTCGTTCAGGTCGTGCGTGACGAACACGGTGGTGCGCCTGTCCTCGGCCTGCAGCTGGGTGAGCAGGTCCTGCATGTCCCGCCGGATCAGCGGGTCGAGGGCCGAGAACGGCTCGTCCATCAGCAGGATCGGCGGGTCGACGGCCAGCGCCCGGGCCAGGCCGACGCGCTGGCGCATACCGCCGGAGAGCTCGTGCGGGTACTTCGAGCCGCGCCCCTCCAGCCCGACCCGCTTCAGTGCGGCGTCGGCCTTCTCGAACCGCTCGCCCTTGGCCACGCCGCGCACCTTCAGCCCGTAGGCCGCGTTCTCCAGCACGGTCCGGTGCGGGAAGAGCGAGAAGTGCTGGAAGACCATGCCGATCTTCTGGTTCCGGATCTGGCGCAGCCGCGCGTCCGGGACCTTGACGATGTCCTCGTCGTCGATCAGCAGCTCACCGCTGCTGGGCTCGTTGAGGCGGTTGATCATGCGCAGCACGGTGGACTTGCCCGACCCGGAAAGACCCATGACGACGAACATCTCACCGGTCTCGATCCGGAAGCTGACGTCGTGCGCGCCCAGGTAGCCACCGGCCTTGGCGACCGCGGCGGCCGGGTCTTCACTGGCCAGGGCCCGGCGGGCGGCGCCCGCGCTGAGGCCGTAGGCCTTGCTCAGGTTCTTTCCCTCGATCATGCGCCGATCACCGACTCCGCATCCTGACCGTCACTGGACTTCACACCCTGCAGGAACTCGCCGACCTTCTCCGGGTTGGCCTCGATCCAGGCCGACGCGATGTCGCTCAGCGACTTACCTTCCTTGTCGTGGTCGTAGTAGAACTGCCCGGCCTCGTCCGTGGTGAAGCTGAGCTGCTTCAGGAACGTGGCGATGTTGGGGTTCTCCTCGGCGAAGCCCGCGCGGGAGACCGTGCGGATCTCACCGGCCCCGCCCCAGACGCCCTCCGGGTCCTCCAGGAACACGGTCTTGAACTGCACCGTCATCCAGTGCGGGCTCCAGCCCAGGAAGACGATCGGCTGGCCCGCACTCTGCGCCTTCTCGGCCTGCGCGAGCATCGCCGGGGTGCCGCTCTCGACCAGCTTCCAGTCGCCGAGGCCGTAGGCGTCCTCGTCGATGGCCTTCTGGATCGTCTCGTTGCCCGGGGCACCGGCCTCGATGCCGTAGATCCGGCGGCCGAACGCGTCGGCGTGCTGGTCCAGGTCGGCCAGCGACTTGATGCCCAGTTCCTCGGCGGTGTCGCCGGGCACCACCGGGGAGTACTCGGTGCCCTCCAGGATCGTGCTGTCCACCACCACGTCGCCGCCGTCGATCAGCTCGCCGTAGGTGGGCTCCTGCGAGGGCCACCAGTTGCCCAGGTAGGCGTCCGCGTCGCCGCTGGCGATCGCCCGGGCGCCGAGCTCGACCGAGACCTCGTTGACCCGGACCGAGTAGCCCAGGTCCTCGAGGATCTGCTTGGCGATCTCGTTCTGCGCCTGGAGGTCGACCCACGGCTGCTGGATCAGCGTCACCGACTCGGTGCCACCACCCCCGCCGCCGCCTCCGCCGTCGCCGACCAGGGCGAAGTCACCCTTGTCCTCGGCGCTGGAACAGGCGCTGGTGACCGCGGCCACGCACAGCGCGACGGCCAGCGCCCTCAGACCATGCCGTCTGGGAGGCCTCATCCTGCTTCTCCTTCTTCCGGTGCTGCGGGGGGATTCCGACGTGGGCCGACCGTCTGCCCGGCGGGGACCTGCTCGCGGCAGAAACCGGCCTCCGGGGGCCAGGTTCGACTGCGCAGAGTCCGGGCGGGGCCCAAAGGTGTTGTGCAGCAGGCAAGCGGGCAGGCCGGACGCCGACCGCGCCGGAAAGATCCGGGGCGGCCGGGCCGGTCGTGCTCACGTGCGGCAGTCATCGTCAGATCGTTCGTCAGGTTCACGGCTTCGTCGGCGTGCGGTTCCGGACGTACAACCTTGCCAGGGATCGGCCCGGAAGGCCCGTCCGGATCCGAAAGCCGGTGCCGGATAGCACACCTGGCTCCAGGCTCTCGACCCAGACCTGCGCCCGGGTGAGCCTTCTCACTCACTTCCGGCGTAGGACGGCCACCCTGGGTCGACAGCCGGCCACCCGGCCGCCGCCGTCGTCGACCACCGGCCCGGGCCCGGAGGGCCTCGCCCACGGTCCGCGGTGACGTCGGCCGGCCATCACCGCTACCTTGGTCACCACACCTGGTGCCGGACCGGAGCACATTCTTCACCCATTCGAAACATAGTCAGGCACAGGCACTTCCGCCCGTGCGGCATCGACCGCGGTGAAGCTGCCCTTCGCCCGGCTGAGCTGATCGTGGCAGCCGGGGGCAGGGCCGTCGATAGCCCGGGGTGATTGAGGGAGACCATTTCTCTCTCAATCCTATAGACATTATCTATAGCTGGGTGACGGCCTCCGGCACATCGCCGAACATGGTGGTGGCGAGGGCCAGGAACTGCTCGCCCGGGCTGCTCAGCCCTCGGGACCGCCAGATCAGGTGCACCGCCGCCTTGGTCGGCCGGCGCAACGGCAGCACCCGCGCGCCCCGCCGGGCGGCGTCCTCGGCCAGCCCCTCCGGGAGCAGCGCAGCCCCGGCCCCGGCCAGCACCAGCGGGATCACCGAGGCCAGGTGGGCGGTCTCCACCGCGATCTCCGACGCCTCGCCGGCCACCTGCAGCTCCACGTCGAGGAGCTCGCGCAGCGCGGTGTCCCGCAGTGTGCAGATCAGCCCCACCGGCACCAGCTCGGACACACTCACCGAGGTCAGACCGGGCAGGGACCCCGGCGGGAGCACCGCCACCAGCCGGTGTTCCAGCAGCCAGCGACTCTCCAGCACGCCCGCCGGCGGGGTTCCGTCGACGAGACCGAAGTCCGCCTCGCCCGAGCGCACCTGGTCGAGCACCTCGGAACGGCGCACCGGGTCGCCCACGCTGAACTGCACGGCCGGGTGGGCCTGCCGGAACTCGCCGATGATCTGCACCAGCGGTTCCACCGCCCACAGGGTGTTGGAGATGATCGTCAGCCGGCCGAACCCGACGTCGCTGACGCTGCGCACCGCGGTGGCGGCGAGCTGGAACGAGCGCAGGGTGCGCCGGGCCGGGGCCAGCAGGGCCTGGCCGGCGGCGGTGAGACGCACCCCGCGCCCCAGCCGCTCGAACAGTACGGAGCCCAGTTCGCGCTCCAGGAGCCCGATCGCGTGGGACAGGCTGGGCTGGGCGATGGTGAGGGCGGCCGCGGCCCGGGTGAAGCTTCCACACTCCGCAACCGCGAGGAAGTACTCCAGCTGACGACGCTCCATCGCCCCAAGGTAGGGGCAAACGTCCGCAAAGGAACCAGGTCGCAGGCGGAAGATGAGAAGCCCTTCATCTCCCTCTCCTGTTCGGCTCACGCCCGCCCGGTGAAGTTGTCATCAGTCCGGAGAGCCGGACTGCACGAAGACCACCGCACCAAGGAGTGAGCATGTCCCGCAAGCTGACCCGCACCGTCCCCTTCGCCGTCACCGCTGCCGCGGCCATCGGCGCCGGAACGTTCCTGCTGGCCGCGCCTGCCTCGGCCAGCTCCGCGCCGAAGGCCGCCGCCACGTTCACCTGCAACGGGGTGAAGGCGACGATCGTCGGCACCAACGGTGAGGACGAGATCAACGGCACGAAGGGCCGCGACGTGATCGTCGCCCGCGGCGGCGAGGACGAGATCGACGGCCGGGGCGGCAACGACCTGATCTGCGGTGGCGCCGGTGAGGACGAGATCGACGGCGGCACCGGGGCCGACACGGTCTACGGCGGCACCGGTGAGGACGACATCGACGGCGAGTCGGGCAACGACAAGCTGTACGGCGGCTCCGGCGGCGACGACATCGACGGCGGCAAGGGCGCCGACCGGATCTGGGGCAACTCCGGGGCGGACGACCTGGACGGCGGCCCCGGCCGCGACAAGATCAACGGCGGCCCGGGCCGCGACGACATCGACCAGGGCGACGACGACAACGACGACGACTGACCGGTTCCTCGAGCGGCTCCCGGGGCGTCAGGCCGGACCTGACGCCCCGGGCCGCGCTCAGCGGTCCTGCGGGGTGCGGTCGAAGCCCTTGAACCGGCTGCCCTGATAGGTGAGCCGACCGCGGTCGCCCTCCAGGATCGTCCCCCACTGCTGTCCGAGCACCGGGAACTCGACCCGGTCGTGGCCCTGCACCTCGAAGGTCAGGTAGTACGCGTTGCTCGCGCTGTTCTCGCTGCGCCGGACCTCCTGCCGCTTGGCCACCACGACGGCCGGCACGGTGAGCAGCGGCGAGGCGTTGTCGCGGCTGCGCTGGGCCAGTCCCTTGTAGATCGCGAACAGGATCCCCGTCAGGATCACCAGGGCGACAGCGCCGAACACCACGAAGAACCCGACCGCGAACAGGTCGAGCGACCCGTCGAAATCCCGGAACATCTCGTCTTCCATCGGTTCCTCCCACGCTCCACCCCGGTGCCTGCCTCAGTACAGACGCGGCACCCTGGCCTTTCGATGCACGCAGCCGGCTGTGATCTGTTCGCCGGCCCTGTCACCGGATCGGCGGGCAGGCGGGCGCGGGGGCCGGAGACCGGGGCTTGAGGTCGGCAGGCAGGACCCAGGGCCCTGGTGAGCGTTCTCCGCTTGCCAGGGCCCCCTTTTCAGCTGTTCCGGACGCACCCACGAGCTGGTGGGTACGAACGCGCCAGGGGCGGCGCCGAAGTCTCTCGGCACCGCCCCTGGTCGGATCCGGACAGGTCAGCTGCAGCCGGAGGTGCTGCCGCAGCCCTCGCAGACGAAGCAGGAACCGGCCGGGCGCATCTTCGTGCCGCAGGTGAAGCACATCGGGGCGTCGGCCGTGCGGCCCTGCATCGCCTCGAACAGCTCGGCCGAGGAGTGCACCGCGGTCGGCGCCGACTTCGCCGTGGCGGCCCCGCTCACGTTCACCACCGGGAGCTGGCTGGTGGCGTGGCCCGTGGTCAGCGGCTGCACCACCTCGGGCTGGGCCGGGGTTGAGGGAGCCGACTGGGCCAGGTTCTCCAGCTCCTCCTCGACGTCCTCGCTGTCGTCCTCGGCCGGCAGGTAGGAACCGGTCTCCAGTTCGCGGGTGCGCTCCTCGGCCGAGTAGATGCCCAGGGCCGAGCGCTCCTCGAAGGACAGGTGGTCCAGGGCGAGGCGGCGGAACACGTAGTCCATGATGCTGGAGCTCATCCGCACGTCCGGGTCGTCGGTCAGGCCGGCCGGCTCGAAGCGCAGGTTGGTGAACTTCTCCACGTAGGTCTGCAGCGGCACCCCGTGCTGCAGGGCGATGCTCACCGCCACCGAGAACGAGTCCATCATCCCGGCCAGGGTGGAGCCCTGCTTGCCGAGCTTGATGAAGACCTCGCCGAGGCCGTCGTCGGGGTAGGAGCCGGCCGTCATGTAGCCCTTGGCGCCGCCCACGGTGAAGCGGGTGGTGATCGAGGGACGCGACTTCGGCAGGCGCTTACGGGTCGGGCGGTACTCGACGACCTTCTCGACGACCTTCTCGACCTTGGCGGGCTCCTCGGTCTTCTTCGCCTTGGCGTCCGACAGCGGCTGGCCGACCTTGCAGTTGTCGCGGTAGACGGCCAGCGCCTTGAGGCCGAGCTTCCAGCCCTGGAAGTACACGTCGGCGATGTTCTCGACGGTCGCGGTCTCGGGCAGGTTGACCGTCTTGGAGATGGCGCCGGACAGGAACGGCTGGGTGGCCGCCATCATCCGGACGTGGCCCATCGGACGGATCGCCCGCTGGCCCATCGCGCAGTCGAAGACCTCGTAGTGCTCGGCCTTCAGGCCGGGGGCGTCGATCACGTGCCCCTTCTCGCCGATGAACTCGACGATGGCCTCGACCGTCTCCTCGGCGTAGCCGAGCTTGCGCAGGGCCCGCGGGATGGTCTGGTTGACGATCTGCATCGAGCCGCCGCCGACCAGCTTCTTGAACTTGACCAGCGAGAAGTCCGGCTCGATACCGGTGGTGTCGCAGTCCATCATGAAGCCGATGGTGCCGGTCGGGGCCAGCAGCGAGGCCTGCGCGTTGCGCCAGCCGTTCTGCTCACCGATCTTCAGCGACTGCTCCCACTCCTTGGTGGCGGCGCGCTGCACGGCGATGTCCATCGGGTGCATGGTGCGGATGGTGTCGTTCGCGGCGGCGTGCTTGCGCATCACGCGGCGGTGCGCCTCGGCGTTGCGCTGGTAGCCGTCGTAGGCGCCGACGACCCCGGCGAGCTCGGCGGAGCGGCGGTAGGCCGCACCCGTCATCAGCGAGGTGATCGAGGCGGCCAGGGCCCGGCCACCGTCGGAGTCGTAGCCCAGGCCGGACTCCATCAGCAGGGCGCCCAGGTTGGCGTAGCCGATGCCGAGCTGGCGGTAGGCGCGGGTGGTCTCGGTGATCGCCTCGGTCGGGAAGTCGGCGAAGCAGATCGAGATGTCCATCGCGGTGATCACGATCTCGACGGCCTTGGTGAACTTCTCCACGTCGAACGAGCCGTCGTCCTTGACGAACTTCAGCAGGTTCAGCGAGGCCAGGTTGCAGCTGGAGTTGTCCAGGTGCATGTACTCGGAGCAGGGGTTGCTGGCGGTGATCCGGCCGGACTCCGGGGTGGTGTGCCAGTCGTTGATCACGCCGTCGTACTGGATGCCCGGGTCGGCGCACTCCCACGCCGCCTTGGCGATCTTGCCGAACAGCTCCTTGGCGTCGACGTGCTCGATCACCTCGCCGGTGGTGCGGCTGGTCAGGCCGAACTGCTCACCGAACTCGACGGCGCGCATGAACTCGTCGCTGACCCGGACCGAGTTGTTGGCGTTCTGGTACTGGACGCTGTGGATGTCCTTGCCACCCAGGTCCATGTCGAAGCCGGCGTCGCGCAGGGCGCGGATCTTGTTCTCCTCGCGCGCCTTGGTCTCGACGAACTCCTCGATGTCCGGGTGGTCGACGTCGAGCACGACCATCTTGGCCGCGCGCCGGGTGGCCCCGCCGGACTTGATCGTCCCGGCCGAGGCGTCGGCCCCGCGCATGAAGGAGACCGGGCCGGAGGCGGTGCCGCCGCTGTTCAGCAGTTCCTTGCTGGAGCGGATGCGGGAGAGGTTCAGGCCGGCGCCGGAGCCGCCCTTGAAGATGAAACCCTCTTCCTTGTACCAGTTCAGGATCGAGTCCATCGAGTCGTCGACGGACAGGATGAAGCAGGCGCTGACCTGCTGCGGGGCGCTGGTGCCGACGTTGAACCAGACCGGGGAGTTGAACGCGAAGACCTGGTTCAGCAGCATCCAGGTGAGCTCGTGCTCGAACACCTCGGCGTCGTCCTCGCCGAGGAAGTAGCCGTTGTCGCGACCGGCCTTGGTGTAGGTGAGCACCACCCGGTCGATGAGCTGCCGGAGGCTGGACTCGCGGGAGTCGGTGCCGACCGCGCCGCGGAAGTACTTGGTGGTGACGATCGTGGAGGCGTTCAGGCTCCAGAAGTCGGGGAACTCGACGCCCTTCTGCTCGAAGATCGTCTCACCCGACTTCCAGTTCGTCTGGACGACGTCCCGGCGCTCCCAGGTGACCTGGTCGTAGGGGTGGATCCCCTCGGTGGTGTAGACCCGGCCGATCTTAAGACCGGTGCGGCGCACCTGCGGTGCTCCGTTGCGGGTCTTCCGCGACCCCTGGCCCGACTGGCCTGAGACGGTCTCCGTCATTCGTCCGTTCCCCTTAGTTGCTGTGCCTGGGCCCGGGGTGACCCGGGCGACGGCGTACTCGTGCCGATATCGGCGCTTTGGTGAATTGCGTTGTGGTGCAGGCGTGTTGCTAATTGCGGTGCAGGTGCAATGGTTCGGGTGGTGCCGGCGGAGCGTGGTGCCTGCCGTCCTGGCGCAGGGCAGAGCGGTGGCGCCCGGCCGTACTGGTGACGCTGGTGGTGCGGTGTGTCTCTGCGCCGAACCGCCGTCGCCCGGCCTTCCCCTGCCTGGCGACGGCGGTGGTCGATGTCAGGTGGCGCTGGAGGCCGGGGGGTTGCCCGGCTCGACGCCGGTCGGCTCCCGTTCGGCCCGGAGCACCGTGATCGCCGACTCGAAGTCCTCGAGCGACTCGAAGGCCTGGTAGACGCTGGCGAACCGGAGGTACGCGACCTCGTCCAGTTCCCGCAGCGGCCCCAGGATGGTCAGGCCCACCTCGTGCGCCTCGATCTCGGCACAACCGGTGGCCCGGATGGTCTCCTCCACCCGCTGGGCCAGCCGGGCCAGGTCGTCCTCGCCGACCGGGCGGCCCTGGCAGGCCTTGCGGACGCCGGTCATGATCTTGGTCCGGCTGAACGACTCGGTGGCGCCGGACCGCTTGACCACCGTGAGGCTGGCGGTCTCCATCGTGCTGAAGCGACGGCCGCACTGCGGGCACTGGCGGCGCCGGCGGATCGCGGCGCCGTCGTCGGTGCTGCGCGAGTCGACCACGCGGGAGTCGGAGTTACGGCAGAAGGGGCAGTTCACGACGACTCCTCCCAGGAGACACGCAGAGAGCGGACCGTACCCGGACAGACCGGGCGCGGGGACGGCCGAAGGAACGGATGACTCCGCCCTGTGGGCAATCACTAACTAGATGTGGACCGCTTACAGCCCTGTAACTACTACATCTAGGGGTAACGCTAGGACGATGGCCAACGACATGCAAGCTGCCCGAACCCCTTGCGCGCCACCCGGCAGCCGTGGTCAGGCCACCCTCGAGACGCCCCTGCGAAGATCCTGGACATCCGCCCCGGATCGTGATCCACACCGATCGACCACTTCCGGAACGAGCCCCCGCCCTGGTCTCGATCATCCGGAACCCGTGCTCGCGACCTGCATCGTTGCCCATCGCCTGCTCCTGCCGGGCGATTACCGCGCGCAACTATAAAGCTACCTACGGTCATGACCGAGAGGCGTCCGGATCGCGGATGATCTTGTCGGGCCCTCCCGCGACACGCCGACCGCCCGTGGCGAGGACGACAGGCCGGGTCGGGCCACCGCCGGAAAGACTGCCAGATCCGCACCCGGAAAGAGAACCGAACCCCAACATCTAGTGCCCACAGCTTGTCACCGGCCGAACATGCGGAGTTAGTTGCCCGGAAGGGCGATACGCTGACCGGCCGCCACGGCGGGGTCGGTGAGCGCGTTCAGATCCATGATGTCGGCCACCGTCTCGCTCCGGTCGCCCTCCGGGTCCACCTCGCCGGCGATGGCCCACAGCGTCTCGCCCGGCAGCACCACGCGGTAGGAGACCGACACCGGCTGCACGTCAGAACCCGCCTCAGCCGTGCGGTTGATCAGGAGCACCCCGGCCAGCACGGAGGTCGACGCCAGCAGGGCAGCCCCGGCCCGCACCACCACCTGACCACGCCGCGTCAGCCGCAGGGCGTCGCGCTCCGGTGCCGCCGGAACAGCGCCCTGAGCGGGCGCAACCTGACCAGCTCCGCTCCGCACCCCAGAAACCCGCTGAGCCGCACCTTGCTCTACCTCGCCCGGCACCCCGGACGCCCGCCCACCTGCGCCGCGCTCCACTCCGCCCGGCGCCCCAGACGCACGCCGAGCTGCGCCCTGCCCCGTTCCCGGCCGGTCGGCACTACCCCGCTGGGCCGCAGGCCCGTGACCAGCCTTCGACGAACCACCCCGACCGCCGACCTCGATGTCACTCAGATCGATGGACTGGGTGCCGGCCAGGACCGAAGCCCGCTGCACCGCACCCCGGCGATGCTCAGCACCAGCCCCGTGGCTCTGCCGGCCCGGGCCAGGCCGCCCCGAAGCGGTGACCGACTGCCCCTTACCCGCCCCACGTGCATGCCCGGAGTTACTCCGCTGAACCCGCTCTTCAGGCACAGCCTGCCCCTGGGCGGGCAGCCGCACACCCCGGCCAGGCTCATGCCCGCTACGCCCCAACACGATGGCCCGCTGTCCGGGGGCGCCGACGGCGCGCCGCTCCCCCTGCGCGCGCCCCGCAACTACTGAGGCCCGCTGGACCATTTCACCCGATCGGCCCACGGCACCACCTGCTCGGCCACCCCCAGCCGAGCCCACCCCACCCCGGTCGCCTACCCGCTCGCCGCGCACAACCTGCCCGGCACCACGCCCGGTCCGCTCCCCACCGCGCCCGGCCGACTGCCCACCGAGCACACCCCGGTCAGCACCACGCCCAGCTCGATCAGCACGCTCGCCGCGACCAGCCTTAGCCGGCTCAGCCAGGCCGCCCCCGACACGCCCGGCCTCGCCACTACGTCGCAGCGCGCGACCGCCCGCCCCCGAACGACCCGGAACGGCGCGCCCCGCACCTCCCGGACCACCTCGTCGTCCCCGCACACCCGACTCACCCGAGCGCCCGGAAGCCCGCTCACCGCCGACGCCCGCCCCGAACGTCCCCAGTTCTGGATCTTCTTCCCCACGCGAACGCCCGATCCCGGCGAGCCGACCGAACTGCCCGAACCGGCCCAGATCCCCCAGACGCCCCAGAAACCCGGAATCGCCTCCACTGAAACTCTTCTCGACATCCGACGCACATTCCCCCTCGCGCACGAGACGCAGGTGCGGACGCTCCCCGGCAAGCACGGGACGGCCGGACCGAGAGCGCTGCGAGGCCCGGTTACGGGCGGACGAAGAAGCAAACGTCAGGCTCATCCTTCGACTCCAATGCGATGGGTTCGGGATCTGAGGCGATCGGGACCGGGCGAGAGGTGTTCGAACACAGGTTCGATCGAACACATGTCCAATGTCTACCACTCACCGGCGACAAACTCGCGACACGTTCGAACACTTGTTTGAAAGTGTCGCCGCGCTTCCCTACGGTGATCGTGTCCGGCGGACTGCCGGGCACAGGGTCATGGAGGTGGCAGATGGCAGACGATCCGACCGCCGGCGCGGCGGTGTCGGAGAAGGGGGGCGCAACCGTGCGCACGCTCCCCGACGGGCCCCCCGACGGCGACGGCCTCACCGTCCGCCAGCGGCGGGTGCTGGAGACCATCCGGGAGACCGTCGACCGGCGCGGCTACCCGCCCACCATGCGCGAGATCGGCGAGGCGGTGGGCCTGACCAGCCCCAGCAGCGTTGCGCACCAGCTGTCCAGCCTGGAGAAGAAGGGGTTCGTCCGGCGCGACCCGAACCGTCCCCGGGCGATCGAGGTGATCATGCCGGGCGAGCGCCAGGCCGCCTCACCGCAGTTCGCGGACGAGAACGGCAACCGCGACACCCAGCCCTCGCCGTCCTACGTGCCCCTGGTCGGCCGGATCGCCGCCGGTGGCCCGATCCTGGCCGAGCAGGCGGTGGAGGACGTCTTCGCCCTGCCCCGTCAGCTGGTCGGTGACGGCGAGCTGTTCCTGCTCAAGGTCGTCGGGGACTCGATGATCGACGCGGCGATCTGCGACGGCGACCTGGTCGCGGTCCGCCGTCAGCCGGTGGCCGAGAACGGCGAGGTGGTCGCGGCGATGATCGACGGCGAGGCCACGGTGAAGACGTTCAAGCGGAAGGACGGCGACATCTGGCTGCTGCCGCACAACGAGGCCTACAAGCCGATCCCGGGTAACGACGCGACGATCCTGGGCCGCGTGGTCGCGGTCATGCGTCGCGTCTGAGAGCCCGGAGGCCGCAACAGCGCCGCCACAAGGTCGCAGCAGCACTGCCGCACACCCGAACGGCGCCCGCACGGAAGCGGGCGCACAAGAACCGGAGCCGGTTCCGCCTGGCCTGCGCGGAGCCGGCTTCGTGACGTCTGCAGGCGGCCCGGTGTTCGATATATCACCGGCTCCGAACAGGGGACCGACAGCTGGACCAGGCCGTTCCGACCAGGTCGGCACGCTACTGTCTCCGGACGTCAAAAGTGTTTCGGGCCTGGGAACCGACGGTGACGTGACCGTTGCCCCGCCCCAGGCGGCTAAGAGACCGATCCGGATTCCTCACCGGCTCGGCCGGACAGGAAGGATCGAGCAGTGACCGATCCCGTTCTCGACCTCACGGTCGTCGAACTCGACTCGGCCGTTCGCGCCGTGGTCGCCCGTCAGCTGCGGGTCCCCGCCGACGGTCTGCCCGACGAGCTCCCCGCGGTGCTCGACACCGACGAGGCCTCGCGCCCCCGGCTGCTGAACGCGATGGGTGAGGCCCTGGACGTGACCTTCCCCGACGACTTCCTCGACGGCGTCACCACCATCGACGAGCTGACCAGCGCGGTCCGGGTCTCCCTGCGGGCCTGAGGCTCAGGCGTCCTCGGCCGCCCCGTCGATCCGCCGCAGGGCCTCGAGCACGACCTTCTTGTCGGTCGTGGTCCAGAACGGCGGCAGCGAGGCGCGCAGGAACCCGCCGTACCGGGCCGTGGCCAGACGGGGGTCCAGCACGGCCACCACGCCCTTGTCGCCCGATGAGCGGATCAGCCGGCCGACGCCCTGGGCCAGCCGGAGGGCGGCGTGGGTGGCCGCGATCGACATGAACCCGTTGCCCCCGGCCTTGGCCACCGCCCGCTGACGGGCGGAGGCCAGCGGGTCGTCCGGGCGGGGGAACGGGATCCGGTCCACCACGACCAGCTGGCACGAGGGCCCCGGCACGTCCACGCCCTGCCAGAGGGTCAGGGTGCCGAACAGGCAGGTGCGCGGATCCGCCGCGAACTCCTTGACCAGGGTGTTCATGCTGTCGTCGCCCTGGCACAGGATCGGCACGTCGAGCCGGTCGCGCAGTTCCTCGGCGGCGGCCTCGGCCGCCCGCCGCGAGGAGAACAGCCCGAGCGTGCGCCCTCCGGAAGCCCTGATCAGCTCTTCCAGCTCGTCCATGGCCTGCGGCGACGTGCCGTCCCGGCCGGGCTGGGGCAGGTGCTTGGCCAGGTAGAGGATGCCTTGCTTGGGGTAGTCGAACGGGCTGCCCACGTCGAGGCCCGTCCACTCGGGTGCGCCCTCTCCCCCGAGGCCCACCGAACCGGCCGCCGAGTCGAAGGTGCCGCCCAACGTCAGCGTGGCCGAGGTGAGCACCACCGTGCGGTCGGCGAACAACCGCTCGCGCAGAAGCCCGGCCACCGACAGCGGCGCCACGTGCAGCCCGACCCGCTCACCCCCGTCCGGGCGCCGGGTTCGGGAGATCCAGACCACGTCGTAGGCCTGGGCCTGGGCGGCGGCCGAGATCAGCCGCTCGGCCACGTCGAAGACCTCGGTGACCGCGGCCCGGGCGACCTGCAGGGCTCCGTCGCCCTCACCGCCCTTGTCGTCCTTGGCCAGCTGCTGGATCGACGAGACCACGGCCCGGGCCGTGTCGCGGACCTGGGACACCGCGGCCAGAAGGCCCTCCGGCACCGCGTTCTCGAACCGCCCTGCGGGCAGCCCCTCGAGCACGCCCTCCAGCGTCTCGCCGGCGACCTCGAGCATCGTGGTGTCACCGACGCCGACCCGACGGGCCCCCCGGGCCGCGGACTCCACCATCGAGGCCGTCATCTCGTCGGTGGTCACCGACGTCACCCGGTCGGCGAACTCGTGGGCCTCGTCCAGCACCAGCACCTCGTGCTCGGGCAGCATCGAGCGGCCCTCGAACGAGTCGATCGCCACCAGCGCGTGGTTCGTGACCACGATGTCCACCTCGCGGGCGCGTTCCCGGGCCAGCTCGACGTGGCACTCCCCGGCCATCGGGCAGCGGGAGGCGCCCAGGCACTCGTGGGCACTGACCGAGACCTGGCGCCAGGCCTTCTCCGAGACCCCGGGCACGAGCTCGTCCCGGTCTCCGGTGCGGGTGGTCTCGGCCCATTCGCGCAGCCGCACCACCTCACGGCCGAGCTTGCTCGCGGCCGCGCTGTAGGTGACGCCGGTGGCGGGCGCCGGGTGGTTCACCGCCTTGTCGGCCTGGTCCAGCACCGGGAGCTCGGCCGGGGAGTCGAACAGCGTGTCGTCGTCCGGGAAGCCGCCCGCCAGCTTGTGCACGCAGACGTAGTTGCGGCGCCCCTTGACCAGCTGCCAGCTCGGCGAACGGCCGAGCTCACCGGTCAGTGCCCCGGCCAGGCGCGGCAGGTCACGCTCGACGATCTGCGCCTGCAGGGCGAGCGTGGCCGTCGAGATCACCACCGGGCGCTCGCTGTTCACTGCCTTCTTGGCCGCCGGGACCAGGTAGCCGAGCGACTTGCCGGTGCCGGTGCCGGCCTGGACCAGCAGGTGCCGCCGGGCGTTGATCGCCTCGTCGACCGCCTCGGCCATCTGCACCTGGCCCTCGCGCGGGGAGCCACCGATCTCCGAGACCGCGGCGGCGAGCAGCTTGGCCACCCGGCGGCGGCGCTTCCTGGGCGCCCCTCCGGCCGGTTGCCCGGCCTCCTCCTCGAGCTGCTCGTCCGGCTCGGGATCGGGGGTGGAAGCCATCGGACCAGCCTAACGGGCCGTACTCCAAAGACCTGAATATGGGACTCTGCGCCCCGGCAAACCGCCCCCGTACTGCACCTTTGTCTTTAGCTTGACCTTCAACCATCAAACCGCGGTGGGGCGGTCTCGCGCGGAACAGGCGGAGGAGCGAGCGGATGAGCACCACCAGGCGTTTGGGAGCGGCAGTAAACCGTTCCAGTCGACGGCATCTCGACTGCCGGCACGAATCCTGGAGGGCTACCGCGGTGACGACCCCCGGCGCGCGGGCTCCAGGGAGTCGCGAGCCCGAGGGGATACTTTCCTGGACGCTCGACGCAGAGGACGCGGCGATGGTGCCGCGGGTACGCCGCCTGGTGATGGCGGCTCTGCGCAGCCGGGCGGCGGACGACTGTGACGAGGCCGAGTTCGACGCCGCCGAGGTGGTGGTGGCGGAACTGCTGAACAACACCTTCGCCCACACCCCGGGCCCGGCCTGGATCGCCCTGAGCTGGGACGGCCCGCATCCCCTGGTCAGCGTCGCCGACCTCGGGCCGGGATTCGGCGACCGCCCGGAACTGCTCGACGAGCAGAGCCGGCTGGTCCCCTCGCTGCCCGAGGACGCGCTGTCCGAGCACGGACGCGGGCTCTACCTGGTCGCTGAGCTCACCCACGACCTGGTGGTGACTCCGCGCCCGACCGGCGGTTCCGTGGTCTCGGTGACGCTGCGACTGCATCGCCGCCGATGACCACGGAACCGGTGCGGTTCAGGAAGCCGCGACTTCCTGCCGGTACGGCTCCAGCACGTGGGCCATGCCGGCGCTGACCCGGGCACTGATCCGCGTGCCCTCGGCCACGTGCTCGGACGAGAGGATCTCGCCGCGCTCGTGGATCTTGCTGACCAGATCGCCGCGGTCGTAGGGCACCAGCACCTCGACCTGCACGTCCGGGCGGGGCAGCTCGTCCTGGATCAGGTCGAGCAGTTTGTCGATCCCCTCACCGGTGCGCGCCGACACCGCGATCACCTGCGACTCGCGCAGGATCAGCCGGTCGATCACCTCCGGGTCGGCCGCGTCGATCTTGTTGATGACGACGATCTCCTTGGGGACGTCGCCCTTCAGTTCCGCCAGCACCGAGCGGACCGCGGTGATCTGGCTCTCCGGGTCTGGGTGGCTGCCGTCGACCACGTGCAGCAGCAGGTCGGAGTCGCCGACCTCCTCCAGCGTGGAGCGGAAGGCCTCGACCAGCTGGGTGGGCAGGCTCCGGACGAACCCGACCGTGTCGGCCAGGGTGAACTCGCGCCCGTCCGGCGTGGCCGCCCGGCGGATGGTCGGGTCCAGGGTGGCGAACAGGGCGTTCTCGACCAGCACGCCGGCCCCGGTGAGCCGGTTGAGCAGGCTGGACTTGCCGGCGTTGGTGTAACCGGCGATCGCCACGCTCGGGACGGCGTTACGGCGACGGGAGTCGCGCATCGTCACCCGGGACGTCTTCATCTCGGCGATCTCACGGCGCAGCTTGGCCATCTTGGCGCGGATGCGCCGCCGGTCGAGCTCGATCTTCGTCTCACCCGGACCACGCGAGCCCATGCCGTTACCGGCTCCCACCTGACCACCGGCCTGGCGGGACATCGACTCACCCCAACCGCGCAGACGCGGCAGCAGGTACTCGTACTGGGCGAGCTCGACCTGTGCCTTGCCCTCCTTGGACTTGGCGTGCTGGGCGAAGATGTCGAGGATCAGCGCGGTGCGGTCGATGACCTTGACCTTCACCACGTCCTCCAGGCCACGCCGCTGGGAGGGCGAGAGCTCGCCGTCGCACACGACCGTGTCGGCGCCGGTGGCGTCGACGATCCCGCGCAGCTCCTCGGCCTTGCCCTTGCCCAGGTAGGTGCCCGGGTCGGGTGAGGTACGACGCTGCAGGACACCGTCCAGCACCTGCGACCCGGCCGTCTCGGCCAGGGCCGCGAGCTCCCGGATCGAGTTCTCCGCGTCGGTGGTGCTCCCGCTGGTCCAGACCCCGGCGAGGACGACCTTCTCAAGTCGCAGCTGCCGGTACTCGACCTCGGTGACGTCCTCGAGCTCGGTCGACAACCCGGAAACTCGGCGCAGCGCCTGGCGGTCGGCCAGGTCGGTCTGGTCCCCGTCGTGCTCGCCCCAGCGGGTGTTCCCGTCGGCGAGTGCGGTTCCCTGCCGGGACAGGATGCGCTCGACGGCGTCGCTACGGTCGGCAGTGCTGCGATCCTTGATACTCAGAGCATCCTCCGTTGGTCGGTCTGGCTGGGCTTACGACATCCAGCCTTGCATGTCAACACGGCGGTGGCCAGCGAGATTCCCGCCCATGGTGAAGAGGGCCGGTGCGGGGGCCTACGCTTTGCCAGCGATGACCAGCGAATCTTCTGAGGCGGCCGAGCCCGGCGCCCACTACTTCCGTACGCCGAAAGAGGCCTCCGCCCGCCAGGAGGTCGAGATCATGCTGGCCGGGCGCGAGGTCAAGGTGACCACGGCCGGCGGCGTGTTCAGCGGGGACCGCATCGACCTGGGCACCCGGGTGCTCCTGCGGGAGGTCCCGCCTCCGCCCCCCGAGGGCGATCTGCTCGATCTGGGCTGTGGCTGGGGGCCGATCGCGCTTACCCAGGCCCTGCTCTCGCCCGCCGCCTCGGTGTGGGCGGTCGACGTGAACGAACTGGCGCTCGAGCTCACCGGTCTCAACGCCCGTCGGGCGGGGGCTGCTGGGGTACGCACGGCCACCCCGGACAAGGTGCCGGACGACGTACGTTTCGCCGCGATCTGGTCGAATCCGCCGATCCGCGTGGGTAAGCAGGAACTGCACGCCATGCTGCTGCACTGGCTCCCCCGGCTGCTGCCGGAGGCGTCGGCGCACCTGGTGGTGCAACGCAACCTGGGCGCCGACTCCCTGCACGGCTGGTTGCAGACGCAGCTTCCCGGGGGATGGTCGGTGGTGCGCGCGGGTAGCGCGAAGGGTTACCGGGTCTTGCGGGTCACCGCTCCTGCGTCGAATTGAAGACGCTCGTGGGCCTCGAACGCTGAGAGGCCGGGTCGGTGGGGTGGTTGGCTTTCGCCGACCCCACCGACCCGCTGCCTGACTTCAGACCAGTTCGCCGTCCGCCACGATCACCGCAGGGCCGGACAACTTGGCCGAATCACCCTCGCTCGCCGTGCCTTCCGCGTCGACGTAGAGCGTTCCACCGGGCACGTCCACCCGCCAGTGGTCAGGCGCCAGGTCGCCACCCCAGGCCCGGGCGGCCAGCGCCGCAGCCACGGTTCCGGTGCCGCACGAACGGGTTTCCCCCGAGCCGCGCTCGTGCACCCGCATTTTCAGATGGCCGAGGTCGGACAGCACGCTCTGGTCGTGCAGCGGCACCACGATCTCGACGTTAGTGCCGTTCGGCGGAGCGGGGTCGACGATCGGAGCGACCGAGAGGTCGAGGGCCTCGAGCGTCTCGACGTCGGGCAGGGCGACCACGACGTGCGGATTGCTCAGCGCCACCGAGAGACCGGGCAGCGGGGGTAGCCCGGGGAAGGTGACCTTCACGTCGCTACCGGCAGCCACGGCCGGCGGCCCCCCTGCGACCTTCCAGGCGCCCAGGTCGACGGTGAACAGCTCACCGCGGCGCCGCACCGGCATCACGCCACCCCGGGTGGCGATCCGCACATCCTCGCCGTCTTCCAGCTGGACCCAGCCCCGACGCAGAAGGTGTGCCACGAAGACCCGGCTGCCGTTGCCGCACATCTCGGCCGCGCTGCCGTCCGAGTTCCAGTAGTCCATGAACCACTCGGCGCTCGGGTCCTGCCCCGCCGCCGCGCTGCGCACAACGCGGATCACTCCGTCGGCGCCCAGCCCGGCCCGCCGGTCGGCGAGACGGCGGATCAGTTCCGGCGTCAGGTCGATCCCACCGTCGGGGTCGTCGAGAAGCACGAAGTCGTTCTCCGTGCCGTGGCCTTTCGCGAAAGTGGTCACGAGGTAAGGCTACGCGTGCTCGAGACGGCCTCGACCGCCCGCTGCCGCAGATCCGCGGCGTCGTAGGGCAGCCAGGTGACCCGCTCGTCCCGACGGAACCAGGACTCCTGACGCCGGGCGAACTTCCGCGTGGTGTTCACGGTGTCGACCTGAGCCTCCACCTCGTCCAGCTCGCCCTCGAGCATCCGCAGCACCTGGGCGTAGCCGAGCGCCCGGGGAGCCGTCCGGCCGTCGAGCAACCCCTCGGACACCAGCCGTACCGTCTCCTCGACCAGGCCTTCGCGCCACATCCGGACCACCCGGGCGGCGATCCGGTCGTCCAGCTCCTCGCGCGGGGCCGCCAGCCCGATCTGCACGGCCGGCACGTCGTACTCCGGCTTGGGCAGGGTGGCACTGAACGGCCGGCCGGTCAGCTCGATGACCTCCAACGCCCGGACGATGCGACGCAGGTTGGTCGGCAGGATGGCGATCGCCGCCGCCGGGTCCTTCTCGGCCAGGCGCCGGTGCATCTCGGCCGCCCCGGCCTGCTCGCCCTCCCGCTCCAGGCGCAGCCTCACGCGGGGGTCGGTGGGCGGGATCTCGAGCTGGTCGAGCACCGCCCGCACGTACAGTCCCGAGCCCCCCGCCAGGATCGGCGTCTTACCCCGGGCCAGGATGTCGTCGCGCGCAGCCCGCGCATCGCGCTGGTACGCAGCCAGGCTCGCCTCTTCGGTCACGTCGAGCACGTCGAGCACGTGATGCGGCACGCCGCGCCGGTCGGCGACCGGCAGCTTGGCCGTGCCGATGTCCATGCCTCGGTACAGCTGCATCGCATCGGCGTTGATCACCTCGCCGTCGAGCGCCTCGGCGAGATCCAGGGCGAGGTCGGACTTGCCGGTGGCGGTCGCCCCCACCACGGCCACGATCAGCGCGGGGGTGGCGGCTGCGTTCGTCTCGCTCATGCCCCGAACCGCCAGTCGGCGACCAGGTAGGCGACCCCGAAGGGGGCCGCGTCGTAACGCATCGCGGCCGCCGCCGAGCCGGGCCCGTCGAGCGCCCCCGCGATCACCTGCCAGCCGGCCCGGCCGACACAGCCCAGCTCGTCGGCCAGGGCCGGGTCGAGAGCCGCCAGGGCGTCCGGATCGACGCTGGTCAGGGCCTTGACCACCTCAGCGTCGAAGGCCTCGGCCCGCGGATCCTCGAACCCGGGCGAGCGCACCCCCCGCCGGTTGCTGCCGTCGCCCAGCACCAGCCAGGCCGAGTCCGGGCCGGCCTGCTGCTCGAGCGAGTGCCCCAGCTCGAGGCAGTCGGGTACGGAGGCGGTGGTGCACACCTCCTGCAGGATGAGCCGTCCGCTCCAGCCGGCCCGCTCCAGCAGCCACCGGGCAATGGTCAGCGACGAGGGAAGTTCCGGCGCGGTCGGCGCATGGCTCCGCGGCGCCTCGACGGCCACGCCGAACCCGGCCAGCGTGCCCCACTCCTCGGACGAGTGCCGCCACGTCCGCTCCCCCGGCCCGACAACCACGAGAGTCTGCGGCGCCGCCTCGAGCAGGCCGGACACCACCTGGTCGCAAGCCGCCAGCAGAGGACCGGTCAGGGCGGGCACCGAGACCCCGGCCCCGGCGGCCATGCCCGCGCTGTCTTCGACCGCACCGTTCTGAAGGGCGGTGCTTTCTGCGACGGGTGGCGCGCCCCCGGGCGGCTGCGTGCTTCGGGTCTGGCTGTCGTCGGCGCCGGTGAGGGCCGGGACGAGCAAGGGTGGACAAGGCACGAAGGCAGCGGCGAGCACCCCCCGACCCTAAACCCGGCAGCGCCGACGCGGACCGTGATGACGTGGGTGTGCGCTGACCGCAGAACTCGCGCGGGGCACGCAGACGGCCTCGGCTTTCCGTGACCGGCCGGCCGTGAGCGAGCGGCGCTGGACGGGCTCCAGTCATGACCCCGCAACCACCAGGCCCCCGGTCACCGCCTCGGTCACCACCCCAATCACCACCCCCGGTCACCACCCCCGGTCACCACCCCCGGTCACCACCCCCGGTCACCACCCCGGTCACCACCCCGGTCACCACCCCGGTCACCACCCCAGGTCGCCGTCCCCGGTCCCCCGACTGTGGGCCCTTAGTCACCGTCCCTCAGTCACCAAACCCCCCGGTCATCGGGCCTTCGGTCAGTAGCTCTTCAGCCAGCAGACTCTCCGTCGTCAGCCCTTGGGCAGGCAGCGCAGCGGGCGACCTGCGCTGAGAGCTCATCCCAGTGCGGTGTGGGAACGCCGCCGCGAGCGCTGCATGCACCGCCGCCGTGGCCCCACCCAGCTGGGCGGGCAGCCCGGCAGAGGTCTTCCCGTCAATGACCGAGATCACGCACCCCGCCGCGCATCTCGCCGTTGGCCACCCGGACGCCCGGGCAGGGCCATTCCCTTCTGCCGGATCTCGGCCGGTGGGTGGCAGCGGTGCGCCAACAGCGCCTCGAGGTTTGGAGCATCTGTGAACGGACCAACCGCGGCGGTTTTCGGAAACGCTTGGCTAGCGGGACCTTGTGCAGCTCGGTCAGCTGATCAGGCCGAGGCGGCTCAGGATGGCGACGGCTTCGGCGCGGCCTGAGGCGCTGAGTTTGGCCAGGACGTTGGAGACGTGCACGCTGGCCGTCTTTTCGCTGATGTAGAGACGTTCACCGATTGCCCGGTTGGTCAGGCCAGCTGCTACCAGGCTCATCACCTCCTGCTCGCGTGGGGTGAGACTGGGTGCGGTGCGGACGGCACTGTCTGCGGCCTCGGACTCGGGCGCGGACTTGGTCTGCTCGGCGTTGGCGGTGGGGAGGCCGCTGGTGCTCGGAAGACCAGGCGCGTGCTCCGGCTTGACTGCGACTGAGGTGGCCGGGGATTGCGAAGAGGTGTCTCGGCCGTAGGAATTCCGTTGGTTGGCTGCCTCGGTGGCGGGTACCGACGCGTGGGCAGGTCGAGCTTCGGCCGGCATTTGAGCGTCGCCCGATGAGCTACCAGCAGGCAGGCCGTCTACGGGCAGGCTGGGCAAGGTCAGCCCGGTCTGCTGGGCCAGGTCTTCGAGTCTGCGCAGCAGGGGGCGGGCGCCGAGCCGGCTGGCTGTGCGGTGGGCCAGGAGGATCTGCTCGTCGGCCTCTGCCCGGCAGCCTTCTCTGACGAGGGCGCCGGCGGCACGCCAGCGGGCGCGGGCAACCTCGTAGACGGAGACACTCTCGAAGGCCTCGGCCAGTTCGATCCAGCCCGTCGACCGGTCTTCGCCCTGGGCCCGAGCCCACTCCAGCTCGAGGCGGGCCAGCCAGGCCCTGCCTTCCGGGCCCATGACGCCTCGGCGCGGCAGGCCGAGGCGCCCCCGGGTTCGGCCGTCTTCGAGGAACGACTCGATCTCGGTGAAGATGGACTGCAGCCTCACCTGGTCCCCCGCCGCGCGGGCCAGTTCGGCGCCGTCGGCCAGGACGCTGATGCCCCGGGCGTCGATGGCGATGCCGGACAGGTGCCAGGGCTCAGCGTCGGAGAGTACGTAGTCGAGGGCCAGCCGGGTCTGCGCCGCCGCCTCTTCCCACTGTCCGAGCCAGGCCAGTGCCTCGGCCCGGGCCGTGTGAACGACCTGTCGTTCCCAGGTGTCGTCTCCGATCACCAGCCACTCGTCGGCCCGGAGCACTTCTTCGGGATCGCGGGCGGCGACCACCGGAAGCTCGATCAGCCGCAGGTGGGTGACGAGGGACATGGGCAGACGGGTGGCCCCGGCGTCGGGCCGGACCACTTTCAGCGCGCCTTCGACGTCGCCGACGTGCCAGAGCGTGGTGATCAGCAGCCGACGGGTGTTGGCGCCGTACATGCTGGCGGCGAGGCCGTTCGCGTCGGCGACCGCGATGGCGGCCTGCAGGTCGGAGATCCCGGCGGCGAGATCGCCCTGGTCGAGGTGGTTGATCGCGATGTTGTAGAGCACCCGGACGGTGCCGGCCGTGTCGTCGGACAGTTCGGCCGCGGCCTGGGCGAGCCGGTAGGAGCGGGCCGACTCTTCGTCGCGGCGCAGCATGCCCTCGGCCACGGCCTGGGTGGTGAAGAGATCTACCTGCAAAGCAGTCATGCCGAGGGCCTCGGACTCGGCCAGGGCCGGCAGCACCGCCTTGATCGCGTCGCCCGGCTCACCGAACCCCAGATGGATGCGCGCCACCATGGCCCAGGCCAGTGCCCGGGCCGGGGAGGGAGCGTCGCTGTCGGTCAGTTCGCCGATGACCCGCATGGCGTGCTCGCGGGCCTCACGGGGACGGTCGACCAGGTAGGTGTGCAGGGAGAGCGAGGCCCGGGCCTTCGCCGCGGCCGCGAAGTCGCCCGCCGCCTCGGCCTCCTGAGTGGCCGCAGCGGCCAAGCCGACCGCGCGATCGTGAAGACCCGCGTCACTGGCCACGTCTGCAGCGCGCAGACTGACCTCGTCACGCGGAATACGTTCGGAGCGCTGTTCTTCAGGGACGACATCCCACAGTTGCAGCGCTTGCTCGTAGTGCTGCAGGGCCTCGGCCGGTGCGTTGCCCCGGGCCGCGAAGCGGGCGGCCTGCAGCGACGCGTTCAGAGCGCTGGGCATGTCGTTGGCTGCGAGGCTGTGCCGCGCCACTGCAGCCGCCACACCCCGGGCGCCGGGGGTGCCGATCACCGGCTTGAGCCGGGTGGCAACGGCCTTGTGGAGACGGACGCGCTCGCCCGGCAACAGATCTGAGTAGACAGCTTCTTGCAGGAGCGCGTGACGGAAGCGGTAGCGATCCATCTCTTCGGGCACCAGCACCTGCTGGGCGATGGCCTCACGCAGGGCCAGCTCGAGGTCGTCGCCGCTGAGCGGGGCGCTGGTGTCGTCGCCACCCGCGACTGCACGCAGCAGCGAGTCCTCGATGCGGGCCGAGCCGAGGACCGATGCCAGCCGCACGACTCGCTGAGCAGGTTCGGACAGCTGCTCCAGCCGCTCGAGCAGAAGGTCGGTCAGCCCTTCCGGCAGCCGGCCGTCTTCACCAGCAGCCAGAATTTCTTGTGCGTAGTAAGGGTTTCCGGCCGACCGGGCAACGATGCGCCGCAGAAGGGCCGGCTTCACCGGAGAGCCGCTGACGCCTGCCAGCAAGTCTGCCAGCTCAGCTCCGGACAAGGGAGGAAGGTGCATCTGCTCGACGCGGGGCAGCCTGGCCAGCTCGCCCATGAGCGGTCGCAGCGGATGACGGCGGTGCAGGTCGTCGTTCCGGACGCTGGCCAGCACCAGAAGGCGATCGGGCCCGAGCCGGCTGAACAGGAACCGGATCAGGTCGCGGGTGGAAGCGTCGGCCCAGTGCAGGTCTTCGAGGACCAGGAGCACTGGAGCGACCTCTCCCGAGATACGGCCCAGCAGATGGGTTACCGACTCGAACAGGGCCAGACGGTCCAGCCCGGCCTCACCGAGACTGCGCGGTGCGGCATCCGTAGCCGAACCAATGATCTGGGCGAGGCCAGGTCGCTCGGCCGCCACCTCCCGGACGACCTGGGCGACGCCCTGCTGGGCGATACCGTCCCGCTCTCCCCACCGGAGCGGTTGCGACAAGGCCTCAGCGAACGGCAGATAGGGCAGCGACCCCATGCCCAGGTCGACGCACCGCCCGGTGAGCACCTGGAAGCCGGTGGCCGCAGCATGGTGGCCGGCCTCGACGATGGTGCGGGTCTTGCCCACCCCGGCATCGCCACCGATGATCACGCCGGTGGCGGTACCGGAGAGAGCCAGAGCCATCAGCTCGCGCAGGCGCTCGAGCTGGCCGACTCGGGCGACGAACGGCGCGGCAGAACCGACGAAAGCCACGTGATCCATCGTGTCACCATTCCTCCGGACTGCGCCTGCGACTTTTCCTGACCGACCGGCTGCCAGTGACGGTGCTGCGCCTCAGCCAGCAGGCGCGCCTCGCGGTAGCGCATCTCGGCCTCGGCAAAGCTCTCCAGACGCTGGTACGGCAGCGACACCCCCTGGGTACGGGCGGCCGTTGTGCCGACTCGCAGTTCCTGCTCGATACCGCTCCATGACGTGCGCATCTCGTACTCCCCCAGCTCGGTGGTGCTCACGATCTCTTGATGTATCCACCTTGCGGCTAAGGCCCGGGGAGCCGGATCGGGCGATCACGCACCGTCCGGCGGCAACACACCTCAGATTCACGCCCGCCTGATCGGACGCCTTAGATGGGGGCCTTAGATGGGGCGACGACTCAGGGCGGGGAAGGTGACCGACGTGAACGTCGGGGGCCCGGGGTAAGGGCCAACGAAAAAACGAGGAACCGGGACAGCGTGAGTAGGTGGTGTAGCTGCGCTCAGGCCCCTACGGCTACGGCTACGGCTACGGCTACGGCTACGGCTACGGCTACGGCTACGGCTACGGGGAGGCTGAGCCATGGTGGCCGGCCACTTGTCGCGAATGCTCTTCCTTAGCGGGCTTCAGAAAAAGGGCGTTCTGCTGGTGGCGACATGAGCGCAAACGCAGTGATGGCGGCCCACACCACCCTGAGCCTTTAAGGGCTCGAGGGCGGGGGCCGCCATCACTGTCTTCAATTTTTGTCCGGCGATGTCCTACTCTCCCACACCGTAACCAGTGCAGTAC
>NZ_BSTA01000008.1:0-428875 GCF_030269265.1 Kineosporia sp. NBRC 101677
CCCAAAAGCCAGCGGGCAGCTCCCACTCTCTACGCCATCCTCCGCGAACTCCAGTACCTGATCGCGACCTGGCGCGGGATCTGCCCCCAATGCCACCAACTCGTACCAACCTAACAAAGCACTACTACTCGTCGAACCGAATGCCCGGAACACCGGGGAGAACATCACGTTCACCCGAGACCTGCTCCGCAGCAGCGGCATCGAGCCCCAGTCGGTCACACTCGTCTCACGGCCCTATCAGCAACGCCGGGCCTACGCGACCTGCCGAAAGCTCTGGCCAGAAGTCGAGACGGTCCGCTGCGCCTCGCTTGCCCTCACGCTGGACGACTACATCGCCGGCATCGGAGACGCCGAACGTGTGGTGAACATGCTCGTGGGCGACACCCAGCGGATCAAACTCTACGCAGACAAGGGTTTTGCCATTCCCCAGCCCATGCCCGACGAAGTGTGCGACGCCTTCGATCAGCTGACAGCCGCCGGCTTCACCTCCCGACTCGTCTGAGCAGTGGAAGTGAGTGCCCGGCTCCGCCGCCGACCTGGCCTGTGATCGGTCAGTTGCCAGAGACGTCCTCGGGTAGCTTCAGCTGCCGAACTACGAGCAACATGACGGCCACGACGATCGCTACTGCCACACCCCAGAAGATCTGCCTGATCAATCTGCGCCCGTCCTCGCACCCAGCTCTCGGGTCCAACGAGAACGCGATCGGGCTCAAAGGTACTGGGCGAGGGCGGCGAGCCCGAAGCAGCACCAGGCTTCCAAAGCGCAGGTGCCCGCCGTCACCGTGGACGGCGGGCACCTGTACTGAGGGGCGATCAGGCGATCAGCTGGTGCTGCCACCCGGCTGCACGACACCGTTCACGGTGAGCGTGTAGGGGGCGTACTGCTGCACCTGCTCGGTGGGCTCGTCGTAGGCCACGATCGCCACGACCTGGTCGTAGCCCCTGAGCTTCTTCAGCTGCTTGCTCTTGCTGCCCAGGTCCAGGGCGGACTTGCCGTCGAAGGTGACCTGGACGGCCTGGTGCTTCTTGGCGTCCAGGCCGACCAGCCGCACGTTCCAGTTGTGCACGGCGATCGGCACGATCTCGGTGGGCGAGTCGAACGGCGCGAGGCTGGAGCCGTCGCTGATTACCGTGCCGCCGACCGTCAGGTCGTCGATCAGCAGGCCGCCCTCGTTGACCCCGCCGTCACTGACGTAACGGATGTTGATCAGGATCTTCTTGCCGGCGTAGGCCGAGAGGTCGTACTCCTGGGCCTCGAAGCCGGTGGTGGTGCCGTTCAGGCCCGGGCCGAGCGGGCCGTCCGGGACGGTGTGGTTGCCCGGGATCGGCGCGCTGTACGTCTTCCCGCCGTCGGTGGAGACGCTGACGTAGCCGTAGTCGTACGTCGCCTCGGCGCCGTACTTGGCCAGGAACTTCAGGGTCGGGTCGGCGGTGGGCACGGTGACCTCGGTGACCAGGCCGGCGTCGGTGTTGCTCTCGTTGCCGGAGAACAGCACCGGGTTGCCCGCGCGGTCCGGTTCGTCGCTCTTGACCGTCCAGGCCAGCGGCAGGGGCGGCAGGGTCTTGGCGCCGCTGAACTTCAGCGTCTTCAGGTCCTTCCCGCGGATCGCCTTGCCCTTCTTCTGCACCGGCACGAAGTCGGCGCCGTTCGGGGCCGCGCCCGGTTCGGCGTACGACTGCGGGTTGGCCAGGTTCACCGAGGTGTTCAGGCTCTTGCTGGTGACCTTGGACTTCGAGACGCCGGAGATCTTCGACTTCTTCGACTTGTCCAGGAACGCGTCCAGCAGGGTGGCGGACTGGAAGTCGTGCAGGACGTCGTACACGTCCTTCACGCCCTCGCCCTTCAGTTCGGCCGCCACGCTGGCCAGCCCCTGGAGCTTGCCGTCGTTGTGCAGCGCGGTGATGAAGTCCAGGCCGTAACGGTCCTGCAGGAACAGCATCAGCGCGAACGCGTGCCCGTAGTCGGCCAGCACCGCGTTCGGGTTGTCGGCGTCCTCGCCCCAGAGGTTCAGCGAGTTCTGGGCGCCGCCGCAGTCGCGCGGGTTGGGGTTGAACTTGGTCTGCACCGTGCCGTAGCCCTGGTGGCAGATCAGGTGGTTGTCGAAACCGGCCTGGTTCACGGTGGCCTTGGTGTCGGCGTAACCGGTCAGCGCGATGGCGATGTCGGACAGGCCCTCGTTGACCCAGGTGACCTCGTTCGGGTCGGTGTAGTACTGCAGCAGGTGCTGCCACTCGTGCCCGAAAACGCCTTCGTACAACCACGGACGAGCGGGGCGGCTCGTGCACGGGTCGTCGGTGGCCGCGTCGGCCGGGTTCGCGGTGGTGCGATGCGTCCAGTCGAACGCATCGATCGTCATCACGTTCCGGTCGAAGAGCTCGTTCAGGTACGAGGAGAAGAAGCCGGCGGTGTAGGTCTGCACGGCCGGGAAGTCGTAGTAGTTGTCATCACGCACGTTGTCGACCAGCGTGACGGTCTTCTCGCCGCCACCGGTGTAGACGCCGCCGTTGCCGTTCGCGTCCGGCCCCAGCACGGCCTTGCTGCCGTCACGGTCGGGCGGGGTGCTGAAGGCCGCGGTCTCCTTCGGGTACATGTTGGTGTCGAACTGGTTGATCAGCCCGGCCACCTGCGCCTCGGTGACCGTGGTGCTGCCCTCGACGGCGTTGCGGCAGTCGCCCTCGGGGAAGGCGATGTCGTTGGCGACCCAGACCTCGATGTGCTCGCCCACGCCGCGCAGGGTGAAGTCCTTGCGGTAGTAGCCTTCCCGGTCGTCCGAGGCGACCCACTGCCGCACCGTGCCGACCTCGGGGGTGGGCGCGGCGGCGGCCGACTTCTTCAGCTTCGTCTTGTCGGCCTGGTAGGTCGAGGGCACCTTGACGGCCTTGCCGTCGACCAGGCGCGGGGCCCGGCTGCCCAGGCTGATGTCGGACTCGGCGACGCTGGGTTCGTCCGCCGCCATGGCGGCGGAAGGAAGAACGACCGTGCTCAGGGGTAGGGCGATGGCGAGGCCGATCGTGGCCGCCAGTCGTTTCCGGACCATCAAGTCTCCCTGGGGGTGGGCGGAGGTCGATGCACGGGCGACGACTGGGACGCACAGACTCGACGGCGCAGACGTCAACCCCGACAGAAGTTGGTGGCTCCGCCGAGGTCGTACTGAAGGTAGCCAAGGCGGCACAAAATGTCAGTAGTTCGGCCGGAACGATCTGTCGAGGGCGATATCACCCGGTATGCGCCTTGCCGATCAGGCGCCGGGCGGTCGCTGCAGCAGCACCTGATGCTCGACGTCCTCGAATCCGAGGGCCCGGTAGAGGCCGAGCGCGTGGTAGTCCGGGTCGGCGATGATGACCAGACGCGACGCGCCGAGCCGGTCCAGCCCCCAGACCCCCAGTTCGTGCACCAGGGCAGAGGCCAGGCCCCGACGGCGGAAGTCCGGATGAGTCTCCACGTTCTGGAATCGGGCCACCCCGCCGCCGTCGCTGAACAGCCCAGCCCCGCATCGCATTTGCCCATCGACGAAGGCACCGAACCAGGCGCCGTGGCCGGCCGCCGCCAAGGCTCGGAACTCCTCGGTCTTCGCCGCCGCAAAGTCTTCCAGCACAGCGTCTTCACCCGAAGCCAGACGCAGGCGGGTGATCTGGTGCCAGTCCTCGTCCATACGCAACGGGCGGATCTCGGCGTCGACCGGTCGGACCGGCGTGCGGAGCGAACTCGCCGCGAGCACGGTGTCGACCAGCACGTCCAGGCCCAGATCGGCCAGATCGGCGGCGTCTTCGACCATTCCGTCAGCCGTGTCCAGGCCGAGGGCGACATGATCGGCCTCGGGGAACTCGCGCTGGAACTCGGCCACCCAGCCCGGCCACTCCCCCGCTGCAGGACGCTCGCGCAGCAGCAGGAAATTGCCCCACCAATAGACGGGGTTGGCCGGAGTACGCACCACTAGGTGAGAACCGCGGTCAGAGACCTGCGAGCCACCCAGTCGGCGCAACATCAGATCGGTTCGGTATCCGAGCGAGGCAACCTGCACCACCCCAGCCTAGGGGCCTTTGAATTATGGACGTCGGTGACCGCCCAAGGTGCCGATCGGCACCTTGGGTGCTCACCGACGTCTTCAATCGAGAACTACTGGGCGGCGGGCGAAGACGTCGGCGAACTCGCGCTCCCAGCCCAGGCCGAAGGCCAGCAGTTCCTGCTCGCCCCGATGACGGCCGACGATCTGCATGCCCACCGGCAGCCCCTGCGGAGTGAAACCGGCGGGGACGGCGAGCACGGGCATCGCGGTGGCGGTGATGCGACTGCAGGAGCGCATCCAGGTGTAGTAACGCTCCATCGACACTCCGGCAACCGAACTGGGGTATTCAATGCTCGCCGGGAACGGCGGGAGCTGGACGGTCGGCGCGATCAGCACGTCGAAGCGGGCCAGCAGGTCCTGCAGCCGGCGGAACAGTTCGGTGCGCAGGCTCAGGGCCCGGTTGATCTGCTGCGGGGTGAGCTCGCGACCCCAGGAAACATCCTGCTTGACCGTCGCTTTGACCAGATCCGCGTGGGCCTCGACGTCTGCGGTGCGACCGTCGAGGAAGCTCAGGGCCCGCAGCGTCTCGAAAACCTCGTCGGCGCCGGACAGATCCGGTTCCAGGTCGGTGACTTCGGCGCCCGCAGCGACCAGGCGCTCGCGCGTGGCTTCGGCAACGGCCAGCACCTCGGGCTCGAACGGCAGCCCGCCGACGGTGTGGTTGAACGCGATGCGGGTGCCGGCCAGCGAGCGCGGCCCGATCGCGGTGAACACCGAGCCGGGCTCGTCGATGGACAAGGGGGTGTGGGGGTCGGGGCCGGCGATCGCCGAGAGCAGCAGGGCGGCATCACCCACCGAGCGCCCCATCGGCCCGAGTACTCCGGCCGGGTCCCAGGCGTTTCCGGGGCCGGGCGACGGCACCCGGCCAGCGCTGGGCCGCAGACCGACCACGTTGTTGAACGAGGCCGGGTTACGCAGACTGCCCCCAAGGTCGGAACCGTCGGCAAGGGCGACCATGCCGCAGGCCAGCGCGGCCGCTGCTCCCCCGCTGCTGCCTCCGGCCGAGCGGTCGGTGGCGTAGGGGTTCAGCGTGGCGCCGAAGACCTCGTTGAAAGTGTGCGACCCCGCGCCGAACTCCGGGACGTTGCTCTTGCCCACCACGATCGCGCCGGCCGCCCGCATCCGCTGCACGATCAGCGCGTCCTGCTCGGGCACGTGGCCGGCGTAGATCCGCGAGCCGTAGGTGGTGCGGATCCCCGCCGTGTCGACCACGTCCTTGACCGCTACCGGCAACCCATGGAGCAGGCCCAGCGGCTCACCCGACTGCCGCCGGGCGTCCGCCGCGGCCGCCTCGGCCAGCGCCTGCTCGGGGACCAGGGTGACCAGGGCGTTGACGGTGGGGTTGACCGCGGCGATGCGTTCCAGGTGGGCGGTGAGCACTTCGACCGCGCTCACCTGGCCGGTGTGCAGCAGGGCGGCGAGCTCGGTGGCCGGCCGGTCGAGGAAGTCAGAACATCCCGAGGTACTCACGCTGCTCCCAGTCCGAGACGTGCATCAGGTAGCGGTCGAACTCCGCGCGCTTGATCGCGCAGTACCACCTGATCACATCCGGGCCGAAAGCGTCAGTGAAGGCCTTGTCCTCTTCCAGTGCATCGACGGCCTCGGCGAGCGAGCGGGGCAGCCGCTGGGCGTCGGTCTCGTAGGGGTTCTCGGTGGGGGCGCGCAGTTCCAGCCGGCGGTCGAGCCCGTCCAGGCCGCTGACCAACTGGGAAGCGATGTAGAGGTACGGGTTGGCGGTGGGCTCGCCGGACCGGTTCTCGAGGCGGGTGGCGGGGTCTGCGGGGCCACCGACGGCGCGCACCATCGCGCCCTTGTTGTCCTGCCCCCAGGCCACTCGGTCCGGAGCCAGGGAGTAGGGCTGGTAGCGCTTGTACCCGTTGACCGTGGGCGTGCTGAACGCGGCGGCGGCGCGGGCGTGGGTGAGCAGGCCCTCCAGGTAGTGCTGCGCGGTCGTGGAGAGCGGGGCGTCCGGCGCAACGAACACTGGTTCGCCCGAGACGGCGGAGGTCAGGGACTGGTGCAGATGCCAGCCGGTGGAAGCGGTCTCGGCCCCCTGTGGGCGGGACATGAAGGTGGCCTCGTAGCCCAGCCGGCGGGCGATCTGCCGTACTGCGCTGCGGCACAGCACCACTGCGTCGGCCGTGACCGCCGCGTCGGCCGCGTCCATGGTGATCTCCAGCTGGCTCGGGCCGAACTCCAGCTCGATCGAGCGCAGCGGCAGGTCCAGGGCGGTCAGGCCGCGGTAGAGGGCCTGGACCAGGTCGTCGAAACCGTCCAGAGCCTCTTCGTGCAGCAGCTGCGAGCCGGGGCTGGTCGGGAGAACCTCCCGGGCCTGGCCCGGTGCTCCTGGACGCCCGACCTGCGAAGCGTCGAAACCACCGGCGCGGAAGACGTGGAACTCCAGTTCGGCGCCCACCGTCATCCGGTAACCGCGCATCTCCAGGGCATCGAGCTGTTTGCGCAGCAGGTCGCGGGTGCTGAAGGCGACCTCCGACCCGTCCGGGAACCTCAGGTCGCACAGGATCCAGCCGGAGCGCCCGGCCCAGGGCAGCACCCGGAACGTGGTCGGGTCGGGCACCAGCACGATGTCCCCGGCCCCGGCCAGCTGCGCGACGCCGAGCCCGGCGTCGGCGCTGAACACCGGGAACACCGACTTGCCGGAGGTGTCCTTGAGCAGCAGCGAGCTCGGCGCGGTGAGGCCCGAGCGCATGGCGGCCGCCACGCCGGAGCGGGTGACGGTCTTGCCGCGCAGCAGGCCGTGCTGGTCGACGAAGGCGAACCGGACCATGTCCAGGCCGATCTCGTCGATCACCCGGCGCATCTGGGCCGAGGCGGCGTACTGCGCGTCGGTCCACAGATCGTGCCGGTCGACGAAACCGCCGCGGTCCTTGGCCAGCATCGGGCGGGCGCCCTGGCCCTCCCCGGCCTCGGCCACGTCCCGCTCGTCGTGGTTACGCATCGGTGTTCACCTCGGAGGGCACGGCGGTGCGGGCCCAGGGCGAGGCCTGGCGGCGTTCGTCCTCGCGTGCCACCCAGTGCTCCTGCCAGTTCTCGTTCGCGGCAATGGTGTCCACGGCGAGCGGCCCGGTGTAGGTGGCGGCCTCGGTCTCGTCGAGCGGGTGGGCCGGGATCCGCCCGCCCGCGGCGAACGCGTCGATCGCCTTCAGCAGCATCCGCCGGTTGGCGGTGACCGCCCGGTCGGAGACGCCGAGCCGCTCGACCGTGCGGTCCTGGATCGGGCCCATGCTCTCCACCGCCCACTGGTCGTGGACGTTGATGTCCAGGCCCATCCCGGTGTAGGTCACGTTCTTCTGCTCGACCGGGTCGAAACCCCAGTTGTTGGAGCGGTTCCGCAGCGGCCGGTAGTCGGGCAGGCTGACCTCGGCCAGGCGCTGCTGCAGCAGCGTCTCCTTGTCGGTGGTCTCGGCGAAGTCGTACCAGATCATGTACCAGTAGTGGTTGTGGTCGTCGATCGGCACGTGCCACTGGGTGAAGACCTTGGTGGTGCCGAACGGGACCACGAACGCGTTCGGGAACAGCAGGTTGGTGACCCGGACGTGCTTGACCGCCTCGGTGAGCTGGCGCACGGCGAAGACCCGCAGGCCGTGATCGGCGCTCTCCACCTCGATGTCCGGGCGGAAGTTGTCGCCGACCAGCTTGGACAGCTTCTGGCCGGTGCCCTCGACCTCCTCGCTGAACTGCTGGCCGTAGGTCTCGCGCGGGTCCTCGTCGATGAAGCGGTGCAGGAAGGAGACGTGGCTGGGGTCGATGCCGCCCTCCACCCCCTGCAGCCAGTTGCACTCCCACAGGCCCTTGAAGGCGAAGGTGTACTCGTCCGGCGCGGTGAAGCAGTCGTAGTCGGGGAAGGGCGGCGGGTCACCGGCGCCGAGGTAGGCGAAGATGATGCCGTTCTTCTCCACGCAGGGGTAGCTGGCGATCCGGATCTTCTCGGTGAACCGGCTGTGCTGGGGCTCGGCCGGCTGCTCCAGGCAGCGGCCGTCGGCCCCGTAGAGCCAGCCGTGGTAGAGGCAGCGCAGGCCCTCGTCCTCGAGCCGGCCGTAGGACAGGTCCACGCCGCGGTGGGCGCAGAACCGGCTGATCAGCCCCCAGCCCTTGGGCTTGCGGAAGAGCACCAGGTCCTCGCCGAACAACCGGACCGCCTTGACCGGCTTCTCCTCGGACATCTCCGAGACCAGCGCCGCGGGCTGCCAGTAGGCCCGCATCAGACCACCCAGCGGCGTGCCGGGGCCGGTCTGGGTCAGCTTCTCGTTGTCCTCGCGCCTGAGCACCGACACACCTCCGGTCGTTCGCCAAGAATGGATCCCAACGTAGCATTAGTGGATCCCAAAGTGGTTGGTTGATAGCCACGCAGTTGCAGATCGGGTCCATCGCCGGATTTCTGCTAGCGTTTTCGGTCTTGACCTGCGCCTGCCCGGGCGCGCCTTGAGGGGAGAACGACAGGCATGGCGGCAGCCGATCCGGCCGGGGCGGAAAAGACGGGAAACGCGCTCGTCGACGACGTCGCGGCCCGCATCCGCGAGCGCATCATGTCGGGCCAGATCCCGATCGGCGCCCAGTTGCGCCAGGCCGAACTGGCCTCCGACTTCGGCGTCAGCCGCACCCCGGTGCGCGAGGCCCTGCGCCAGCTGCAGAGCGGCGGGCTGATCGAGGTGCTGCCCAATCGCGGTGCGGTGGTGCGGGTTCCGGCCCCCTGGGAGGTGCGCGAGGCCTACGAGGTGCGGGCCGAGCTGGAGGCCCTGGCGGCCACCCGTGCGGTCAGCCGGATCACCGAGGCCGAACTGGCCGAGCTGCGGCAGGCCAACCAGGAGATGTACGACCACTCCTCGGCGCTGAGCCGGGGCGAGGAGCCCGCCTCGTCGGGCCGCCCGGCCAACGACGTGTTCCACACCCTGATCCTGTCCATCGCCGCGAACGCCCGCCTGGCCAAGGCGGTCAACGACATCAACGAGACGTTCCCGCGCAACGTCTCGGCCCAGCTGATCGTGAACGACGCCCGGCACCGGGACGAGAACTTCCGCGAGCACGAGCGGATCGTGGCCGCGCTGGCCGAGGGCGACCTGGCCACGGCCGGCCGGGAGATGCGCGAGCACGTGATCAAGGCGGGCGAGCACCTGGCGCACTGGTACGAGCGCCGCTCCTCCACGGTCTTCCGGGGCTGAAGACCTGCACTGCCGGATCCGTCAGAAGGGTTCTCCCGGAACCCTTCTGACGGCCGGAGGCCTCAGTGGCCGGAGCAGCAGGAGCCGGAGGACTCGCTGTGGGCGCTCATCGGCGCCGGTAGGTCGAGCGAGGGGTTGCGGTCGAAGAAACCGTCCGGCTCCAGCCGCATCCCGATCCGGTGCACCGGCATGATCGGCCACTCCTCCGGGCGCGGGGTGTGGTGCACCCCGACCACGGGCCAGAGCACCAGTTCGGCGCCGTCCAGCGAACGGTCGGCCTGCTGCCAGACCTGCACGCCGTCGGCCCCCAGATCGGCCTGGTTCGGGTACTCCCCGGCGATGAACCGCTCGCTGCCCTCGTAGGCGGTGGCCCACAGGTGCTGGGCCACGAACGGCGCCTTGCGCTCGACGATGCTGCCCGGCTTGGCGTACAGCCGGGCGGTGTTCTGGATCGAGACCCGGTAGGCGGTCTTGTCACCGAACCGGTTTCGTGTGTCGTCGCTTTCGATCAACCAGTGGACGGCAGTGGCCGGGTTGGCCCGGCGGGCGGCGGCTTTCTCGGTGAGCAGTGGGGTACGAACCGTCTTGCAGGCGTTGCCGTAGGGGTTGAGCTCCTCGTCCTCCTCGATCTCGGAGTGCACCTCGTACAGCCGGTTCACCGGGCCGTCCACCCCCATGTCCAGCCGCAGGCCGAAATAGTGCTGGTGGTTGGGGGCCTGGACGTTCGGGGCGACCATCCGGCCGTAGGGCGGGGTGGCCCCGTCGGCGATGCCGGAGACCGACATCACGCCGGTCAGCTTGATCTCCAGCTCGATCATGCCGTCCTGGTGGAACGACCAGTAGAAGCCGTAGTCGTAGTTGGCCACGGTGGCGAAGAACGAGACCACCAGACGCCGGGCCCGGCGCACGTCGGCCTCCCCGGTGCGGGTGTTCACGTGCTTCCAGAGGATCGAGTGGTCCTCCTCGTGCAGGCAGACCGCGTTCTTGATGGTCCGGGCCTCACCGTGCCCGTTCAGCACGGCCGCGTCGAAGTACCGGATCTCGCCCAGGCAGTCGCAGCCCAGCTCGAGCGAGGCGGTCAGCGGGCCGGCGCCGTACTCGCCCCAGTCGAAGAAGTTCTTGCGGTAGGCCGTCGGGTCGGGATCCAGGTAGGGCACGTACATCTCGTTGATCGCGGCGCGCTTCATCACCGGGCGGACGGTGCCGTGGTCGTTGTAGGTGATGTCGTGCAGGACCATGCCCTCCCGGTGGGTGAAGCCGATCCGGAACGACCAGTTCTGCCAGGTCACCTCCTGCCCGTCGATACCGAAACCGGGCCCCTGGGGCTGGATGATCTCCAGCGGAGCCACCTCGCGGTCGGGACCCCAGGTGCCGGAGCGGTAGTTGCCGGTCTCCGAGGCCATCGGCACCACGCCGTGGTCCTCGATCGCGATCACCTTCAGCGTCTCCAGGTCGACGATCGGCACCAGCCCGGAGACCGGCCGGGCGTAGCCGTTGTCGTCGGCCGTCTCGCGGTGCCAGACGGTGCCCCAGGAGAGCCTGCGGTCCTCGTAGCCCGCGGGCTCGAAACCGGTGATCGACTCGGGGTCGACCCAGACCAGTGAGACGTCGGTGATGCCGCGCTTGGCCAGCGCGTCCTTCAGCCCCTGGTCCTCACGGCAGGCGGCGGCCACCAGCCGGGCCTCCTCGCTGGAGACCCCCGGGCGCTTGGCGTCGACCGGACGCCAGCTGACTAGCGCGGCCTCTCGGTCGGAACCCGCGGTCCAGGCGGCGATCTCCCAGGCGGCGTGCGCGTCCGGGTTCATCACCACGGTGCGCACCGGCCGCCCCTGCCCCGGAGCCAGCGCCCGGGCCAGGGCCTCGTCCACCGCGATCCCCCAGAACCGGGGCCGCTCGCCGATCCGCTCGTCGGCGCGGACCAGGGCGATCACACCGGCGATCTCTTGCTCGGTCAGCGGGTCGTTCCAGTGGGTGTCACTCACGTCTGATCCTCCTGCTGGGTGGTGAGGCGGCGCTGAACGCCGATGAAGTCCAGTTCGGGGCGGGGTCTTTCCTGGACCAGGTCGGCCACCGCCTCGCCGAGGGCCGGGCCGAACTTGAAGCCGTGCCCGGAACAGGCGGCCGCGACGGTGACGGCCGGGGCCCAGGGCAGCGGGCCGAGCACGAACCGCCGGTCGGCGGTCATCGTGTACAGGCAGGCGACGGCCTCCACCACCTCGGCCCGGATGCCCGGCACGTACTGCTGCATCAGGCCGGTCAGCCCGGCGATCTCGTCGGCCGTGGGCGGGGTGGCGGGCACCGTCGGGTCCCAGACCGGGCCCAGGTCCACACCGGCCTTGAACCCGTTGCCGTCGGCGTCGGGGATGCCGAAGACCAGACCCTCCGGGCGGTCGACCGAGAAACAGCCGAGCTGCGGCACCTGGCCGGGCTCCTGCCCGGGGGCCAGCGTGACGGTGACGATGCGCCAGACCTCGAACAGGTGGGCGAGCTCGGGCACCAGGTGCCCGGCCCAGGCTCCGGCGCTGAGCACCAGCTTGCGACAGGTGATCTCGCGCTGATCGGTGGTGACGATGCACCGCTCGCCCTCCTGGCGCCAGCTCAGCACCGTCTCACCGAACACCAGTTCGGCCCCGGCGGCCCGGGCCCCGGCGCGAGCGACCTCCAGCCCACGGGCGGCCTCGAGCACTCCGGCGGACGGGTCGTGGACGGCGCGATATCCGCTGGGTGGCTGGAACCCGGGCATCAGGCGGGCCATTTCGGCGTGGTCCTCGACCAGCCGGCAGCCCGGACCCTGCATGGTGGTGGACTCGCGGAACGTGTAAAGACCACCCGTCCGGTGGAGCAGCTCCTCACCGGACGCCGCCGACCAGCGGGCCCAGCCGTCGAAGGCGCGCTCGACGAACGGGTTCCAGACCGGGTTGGGGTAGGCGCGGCGGATCATCCGGGTGCGACCGTACGAGGAACCCCGGGAGTGGCCCTCGCCGAACTGCTCCAGGCCGAGCACGTCCACGCCGCGCCGGGCGACCTCGTAGGCGGCGGCGGAGCCGTGCACGCCGAGGCCGGCGACCAGGACTTCGACGTCGGTCACCTCAGACCGCCCTCGCCTCGGCCGAATCCGCGATCCCGGCCACGGCCTCGACCAGGGCAGCGGTGTCCGTCTCGTCGTTGTACACGTGCAGTGAGGCCCGCACCACCGCGTCCACGCCGCGGGCCCCCAGGTCCCACTGGGCGTGCGAGGCGGGTACCGACACCGTGCGCAGGCCGTGCTGGGCCAGGAGCTCGTTGACCCGGCGGGCGGGCAGGCCCTCGACGGTGAAGGTGATGATGGCCGAGGGCGAGGACGGCGGGTCCTGCACGGTGACCCCGGGGACCACCACGAGCGCCTCCCGCACCGCGGCGGCGGTCTGCACCAGATGGGTCTCGATCTGCCTGGTCCCCAGGGCCAGGGCCTCGCCCAGCGCGACCCCGAGGCCGATCCGGCCGGCGATCGAGGCTTCCCAGGTCTCGAACCGGCGGGCGCTGTCCTTCAGCTCCCAGTCCCGGGCCGACGTCCAGACCGCCCCCCGCACGTCGGGCGCCGTGGGGGCGAGGGAACCGGCGATCTCCCGGCCGATGAAGGCGAATCCGGTGCCGCGCGGGGCGCGCAGGAACTTCCGGCCGGTGGTGACCATCGCGTCGCAGCCGATCGCCGCCACGTCGAGGTGCACCTGCCCGACCGACTGGGTGGCGTCCAGTACGTACCGGGCTCCGTGCCGCCGGGCCAGCGCGCCGATCTCGGTGACCGGCTCGACCAGGCCGGACGAGGTCGGGATGTGCGCCACGCAGACGATGGCCGGGCCGCCGCCGGCCAGCTCGGAGTCCAGGGCCTGCAGATCGATCGCACCGGAGGCCGAGTTCGGCACCACCACCACCTCGACGCCGTGCTCCCGGCCCAGGCTCATCAGGTGCAGGGCGTGGCTGACGTAGGTGGAGCGGCTGACCAGGAGCCGCTGCCCGGCCCCGAGCCGCAGGGCCTCGACGATCGTCCGCAGGCCGGTGCTGGCGCTGTCGAACAGGGCGATCTCGGCCGGGTCGGCCCCCACCAGCCGCGCTGCGTCCTGGTAGACCGCCTCGATCCGGTCGGCGACCTGGTGGGCCGCCTCGTACCCGCCGTGCCGCTCCTCCAGCCGCAGGTGGTCGACCACCGCCTGCACCACGCTATGGCTGGGCAGGGCCGAACCGGCGGCGTTGAAGTGGTGGGCGACGGTGGCCCCGGGCGTACGGGCCCGTTCGCGAGCCACGTCGATGGCCGCACCTGCGTGCCCGCCGCCGCCCGCACCGCTGGTCAGCAGTGGCACCGCGGCCGGGGCCGCATCGAGAGAGCTCTCCACACCATCCGCCTTTGATCGCAATTTCGGATCCGAAAGTAACATGATTGGATCCATCAACTCCAGAGATTCCGGTCCCGGTCTGCCCGCGCCAGCTGATCGGCCCGGTTCAGTAGGCGACCACGACGGCCTTGGTCTCGGTGTAGCCGAGCAGCGCCTCGTCACCCAGGTCGCGCCCGATGCCGGAGTCCTTCAGCCCGCCGAAGCCGAGGGCCGGGTCGAAGACGTTGTAGGTGTTCACCCAGATCGTCCCGGCCTCGACGGCCGCGGCGACCCGGTGCGCGCGCCCCAGGTCGCGGGTCCAGACCCCGCCCGCCAGGCCGTAGTTCGAGTCGTTGGCCACGGCCACCGCCTCGTCCTCGTCATCGAACCCGAGCACCCCCACCACCGGCCCGAAGATCTCTTCCCGGGCGATCACCATGTCGTTGCGCACCCCGGTGAACAGCGTGGGCTCGACGTAGTAGCCGGCCCCCTCCGGCGCACCACCCCCGTGCACCAGCTCCGCCCCGTCGGCCCGGCCCTTCTCGATGTAGCCGAGCACCTGGCTGCGCTGTTCGGCCGAGACCAGCGGGCCGACCGAGACCCCACCGGCCAGACCGTCGCCCATCGGCACCTTCGCCACCGCGGCAGCCAGCCGGGCCGTCATCTCTGGCAGGATCGAGTTCTGCACCAGCAGACGGCTTCCCGCGGTACACATCTGCCCGGAGTGGCCGAACGAGGCCCGCATCGCGGTGGTCACGGCGGCGTCCAGATCAGCGTCGGCGAACACGATGTTGGCGCTCTTGCCGCCCAGCTCCAGGGTGACCCGCTTGAACGTCCCGGCCGCGGAGCGCCCCACCAGCCGGCCCACCGCGGTGCTTCCGGTGAAGCTGACCTTGGCCACCAGCGGGTGCTCGACCAGCGCGGCGCCGACCCGGCCGTCACCGGTGAGCACGCTGACCACACCGTCCGGCACCCCGGCCTCGCGCATGATCGCGGCCAGCCGGAGCATGGTCAGCGGAGTCTGCTCGGCCGGCTTGACCACGATCGAGCAGCCCGCGGCCAGCGCCGGGGCGATCTTGAAGGCGCCGGTCATGATCGGGAAGTTCCAGGGCAGGATCAGCGCGGCCACCCCGACCGGGTTCAGCGTGGTGTAGACGTGGTGCCCGTCGCCGATCGGCACGGTGGCCCCGGCCAGGCGCGAGGGCGCCCCCGCGTAGTGCCGGAAAGTTCTGGCCGCGCTGGCCGTGTCGGCCCGCGAGCGCTCGATCGGCTTGCCGTTGTCCCGGGTCTCGAGGATCGCCAGCGCCTCCAGGTCGGCCTCGATCAGATCGGCGATCCGGTGCAGGACCCGGCTGCGCTCGAGCGGGGCCAGACCGGTCCAGGCGCGGTCGGCCAGGGCCTGGCGCCCGGCCCGCACGGCGGCGTCCACGTCGGCGGTGGTGGCCTGCGGCACCTGGGTGAGGCGCTCCTCGGTGGCCGGGTCGAGAACGTCGAACAGCTCACGTCCCTCCCCCTCGGCCTGCCACTGCCCGGCCAGGAAGAACGGGCTTACCTCAGGCAGGGCGGGCAGACCTTCGCGCAGCTCGGAAGACAAGGCTTCTCCTCGATCGGGTTCGCACGGCCGACGGAACAGCTCCTCCATCGCCATCTCGACTGGATCCTAACAGTTTCACTTTGGATCCATAGGGGTGCGACGGAGATCACCGGCCGGCCGATCCGGGCCGGTCGACGCAATGCGGTCAGAGGGCACACAAACGCATAGTGATCTTGTCGGCGCGGATCGTAGAGTTGCTGAGGCGGTGCGGACATCCCGCAGTAAGGGACGCCCCGACATCACTGAGCAGATGGACCAGACCAATGATCATCGTGCTGATCCTGACCGCCCTGGCCCTGGCCGCGGCTCTGGCCGCGTTCCGGCGGCGGGAGCCCGGGCGGCGCGAAGTCCTGCGTGGGCTCGCCGCCCCGTTCGCCACCGTGCCCCCGCCCCCGGAGCCGGATCCGTTCGAGGCCCTGCGGCTGCAGTTGCGCCTGCACGCCCTGGCCGACGAGATCAACCGGCTGCACTGGGACGAGTCGATCTTCGCGCGGGCCGCCCGCCTGGAGGCCAGCGCGGCGGCCTACGACGCCCTGCTGGGCCGCGCCTGCCGGCTGGCCGGGGTGCCCGAGACCGGCGAAAGCACCTGCCCCACCGGCTTTGCCACCCCTCCGCCGCAGCGCCTGGCCGGGCGCGACCTGCGCGCCCGCCGCGAACTGCTGCTGGCCGAACGCGGCTGGTCCTGGTGAGCCGGCCCGCCGCAGAACCGGTGAAGCCCCCGGTGCGGCGGCCAGTTCCGGCCACGGCACCGAGGGCTCCCTCGGACTCAGCTGTTCAGCTCACTGCTTGACCACGTTCTTGCCCGGGCCGCCCCGCAGGACGTCGGCGCCCGGACCGCCGTACAGCTTGTCGTTGCCGCCCTGGCCGTAGATCCAGTCGGCGCCGCCCTGGCCGTACAGCTTGTCGTTGCCGGCCCCGCCCTCGATGGTGTCCCGGCCGGCCCCGCCCCAGATCGAGTCGTTGCCCGCACCGCCGTCGAGCCAGTCGGCGGCGGCCTGGCCGTAGATCTTGTCGTTGCCCGCGCCGCCGTCGGCGCCGAGGTACTCACGGCCCAGGCGGATCGTGTCGTTGCCGTTGCCACCCTGGACCGAGGACTGGTCGCCGGCCGCACGACCGGTGGTGATCGTGTCGTTGCCGTTGCCGCCCTCGATCCGGCTGCCGTCCTTGGTGCCCTTGGACGAGTACACGTCGTTGCCGGCGCCGAGGTGGAAGACGTCGGCCTCGTAGCCGCCGCTGTTGTCGTTGACGTACTTGACCGAGTCGTTCTTGTCGCCCAGCTTGATCGTGGAGACGTAGCCCGGGCTCTGGGTGTGCTCCACCACCAGCGAGCACCGGATCAGGGTGCGGTCGGACGCCTGGGGGTAGGTGCACAGGTCGGCCGCCCCCTCGATCTCGACGCTGTCGTCGAACACCCAGGTGTACTTGCTGGTGCCGAACGGGCTGGTGTCGTTCTCCACGCCCTCGCTGCTCCGGGTGACGACCAGCTTGTTCACCTGGCCGGGGGCGGCCTGGTACCTGAGCTCGTTACCGTCGACGGTGACCGTGGCGGGCTTGGCGGCGGCCGGCTCGGCGGCCGTGGCGGAGCCGGAGAAGGCGACCGCGGCCGCCCCCGCGGCGAGGACCGACGCGGCTGCCGCCGCTCCCACGAGCACTCGGCGGTTCCTGGTCAGGGTCATGGAAGGGGATCTCCTTTGGTCACTGTCCGCGCCTGGTTTCTCTCACGACCCTCAGGTCGCACCAGAAATCCGAGCGTGGCAGATCCCGGTCCCCGGTGTGGGCGGAAACCGTGAAGGGCGGCTGACTTTGCCCTGACGAACCACCGGGGATGAACAGCGGATGAACCCCTGCGGTCAGTAACCCCAGCGCTCGACCATCGGCCGCAGTTCGACCGGCACGTCGGAGATGTCGGGGAGCGGGCGGCCGGGCTGGATCGTCCCGGTCTTGATCTTCTCCTTCCAGTCCCCGATGCCCTTCTTGAAGTCGCCGTGGTCCTTCTTGCCGTACTCCAGCATCCCCGGCTCCCACTCCAGCCCGAGGAACTCGCAGATCAGCTGGGTCTGCTTGACCGGCTCGGTGGTCAGGTCCTCGTAGCGGATGGTCAGGCCGGCCCGCTTGTTCCGGGCCTTCTCCAGGTACTCCATGTAGTTCAGGGTGTGTCGGATCGCCACCGGCACCGGCCGGTTCTCCGGGTCGCCCTCGTGCCAGGACTGGGCGATGGACCAGGGGTGGCGGATCAGGTAGATGAACTTCGCCTTGGGCCAGGCGGTGGCCAGCCGGTCGGCCACGAACACGTTGCTCGGGGTCTTCTCGACCAGCACCGACTTGCCGCTCAGGGTGAGCTCGCGGTGCAGCATGCGGTCCCACAGCAGGTGCTCGAGGTCGCGCTCGTTCAGGTCGAAGTGCTCCAGCGCCTGCTGGACCGGGGTGGTGTAGGCGATCACCTGGGTGCGGCGGAAGTGCATCTCGTGCGGCGAGTGGATCTGAGAGTGGCTGTTCAGGATGACCCGGGAGAGGGTGGAACCGGAGCGGACCGAGGACAGCAGGAACACCGGACGCTGGACCAGCCGGTCTCTGGGGTCGGAGGGGCGCCGGACCGGGATCCGCGGCTTCTCCTCCTCGACGACCTCGACCGGGGGCGGTGCCTCCTCGTCGTCCTTCACTCTGACCACGCGGAACCCGAACCGTTCTTCGAGCTCCCGGTTGACCGCTGCTACCACCTTGCGTCGCTGTGCCACGCGAGCAGAGGTTACGCAGTTTCCCTGTGGCTTGTACATGAGCACCCTGTGTCGAGACGTACTTGGTACAAATTCATCACGTACCTCGATCGAACGCCCGATTTCACCGGATGTCCAGCCGCCCGGGCCGGTCCGGGTTACGTTGCGGTGAAGCGATCTTGGGCGGGACCGGCCGCTTCGGCAGGACCGGGCGCGCCCCCTCACCGATGATGGCCGGGTGCCGGAAACCTCACGCTCAGCCACCGACCCGGAACACCTGGACGTCCTGGTCGTCGGCGCCGGGCTCTCCGGGATCGGCACGGCCTGCCACCTGGAGCGCTCGCTGCCCGGTCTGTCGTACGCCGTGCTGGAGTCGCGCGAGGTCAGCGGGGGTACCTGGGACCTCTTCCGGTATCCGGGGGTGCGCTCCGACTCGGACATGTTCAGCCTGAGCTACTCGTTCCGGCCGTGGACCAGCCCCGAGGCCATCGCCGACGGCGCCTCGGTACTGCAGTACCTGCGCGACACCGCCCAGGAGTACGGCGTCGAGGCCAGGATCAGGTACGGGCACGAGGTGGTCTCGGCGTCGTGGGCCGGTGAGCGGGCCCGCTGGTCGGTGCGGATCCGGCTGGGCGCGGGCGCCGAGCGCGTGATCAGTTGCTCCTACCTGATCCTGTGCACCGGTTACTACGACTACCAGGACCCGTACCGGCCGCCTCTGCCGGGCCAGGAACGGTTCACCGGCCGGTTGGTGCACCCTCAGCTCTGGCCCGAAGACCTGGATTGGGCCGGTGAGGACGTCGTGGTGATCGGCAGCGGGGCCACGGCCGTCTCCCTGGTGCCGGCGCTCGCCCCGGCCGCCCGCAGCACGGTGATGCTGCAGCGCTCCCCCAGCTACCTGATCTCGCTTCCCCAGCGGCACTCGTTCTCGCTGCCCCGCCTGGCCCGGTTCTCCCCCCGGCTGGCCGGACGGCTGGAGCGTCTGCGCGCGGTGAGCGTTACGACGACGTTCTGGCACCTCTGCCGCCTGGCTTCCTCCCTGGCGGCTCGATGGCTTCTGGGCCGCGTCCGTCCACTGTTGCCCGACGACTACCCCATGGAGCATTTCCGCCCCCGCTACAACCCCTGGGACCAACGACTGTGCGTGGTGCCCGACGCCGATCTGTTCACGGCGCTGCGGGCCGGAGACGCCGAGGTGGTCACCGGGGAGATCGAGACGTTCACCGAGAACGGCATCAGACTGACCAATGGACGTTTGTTGCCGGCAACGCTCGTGGTCACCGCCACTGGTTTGCGGGTCCGGTTACTGGGAGGCGTGGCGCTGGACGTGGACGGCACCCCCGTCGACCCCGCCGAAAAGGTGACCTACAAAGGAACGTTGCTCACGGACGTCCCCAATCTGGCTTTCCTGATCGGGTACGACAACGCCTCCTGGACGCTCAAGACCGAACTGTCGGCGCGTTTCGTGGTGCGGATGCTCAAACACATGCGCCGCCACGGTTACCGCACTGCCGTGGCCCAGCCGCCCCCGTCCGCCGAGCGGGTGCCCCTGCTGACCCTCACCTCGGGGTATCTCACCCGGGCCGCACAACTGGTGCCCTCCCAAGGACGACGCTGGCCCTGGCGGTTGTACTCGTCGTACGGAGTGGATGCCCTGCTACAGCGCTTTTCCCGGGTGGACGCAGAGGGGATCGAGTTCACCCGCTGACCAGTTCCAGCCACTTCCAGACGGTCAAGAACCGTGCTCCCCCCGCCGAGACAAGGCAGGTGAAGACGGGGGTTGGCCGCAGCGGGACCGGCATTTCCTTGCTGTTGTGCAGCACGGGGGGAAAATCGTTCGCCGTCCCGCTCACAGCCGTACGGGAGACGATGCGCCCGCTCAGCGCCGCCCCCTTTTCCGGGATGCCAGATTTTGTCTCAGGGGTCGCGCGGATCCGGGGTACGGCCGTCCCGGTCGTGGACTCGGGTGTGCTGACCGGAGGGGCGCCGGTGCGGGCCGGACGGTGGATCACCCTGATCACGGCGAACGAGCGTCAGGTGGCGTTGGCCGTGCAGGACGTCACCGGGATCCGGACCCTGCCGTCCGAGGACCTGCAGGCGCTGCCCTCGCTGCTCGGAGGCCCGGAATCAGAGCTGTACAGCGCCGTCTCCACCCGCGACCAGCAGTTGCTGGTGGTGCTGGAGGCCTCGCGGCTGGTACCGGACGAGCTCTGGGAGCAGCTGACGGAGGTGTCGTCATCCTGACCGAGCGCCAAGCTGTGGGACGAGCCGGGCCGGCCGGGCCCACCGACGACGAGAGCGCCCGGTTCGCCGCGATCGTGGAGCACCGGCTCGGCCTCACCTTCGGCCCCACCGACCGGGCCCGGCTGACCCAGGTCCTGCTGCAGCGCACCACCGCGCGCCAGGCCCCCACGGTGTCGGGGTACCTGGACAGCCTGGAGCGCTCCGGCGAGGAGCTGAGCGCCCTGGCCGGCGCGCTGACCGTGGGCGAGACCTACTTCCTGCGCCAGGCCGAGCAGTTCTCGGTGCTGACCCGCACCGTGCTGACCGACCGACTGGCCCGGCCCGACCGGCCCGAGGGCGCCGGTCCGCGGCTGCTGTCCGCCGGATGCGCCAGCGGCGAGGAGCCCTACTCCCTGGCCATCACCATGCGCGACAACGGCTACCCGAACGCGCAGATCATCGGGCTGGACGTGAACCCGCAGGCCCTGGCCAAGGCCCGGGCCGGGCGCTACACGTCGTGGTCGATGCGGGCCGTGCCCCCGGCCGTGCAGCGCCGCTGGTTCGACCAGGAGGACGGGCACTTCCTGGTCAAACCGTCGTTGCGGGAGTCGGTGGAATTCCGGCCGCAGAACCTGGCGGCTGCCGACCCGGCCTTCTGGCAGCCCCGTTTCGACGCGATCTTCTGCCGCAACGTGCTGATGTACTTCGCTCCGGCGGCGATGGCGCAGGTCGTGCAGCGCCTGGCCGACGCCCTGCTGCCAGGCGGCTACCTGTTCCTCGGGTCGGCCGAGACCCTGCGCGGCGTCACCGACGACTTCGAGCTGTGCGAGACCGACGGCTGCTTCTACTACCGGCTCAGCGACTCCCCCCGGTCGGCCACCGTACGGGTGGTGCCCCGGGGCCTGCCCGCGCGCCGTCCCTCCGGCCCCGACCGTGAGTCGTTCGGTCAGGTCCTGGAGCTGCTGCGGGCCGAGCGCTTCGCCGCTGCCCTGGGGGTGATCGAGCTGATCGACGTGCCCGCAGTCCCTCCGCGCAGCCTCTGGGACACCGAGGTGATGCTGGTCCGCGCCATGCTGCTGGCCCACGCCGGCGACCTGAGCGGCGCCGGGCGCGACGCCCACCGGCTACTGGGCCGCGGCGGTGCGGTGGCCGCCGACGCCCACGGCGTCCTGGCCACGTGTCGCGAGGCCGACTCCGACGAGCGCGGAGCGCTGCTGCACTGGAACGCCGCGGTCGACGCGGATCCCGGGTTCGCTCTGGGGCACCTGCACCTGGGTCGGCTCACCCGGTTCGGCGGCGACCAGAACACCTCCGACCGCTGCTACGAGCGCGCCGCGCAGTTGCTGACCAGCGAGAGCGAGCGCCGGGTGCTGCTCTTCGGGGGCGGTTTCGACCGCGAGGCCCTGCTTTCGGTGTGCCGGACCATCTCCCGGGCGGGGCGGTCATGACCCCCCTGCGCGCACTGACCGGGCCGAGCGAGCTGGCCCAGCGGGCCGCCGCGATGCGGGCCGAGTTCGACGCCGCCTTCGCCGAGGCCCCCGGCAGCGACGAGACCCCGATGCAGGACGTGCTGCGGCTGCGGATCGGTGTCGAGGAGCGCGGGATCCGGCTGGGCGAGGTGGCCGGGATCTCCGCCCATCCGCCGATCACCCCGCTGCCCTCCCGGCACCCGGCGATGGTCGGGATCGTCAGCAACCGGGGTTCGGTGGCCGCTGCCTGGGACCTCGGGCTGCTGCTGGGCGGTGTGGCGCAGAGCCCGCGCTGGGTGGTGGTCCCGGCCGCCGAGCCGGCCGTGGCCCTGGTGTTCGGCGACTTCACCGGTTTCGGCCGGGTCCCGGCCGCGGAACTGGCCGGCGAGTACCTGCTCTCCCTGGCCGAGGTGGTGCACACCGTCCGCGGGCTGTGCACGGGAACGGAGATCTGACCATGCGACCCAACTGGACGTTCGGCCGGACCCTGGCGGTCGGCTTCGCCGTGGTGCTGCTGCTGAACGTGATCGGCGGCGCGGTGGCGCTCTACGGGCTGAGCGAGGTGGTGCGGGCCAAGGACCGGGTGATCGAGGTGGACTCCCAGCTGGAACTCATCGCCCAGAAGCTGCTCACCGCCCGGGCCGACCGGTCCGCCGAGGTGCGGGCCTACCTGCTGACCAACGACGAGACGTTCCACCGCTCGGCCGAGGCCCGCACCGTCGAGTTCGACAACCTGATCAAGACCGCCCAGGGCATGGTGCACACCGACCGGGGCCGCGAACTGGTCAGCCGGATCGACGAGGCCGAGCAGCAGTCCCGCCAGTCGATGAACAACCTGATCGAGGTCCGGGAGCAGGGCACCACCCAGGACTCGGCCGAGGCCTTCCTGGAGGCCGCCTCGACCCGGACCAACCTGCAGGACGCGCTGAACGAGTTCGCCGCGTACGAGCACGACCTGGCCCAGGACGGCATCCGGGCGGCCGACGCCGCCCAGCGCCGCGACGTGATCACCATCTGCACCGTCTACGGCCTGGCGGTGCTGGCCACCGCGCTGATCGGGCTGTACATCACCCGGCGGCTGCGCTCGCGGATCGGCGGGGCCGTGGGCCAGGTGCAGACCTCGTCGGCGGAGCTGCAGACCACCGCCAACCAGCAGGCCGTGGGGGCGATGGAACAGGCCACCGCGATGAGCGAGATCTCCACCACGATCAACGAACTGCTGGCCACCTCGCGGCAGATCACCGAAAGCGCCCAGCGGGTGGCCGCGGTGGCCGAGCAGACCGCCGAGGCCGGCGGTTCCGGCGGTGGCACGATGGCCACCGCCCAGCAGTCGATGAACGAGATCCGGCACCAGGTGCAGGTGATCGTCGACCACATGATCGAGCTCGGCGAGAAGTCGCAGCAGATCGGGGCCGTCCTCGACATCGTGTCCGAACTGGCCGAGCAGACCAACATCCTGGCGATCAACTCCACCATCGAGGCGGCCGGGGCGGGTGAGTCCGGCCGCCGGTTCGCTGTGGTCGCCGACGAGATCCGCAAGCTGGCCGACCGGGTCACCGAGTCGACCAAGGAGATCCGCACGCTGATCGACGTGGTGCGCAACGCGGTGCACACCACGGTGATGGCCACCGAGATCGGGGCCAAGTCGGTGGACTCCGGCAGCGCCCAGTTCGAGTCCGTGACGGCCCAGTTCGACCAGATCGTGGAGCTGATGCGCACCACGATGGAGGCGGCCCGGGAGATCGAGCTGAGCACCAAGCAGCAGACCACCGCGGTGGAGCAGGTGAACTTCGCGGTCGGCAACGTCACTCAGACCACCAAGGAGAGCGAGGCCGGGTCCGGTCAGATCCTGGCCACCGCCTCGCAACTGGCCGAGCTGTCGGCCCGGCTGCGGGGGCTGATCGAACCGGACTCGATCACCCCGGCGGCCCGCCCGCGGGCGGCCCGGGCGGGCGTCGGCGGCGGCGGCGGAACGGGGAGCGGGTCGACGCCGCGGTGAGCGACCTGCTGCAGTACTTCCGGATCGAGGCCCGGGAGCTCGTCGACGAGCTCACCGTGGCCCTGTCCGAGCTGGCCCGGGGCGGACCGGCGGCCGACGCCGCCCGCACGGCGCTGCGGCACGCCCACACGCTCAAGGGTGCGGCCCGGGTGGTGGGGCAGACCGACATGGCCGACCGGGTGCACGAGCTCGAGGAGATGCTCGGGCCCCACCGCAACAGCGAACAGCCGCTGCCCACCGCCGAACTGGACCAGATGCAGCAGTTGGTGGACGGGCTCAGCGCCGGTCTGGAGCAGCTCGGCGGCAGTGAGGAACCCGCGCCGGAGGCTGCCCCGATCCCGGCTCCCCGGGCCAACCCCGAGGCCCCCGCCTCGAGCACGCTGGACCCGGCCCCGGCCGAGCGGATCCCCGACCCGCTGCCGACCGCCCGCGCCTCGCTGCTGGAGATCGACAACCTGATCAACGGTGTGGTGCAGACCCGCACCCAGCTGAGCACGGTACGCGACGGCGCGCTGCGGGCCCGCCGGCTACGCGCCGTGGCCGAGGCCACCGGCCGGCTGACCGACTCGCAGATCGAGGAACTGACCACACTGGCGCGGATTCTCGAGACCAGCGCCGACCGGATCGATCGGGAACTGCGCGAGGTGTACACCACCGCCGAGCAGCTGCGCCTGATCCCGGTCGAGACGATCGTGCCCGACCTGGAACGTGGGGTGCGGGACGTGACCGCCGCCCAGGGCAAGCGGGCCCGGCTGGAGGTGCGAGGCGCCGAGATCGCTCTGGACGCAACCATTCTGGCCGGAGTCCAGACCGCTCTGCGGCAGATCGTGCGCAATGCGGTGGCCCACGGCGTCGAGACCCCGGCGCAACGAAGGGCCCTGGGCAAGGACGAGAGCGGGCGGGTTCAGGTGGAGATCAGTCACGGCGCGCAGGGGGTGCGGTTCCGCTGCACGGACGACGGGCGCGGCATCGACCTGGACGCGGTAAGGCGCAAGCTGGTGCAGACCGGGCGGGCTCCCGACGCCGGGATCGACGACGCCCAGGTGCTCCAGCTGCTGCTCGGCAGCGGGATCAGCACGGCCGGCACGGTCAGTGAGATCTCCGGGCACGGGATCGGCCTGGACGTGGTGCAGGACGTGGTGCGACGCACCGGGGGGCGGATCGAGATCACCACCACCCCCGGCCAGGGCACCACCATCGACCTGACCACCCCGGCCACGATGACGGCGCAGGAGGTGGTGCTGGTCCGGCCCACCGAGAGCGCCGACCTGGCCGCCCTGCCGCTGCGCGCGGTCCGGCAGGCCCGCCGGATCGGCCCGGACGACTTCTCCGGGGCCCTGGCCGTGCGGCACAACGGCCGTCGCATCCCCTACGTCCCGCTGGCCGACGTCCTCACCCTCCCCGCCGACTCCGTCGGCCCGGAAGAGAACGGCCGCACCGTCCTGCTCCTCGAAGGCGGCCGGGGCCTGGTCGCGGTCGGCGTCACCCGCCTGGTCGGGACCGCCGAGGTGGCGGTCCGGGCCCTGCCCGAGCTCGCCCCCGTACCCCCGCTGGTGTGCGGCATCTGGATCGACATCGACGGCCGGGCCCGCCCCGTCCTCGACCCGGCCGAGGTGGCCGCCGTCGCCGCCACCCGCCGCCTGCCCCGGGTCAGCACCCCCGTCCCGCTCCCACCCGCCACAGCCTCCCCCACCACGGCCTCCCCCACCCCCGGCGCCCCCGTCCCGATCCTGATCGTCGACGACTCCCTGACCACCCGGATGCTGGAACGCAGCATCCTGCAGGCGGCCGGCTACCGGGTGGACGAGGCCGGGTCGGCGGAGGAGGGCCTGGCCATGGCCGCCCGCCAGCGCTACGCGGTGGCCGTGGTGGACGTGGAGATGCCGGGGATGAACGGCTTCGCCTTCATCGAGCAGACCCGCACCCGCCCCGAACTGCGGCACATGCCCTGCATCCTGGTCACCACCAAGGCCGGCCCCGAGGACCGCGAGCGCGGCCGGGCCGCCGGCGCCCGGGCGCACATCGACAAGGGCGAGTTCCACCAGAGCACCCTGCTCGACGCGGTCGCCCGGCTCGTCACCGAACACACAGCCGAACGCCCGAGCGCCGAGGATGCCGGATGAGCCCCGACGGCCGGCCGATCCGGGTGCTCGTGGTCGAGGACTCGCGCACCGTACGGGCCCGGATCGTGGCCGCCCTGCGCTCGGACCCGGCCTTCGAGGTGGTCGGCGAGGCGGGCGACGGGGAGACCGCGATCCAGGAGTGCCAGCGGCTGCGCCCGGACCTGGTCACCATGGACATGATGCTGCCCGGGCTGTCCGGGCTGGCCGCCACCGAGCAGCTGATGCAGCACTGCCCCACCCCGATCCTGGTGATCTCCAGCGCCGACAACCGGGCCGGGTTCATCGACACCATCGCCGCGCTCGACGCCGGTGCGGTCGACGTGCTGGACAAGCCGCTGGGCCGGGACACCACCGGCGGGAACGACGCCTGGGACCGCGAGTTCCTGCGTACCTGCCGGCTGGTGTCCCGGATCCGGGTGATCCGCCGGATCGGTCACCATGCCTCGGTACCCGCCGCCCGCACTCCGGAACCACTTCCCCCACAGGCAGATCCGTCTCATCCTTACTCGCTGGTGGCGATCGGGGCCTCCACCGGCGGGCCGACCGCGGTGGCCACCGTGCTGCGCACCCTGCCGGCCACCTTCGCCCTGCCGATCCTGCTGGTGCTGCACGTCCACGAGTCGTTCGGCAACGCGTTCGCCTCCTGGCTGGCCGAGGCCACCGACCGCCGGGTGCGCCTGGCGGTCAGCGGCGAACCACTCACCAACGTGCGCCCGGGCGAGGTGGTGATGGCCCCTCCGGGCCGGCACCTACGGGTACGCAGCAACACGCTGCTGCTCACCGACGAACCCGAAAGGCACTCCTGCCGGCCCAGTGTCGACGTGCTGTTCGAGTCCCTGGCGCAGTCGCACGGCCCGCGGGTGGCGGCCTGCCTGCTCACCGGCATGGGCAAGGACGGCGCCGCCGGGATGCTCGAGATCGACCGCACCGGAGGACTCACCATCGCTCAGGACGAGGCCACCTCGGTGGTGTTCGGCATGCCCGGAGAGGCGGTGCGGCTGGGCGGGGCCCAGCACGTCCTGCCGATCGACCGGATCGGGCCCGCGCTCGGCCGGCTGACCGTACCTTCCGACCTGGCGGTACGAATGAGGCCACGATGACGAACAACGGAAGCATCGGCACCGTGCTGATTCTCGACGACAGCCTGACCGTGCGGATGGACCTGGTGAACGCGTTCGGCGAGGCCGGGTGGCGCACCGTGCCCTGCGCCACGGTCGCGGCTTTCTGGGAACAGCTGGCCGCCGAGTCGGCCGACTGCGTCGTGCTGGACGTGGTCCTGCCCGACGGCGACGGCGTGGACGTCCTGCGGCAGCTGCGCACCGACCCGGCCACTGCGGCCCTGCCGGTGCTCATGCTCAGCAGTGAGGCCGAGGTGAAGGACCGGATCCGCGGGCTGAGCACCGGCGCGGACGAGTACCTGGGCAAGCCCTACGACTCCGGCTACCTGGTCTCGCGGGCCCAGGAACTGATCACCGTGCCCAGCTCGGACGCCGAGCACCCGTTACGGGTGCTGGTGATCGACGACAGCACCGAGGTGCAGGGCCGGTTCACGCAGATGCTGCAGGACAACGGTTACGAGGTGGTCCAGGCCGACTCCGGGCTGGCCGGGCTGCGCCAGGCGGCGGCCCGCCGGCCGGACGCGGTTCTGGTGGACGCGGCCCTGCCGGACATCGACGGGGCCACCGTGATCCGCCGGATCCGGCTGGACTCGGCCCTACGGGCGATCCCCTGCCTACTGCTGGCCGCCTCGGACGACGCCGGCGCCGAGCTGACCGCCCTGGACGCCGGGGCCGACGCCTTCGTGCGGGCGGGCACCGACGCGGACGTGGTGCTGGCCAAGCTCTCGGCCGCGTTGCGGACCGGGGCGGCACCCGGTCCGGTGGTGGACACGGCCAGCCTGCAGCGGCTGAAGAAGGTGGTGGCGATCGGGGCCTCCGGCCTCACCGGTTACGCCGAGCACCTGCGCGGCGAGGGGTTCGACGTGGTCCAGGCCCGATCCGGCGAGGAGGCCCTGGAACTGCTGGCCTTCCAGCGTTGTGACTGCATCCTGATCGAGGGGGCGGACGGCCTGGAGGTCTGCTCGAAGATCAAGGCGGCGCCCGGCGTGCGTGACGTGCCGCTGATCGTGATCGGCGACGACGACCGTCGGCAGACCATGATCGACGCGCTCGGGGCGGGCGCCGACGACTACGTCCAGGCCGCCACCGACACCCGGGTGCTGCTCGCCCGGATCCGCGCCCAGATGCAGCGCAAGCAGGTGGCCGACGAGCACCGGCAGATCCGCGAGAGCCTGCTGCGCAAGGAGATCGAGGCCGCCCAGGCCCACGCCGACGCCGAGATCGCTCTGACCAAGGCCGCCATGGTGGAGGAGCTGGAGCGCAAGAACCTGGAGCTGGAGGCGTTCAGCTACTCGGTCTCGCACGACCTGCGCAGCCCGTTGCGGGCGATCGACGGGTTCACCGCGATGCTGCTGGAGGTGGTCGAGGAGCACCTGGACGAGACCGGGCAGCACTACGCCGCCCGGATCCGGGCCTCGGTGAAGCGGATGAACGAGATGATCGACGACTTGATCGAGCTGTCCCGGGTGGGCCGGGCCGAGCTGTCGCGCCGCCCGGTCGACCTCGGCGTGATCGCCGGCGAAATCCTCAGCGACCTGGCCGCCGGGTCGCCCGGGCGGGTGGTGGAAACGGTGATCGGGCCGGACCTGACCGTCTCGGCCGACCCCCGCCTGCTGCGCAACGTGCTGGAGAACCTGCTGAGCAACGCCTGGAAGTTCAGTGGGGCCACCGAGGGCCCGCGGATCGAGATGGGGCGCTCGGCCGAGGGCGACTTCTTCGTGCGGGACAACGGCGCCGGGTTCGACATGGCCCAGGCCCAGCGGCTGTTCTCACCGTTCCAGCGGCTGCACAAGCAGAGCGACTTCCCCGGAACCGGGATCGGGCTGGCCACGGTGCACCGGATCGTGGAGCGGCACGGCGGGCGGATCTGGGCCGAGTCGGCCCCCGGCCAGGGCGCCACGTTCCGCTTCACCCTGCCTGACCAGCCCGGGTGACTGGCACGATGGGCCGGTGAGAGACGAACGGGTCACTGCGGCCGTCGACTGGGCCCGGGACGTGCTCGGGCCGGTGGAACTGCACCGGCTCCGCTCCCGGCCCTGGGCGGTCACCTGGCGGCTCACCCGGCCGGGCCACGCCGATGCCTTCCTCAAGTGCGCGACCGCCCGCACCGGCCACGAGGCCGTCGTGCTGCCGGTGCTGACCCGGGCCTGCCCCGCCCTGGTGCCGGAGCTCCTGGCCACCGACCCGGCCGGGCACCGGCTGATCGTGGCCTCGGCCGGGACGGTGCTGCGCGAGCGGGAAGGCGACACCTTCCGGCTGGAGGTCTGGATCCCCCTCGTGCAGCGGTTCGCCGAACTGCAGCGCAGTCTCACCTCTTACGTGGAAACGCTTCTGGAACAGGGCGTCCCGGACGAGCGCCCGCACCGCTACCTCGACCTGCTGCGCCCGTTCACCACCGCTGAGCAGGTACCGGCCGACGAACGCAATCGGCTCGCAACCCTCGCCGCCGGCTGGGAGAGGCCCACGGTCCCCCACCGCCTCCGGCTTCGGGAGGTACCCCCAGTCCTCAAAGCGCCGTTGGTTCCCCCTTCGTTGCAGCACGGCGACCTGCACGACAACAACGTGGCGGTGGACGAAGCGGGCGCCTACCGCTTCTTCGACTTCGGCGACTCGTGCGTGGCCCACCCGTTCAGCACGATGGACCTGCCGCTGATGTTCGCCGCCGAAGGCGTGGACGCCGCCGGAGTGGCCCGGCTCGAGGACGCCTACCTGGAGGTCTTCACCGACCTGGCGCCGCTGGCGCAGTTGCGCACCGAACTGCGCGCGGTGCTCGCCCTGGCCCCGCTGCACCGGGCCCTGAGCTGGCTGCGGGCCTTGAGCCCGGACGAGGCCGCAACCGGGTCCGAGGTGGTCTGGGACCCGGTTGCGGCCGCGGAGTGGGAGGAGCCGATCCTCTACTGGCTGGCCCAGTTACGAACTCAGGGCAGGATGCCGCGCACGTAGGCGGCCTGGCCGATGTGCTGGGTGTCGTCGTTCAGCACGCTGACCAGCCGCACGCCCAGCGTGACGGGCGGGTCCCAGCGCTCGTCGACCACTTGGTCCAGGTCGGCCTCCTTCAGCCCGCCCAGGTACTCCAGCGTGCGGGCGTGCACCGCGTTGTAGTAGCCGACCAGCAGATCGCCCGACTCCACCCGGACCTGCGAGACCTCCGCGCTGGACTGCGCGTACCCGGTCTCCCCGGGCTCGAAGGGCAGAGCGAACCGCTCCACCCAGCCCTGCGCGGTCCAGATCTGCTCGGTGCCCGCCACCTCGGCCACGTGGTCGTCCTGCACCCGGGTGAGGTGCCACAGCAGCCAGCCGATCGAGTTGCCGGTGCCACCCGGGCGGTGGGCGAGCTGCTCGGCGGTGAGCCCGTCGGCCACCTCGGCCACCGACTCCTTCACCCGCTCGAAACCGTCGGTCAAGAGTTCAGCTGTGTTCATACCGGGAAACTATGCCCGCTCAACCCAGAAACAGCGTGCCCAGCAGGAAAACGTTCAGTGCGACCACGGCGCCCAGCACGATCGTGGCCACCACGACCGTGCTCATCCGGTTCCGGCTCTCGCCCATCACCGCCCGGCGGCTGGTGAACCAGATCAGCGGGGCCAGCGCGAACGGGATCCCGAACGAGAGCACCACCTGACTCAGCACCAGCGCCGCGGTGGGATCCACCCCGACCGCCAGGATCACCAGCGAGGGCAGGACCGAGATGGCGCGCCGCACCCGGAGCGAGACGCTGCGGTGCAGGAACCCGGCCATGATGGTCTGCCCGGAGTAGACCCCCACGCAGGTCGAGGCCAGGCTGGAGGCGAGCAGGGCCGAGGCGAACACCCAGCTGCTGAGTTCGCCGGTGAGATCAGCGAATCCGGCGTGGGCGCCCTCGAGGGTGTCGGTCGGTGCGAGCACGGTGGCGGCCAGCATGATCGAGATGTTCACGGTGGCGGCCAGGAGCATCGCCCCGACGATCTCGCGCCGGGTGATCCGGATCAGCCTCGGCATGCTGCGCCGGGAGATCAGCGCCTCGCCCTTGGTCAGGTGGGAGTGCAGGTAGACCACGTGCGGCATCACCGTGGCCCCGACGATCCCGGCCGCCAGGTAGGCACTGTCGGTGCCCTCCAGCCGGGGCTGGAACCCCGAGGCCAGTTCGGCTCCCCCGAGGTCGGCCAGGAACGCCTGGTAGAGGAAACCCGCTGCCACCACGGCGAAACAGACGTACACGACCGGGCGGAACGCGTCGCGGCCGCGGATGTGCAGGGCCAGGATGACGAAGGCGGCCACCACCATGATCAGGGCCCCGGGCAGCAGGGGGACGCCGAAGAGCAGGTTGAGCGCGATGGCGCCGCCCACGATCTCGGCCAGGTCGGTCATGACGACCACCAGCTCGGCCTGCAGCCACAGGCCGATCCGGGCCGGCCGGGACAGGTGCCGCTTGCACTGCTCGGGCAGCGAACGCCCGGTGACCAGGCCCAGTTTCGCCGACAGGTACTGCACCAGCATGCCCACCGCGCTGGCCCCGACCACCACCCAGACCAGCATGGTGCCGTACTGCGCGCCGGCCGAGACGTTGGTGGCGAAGTTGCCCGGGTCGATGTACGCCACCGCGGCCACCAGGGCCGAGCCCAGCGTGGTGCCGACCGCGCGGCGGCCGGTGCTGTTCTCGCGCACCCCGGTGGCCTGGACACCGGCGTGGACGGTCGTGGGGGTGGCCAACGGTGGATTCATCTGACTCGCTCTCTGCCTGCGGTGAGGTGGGGTGCATCGGCGCTGCACCCCACCTCACGTTTGGCCCGCTCCCGGTCGTCTTCCCGGGCGGGAGGGGGCTAGGGACGGCCTTATTACGGTGAACTCAGACCCGTCAGTAAATGTTGGACGGCCGCACCATCCCCTCGGCGAGGTCACCGAAGCCCGGCGCCACGATCGCCCCCGGGTTGCCCAGCACCTCCTCCACGATCAGAGTCTCGGTGGTGAGCAGCAGGGCGGCAATGGACGCGGCGCTCTGCAACGCCGACCGGGTCACCTTGAGCGGGTCGATGATCCCGAAGTCGAACATGTCGCCGTACTGCCCGGTGAGCGCGTTGAACCCCTGCCCCACCGGCAACGACGCCACCTCGGCGACCACCGCGTCACCGTCGTGCCCGGCGTTGATCACGATCCAGCGCAACGGCTCCTCCAGCGCCCGCCGCACGATGTCGCGCCCGACCGCCGCGTCGCCCTCCAGCGCCAGCCCGTCCAGCACCGGCTGGGCCTGCACCAGGGCCGTACCGCCCCCGGACACCACGCCCTCCTCGATCGCCGCCTGGGTGGCCTGCAGCGAGTCCTCCAGCCGGTGCTGCTTCTCGCGCAGCTCCACGTCGGTCACCGCACCCACGTTGATCACCGCGACCTGCCCCGACAGCCGGGCCATCCGCAGCCGCAGCGTGTCCTGGTCGTGCTCGTTCTCGGCCCGGGCCAGCTCCTTGCCGATCTGCTGGACCCGGGCGCGCACGGCCTCGGCGTCGCCGTCACCACCCACGATGGTGGTGCCGGCCTCGGTCACCGTGACCCGGTGGGCCCGGCCCAGGTTCTCCAGGCGCACCGAGGACAGCGACACCCCCGACTCGGAACTGACCACGGTGCCGCCCAGCACCACGGCCAGGTCCTCCAGCTCGGCCACGCGGCGGTGGCCGAAGCCCGGCGCCCGCACCGCCACCGAGTGGAAGGTGTCGTGCAGGTGGTTGGTGATCAGCATCGACAACGCCGGGCCGTCGACGTTCTCGGCCAGCAGCACCAGCGGCCGGCCGGTGCGCCGCACCTGCTCCAGCACCGGCATCAGGGTCTGCACCGAGGTGATCTTCTCGTTGGTGAGCAGGACGTAGGCGTCTTCGAGGACCGCCTCCATCCGGTCCTTGTCGGTGACGAAGTAGGGCGAGATGTAGCCGTGGTCGAACTCCACGCCGTCGGTGTAGCTCACCCCCATACCGAAGTGCGGCCACTCCTCCACCGTGACCACACCGGTGTTGCCCACCTTCTCCATCGCCTGGGCGATCACCTCGCCGATCTCGGCGTCGTTGTTGGCCGACAGCATGGCCACGTGCTGCAGGTCGGAACGGCCGCCCACCGGCACGCTGCGATCGGCCAGCACCTCGATCACCGCCGCCACGGCCTTCTCGATGCCCCGCTTCACCTGCATCGGGTTCGCGCCCGCATCAACTGCTTTCAGACCCTCCCGAACCAGGGCCTGGGCCAGCACGGTGGCGGTGGTGGTGCCGTCACCGGCCACGCCGTTGGTCTTCATCGCCACCTCCTTCACCAGCTGCGCGCCCATGTTGGCGAACGGGTTACGCAGCTGGATCTCACGGGCGATGGTGACGCCGTCGTTGGTGATGGTCGGCGCCCCGGTGAGCTTCTCGATCACCGCGTTGCGCCCCTTGGGGCCCAGGGTGACCTTCACGGCGTCGGCCAGGGCGTTGACCCCGGCTTCCAGCAAGCTTCGTGCGTCCCGGTCGAAACGCAGGTCCTTAGCCATGGTCAAACTCCATCTCCAAAGGAACAAGGCGGGCTTGTCCGACGACCAAAGAGCAGTCGCCGGACAAGCCTCACGGAATCAGAATTGCCCGGCCACGAACGTTCCCGCGGTCCAGATCGGTCAGCGCCTGGGCGAAGTCGCTCAAGGAGTAGGTAGCGGTGTGCAGCGTGACCTTGCCCCGTGCAGCCAGCACCATCAGCTCGGCCAGGTCGCTGTACGAGCCGACCAGGTTGCCCACGAAGTTGACCTCGGTGGAGATGATGTCGATGGTCGGCACCGAAAGCGTTCCGCCGTAGCCAATCACGTAGTAGTTCCCGGCCCGGCGCAGCATCGCCACCCCGTCTTCCAGAGCGCCGCCCTCACCGACGAAGTCGATCACCGCCTCGGCCCCGTTGCCCTCGGTGAGGTCGAGCACCTGCTGCACCTGGGTGCCGTCGGCCACGATGGTGTGCTCGGCCCCGAGGTCCGCCGCCAGCTTCAGCGCATCCGCAGAGCGGTCCACCACGATCAGCCGGGCCGCCGACAGGGCCCGGAACACCTGAACTCCGATGTGCCCCAGCCCACCGGCCCCGATCACCACGGCAGTGTCACCCGGCCGAAGCACCCGGGCCGCCTTGGCCACCGCGTGATAGGCGGTCAACCCGGCATCGGCCAGAGCCGCCACGTCGGCCGGCTGCAGCGCCTGGTCCAGCTTGACCACGGAACGAGCGTTGCTGAGCAGGTATTCGGCGTACCCACCGTCGGTGTCGATGCCCGGGAACTTCGAGTTGACGCAGTGCACGTCGTCGCCGTCTCGGCAGGCCCGGCACAGCCCACAGGTGACCAGCGGGTGCAGGATCACCGGGTCGCCCACTGCCACGTTGGTCACCGCGGAGCCGATTTCGGCCACCCAGCCCGCATTCTCATGACCGATCGTGTAGGGCAGCGCAACCCCCGACTTCTGCTCCCACTGCCCCTCGATGATGTGCAGGTCGGTGCGACACACTCCAGCGCCGCCCACCTTGACGATCACGTCCAGGGGCGAACTGAGGACGGGGTCAGGCACCTCGGTGAGGACGGGTTGCGTTTCGTACTGGCCCAGTTGGACAGCTTTCATGACGCCCTCCTCCAGAGGTCGGTGACCGGGATGACGCCGGACAGCGTGCCCGGGCCGGATTCGTCGCCGTAGCGGGTGGCCAGCAGGCCCCGGCAGAAGATGCCGTTGCCGTCGATGCTCACACGCACCGTCTTGGCGAACCGCAAGTGCTTGTGGACGTCGGTCACGGGCCGGCCGGTGGCGTCCACCACGAGTGGGTCGCCGGGTTCCGAGTCGAGTCCGATCTCCGACCGTCTGCGTAGGAGCGCATCTTTGGCGGCTCCGGCCGGCAGGTCCGAGAGCCGGGCCCGGGAGAGACCCTCGACCTCCCACCCGGCGTCGAGCAGCGAACGGCACGAGCGTTCCAGGCAGGCGGTGTGGGCCTTGCGCTGGAAAGTTGCCCGCAGCTCGTCCAGTTCGCCCTCGCTCTGCCCGGGGAACGAACCGCTGAATCCGGCGTCGTCGGCCACGCCCCCGTTGATCTCGTCGGAGGCGAAGTGGTCTTCCAGGCGCACGGTCACGTCCGTGGCCCAGGAGAACCGGCTGACCACGTCGTGCGCGTCGACCACCATCAGGTAGGCGAAGTTGGGGGCGCAGAAGTAGGTGGGCAGTCGCAGCCGGACGAGCACGTGGTGTTCACTCACCCGGACCTCGGTCACGAAGTTCAGGTCGGTGATCGGCTCGTCCAGCTCCGGATCCCGCACCAGGCCGAGGGCGATCCAGACCTCCTGCTCGCGCGGCGCTCTCACGCCGTCACCGGGTCGGACACGTCGATCGGGGCCGAACCCTTGGCCGCCCCGGTCTCCAGACCGGGGGTCTTCACCTGAGCCTCCTCCGGCACCTCGAACCCGTACAGGCGCGCCGCGTTCAGCCCGAGGATCTTCTTCTTGATGTCGGTGGTGAGCACCCCGTACTCGCTCTGCATGTCTTCCGGGATCTGGAAGTCGACGAACTGCTCGATCAGCCACCGGGGCTGCCAGATCGCGTAGTCGCTGGCGAAGGTCAGCCGGTTCTCGTCCAGCCAGTAGAGCAGCTCGCCGATGATCTGGGCGAAGTAGCGCGGCCGGCTGTGGATGAACGGCATGGCCACGGCCAGGCCGCCGTAGACGTTCGGCTCCTGGGTGGCGATCCAGCAGAAGTCCTCCAGCCGGGGCAGGCCGACGTGCTCGATGATGAAGTTCAGGTTCGGGAAGGCGGTGGCCACGTCGTCCACGTCGGCCACGTCGAAGGCGTCCCGGTTCAGCGGGTAGATGGTCGGGCCCTTGTGCACGTGGATGTTCCGGATGCCCAGGGCCTCGCACTTCTCCAGGTACCGGTACGACCAGGGGTCGGTGAGCTTCCAGCCCTTCGAGTCGCCCTTCCACTCGGCCGTGTACAGCTTCACGCCCTTGAGGTTCCAGCGCTCGTGCAGGGCCTCCAGCGCGTCCAGGCCGGCCTCGCCGTCGCGCGGGTCCCAGGCGCCGTTGGTGATCAGCTTCTCCGGGTGCTTCTCGGCCAGGGCGCCGTTGCGCTCGGTGGTGTTGAAGCCGTTGATGTAGAAGTCGGTCAGGTAGGTGGGCTGGAAGATGCCCTTGTCCACGTAGCCGACCTCGAACAGGTCGTGCATCAGGTCTTCCTCGGTGTACGACCCGAACTTCTCCAGCGTCCAGACCTCCTCGGCCGGGCTCAGGTTCTTCGAGTAGTCGTAGAAGCACCCGGTGAAACCCGCTCCGTAGCGGTTCTTCTGGTTCGACTCGCCGCCGTCCCAGAAGTGGATGTGACTGTCGACGACGTAGTACTTCTCACCATCTTTTTCGTACATGATCTCTCCTCAGCCTGAACCCCGGCGGCCCGCCCGTGCGTCCGCGACAACGCACGGACAGGCCGACAGGGCCGTGAATCAGTGGATTACTCGACGACCTTCAGGTCGAAGTCGATGTACTCGGCCGCGTCCTCCGGATTGGCGAAGAGCATGGTCCGGTCGTCGAAGTGGACCATCCGCCCGTAGTGGGTGGACATGATCTCCTCGAAGTCCGACTGGTCGAAGTCGGAGCCCAGGGCCTGGGTGATCTCGTCGAAGTCGAAGGTCAGCAGACGCTCACCGTCGACCCGGATCATCGAGGGGAACTCGGCGATCTGCACCCCCTCCTTCTGCCGCATGACCTCGGCGACCACGTACCCGTTCTGGTTGTTCATCAGGGTCACGCCGCACTTGTTGGACGACCCGGTCCCGGCGCCGAACACCATGTCGCTCACCGGCTCAGCTCCTTCGGCTCGGGCAGATCGAGGTCGGACAGGACGGCCCGCAGGTCGTCCTTGGCCGCCGAGAACGACTCGGCGAAGGGCAGCACCCGCTCGGCCGGGTGCGACCAGATCGGCTGCAGCTCCTGCGCGGCGTGCAGACTCACCGGCAGCCAGGTGCTCAGCCACTCCTGCAACTGCGCCCGGTTCGCGGCGCCGTGCTCGGGATCGCGCACCAGCAGGGTGAACAGCGCTCGGGTGTAGGCCAGGTCGCGGGCGTAGTCGTTCTCCCCGGTGCCGACCAGCGAGGGCGTGACGTAGTCGCCGTTGCGGGCGCTGATCTGCATCACCAGGTGCGAGCGGAACAGCCCACCGACCAGCGACTCGTACACCACGTTGGTGGCGAACAGGGCCTCGGCCCAGTCGCCGATCGCGGTCAGCCGCTCGGCGTTCTCCCGGACCCCCTGCCACACCGGGTCGGTGTGCCAGACCGAACGGTGCGCCGAACCGTCGAAGCCGATGCCGGCCTCGCTCAGGTCCAGGTTGTACAGGGCCAGGTCCTGGGCGAAACGCAGCTTGTGGGCACTGTTCACCGCGATCGCGTTGTTGATCATGTTGGTCGGGGCGGAGCGCTGGCAGGCGACGAAGACGTGCAGCCCGAGGCCGTTCTCGGCGTGCATCCAGGCCCCGAGGTTCCGCTCCACGAAGTGCACCCAGCCCGGGGCCCACCCCTGGTAGGCCTTGGCCAGCTTGGCGTTGGCCAGGTTCTGCTGGATCTGCCGCACCACGTTGGCGTTGTTGCGGAAGATCGTCTGTTCCCACTCCTGGTTCGGGTCGCGGAACTGGTGCCAGTCGCCGGACTTCAGCGCGGTCCAGTCCTGCGGGTAGCCGCCCTCGCCGTCGGCGAAGCCGTAGATCCAGCCCTGGGTCAGGTGCCGTTCCGGATCGGGCTGGACGTCGAACGTGACGTCCTCGTAGGTGGTGGCGCGCAGTTTCGCCGGCTTGAAGTAGTTGTACGAGCGGCTGTTCGAGCTCGGGAACTCCAGGGCGCCGGCCTCGGCGTCGGTGAACTCCGGCTTGGGGAAACTGCGTACCCCTTCGGGCTTCTTCACAGGTGCTGCCATATCGGGTCCTCAGCTTTCGGAGACGCTGGTGGTGAACTTGTCGAAGTGGATCCGCTCGCCCGGCACGTCCCGGCTCTCCAGCAGAGCGATCGCGGCGTCGACCATGGGCGGCGGACCGCACAGGTAGCAGTCGGTCTCGGTGAGGTCCGGCTCCTGCCGGTCCACCACGTCGGTGATCAGCCCGAAGTCCCCGGTGACCCCGAGCGTCGCCCAGTCGGCCTCCGGCCTGTGCGAGAGCGCCGGGACGAAGCGGAAGTCCTTGATCTTCAGGCCGAGCGAGACGATCTCCGGCAGGTAGAACAGGTCCTCGGCTGTTCTGGCGCCGTAGTAGAAGACCACCGGTCGCTCGGTGCCGCTCTCGGCCAGCCGGCGCAGCAGCGACAGGATCGGGGCCATGCCCGCTCCCCCGGCGATGCAGACGATCCTGCGGTCCGAGGACGCCCGGAGCGTGCAGGAGCCGTACGGTCCGGTCAGCACGACCTCGTCGCCCGGTGCGAGCGTCGAGTCCAGCAGCCCGGAGAAGTGCCCGCCGGGGTACTTCTTGATGATGAACTCGATCTCGCCGCTCTCCTCGGTGGACGACGGGGTGGTCGCCATCGAGAACGAGCGTTTGACGTCGCTGTCGGGCAGCCGGATCTCGGAGTACTGCCCGGCCTTGTGCACGAACCGTTCCCCCTCAGCCAGTTTCAGCCGCAGCGAGACGATGTCGCCGGTCAGTGGGACCAGCGCGGCGATGGTGGTGCGCACGGTCTGGATCGGGACGGCGTCGTGCAGTTCCTCCTCGTCGAAGTTGATCAGCTCGACCGTCAGATCGCTGTACGCGTGCGTCTTGCACAGCAGCACGTAGCCCTCTTCGCTCTCGTAGTCGGCCAGCGCGAAGGTGGAGTAGCGGGCCATCTGCACATCGCCGTCGAGCAGGAACGACTTGCAGGCCGAGCACTGCCCCTCCCGGCAGCCGTGCATCAGCGAGATGCCCTGCCGGAAGGCCGCGTCCAGCACGGTCTCGTCCTCGTCGACCTCCATCTCCAGGTCGACCGGCTCGAAGTGGACGCGATGCTTGTCACCCATGGGTACTCCTTAAAAGGTCCGGTGGCGGCCGAAGCTGAGGACCGCCGCCACCGGACCGTCCTGGGATGGTCAGGCGGCGGCGGGTCGTCCGCCCGGACCGCCGGCCTTGTAGGCGGCCACCGCGGCTTCCCGCTCGGCGTCGGACATCTCGTTCAGCAGCACGTTCGGGCTCTGGAAGGTGATGCCGCGCACGTCGTCGAGCGTCCACAGCTTCTTGGGGTCGTCCAGGTCCAGGTGCGGCTGCGGGATCAGCGTCTTCCCGTCGTCGCGCACGTAGCCCAGCTGGCTGATCACGTCGGCCAGGTCCTGGTTGTGGTGCAGCGTCTCCCACTCACGGTGACCGGTCAGGCGTCCCATGTTGGGGGTCGGGCGCCCCTCGTACTCCGGCCGGAACGCCTTGATGTCGGTCCAGGCGCAGGTCTCGGAGCAGTAGGTGCGCCACTGCCCGTCCACCTTCTCGGTCACCATGTCGGGCCGGATCAGGCAGGGCACCATGCAGGTCCAGCAACGGTGCGGGTACTGGTAGTCGACGTCCTCGAAGGCGATCGGCTTGTTCCGGCCCGGGTAGCGCAGCCGGTTGTAGTTCTCCCACCAGACGCCGTACTTGTTGTACCAGCCGGGGTACTTGGTCTCGAACCACTCGAAGTCCTGGTCGGTCATCGGGTCGATCCGCCAGTAGTTCACCGGCCAGCCGGTGGCGAAGAACTGCGCCACCTCGTGCACGTAGCCCTTGTTGACGATCCGGTTCCAGGCCTCCTCGACCAGGTCGTGCGGGATCTTCAGGCCGTACTTCTCCAGCGGGATCAGGTAGCTGCGGTAGTAGTCGTCGTAGATCCAGCGGCGCCACATCTCGGCGTAGGAGTCACGGTCCTTGCGCCGGTCCTTGGTGCCGTACTCGATGAAGGTGCCGATCGCCGCGTCCACCACGCAGTGGTTGTTCCACCAGGCGTAGCGCAGGTCGCGCTCGAGCAGCTGGCGGTTCGACTCGTCGGCCAGGGCCATCAGCAGGATCGAGTAGCCGTTGCTGATGTGCCGCGACTCGTCCGACTGCACCGAGTGGAACACGGTGGGCAGCAGGTAGTCGCCGTTGGCGGCGGCCTCCGAGGGCATGGCCACGAACAACGTGTTGGTGAAGGCGGTCTCGGCCACCACGGTGAGGTAGATGTTGGCCGCGGTGATCGCGTCACCGGTGATGAAGCCCTCGCCGAACTGCCGGCCGATGGTGCCCGCGTAGTTGTTCGCGAACGCCTTCTCGCTCATGTCGAAGCCGGCCGGGTCGATGTAGTGGTTCATGTAGAGCCGCTTGAGGTTCATCTGGATCGTCGAGTGCCGGACCTCGTCGATCATCTGCACGGCCAGGCCGTTGTGGATCTCCGGGTTGGGCACCGCGTCGATCGCCATCGGCATCGCCCGGGCCGCGGAGATCTCCGGGAACGGGATGATCGACAGGAACAGCTTCTGCCACTCCATCCAGCGCTGCTGGACCTGGCGGAACATGTTGCCGCGGATCGCGCCGTCCATCGCGCCGAAGACGCGGTTGTCCTTCTCCTCCTCCATCGGGAAGTAGGAGCGCAGGATCTGCTTGAGCGGATCCTTCTTCGGGGCCTTCTCGAACGTGTAGTCGGTGCCGAAGCGGGTCGCCGGCGTGGCGAACGTGGGTTCCCACGAGAGCTCGGTGATCTTCTTGTGCGCCTTGCTGAGGCTTTGCCTACTCAACGTGCCTCCCCGGTTGTGGTCTGGATCGATCACAACCCGGGGCGAGGCCGTTCGGCGTCTCAATCTGAGACGGGCGTCACTTCCGACGGGTCAAACCGTGGCGACGCGAGTTAGTGTGCTTGACGGGAACTCCTCCCAGCTGGCGACCACAAAGGGCGGTGGGCGGCGGATGTTCGCTGGGCCGGATCAACGGTCGGAGCAGACGGGTTCGTCGCCTTCGTGGCGGCGGCGGGTGGCCGATGCCCGCGAGCGATTCCTTACCGAGCAAGAGGTTTCACCCGACATCGTGCGCGAGCCGATCCTGGCTTCGTGGTCCCGCTCGCACCGCCGGGGGCTCGAGGCCGACCGGATCGAGCTGCCCTTCGTCACCGATCTGGACACCGACTCGCCGCTGGTCACCTGTGCGGCGCCGATCCTGCGGCAGCTCGGCGAGCAGCTGCAGTCCGAACCGGTCAGCATCATCCTGACCGACGCCCAGGGCGTGGTGCTGGACCGGGTGGACTCGGACGGCGCGATCGCCCGCTACCTCGACCGGGTCGACCTCTCCCCGGGTTTCAGCTACGCCGAGCGCTGGGTGGGCACCAACGGCATCGGCACCACGCTCAGCGAGGGCCGGCCCACCCTGGTGCACGGCCCGGAGCACTACGCCGAGAACCTGGAGCACCTGACCTGCGCCGGGGTGCCGATCAAGCATCCGGTGCAGGGCACCGTGCTGGGTGCGCTCGACCTGACCTCCTGGGCCGGCCGGTCGTCCACCGCCATGATGCAGGCCGTGGCCGGCGCCTGCGCCGAGCGCATCGAGCGCGGTCTGCTCAACACCGCCGGGCTCACTGAGCTGGCCCTGTTCCGCGAGTACCTGCGCACGTCACAACGCACCAACGGGGTGGTGCTGGCGGTCAACGGCGACGTGGTGATGATGAACGAGCAGGCCCGAAGGACGCTCGCCCCGGCCGACCAGCACTCGTTGATGGAGTGGGCGGCCGACGTGCGCGACGAGTCGGCTCCGGTCACCCTGATCTGCGACCTGCCCAGCGGGCTGGTCGCGCGACTGAAGTACCGGCCGGTGACGGGGCACCGGGGGCAGCTGGGTGGGGTCATCGAGGTGCGGTTCAGCAAGCAGCCCTCGGCCGAGCCCGCCCCCGTGCTCCCCCGTCAGAACTCCCTGCCGGGGCTGGTCGGCAGCAGCGGGGTGTGGCAGCGCTGCGTGGCCGAGGTGGAGGCCTGCTACCGCAGCCGGGAATGGCTGGTGCTGTCCGGCGAGGCCGGCACCGGCAAGCTCGCCCTGCTCCGCGCGGTGCTGGCGAAGCATTCTCCGGCCGGGCATTTCCGGGTCCTGAACGGCGAGGACACCCGGACCTCGGAGGCCGTGGACACCTGGCTGGACGAGGTGGCCGGCGAGCTCACCGAAGAGGGCGCGCTGGTGATCCGGCACGCCGAGAGGCTGTCGGTCGAGGCGCTGATCGGGCTGGGCGACCTGCTGCAGGCTCACGCCCTGGGCGGGGCGAGCGACGGGGTCTGGGTCGCGCTGACCATGACGGTGTCGGACGGGCCGGGGGCGGTGCCCGACACCGAGACCGCGGCCTACCTGCTCCCCCACTTCCCGCACACCGTGCAGGTGCCGGCCCTGCGGCACCACGGCGAGGACGTGGCCGAGCTCGTCCCGTCGTTGCTGTCCGGGCTGTCGCGCAGTCACCGGCTGCGTTTCGACTTCGAGGCGATGCAGCAGCTCACCCGTGCCACCTGGCCCGGCAACGTGGCCCAGTTGCGCTCGGTGCTGCTGGAACTGCTCAACCGCCGCCGCTCGGGCACGGTGCGCGCGGCCGATCTGCCGGCTCAGGCGCGCTCGGCGATCCGCCGCCAGCTCAGTCAGCTCGAGGCGCTGGAGCGGGACGCCATCGTGCGCAGCCTGACCACGCACGGGGGCAACAAGACCCGGGCCTGCGCCGAGCTGGGCATGTCGCGCGCCACGATCTACCGCAAGATCCGCGACTACGGGATCAGCGGGGTCTGAGCCGGGATCTAGCGGGCCACCTGCTTGTCGCGCTGCTTGCGGGCCTTGCGCAGTTCCAGCCAGGCGTAGGGCCCGGCCAGCAGCACCGGCACCACGTAGCTCACCCAGCCGGGGATGGGCAGGTCCGGCAGGTCGGGCAGGTCGGGCAGCGGGACGTCCCAGGTAGGCAGCTCCGGCATGGGCACCTCGAGCTTCCACACGAACAGCGCGGCCAGGGCGGCGAAGATCAGCGGCACCGCCAGCCCGGCGGCGGCCAGGCCCACCTTGCCGGCCAGGTACTGCAGCGGGTGCTCGTTCATCCACTCGAGCTGGGCCTCGGCCCGGCTGCCGGGCTCGGGGCTGAACTGCTCACCGTCACCCCGCTCGGCGAAGGCGGCCCGGACCAGGGCCTGGTCCGCGTCTGGGCCGGAGACGGTGTGCAGAGCGACCTCCTGCACCGGGCCCGGGTAGGCCGGCAGCCGCAACCGCAACGCCCCCCGCTCCTTGCCGTTCAGCACCGGCGTGGTGTCGAACGTCTTCTTGCTCTCGATCTCGACGCCGTCGCACTCCCAGCGGATCTGCCAGCGCAGACCGGCACGCCCCGCCTCGACGGTGTGGACGTGCCCGTCCTGGTCGCTCAGGTGCCAGCTCTCCGTCGTCTGTGCCATGTCCGTGCCTCGTCTCTTCCGGTGTCCGTCTCGACCGGTATGAAACGTATTTCGAGGCACGGGGACGGGGCGTCCGGCAGAAGTCGGAAGCAACCTCCGCCCAAAGCATGATCCGGAGGGATCAGAAGGACGTGGAGGACCGGCTCGGGCCGGACGGGCCGACCGTGCCGTCACCACCGCGCAGCGCCCGGTTCTCCAGACGCCCGGCCATCAGACGCTCGCGGTGCGTGCGGAGTGTGCGCCGGGCCCAGAGCGCGACGAACCCCAGAGCGAATCCCACCAGTACCCAGACGATCATGTCCGTCTCCCCCTGCTCCGGCTGCCTGTGTTGCAGCGATCGTCCATCATCACCCGAACCAGCGTTAAGCAGGCTGAAACATCGGATGAAGGCAGGGATCACTCGCCCTTGGCAGCACCGGCCGAGCTCGTGGAGCTGCCCGGACCGGCCGGGTGGGTCGGGTGGGTCGGGTGGGTTGGATCGGCGTCGTCGTCCGCCTCGCGCACCGGGTCACCGATGCCCTCGAAACGCACCAGCACCGCCGCCGCCACCGCGGTGAGCAGGAACCCGACGACGAAGAGCGGCCAGTACCCCTCGCGCACCTCGTCGCCCAGGAACGCCACCCCGGCGATCGTCGGGGCGATGGTCTGGGTGGTGATCAGCGAGGTGGTCGCCGCGGTGACCGAGCCCCGCTGGAGGGCCAGCGAGTAGATGAAGAACGCCAGCACTCCGGACGCCACCAGGGCGTACGTGGAGGCCGAGGTGATCAGGTCGGCGATCACGAAGTCGGGCAGCAGGCGGGAGGCGATCGCGACGATCGCGTAGCCCATCCCGCCGGCCAGCCCGAGCACGGCCGCCGCCAGCGCGCCCTCGAACCGGGTGGCGAAGAAGACCACCACCACGATCAGCGCCAGCACCACGAACAGGCTGGTGGTCAGCGCCGGGGTGGCCCGTTCGGTGCCGGTCTCGCCGGCCGACGCCGACAGCAGCACCAGCCCGGCCACCACGGCCACGATCGCCCCCCACTCCAGGCGGCTCAGCCGGTCGCCGAAGTAGCGCACGGCCAGCAGGGCGGTGACCACCAGGCTGACCGCGATCCCGGTCTGGGCCAGGAAGAGCGGCACGTGCCGCACCGAGACCAGGTGGAACACGTAGCCGAGCAGCAGCAGGAGGATCGAGGCGAGCAGCAGGGGCTGGCGCAGCAGGCCGATCACGGTGCCCGGGGTCAGACCCCCTTCGGGGATCTCCCGCGAGGCTCTGGCCTGCATGATCGAGCCCACGCCGTACATGACGGCGGCAACCAGGGCCGAGCCGAGTCCGAGCAGCACGCACCCATCATCCCAGGTGCTCCTGTCAAGGGCACAGGGGCCCACCCACAAGGACGAAGGCCCGCCCGGTGGCACACCGGGCGGGCCTTCGTTCGGGAGCGGGGATCAGGCGGCCTCGACCGGCTCCGCCTGCGGGCTCGCGGTCTTCCCGGTCAGCGTCAGGTACACGCTGCTCACCAGGTAGTAGGCGATGTACAGCAGGGACAGCCAGATCAGCAGCATGCTCGGGTCGGGCATCTGGGTCAGCAGCACCGCGTACGCCACCAGCCAGGCCGCCGTGGCCGCGAGGTTGGTGCGGCGGAAGGCCCGGGTGCGGGACGGGTAGATGTACTTGATCGGCACGAACACCAGCGCCGAGCAGACCGCCAGGATGATGCCGGTGGTGGCCGGGCTCAGGCTCGCGATGATCACGTAGAACGCGACCACGTTCCAGTAGCTGGGGAAGCCCAGGAAGAAGTGGTCGTCGGTCTTGGCGTCGACCCGGCAGAACTGGTACGCCGAGGCCATCAGCGGCAGCGCCGCGAGGACCCCGCCGAGCGTGCCGTCGGGCAGGTAGCCGCCGGTCCACAGCAGCACCACGGGCACGAACGCGTAGGTGATGTAGTCGACGATGTCGTCGAGCCGGGCCCCGTCGAACGAGGGGATGGTCTCCTTCACCCGCAGCCGGCGGGCGAGCATCCCGTCGGTGCCGTCGATCACCAGCGCGGCCAGGCTGATCCAGAGGGCCCGGATCGCGTCGCCCTCGAAGGCCGCGATCACCATCAGGAACGCGAGAACGGTGCCGCTCGCCGTGTAGACGTGGACGGCCATGCCAGCAAGTCGGAATCGAGCCGATGCTTCGAAAGGCTCGAATACGACGTCGTGTGTCGTCAGCGGAACCCCCGGGGCAGCAGGATCGATCTGGGTGGGTGGACTCTTACCCGAACTGGGCTCGAGCGGGGAAAGTCTCTCACAGGTCGGATGTGCCTCGGCCCGCCCGAAGGTTGCCCTGCGGTCATATCTGCGTTACCCGCAGTCATTTCCCCGGTTCCCCACCTTCCTCGGGAGGGCCGGTGAAGTACATCGCAGGATGTACTTCGCTGCGCGTAACCCTGGTCGTGGACCGTGCACAGGTGCCCTCCCGGGACGGACGCGACGCACCCCCGCCGGACGCGACGCTCTCCCCATGACCGAGAAAACGTCACTGCTGAGCCGCTTCACCCGGCTCCTCCACGCCGCACCACGCCGGTCCCTGCTGGCCGTCCTGCTCTTCGTCGCTCTCGCCGGTGTGGTCGGCGGCCCGGTCGCCGGGGCCCTGGACACCGGAGACGGGTTCACACCACCTGATGCCGAGTCGACCCGCGCGGTGGAGGTGGTCGAGAAGGCCACCGGCATCGACCCGTCCACCGGTGTCGTCCTGCTGGTCGAGACCCCGGGCGGTTCGCAGGACGCGGTCACCGCGGCCGCCGCGACCCTGGCCGGGATCGAGGGGATGACCCAGGTCGAGCCGGCCGGGGCCGCCGACGACGGCAGCAGCGCGCTGGTCGTCGGGTCGATCACCGCCGAGGCGGTCGACGAGGAGGTGGCGCACGACGTCGTCGAGGCCTTCGACGGCAACGAGGCGGTCACCCTCGGCGGCGAGGCGGTCATGGGCCTGCAGCTCGGCGAGCAGACCGAGGAGGACCTGGCCCGCGCCGAACTGCTGGCCCTGCCGATCCTGGTGCTGTTGTCGATCCTGATCTTCGGCGGCCGCGGGGCCGTGCTGCCCCTGCTCATCGGCATCACCACCGTGCTCGGCACCTTCCTGGTACTGATGGGCGTGAACCAGCTCTACGGCCTGAGCATCTTCGCCCTCAACCTGGTCATCGGCCTGGGCCTGGGCCTCGCCATCGACTACGCGCTCTTCCTGCTCAACCGCTACCGCGAGGAACTGGTGACGCAGGGACCGGGTGCCGGTGCGGTGCTCACCACCATGCAGACCGCCGGCCGGACCGTGGTCTACTCCGCCGCGACCGTCGCGGTGGCCCTGGCCACGCTGGCCGTCTTCCCGATGAGCTTCCTGCGGTCGATGGGCATCGCCGGTGCGGCCGTGGCCGCGGTGGCCGCGGTGGCCTCCCTGGTCGTCGCTCCGATCATGTTCGGTCTCTGGGGCGCCAAGCTGGCCCGCCGTAAGTCGGCCAAGTCGGCCGAGTCGGAAGCGGCCGCCGAGGGCCGCTGGTACCGCTTCTCGCACTCGGTGATGCGTCGGCCGGGCGCCGTCGCCGCCGCCACCGCCCTGGTGATGCTGGTACTGGCCGCTCCCGCCCTGCGGGCGAACTGGACCCCGGTGGACGCCTCGATCCTGCCCGAGGACCTCAGCTCCCGGGTGGTCGCCGACACCCTGGACGAGAAGTACGGCTCGGACAGCAACACCGCCGTCGCCGTCGCCCTGCGCAGTGACGACGCCGCGAGCATGAGCAGCTTCGCCACCGAGGCCTCGGCCCTGCCCGGGGTGAGCGCCCCGGCCGAGGCGGTGGACCTGGGGCAGAACACCTGGCAGGTGAACCTGCTGGTCGAGGGCAGCTCGGCCGGTGACGAGGCCCGGCAGGTGGTCGAGGAGGTCCGCGACCTGGCCGACGTCTCCGGGGTCGACGCGCTGGTGACCGGCCCGGCCGCCGCCTTCCTGGACCAGCAGCAGGCGATCGCCGACACCCTGCCGGTCGCGGTGACCGCCCTGGTTCTGCTCACCATGCTGGTGCTCTGGCTGATGACCGGCTCGGTGGTGCTGCCGGTGAAGGCCGTGATCATGAACTTCCTGACCGTCGGGGTCTCCCTCGGCGTGATCACCTTCATCTACCAGGACGGCCGGCTGACCGATCTGCTCGGCTACACCCCCAACGGCGGCGTCGAGCCGACCAACTTCCTGGTCGCCGCGGCCATGGTGTTCGCCCTCTCCACCGACTACGGGGTCTTCCTGCTCGGCCGGATCAAGGAGGCCCGGGAGTCCGGTCTGCCCGAGCGCGAGGCCGTGGCCATCGGCCTGGGCCGCACCGGCAGCATCGTGACCGCCGCGGCGATCCTGCTCGCCGTCGCGATCGGCGCCTTCAGCACCAGCGAGATCTCGTTCATGCAGCAGATCGGCATCGCCACCGCGGTCGGGGTGCTGGTGGACGCCTTCATCGTCCGGTCGCTGCTGGTGCCCTCGCTGATGGCGATGATGGGCAAGTGGAACTGGTGGTCGCCGATGTGGCTGCGCAAGGTGCACGACAAGGTCGGCCTCTCGGAGGGTCGCCCCGAACTGGCCACCCCGGTCGCCCCGGTTGCTCCGGTCGCCGCCGACGAGCCGGTCGATGCCGGGCGCTGACCATGTGAGCACCCCCGGAACCGGGTCACCCGCACCTAGAATTACGCGGGTGACCCGGTTCCGCGCGGTACGTCCGGCCCGCCCGGGCCTGACCGATCTGGTGCTCACCCTGCTGTGCATCGTGGCCATGGGCGCCGAACTGGTGCTGCGCGAGCAGCCGGGGCGGGCCTCGGTCGTCGTGATGATCGTGCTGAACAGCCTGCCGGTGCTGGTGCGCCGGCAGTCCCCGGCCGTGGCCCTGGGCCTCTGCTTCGTCCTGCTCTTCGGGTTGTCCGAGCTCGACGCCGACATCTACAGCACGATCCCGGGCCCGGGGGTGCTGTGTGCCTACGCCTTGGCCGATCGCTACGGACGCCGGGTCGCCCTGGCCTGCGCTCCGGTCGGGGCCGCGGTGACCATCGTCATCCTGCAGGTCTACAGCCCGCACGTGCTCTTCAGCTGGAGCACCGTGCAGAACCTGGCGCTGGTGTTCCTGCCGCTGGCCCTCGGGGTGGCCGCGCACGACCGCCGGGCCTGGACGGCGGCCCTCCTCGAGCGGGCCCAGGCGGCCGAGCGCAACCAGGAGGAGATCACCCGGCGCCGGGTCAGCGAGGAGCGGCTACGGATCGCCCGCGACGTGCACGACGTGGTCGCCCACGCGCTGGTCACGATCAACGTGCAGGCCGGGGTGGGGGCCTATCTGGTCAAGACCGACCCCGAAGAGGCGCACTCCGCCCTGCGCACGATCAAGCAGGTCAGCGGAGATGCGCTGACCGATCTGCGCTCCACGCTGGGGCTGCTGCGCGAGACCACCGAGACCCCGGCGCCCCCGGTGCAGGGCATCGCGGCCCTCGGTGAGCTGGCCGACGGCCTGCGCACCGCCGGGGTCGACCTGACCGTGGACGTCGACCCCGCCACCCACAGCCTGCCCACCCCGGTCGACAGCACTGCCTACCGGATCGTGCAGGAGTCGCTGACCAACACGCTCAAGCACGCCGGCCCGACCACGGCGCGGATCACCATCTCGCACGAGCAGGACCGGGTGCAGATCGAGATCACGGACGACGGCGGCACCCCGGCCGAGCAACAGCTGAGTACCAGCGGCTCGGGTAACGGGCTGCGCGGCATGCGCGAGCGGGCGGCCGCCATCGGGGGTTCGCTCCAGGCCGGTCCCCGCCCCGGCGGTGGCTGGCAGGTCGTCGCCTCACTCCCCCTCACCGCTTCTGTGGAGGTACCAGCCAAGTGATCAAGGTGCTGCTGGTCGACGACCAGCCCCTGCTGCGCGGCGGTTTCCGCGCGCTGATGAACGCGGTGCCCGACCTGGAGGTGGTGGGCGAGGCCGGCGACGGCGACGCGGCGGTGCAGATGGCCGTGGCCACCCGGCCCGACGTGGTGCTGATGGACGTGCAGATGCCCCGCGCCGACGGCCTGCGGGCCACCGCGCGGATCACTGCCGACCCCCGGCTGGCCGACACGAAGGTGATCGTCCTGACCACCTTCGAGCTGGACGAGTACGTGTTCGGCGCGCTCCGGGCCGGCGCCTCCGGGTTCCTGCTGAAGGACATCGAGCCGGAGGCGCTGATCGAGGCGGTCCGGCTGGTGCACGAGGGCCAGGCGCTGCTCGCCCCGCAGGTGACCGGGCGGCTGATCCAGGCGTACGTGGGCGGTTCCGGCCCGGCGCCCACGCCCGAGGCTCAGGCCCCGAACGCCCACCGGGAGAAGATCGCCGAACTCACCCAGCGCGAGCGGGACATCCTGGGCCTGGTGGCCGCCGGGATGTCGAACAAGGAGATCGCCGAAGAGCTGGTGCTCTCCCCGCTGACCGTGAAAACCCATGTCTCCCGGGTGCTCAGCAAGCTGGGCGCGCGCGACCGCGCCCAGCTCGTGGTGATCGCCTACGAGGGCGACCTGGTCGGCCGCCCGTAGGTCCCAGGTGCGTCAGGTGCGCGGGTCGATCACGGCCACCCCGCTGGGCGGCCGCTCGGCCATCGCGGCCAGGGCCGGCCCGGCCTCGTCCAGGGTGAGCCGCGTGGTGATCATCGCCGCCGGGTCGAGCCGGCCGGCCGCCACCAGGGCCAGCAGCTGCGGGTAGGCGTGCGCCGCGAGCCCGTGGCTGCCCAGGACCTCCAGCTCGCGGCCGATCACCGTGTGCATCGGCACCGCCGGCAGTCCGAGGGTCGGCGGCAACAGGCCGACCTGCACGTGGCGTCCGCGCGGGCGCAGGCTCTGGATCGAGTTGGCGCAGGTCTCGGGGCTGCCCAGGGCGTCGAGCGAGAGGTGCGCGCCACCGCCGGTGAGCTCCTGGATCAAATGAGGGACGGCGGTGCTGGGCGTCGGGTCGGGGGTCCCCTCAGTGGTGAGCAGGTTGGCAACGGGTGTGGACTGCCCCCCGATGGCCACCCCCACGGCCAGGGCCAGGGCGTCCACCTCACCGGGCGCCGGAATCCGCGGCCTGCTGGCCACTTCGGTGCGCACCACGGCCTCGGCGCCGAGCTTCAGGGCCAGCTCGAGAGCCCGCGGCGAGACGTCGACCGCGAGCACCCGGGCTCCGGCCGCCACTGCGATCGCGACCGCCGAGAGGCCGACCCCGCCGCAGCCGTGCACCGCGACCCACTCCCCCGCACGAACGCGACCGACCTGCGTGACTGCGCGGAAGGACGTCCCGAATCGGCATCCCAGGATCGCGGCCACCGGCATCGGCACCTCGTCGGGCAGCGCCACCAGGTTGACCGCGGCCCGTTCGACCACCACGTACTCGGCGAACGAGCCCCAGCGGGTGAAGCCGGGCTGGCGCTGGTCGAGGCAGACCTGGCCATTGCCCTGACGGCAGGGCCCGCAGACCCCGCAGGCGTACACGAACGGCGCGGTGACCCGCTGCCCCACTTCGAAACCGGTTACCCCGGAACCGATCGTCTGCACGCGGCCGGCGAACTCGTGCCCCGGGACGTGCGGCAACTGCACGTCGTCGTCGTGCCCGGCCAGGGCGTGCCAGTCCGAGCGGCACAGGCCGGTGGCCTCGACTGCGACCACCACCCCACCCGCCGGCGCCTCCGGCTCGGGCACCACCCTGACCTCGGGAACCTCGCCGAACGCCTCGAAGATCACTGCGCGCACCGGATCCTCCTGCTTCTGCTTCCGTCCGACCTAGGCAGGAACGTACCGGCCTGGCGCGGGACAGGTGCGAGCAGACCTCAGCCGAACGTCCAGACCTGGTTGTCGGCCTCGGAGCACGGGCTCAGCATCAGCCGGGTGTCCACCGGGCTGCCGGCCGCGTCGGTGCCCTCCGGGTCCAGGCACAGCCCGCTCTTCACGTTCACCAGGAAGAAGCCGGAGCCCGAGGCCTGCTTCTTGAACATCTGGTTGTCGTCCGGGCCGAACCGGCAGGTGAAGGTGATCGCCGAGGTGCCGGCCGGGACGCTGTCGTAGCCACCGACGTCCAGGCACCACTGCGACTTCACGTTGCGCAGCACGAACGTGCCGTCGGCCTGGGTGATCGTCTCGTAGACCTGGTTGTCGTCCTTGCCCGGGAAGCAGTTGGTCTGCAGCAGCTCGACGTTCTCGGAGACCGCCCCCAGACCGGGCAGGTCCACGCAGTACCCGGTGACCGCGTTGCGGATCACGCCGATCTTCGCGGTCACGGTTCCCGGGCTCTTCTCCGCCTTCTCGGCCGCCTTCTTGGCCTTCTTCTTCTCGGCCTCGGTCTGCTTCTTGGCCTTGGGCGACTTCGTCGGCCCGGGCTCGCGGGTCACCGTGCGGGTGCGCACCGGTTCCGCGGTCTCGGTCTTGGTCTTCTTCGGCTTCTTGGTCGCCGTCGCCGTGGGCTCCGCGCTGGCGGTCGCGGTCGGCGTGACCGTCGGCGAGGGCTGCTGGGTCTGCAGATCGGAAGACGTGAGGGCGGCGTTGTTGGACGAGCCCCCGTCACCGCCGTTGGAGGACACCGCGTTCACCGCGGCCACCCCACCCAGCACCACACCGACCACGGCGGCCACCGAAGCGGCGATCACCGCCAGCCCACGCAGGCCGCGAGTGGGGACACCGATCGAGGGGCGCCCACCGAGCATCGACTTGTTCCAGGAGGAGAGGAACTCCTGCTGACGCTGGGACGGTCCCTCGCCCTCCGGACGGGGCTCGGAGTTCGGGCTGCTCACGGTGTGTTCTTCTCCCACCAGGCACGGGGACGGCTAACGCTTCACCATGACAGCCCGCCGCCCCGGCCCCGGTGTCCGATAGGCCGGAGTTCCCCTCCACACCGCGAACACTGCCCGGAAGTACCGCATCCTCCTTTCTGATGATCATCGCCGACCCTGAAGGCAGGCCCGGGCCGCCGGAAGATGCATTAATCGGCAACACCGTTGCTGCCCGTCGCCGGCCCACATCAGACTCCGGCTTATGCGGACGAAACCCCTCGCGCTCGCGGCCTCGGCCATCCTCGGTACCAGCCTGCTCCTGACCGGTGGCTCCCCGGCGCTGGCGAGCACCGGCACACCCGCGACCCGGACGGCCTTCGAGGCCAAGCCGATCATCTGGAAGAAGTGCCCCAAGGGCCTGCTCCGGGATCTGAAGGCCCAGTGCGGCTTCCTGGTGGTGCCGTTGGATCACAGTAGGCCGAAGGGCAAGAAGATCCGGCTGGCCGTCTCCCGGATCAAGCACACCGCCAAGAAGGCCGACTACCAGGGCGCTCTGCTGATCAACCCGGGTGGGCCGGGCGGCGCCGGCCGGGACGAGGTGCTGCAGTCGATCCTGGTGTCGGAGAAGGTGGGCGCCGCCTACGACTGGATCGGCTTCGACCCGCGCGGCGTCGGCGCCAGCCGCCCCGCCCTCAGCTGCGACAGCAAGCACACCGGCTACGACCGACCCCCGTACGTGCCGAACACGGCCGCGGGCGAGAAGATCTGGCTGAAGCGGTCGAAGGACTACGCCGCCAAGTGCGCCAAGGCCGGCGGCGCACTGCTGGACAACCTGAAGACCACCGACAACGTCAAGGACATGGAGATCCTGCGGCGGGCGCTGGGCAAGAAGAAGATCAGCTTCCTCGGCTACTCCTACGGCAGCTACCTCGGGCAGGTCTACGCCACGCAGCATCCGAACCGGGTCCACCGGATGGTGCTGGACGGCGTGGTCGATGCCCGGAAGACCTGGTACGAGAGCAATCTCGAGCAGAACCACGCGTTCGGGCGCAACATGGACGCGTTCTTCGCCTGGATCGCGACCAAGCACTCCACCTACCGGCTCGGCCGCACCGGCGCCGCGGTCGAGAAGCAGTTCTACAAGCAGCTCGCAGCCCTGGACAAGAAGGCCGCCGGCGGCCGGATCGGCGGCGACGAGTGGACCGACATCTTCCTGTCCTCCGGCTACGCCTCGAACGTCTGGGCCGACAACGCCGAACTCTTCGCCGGCTGGGTGCACGAGCGCCGGTGGAAGCCGCTCAAGGCGGTCTTCGACTCCGACAACCCGCAGGGCCCCGGCGAGGACAACGGCAACGCCGTCTACCTGGGCACCACCTGCACCGACGCCGAGTGGCCGGCCGAGTGGTCGAAGGTCGAGAAGGACAACCGCGCCAGCTACCGTCGCTCCCCGTTCCTGACCTGGTCCAACGCCTGGTTCAACGGCCCCTGCCTGACCTGGGCGGGCAAGAGCGGCACGATGCCGAAGGTGGACGGCTCCAAGGCCCCGCCGATCCTGCTGGTCTCGGAGACCTACGACGCCGCCACCCCGTACGAGGGCGCGCTCGAGGCCCGCAGCCGGTTCCCGAAGTCGGCCCTGCTGGAGGGCGTCGGCGGCCGGAGCCACTCGGCCTCGTCACTGGGCTCGAAGTGCACCAAGACCACCATCGACACCTACCTGCTCACCGGCAAGCTGCCCAAGCGGGTGCCGGGCCGCACCTCCGACAAGCAGTGCGCGCCCTCGTTCCGGCCCTGAAACCGCAGGGTTCAGATCGAGTGCGGCGGGAGGTCCGCCGGCTCGATCCGCTGAAGCTCCTCGGCCGAGGCCACGGCCAGGTCCAGATCGGCCAGCCGCGCCGCCTGCCGTTCCGTCATCAGCTGGAACAACTGACGCGACACCCGCCCGTTGCCGAACCCGGTGTTGCGCGGATGAGCGTCGAAATAGGTGACGAGGGCGGCGCGGGTGGCCGGGGTGATCTCGTACTGGTGGTGCCGGGCCTGCAGTTCGACGATCTCGACGAGCTCCTCGGAGCTGTAGTCGACGAACTGCAGGGTGCGCGAGAAGCGGGACCCCAGGCCGGGGTTGGAGTTCAGGAAGCTGGCCATCTCGTTGGAGTAGCCGGCCACGATCACCACGATCTCGTCGCGGTGGTCCTCCATCAGCTTCATCAGGGTGACGATGGCCTCCTGGCCGAAGTCGTTGCTCTGCCCGGGCGGCGACAGCGAGTACGCCTCGTCGAGGAACAGCACCCCGCCCAGCGCCTTCCGGAACACGGCCTCGGTCTTCGGAGCGGTGTGCCCGACGTAGGAACCGACCAGCGCACCCCGGTCGGCCTCGACCAGGTGCCCCTTCTCGAGCACCCCCAGACGAGCCAGCAGTCCACCGTAAAGCCGCGCCACTGTGGTCTTTCCGGTGCCCGGGTTGCCGGCGAACACCAGATGCCGATTGAGCGGAGGGGCGGCCAGCCCGGCCTCCTGGCGGCGGCGGACCATCTGCATCAGCTTCACCATCGCGCTGACGTCGGCCTTGACCTGCTCCAGGCCGATCAGCCCGGTGAGCTTCTCCCGCAGTTCGTCAAGCGACTCCTCGGGCTCCTCGCCGGGCGTGATGTCCACTCCGAGTTCGGATTCCGAAGGACCGGCCGAGGCCCTGACCGCCTTCTCGGCCCGCGCCCCCACCCGCTTGCGCACCGCGGCGGCCGGGATCGTCGAGGCCTCGACGTTGCTGATGGTGATCTCGGCGAAGTCCGGGGCCGCGTCCTCGTCCTGGCTCAGATCGGCCTCGGTGTCATGGATCCGGCAGCCGCTCACCTTCGGCGTGGCCTTCTTGCCCACGTGCAGGGCCGGGAAGCCGGAGGCCGAGATGTCGCAGTTCTCGTAGGTGCCGGCCGCTCCGTCACCCACGAAGATGCCGTTCTTGGTGGTGTCCCGCACCGTCAGCCCGGTGACCACGGGACGGGCGCCGGTCCAGACCACCAGACCGGAACCACCGGCCCCCTCGATCCGGCAGTCGTCCACCGTGCCGCGGGCGTCCTTCTCCAGCACGATGCCTGCCGTACCCGCTCGCCGCACCCGCACCTCGCGCAGGGTGGCGGTCGCACCTGGGCCGATCTGCACTGCAGAACGCTCACTTTCGCCTACAACGGCCTTCTCGACCGTTGCCTTGGCTCGCGCGGCCAGGGCGATCCCCACTGCACAACGATCGACTTCTGTACCCGAAAGATCCAGCTCGGCGTCGCCCTCGGTCTGCACCCCGCACAACCCGGCGCCCCGAACCAGACCTGCGCGCACCCGTCCGTTCGCTTTGCCCTTGAGATGTAGGCCGTGTTCGGGAGTTTCGAGCACCGAGAGATCGACCACGTCGATCGTGGCCGAATCCCCCGCGCAGACCGCACTGAAGGTGGCCTTCTCGACCCGCACCTCGCTCAGCCGGGCACCCGAGGCGCCGGACAGGAAGAACCCGTTGCCCCCGCTGCGCCGCACAGCGCCGTCGACGAACTGCAGCTGGGCCTTGTCACGGGCCACCACCCCGGTACCGGCCAACCGGTCCAGCACACAGTTCTCCAGCGTGAGCGCGCTGTCCCCAGCCGCCACCAGCCCCGAACGACCGGTGCCCTCGACCCGGCAGTCACTCAGCCGGATCTCGCCCGAACCGGCCAGAATCCCGTCTCCTACGGCCTTCTCGATCACACAGTCATTGAGGACGACGCCGGTCGCCTCGGCATCGGGAACGGACGACTCGGTGATCGGACTGCTCCCCAGAATCCGCAGCCCCTCGGTGCCCGCACGCTCGATCCGGCAGCCCCGCATGATCACTGAGCCGGCGTCCTCCACCAGCACCCCGCTGCGCCCGGTGCGGGAGATCTCGCACTCCTCGGCCTGGGCCCGGCCCCGCCCACGCACCCGCAGACCGGAGCCGCGGGTCGAGCGGATCTGACTGTCGGCCATCGCCAGCTGGGCGGAATCGCTGATCACCACGCCGGTTCCGTCGATCGCGGTGATCACCGAACTCTCCAGCACGCCCCGGCTGGAACCGGTCAGGTGCAGGCCGACCATCGGCGCACTGCTGATCCGGCAGCCGGTGATCCGCGCCGCCGCCTCCCCCTCCAGGTCGATCCGCCCGGCCAGGAACTCGCACTCACTGACCTCAGTGGTACCGCCCAACACGCGCAACAACGGAGCACCATCAGTGGCCCCGGTAAGCACCAGTCCGTGCAGGCGGGCGGGCGCTACCACCGTGACCCCTGCGGGACCGGCGCACCGCACAGTGCCCGGCCCCTGCTCAGCGACGATCGCCACCGAACGCTCCACCACCAGGTTCTCCGGATAGACACCAGGAGCCACCGCGATGGTCTGCCCGTCCTGCGCTACCCCCAGCGCCTCGGCGATGGTGCCAAAGGCCTGCCGATCGCCCGGGGCCACCCGCAGAACCCCCTGCTGGCTGGGCCGCGCGGTTTCCTGAGGTGCCGCCCGCCGTGACTCCCGCCCCAGCCTCACTGCGCCCCCGGCCGGCTCAGGCGCTGCTCGCCGGTCGCTGCGTTCATGATGCGTCGCTCTCCGTACCTACAGTCGGGCTGACTTCCTGGGGGTCGTTCACATCTTTCACCTTTTCCCCGATCGGGCCAACGGTGAGTGTCATCGCTCACCCTCCCCGGGCCCGTGCAGGCCGGACGCCAGCAGGGCGAACGCCTCAGCAACAGCCTGGTCGGAGTGGGAGGGCAGCGGACTGGGCGCCGCCGGGCGGTCCGGCTCCCGGCGCGGCTTCTGGTCACCGTTGTCGTCCGGCGTCTTGATCGCGGCGGCCACGCCGGTGGTGGAGTGGTCAGTCCGATGGGGGACGGAGGTGTCCGGCGTGGTCTCGGACGGCGCCGGCGTAGGTGGCTCGGGAGAAATTGAGGACGCGGGTGTGGGGTCGGGCGCGGACGGCGGGCTCCCAGGGGCGGCGAGTGTTTGAGAAATGCTTACGGACGTCCGTGGTGGGGTATCCGTCACCGGTGAGCCAGCCGGAGTGGCTGGGTTGGGCACCTCGACCGACCCGGCCAGCAGAGCACCGAGCACGTCGTCGCCGGTAGCCGTGATGTGCCCACTCGGCCGGATCACCACCGGCTCCACCGGCACCGGCGGCGCAGGCAGGGACGGCCGCACCGGCGCCCGCGACGGATCCGGACGCCCGAGGTCGAACACCACCGGGATCAGGTCGTCGGCGAGCTCAGCCACCGGACGCACCGTCTCCCGGGTGGGCAGCCCGGTGCCACCCTGCGCCGACCAGGACTGCAGCAGCGCGGCCAACAGCACTACGCTCAGTCCGCTACGGATCTGCTCCCTGGCCTCGTCGCCCCGCTCCGCCACCCCCTCGGTCACCGCCAGGCGGTTGTTCACCATCGAGTTGGCCACGAACGACAGCGGCGCCACGGCCACCGGCTCGAAGTTGTCCACCACCAGCTCGGCCTGCGCCTCGAGCCCGGCCCACCAAGCGCCGCGGGCGGCCACGAGGTCGGGCGCGGAGCCGGTGAGCTGGGTGAGCCGCTGCCGCAGGGCGACATGATGCAGATCGTCGGGCCCCAGAGCCGGAACGGACACCGTGTGCGAAGGCTCCGGCGTACTTGGCTGGGGCAGCCTCGGCAGGCCCAGCGCCCCCACCAAAGTGCTCACCATCGCCTCGGCTGCCTTGGCGGCCGGCTCGGTGAGGCCACCAGTGAACTGCAAAGCATCCCGGAGGAACACCATAGCCATCGGAAGGACCTGCTGAAGCAGCGGTTCCGAGGCCGAAGAACCACTGACCCGGCCGACGATCTCCCCAGCAATCTGGCGTAGCTCGGAAAGAACGTCCGACGGCAGAACACTCAAGCTCTCCTCGGCCGAGTTCGCCTGCTGCAGCAGCCAGTTCTGACGAGCATCAACGAAAACCTGCGGACCACGCGCACGCTGCATAGCCACATCACCAAGGCCGGCCACCAACGGATGCCGCGAGAGATCGATCTGGTCGACCCGCCCCTCAGGCAGCTCCGCCTCCCCCGCCGCCCCCCGACCCGACACCGCTTCACCCGAGCCCACCTCAACCGGGCTCACCTCAACCTGGCTTACCTCGACCGGCACCGACTCACCGTGGCCCACGCCACCCGGCTCCAAAGTGTCCGCCGCCAACTGCCCCGGCCCCGGCTCGCCCAGCTCACCCGACACCGCGTCAAGCGCCGCCCCTCGGCCCAGCGCAGCCCCATCCTCGGCCGCGGAACCGAGCGTCCGCTCCCCGCGCACCTCTTGAGCTGGCCCCGACTCGTCCAATACCACTGCACCGCGGGCCAACTCGCTTGCAGACAGCCCACCCGACCCGAACTCGTCCGCCGCTACATCACCGGACGCCGACCCGACCGTTGCCTTCCCAACGCCCGCCAGCTCGCTTGTTCCCACCCCAACACTTGTCAGATCGTCCGACGCCACTCCACCGGACGCCACCCCGACCGTTGCCCCGCCAGCACTCACTGGCTCGTCGATAGCCAACCCCATGCCCGCCGACGCGTCCGCCGCAACCCCGCCGGACGCCGACCCAACCCTCGACTCACCAAGCCCCACCAGCTCGTTCGAGGTCAGCCCCACGCCAGCCCGATCGTCCAACGCCACTCCACCGGAAACCGACCCGGCCGTTGCCTCTCCAGCACTCACCGGCTCGTCGGTAGCCAACCTCACGCCCGCCGACGCGTCCGCCGCAACCCCGCCGGACGCCGACCCAACCCTCGACTCACCAAGCCCCACCAGCTCGTTCGAGGTCAGCCCCACGCCAGCCCGATCGTCCAACGCCACTCCACCGGAAACCGACCCGGCCGGCGCCCTCGCAACGCTTGCCGACTCGTCCGTTGTCACCTCTACCAACGCCGGGGCGTCCAGCGCCGCTCGGCGGGTGCTCGACTCTCCCGCGGCCACAGCTTCCCGCTCGGCGAGCACCTCCTTCACCGTCTCCAGCATCGAGCGCCGGACGCTGCGCACGCCGCTCTCCCCCGTGGTGGCGATCTCCCAGGTGTTGCGCGTGTCGAGCGCCGCGTGGATGCGCGCGTCGGCGGCGATCCCGTCCGGACGGCTCACCCGCAGCTCACCGAAAGGCGTTGCCAGCGGACCGGTCACCGCAACCACCCGGATACCCGCCGGCAGACCGGCCGTGCCAGCCACCCCGTCCAAAATCGGGGTTCCGGCCGGCAGGGAATCCGACACGAGAACGACTACCCGGATGCGCTTGTCGTGCTCGAGGATCGGCCTCACGTAGCGGCTGGCGAAGTCGGCCGGTGAGACGTCCTCGCCGTAGACCCGGAAGGTGGTGGGCGGCACCGGCTGCTGCCGGGCGCCGAACTCGGCCGCGATCGGCGGCTGCGGCGTGCGGAACGCGGTGTGGATCACGGCGACGCTGGGGTCGTCGATGGCCGGGAATGCCTGTGTCGCATCCAGTTCCCGGGCATTAGGAGAATGGTGGACGTCGGCGGGCAGGTACCAGCCGGAGGGCACCTTGATCGGTACCGGCGTGGCGGCCCAGTCGCGCAGTCCGGCGTCGTGCAGCAGGCGCTGGGGCGACCAGGCCGCCTCGAACAGGTTGCGCACCCGGAAGGTCAGGGGCAGTTCGGTGCCGCCGTAGCCGATCTTGTCCCGTTCGTTGCGGGTGGTCAGGGTGATCGTGACCAGGGCGTCCAGGTGGACCGGGCCGAACCAGGTGGTCTCCAGCGACCAGGCGTCCCAGTTCGAGCCGGCCCGGTGCGAACCACCGGCCTGGATCTTGGTCCTGCCCGAGTACATCGGGGCCGCGATGCCCAGCGGGGTGACCGATTCCGGGGCCGGCCTGCCCCCGTTCTGGGCGAGCGGGGCCTGGGGCGGGTTGCCGCTGAAGTACTCGTTCGGGGCGCCGCCCCGGGCCGAGCCGGCCAGGTCCTGCCGGCCGATCGGGGTGGAGTTCATCGTCATCACGTCGGCTTTGCCGGTCACCTGGGCCGCCGGGAACACGGTGGTGACCTTGGGGGCGACGAGCCGGAAGCTGACCGAGAGGCTGCCCGTGGTGTCGGTGAGCACGCTGCCCGTAGAACGGAGGGGGACCGGCAGGCGGGTGTTCGTCCCGCTCGCCCCGGTTCCGGTCTTGAGCAGGTGGTTCTCCAGCACCGCAGGGTCGGACAGAGCCCGCAGTTCGTCCTGGCCGATCTGTCCCCAGGCGGCGAGCAGGGCGGGCGCGCCGGCGTGCTTCTCCAGGGCCTTGGTCCAGGCGTCGTAGAGGTGGCGCACCTTGTCCGGGTCGATCCGGAAGACGATGTCCTTGCCGCGTAGTTCGGCGCCGGTGAAGGAGACCTCGCGAACGCCGGCCGGCACGCTCCCCGGGGCCAGGCGGGAGATGATCGGCTCACCGGTGCCCGGGGGCAGCGGCCGGATCAGGTCGGCGGTGGGTGCCACCACCGACTCGCCCAGCGGCACCACCTTTCGGCCCACCGTGGCCGCGGTGCCCGACGGGGTGGAGGCGGTGACCTTCTGCGAGTGCCGCGAGAGGCTCATCGGCGCGCCGAGGCCAAGCGTGTTCAGCAGCGGCGAGGGGCGCCAGACGCTGATCAGCGTGACCTCGATCTGCACCTCGCCGACCAGCGTGCTCAGGTCGCCCTTGGTCTCGAACCCGTCGTAGCGCATCGGCGCGAACGCGTACGAACCGCCGGATCCGGAGTTCCACCCGCGGGCCAGTTCGGCCACGAACTGGGTCTGCTGGAACGAGGGCCGGGCCAGGCCGTCGACGATCCCGGTGAGACCGGCCGAGAGGTTGATCGCACGGGCCGTGCTCCAGCTCTGGCCGGTGCGCTCGTCGCCCCGGTTGGTGAAGCCGACGGTGCCGTCCAGGCTCTCGGCGCTCAGGTAGCCCCGGCTGCGCGGGTCCCGGTTCAGCCGGATCAGCAGCTGGGTGACCCGCTGGCCGAGGAACCGGCCGTCCACCCGGGTCAGCATCAGGCCGCCGGCGCGTAGCACCGGAGCCTGGGCGTTGAGGGCCTGCGGCGAGAGCATCACGTCGAGGCCACCGCGCATGGTGGTGCCGGAGGTCTGCAGCTGCCAGGCGCCGGTCAGGGCTCCCGGCTCGTACTGGGCCAGCAGGTCACCGGCCGCCCGCAGCACCGGGTTCACCCGGGAGAGCGGCTCTGCCCCGGGCGCCGACAGCAGGTACTCGGGCACCGAGTTGAGCGGCACCACCGGGTATTCCGGCACCAGCGTGGCGTCGGTGTCGCTGAGCGGCGCCAGGGGCACCACACGTTCGGTCTCGTTCTGGCCCATCGGGCCGAACCGCTGGACCCCGCTGGGCGGTTCGGCATCCGCGCGAATCCGCCGAGGCTCGTCCGTACGCAGTTCGGGCAGTTTCTTCGAGGCGTTCGGGGCGAGCAGAGCCTCGAGATCGGTCAGCGTGAACGTGGTGCGGTCGGGGGCGTAGAACTGGATGCCCTGGTCGATGTCCACGTCGGCCGCCGCGGCGCGCACGCCGAGATGCTGGTCCAGACGGCGGCTCTCGGTGAGGTTCCGGGCCGAGACCACGATGATCCGCCAGCGCACGGTGCCGGTGCGGCCGGTGTGCTTCAGATCCATCTTCACCGACTGCCCACCCGAACGGGCCAGCGCCTGTGCCGTGCCCCAGGTATCGGCCTGGGTGAACGAAGGGCCGAAGCGGAAGTGGGTGCCGCCCCCGGCCGGGTTGCCGAAGGCGTCGGTCTCCCGAACCACCGAGACGCCGAACCGGGCGTTGGCGTCGATCCCGAAGGTGGCCGTGCTGGCCGCCGAGAACGTGGCCGAGGTGCCGTACTCCAGGGAGACCCCGGTCTCGAAGGTGGCGCTCGTACCGTCGTCGGTGACTCCGTGAACGACCGGGATCAGTGCGTACTGAGCCTCGCGATCGCCGAAAGTGAGCTTTTGCGACACGTTCCCGGCCTGGCCGGTGGCCTCGCGGACGAACAGGCCGCGCAGGTGGTCCTGGTTGATGTTGGCCAGGGCCCACACCCGGGCGGTGCTGCGTTCGATGCCGACCGCGGCCAGCTGCTCGACCAGGGCCGCGCGCAGCCGGTCCACCCCGTCGACGTGGCGCACCCGGTCGATCGGCCGGATCGCGACGGTGCCGGACGGGTCGGACAGCGGTGAGAACACCCACCCGGCAGAGAACTTCCACCAGGACGCGGCGGCCCGGTCGGGTGTGGTGGTGTGAGTTCCCACCTCGGTGCCGGCGGCGAAACGGTGCAGCCGGCTGTCCACCCTCTCCAGGGCCAGGGGCGGGGACGGCTCGACCGCCTCGCCCGGCGTGGCCGTCAGGCCCCTTTCCAGAAGCGGGTCTTCGAGGGTGGTGAACGGCTCAGGCACCATCCAGGCGGCCAGTGTGCCGAACCGGGCCTGGGTGCGGGCCTCCAGCTCGGGCGCAGGGCGGTGCACCAGCTTTCGCGTCCCGGACTCCAGCGCCTTCACGATCTGCGCCGAGATGTCCCGGGAAAGAACCCGGGTCACCTCGACCGTGAGAGTGACCTCGCTCGGATAGCGGTACACCCAGGCCGGGCCGGAGTAGGTCAGCGGCTTGGTCACCGAGCCTGAGTGCAGCACGTCCACGGTGTCGGTGTGCCCACGGGCGGCCGAGGAGTTGAACGCGATCCGGCCGATGAACTTGCGGCCGGTGCCGGGGATCGGCACGCTCCAGTTCCAGCGCGAGCCCACGGTGACCCCGGTGGTCGTGGTGTCGGCGCCGGAGTGCGTGGTCTCGAACGAGGAGTTCGGCTTGAGCGCGATCGAGGCTTCCTTCACCGCGACCGAGTCGGTGGGCACCGGGCTGGTGCGCCGGGCCGAGATCCCGAACGTGATGTGCTGCACATCGCCGGAGTTCAGCTCCCGCACGTAGGTCTCGCTCCGGCCGCCGGAGGCGAACATCTCCTCCTGCCCCTGGCGCAGGTTCGGCTCGTCGAAGCGCTCGAGCAGCCAGTCCTGCAGGTCGAGCTGCTGGCTGCGGGTCCACTCGTCGACCCGCACCAGTCCCTGACCAGCCCGTCCGGTGCTCTCCACCTGGCCGAGCAGGGCGGTGAACTGCCGCACCAGGTTCTGGGCGCCGGTCAGGCCGAGGGTGCCGGCGAAACCGGCCGGGCCAGTGGGCTTGGTCAGGGCCAGCGGCGCGTAGTGCGTGACCCCGTCGGCCGGGGCCGGAAGGGGTCGGCCCGTGAGTTCGTGCAGCGCCCGCTCGAACAGCGGCGCCAGTTCCTCGGCCACGTAGACCGTGACCCCGAGGTCGGCCTTGAGGTCGGCCGGCACTTCGCCCGGCTTCGTCTGCCCCGCCGTGAGCGTCTCGGCCGAGAGCGTGTAGCGCACCTGCACCTGGTACGGCACGCTCGAGCCGGAACTGGCCACCTTCACGCCGGATCCGGCGGCCAGACCGTTCTTGAGCGTGACCCCCCGGCCGGTGCCGAGCGGGAAACCGATCGCGATGTAGGGCGCGACCGTGCCCAGCGGAGCCGGGCTGACCGCCAGGCCCGCGGTCAGACCGAACGTCCCGGCGTTGCCCTGGGCGCTGAACTGACTGCTGGCGCCACCCTTGTCCAACTGCACCGGCACCTCGACAGGCGGGCCCAGCCGGCGCACGGCCAGCACTTCCGCCCCCGCATGGGTGACCAGCGAGCGTCCCTTGTTCCAAGGCAGTGGCGCCTGCGGCACCTTCGTGCCGAGGATCCGGGGCAGCTCGGCCCGCAGCACGGTCTCGGTCAGCCGGTGCTCGATCACCCGGGCCAGCTCGGAGCCACCGACCGGCGAAAGCGTCCGCACGAGAGCCTGGTTGAGGAAACCGAGGCCACCGACCGGCCCGATACCGGGCATCACCCCGGCCAGCGCCCCGGTGAGCGGGGACTGCTCGGAACCCACGAACCACGGGCCCGGGGCCGGCACGTGCGCGACCACCTTCTCCGGGAACCCCACCCGCAGCGTCTCGTTGAGCGCGGCCCGGTGCCGGACGGCGCGCTTCCCGGTGACCCGGACCTCGCTGGCCAGACGCGCGGGAAGGTCGAAGTAGACCTGCTTGCCCGAGGCGGAAATGGTCTCGGTGGTGCTGGAGTCGAGGGTGAAACCGAGGCTGCGGGAGGTGGTGGAGCTGGCGTTCAGACCGCCGTACGGCAGGAGCACCAGGTTGCCCTGGGCGATGCTGACGAACAGCGAGGCGTCGAAGGTGCCGGTGCGGGAGAACTCCTGGGAGATGTTGGTGGAGCGGGCCACCAGCTTGTCCATCGGCCCGGCGGCGGTCTCACCGGAGCGCAGCAGCGGCTGCTGCGACGGGCGCACCCGCTGGCCGCGAGCCCGGTCCACGTCCTCCAGGCGCAAGGTCAGCGTGTGGCCGGCGGCGCTCACTTCGAGTCCGCCTTCCAGCATCGAGCGCACCGCAGTGGTGGCCCCGAACTCGTTCAGGTGACCGGTCAGCCCTTCCTGCAGGGCAGCCAGGGTGGCCGGAGCCGGCGCGGGGGTGAAGTTCGTGGCCCGCGCCACGAAGGCCTGCTCGGAGAAGCCCACACCGCCGAAGCTCTCGGCCCGGCCGCCCGGCCCGAACGCGAACTGCTGCCCACCGGCCACCACACCGGCCCCGGCCACCGGGAAGACCGGGGTCTCGGCGAAGCCGCTGGGCAACTGGGCCGCGGTGGCCGTCTGGTCGAGCTGTTCGGCCGCCAGTCGCTCGACCACGTCCTGGGTCGTGCGAGTGAGCACGGCCGCGTCCTGACCGGCGGCCAGGCGGGCGAGGTCACGGACCATCGAGACCAGCACCAGCGCGTCGGCCAGGTCCGGAACCAGGTCACCGCCGGCCTGGGCGACCAGCCGCACCCAGTCCGGGTTGGTCGGTGCGGGCACCATCTGCGGGTCGATCTGCGCCTCGATCCGCTCGGCGACCGTGGCCATGATCCGCTCGTGCTGCGGGTCCACGTCGGCGCTTCGCAGCCCGTCGTCGAACCGACCGGCCACGAACGGCGCCCAGGCCAGGTTCTCGGCCAGACCACGCAGCCGTTCCTGGTCGGCCACCTCGCCGGTGGCCTGACCCGCCGCAGCGTCGAAGCTCTGAGCTCCCCGGCCCGCCAGTTCGTCCATCGCTTCGGCCAGGGTGCCGTCGGCCGAGAGCCGGGCGATCCGGTCCAGCCCGGCCAGGAAGGCCCGGGCCTCGGCGTCGCCCAGCAGTGTGTCGAGCAAGAGCTTTTGGACGACTTCGGCCGCCAACGGCGCTCGGGCGGCGGAGAGTTCGTCGAGCCCCATGGGCAACCGGTCGGCGATCTGGCGCAGGCCGGCGATCAGCGCGGCCGACCGGGCCGAGTCCAGAACGGCCGGGGTGACGGTCGTGGGCTCCGGTGCCTTCACCGGCCGGACCGGATCCAGGTTCTGGAGCTCGAACGTCGGCGCGGCGCTGGTCGAGGCCAGGCCGGGCATGGCCGAACTCGCGGTCGGTTCCGAGCTCATGGGCGCCGACCCGAGCCCGGGCAACGGGGTGAGCTCGCTCAGCGCCACCGGCTGCGCGCCCGCGAGATCGCCCGACATCGGCCACAGCTCGAACCGGGTGACGCCGTCGGGCAGCAAGGCCGCTCCACCCGCCTGGGCATCGAGGAACCAGACCCGGCCACCCCTCGTCACCACATTGATCACGTGACCCGAACCCCGCGCGGGAACGTCGAAGACCAGGGCGGCCTGGGTGCCTTCGCCGGAGGCGAGCATGGCCGAGTGGATCTGCTCCAGCGATCCGGTGCGCAGAACCTGAGGTAGTGCGTCGTCGGCCAGACCCAGCTGCTGCCGCTGCCAGGCCGCCAGTTCGGCGTGCGACCACATCTCGCTGGGTGGTGCCTGGAACCGGCCACCCTCACGCAGGGCGATGGAGAGCGTGATGAACGAGATCACGCAGTTGGTGTCGAACTCACCACCCCGGGCCCGGTACGGGTTGATGCCGCCGACCTCCGGGAAGTGAACGCGAACCTCGGCGTCGTCGCCCAGCAGGCGGCCGGTGCTCTCACCCAGGCCGGCGATCCCGTAACGGGTGCCCCAGTTGTCGGCCAGCTGCTCGGAGATCAGGCCCAGGTCGCGCGTGGTGAAGCCGGGACGGGTCTGGTACCAGGCCTTGAAGTCGCGCCACGTCTGCCGGCCGCCCTGCAGATAGGCATTGCGCAGATCGGCCATCCAGGCGGACTGGTACGAGCCGAACCGGGCCACCAGCTGATCCACCCGGGTCAGGGTCTGCAGCGTGTCCCGCAGCCCGGCCGGGCTGCCGAAGACGGCCAGGCCGTCGTCCCAGGCCTGGGCGACCGGGTCCCAGCCGAGCTGCCCGGCCAGGCGCTCCAGCTGCTCGCCCAGTCCCTGCTTCTCGGCCGGGTTCAGCCGCAGCACGCTCTGCCACTGCTCGCTCTGGGTGAAGCGGCCGAACTCGGTGTAGAGCTCGGTGAAGCCGCTGACCCACTGCCATTCGCCGTCGGCGTTCTCGTAGCCGCTGTCGCGGAAGCCCCGCAGGGCCTCGATCCGGCCGGCCACGTCACGGGAGGAGACGCGCTGGACGTAGGCGATGCTGGCGTGGGCGGCCTTGGCGGCGTCACTGAATCCGGCCACCGCCCACTCGTCCAGCTTGTACAGCTGCCCGGAACGGGTCGGGGCGTTGTCCACCACCAGCAGCGAGTAACGCATCTGGCGGCCCGGGTCGTGCGGCGGGTTGATGTCCTGGTTCACGCCCAGGTTCGCCCAGCGCTGCATCCGGTCGGTGCTGATCGAGCCGGGCTCCTCCAGGTAGGAGACCTTGTGCCCGGAAAGGACGAACGCTTCCAGGTTGCCGCTGCGGAAGCCCAGGTGCTGGGTGTGGGCGGCCAGGTTCAGGTACTCGTACACGCCGAGCTGGTTCACCCGGGCATCGCTGGAAAGGTGCGCGGAGCCGGGAGTGATCAGATGGGCCGCGGACGGGTCTTTCCAGAACTCGGTGAGATCGGCGACCTGGAAGTTGCCGCCGGTGTTGAAGTAGGCGTCGGCCATCTGCTGGTAGTGGTTCACCGGCTTGCTCCCGGCCGTACCCCAGTCGGGGTGCCGGTCGCCGGCGATCACTACCAGGCGGTGCCGGCCCGGGGGCACCGAGCCGCTCAGTTCCCCGAGCAGCTGCGCCACCCCGGTGAGGCTGGTGTCGTGCTCGATGTGGGCCTTGCCCTTCTTACCGCTGAACCGCGACCACAGCACCAGCACCTCGGTGTGCGGCGTGAGGTGAATCCCCTTGCTCTGCAGCCACTGCCCGATCGCCGGGCCGCGGGCGGCCATCGAGACCGGGTCGATGCGCAGGGCCTGCTTGAACCGGCCGCCGAAGTCCTCGGCGAACTGCTCCACGTAGCGGGTCCCGAAGGTCACCGAGACCTGGTCCAGGTCGGCGAAGGCGGACCGGGCCGAGCGGGTCAGCTCACCGATCGTCTGCACGCCCATCACCGTGACCTGGTCGCCCACCCCCGTGGCGCGGTAGAAGTCCCGGATCGACTTGGCCAGCGGGCGGATCGCCGCGTCCGGCCCGTTCGCGGCCGGGATGCCCAGGGCCACGTGCGCGTTGGGGTTGTGCAGCAGCGTGGCCAGGATGCCCCACTGGTCGCCGGTGGCCATACCGGGATGGGTGATCAGGAAGGGCTGGTCGTAGCTCTCCAGCAGCTCGGCCTGATCGGCCATGCCCAGCCGCGGCAGGTCGGTCAGCTCGTTCACCGAAACCGCCCGGGCACCGACGGGATCGGCGATCTCCGGCGACATCGGCCAGAACTCGACCTCGCTCACACCGTGCGGCAGAACCGCTGCCCCACCGGCCTGGGCGTCCAGGAACCAGACCTCGCCGTCGCGCGTGACCACGTTGACCACATGCCCGAAGGATTGCGTGGGCACGTCGAAGACCAGGGCCGCCTGAGCCCCCTCGCCGGCCCGCAGCATGGCCGCGCGGATCGCGTCGAGATCGGTGGTCCGGAGCACCCGCGGCTGGGCATGGTCGGCCAGTCCCAACTGCTGCCGCTGCCAGGCCATCAGCTCCTGCTGCGACCACATCTCGCTCGGCGGGGCCTGGAACGCCTCACCCTCGCGCAGCGCGATCGACAGGGTGATGTACGAGATCACGCAGTTGGTGGAGAACTCACCGCCGAGGGCCAATCGCGGGTTGACGTGACGGATCTCCGGGAACCGGGCCCGCACCACCAGGTCGTCGCCGAGCGGCTGCCCGATCCGGTGTTCCCCACCGGCGAGCCAGCGCCGGCCGGTCCAGTTCTCCCGCAGCTGGCCGCGGATCAGCTCCAGGTCGTTCGTGGTGAACCCGGGCTGGTAGCCGAACGCGGCCTTGTACTGCTTCCAGGCCTGCTTACCGGCGTCGCTGCCGTCCTGCCGGTACGCGGCCCGCAGATCGGCCATCCACGCGGACTGGTACGAGGCCAGGCGCTCGACCAGGCTGTCCAGCCGCTGCATCGTCTGGACCGTCTCGGCCAGCCCCGCCGTGGTGGTGAAGGCGGCCCGGGCGTCGTCGCCGGTCCCGGTTCGGTAGTCCCAGCCCAGCTGATCGGCCAGGCGCTGCAGGGTGGTGCCGAACTCCGCCTTCTCGGCCGGGTTCAGCCGCAGCACGTAAGTCCATTCCGGGCTGTTGGCGAGCCGCGAGAAACCGGCCCACAGCTCGTTGATACCGCTGACCCACTGCCATTCACCGCGCGCGTTCCAGTATCCGCTGTCGCGGAAACCGCGCACCGCATCGGTCTTCGGGCCAGACACCCGCTCGATGTAGGCGAGACTGGCATGGGTGTCCTTGGCCAGCTGACTGAAGCCCTGGGTGGCCCACTCGTCCAGCTTGTAGATCTGCCCGGCCCGGGTGGGCGCCTGCTCGGTCACCAGCAGCGAGTACCGCATCGAGCGGTCCGGGTCGTGCGCCGGGTTGATCTCGCGGTTGACCCCGAGGTCGGCCCAGCGCTGCATCCGGGCGGTGCTGATCGAGGCCGGCTCTTCCAGGTAGGACACGTGATGCCCGGAAAGGACGAACGCCTCCAGATTGCCGCTGCGGAAGCCCAGGTGCTGCACCCGGGAGTTCAGGTGCAGGTACTCGTACACGCCGAGCTGGTTCACCCGGCTGTCGCCGGACAGGTGCGCGGGACCGGGAGTGATCAGATGGGCCGCCGACGGGTCCTTCCAGAACTCGGTGAGATCGGCCACCCGGAATCCCGGCCCGCTGAACGCCGTGGCCATCTGCTGGTAGTAGTCCACCGGCTTGCCGGTGTCGGTTCCCCAGGTCTTGGGCCGGTCACCGGCGATCACGACCAGACGGTCCCGTCCGGGGGTCGGGTTCGCCTGTAGGTCGGAGAGCAACTGACGGACGCCGGTGAGGCTGGTGTCGTGTTCGATGTGGGCCTTGCCGTTCTTGCCGCTGAACCGCGACCACAGCACCAGCACCTCTGTGTTGGGGGTCACCGTGACCCCCTTGCTGCTCAGCCATTCCGCGATGACTGGCCCACGGACGTCCATTGTTCTGGTGTCGATCCGCAACGCCGACTTGAACTGCTCGCCGAAGTCCTCGGCGAACTGTTCCACGTAGCGGGTGCCGAAGGTGAGGGAAACCGGCTGCAGGTGCGGGAACTGGTTCTTGGCGGCCCGGGTGAGCTCACCCATCGAGTGCACGTCCATCACGGTGACCTGGTCCATCACACCGGTCGCGCGGTAGAAGTCGCGGATCGACTCGGCCAGCGGTCGCATCGCCGCATCCGGCCCGGTCGCGGACGGCACACCGAGGGCCACGTGGGCGTTCGGGTTGTGCAGCAGCGTGGCCAGGATGCCCCACTGGTCGCCGGTCGCCATGCCCTGATGGGTCAGCAGGAACGGGACGTCGGGAGCGGCCAGCAACTGGTCCTGGTCCAGGGTGCCGAGCCAGGGCAGATCGGTGAGGTCTTCGGCCGGAACCGGCCGGGCACCTTCCAGATCGCCGATTCCCGAGGACATGGGCCAGAACTCGAAATCGTTCACGCCGTGCGGCACCACGGCCGCGCCACCGGCCTGGGCGTCGAGGAACCAGACCTCACCGTTCCGGGTCACCACATTGACCACGTGCCCGAAACCCTGCTCCGGAAGGTCGAACACGAGGGCCGCCTGGGCCCCCTCACCGGCCTTCAGCATGGTCGCGCGGATCCCGTCCAGCCCAGCGGTCCGAAGCACCCGCGGCTGAGCATCGTCCGCCAGCCCCAGCTGCTGCCGCTGCCAGGCCATCAGCTCCTGGTGCGACCACAACTCGCTCGGCGGGGCCTGGAACGCCTCACCCTCGCGCAGCGCGATCGACATGGTGATGTACGAGATCACGCAGTTGGTCGAGAACTCGCCACCCCGATGGAGATCGGGGTTGACCCTCCGGATCTCCGGGAAGTGCGCGCGCACCTGCAGTTCGTCGCTGAGCAAGCGCCCGGCCCGCTGCTCCTGGCCCCCCAGCCAGTGCTGCCCGGTCCAGTTCTCCCGCAACTGGCCGCGGATCAGATCCAGGTCGTTCGGGGTGAACCCGCGTTCGTAGCCGAAGGCCGCCTTGAAGTCGTGCCAGGCCTGCTTGCCTCCCTGCAGATAGGCCGGCCGCAGTTTGTCCGCCATCCACGACGACTGCAGATCACCGAACGGCTTGACCAGATCGTCGACCCGCCGCATGGTCTGCAGAACGTCCCGCAGCGCAGGCCAGTCGTGGGCGAAACCGGCCCGGCTCTCGTCCCAGCGCGCAGCGTTCCAGTCCCAGCCCAGCTGATCGGCCAGCTGCCGCAACTGAACCGGCAGGTCGGCCTTCTCCGGCGGGGTGAGCCGCATGACGTAGGGGGCGTACTGGTTCTGCGCGAAGTCGCCGAACTTGCCCCAGAGCTCGTTGAAACCGCTGACCCACTGCCACTCACCGTCGCCGTTCAGGTAACCGCTGTCGCGGAAACCCTTCACCCCGGCCACCAGCTGGTCGAAGTCGGCCGGGATCCGGAAGATGTAGCCCAGGCTGGTGTGCGCTTCCTTGGCGGCCTGGGCGAACTGCTGTACGGCCCACTCGTCGAGCTTGTAGATCTGCCCGCTCAGGGTGGGCGAACGATCCACCTGCAGCCGCGCGTAGCGCATTTCACGGTGCAGGTCGTGCGGCGGGTTGATGTCCTGATTCACGCCCAGACCGGCCCAGCGCTGCATCCGGTCGGCGCTGATCGAACCGGGCTCCTCCAGGTACGAGACCTTGTGCCCGGAAAGGACGAACGCCTCCAGGTTGCCGCTACGGAAGCCCAGGTGCTGAGTGTTGGCGTGCAGGTTCAGGTACTCGTACACACCGAGCTGGTTCACCCGAGCATCGCTGGTCAGATGGGCGGGGCCGGGGGTGATCAGGTGGGCGGCGGACGGGTCCTTCCAGAACTCGGTGAGGTCGACCACCTTGAAATCGGCCGTGCGGTAGTGGTCTCCGCGCTCCTGGAACAGACTGCCCGGCTTGCCGTCGGCGGTGGTACCCCAGTCCCGGTGCCGGTCACCGGCGATCACCACGATCCGCTCACGGCCCGGCGTAACGGTGCGCTGCAGATCACTCAGCAGCTGGTCCACGCCGGTCAGGCTGGTGTCGTGCTCGACGTGGGCCTTCCCCTTCTTGCCGCTGAACCGCGACCACAGCACCAGCACCTCGGTGTCCGGAGCCGGGCTGATCCCCTTGCTGTGCAGCCACTGCCCGATCTGGCCGCCCCGCACCTGCATCGAGGCCGAGTCGATCCGCAGCGCCGACTTGAACTGCTCGCCGAAGTCCTCGGCGAACCGCTCGACGTACCGGGTGCCGAACGTGACCGAGACCTGGTTCGCCGACGGGAAGACCGTTCTCGCCGTCTTGGTCAGGTCGCCCATCGCCCAGACGTCCATCACCGTGACCCGGTCCATCACGTTCGTGGCCTGGTAGAAGTCACGCACCGACTCGGCCAGCGGGCGCATCGCCGCATCCGGCCCGTTCGCCATCGGCATGCCCAGCACGACCCGGGCCTCGGGGTTGTGCAGCAACGTGGCCAGGATCCCCCACTGGTCGCCGGTCGCCATGCCTTGGTGGGTGATCAGGAAGGGCACGTCGGGCCGCGACAACAGCTGCGCCTCGGTCAGCCGGACCGGTGCGGAGGACGAACTCGAGGACGAGCCGTGCACATCCGGGTCGTAGTGCTGCTGGGACGAGGGCGCCCCACCCGGAAGCCACTCGCGGTAGTTCGGCATCCCGTTCTCGTTGGCCCAGCGGCGGAAGATCTCCCGGGCCAGGTCGATGCTGGAGTCCGGCTTCACACCCGGCACCGGGTCGGCCAGCAGGTCGTCCAGAGCGGCCTGTACGTAGGCGGGATCCGGCCGGCTCGGAACGACCACCCGGTCGCCACCGGCCGCGCGCACCAGGGCATCGTGCTTGCCCCGCACCTTGTCGTACACATTGTCCGACAACGAGATCGACCCGGAACTCTCGGCCGGGCGAGACCGCTTGGCCGGCGGCTGGGTCAGATCTACGGACGTTTGTGGCGACGACGATTCTTCCGACGCCGGACGCTTGAGTCGCGTCGGCAGAACAGCCTCGCCCGTCTCGCCCATCCGCACGTCGGGCGCACCCTCGGCCCACGTGCCGGAGAGGCGGTCGCCGATCCTGGCCAGGTCGCCGTCGGTGAAGCCCCTGGTGTCGGCGAAGGGCGCCTTCAGCTCGTCCCAGCGGGCTGCCTGACCGGTGTCCAGCAGGTCGGCCCGCAGCTTGACCAGCCAGGCCGAGCGGTCCTTGGAGAGCGGGTCGAGCAGCCGGGACAGTTCGCGGATGTTCTCCACGGTGTCCCGCTGACCGGCCTTGTCGTCGAACAGCGCGCGCTTCTTGTCAAGCTGCCAGTGGCCCTCGTCCTGGTGCCAGCCGAGCTGCCGGGCGAAGTCCTCCATGCGCTGGACGAGCTGGGGCTTGTCCTCCGGACGGACCCGGATGATGACGTCCTGGTCCCACTCCGGGCTCTTGCGGAGGGCCTCGAACCCGCCCCAGAGGTTGTCGAAGCGGCTGGTCCGCTGCCACTGCCCGCTCTGGTTGGCGAATCCGTTGTCGCGGAACTCGCGCAGCGCCTTGGCGATCTGGTTGTGCCCCAGCCGGGCATCGAAGTTCTTGACCACGAAGTCGAGGGCGTAGAGCGCGTCCGCCACCGACTCCATCAGGCCTTCGAGCTGGGGGTTGGTCACACCCCGCACGGCCAGCTCGTCCACCTTGTAGAGCTGCCCGCTCGCGGTCGGCGCGCGCTCCAGCTCCAGCAGCCGGTAGCCCAGGTCGTTCCAGGGCTTCATCCGTCCGGAGCTGAACGAGAGGTTCTCCTCCAGGTAGCTGACCTTGTGCCCGGAGAGGACGAACGCCTCCAGGTTGCCGCTGCGGAAGCCCAGGTGCTGCAGGTTGCCGTTCTGGTGCAGGAACTCGTAGATCCCGAACTGGTTGAGCCGGGCGTCGGAGCTGAGGAACGGGTTCGCACCGGGTTTGATCAGCGGGTGGCTGGTGACGTCGTCCCAGAACTCGGTCAGATCGGCGACCTTGAAGGTGGGCGAGTCGCCGTAGCTGTCGGCCAGCTGCTGGAAGTAGTCCCGCGGTTTGTGGCCCGGGGTGCCCCATTCCGGGCGGCGGTCACCGGCCAGCACCACCACCCGGGGCCGGCCGGCCGACGTCCTCAGGTCGTCCAGCAGTTGGCTGATGCCGGTCAGGCTGGTGTCGTGCTCGAGGTGGGCGTTGCCCTTCTTCCCGCTGAACCGGGTCCACAGCACCAGGACCTCGGTGTCCGGGGTGAGCCGGATCCCCTTGCCGTCCAGCCACTCCCCGATGGCCTGGCTGCGCCCGGCCATCGACGTCTCGTCGATCCGCAGGGCCTGCTTGAAGGTGTCGCGGAAGGCCCCGCCGAACTCGGCCTGGTACTTGGTCACGTACTTGGTGCCGTAGTTCAGCGGCACGATGTGGCCCAGATCCACGTCCGGGTGCTTCTTCAGCGCCTTGCCGAAGTCGTCCAGGGCGTTCATCGGCACCGGGATCACCCGGTCCCCCACCCCGGCCGCGTGGTAGATGCTGTTCATCGTGTCCGCGCCCCGCGCCGACACCGCGTCCAGGGCCGGGCGGCCCAGGGCCACCTGGGCGTGCGGGTTGTGCAGCAGCGTGGCCAGCACGCTCCACTGGTCGCCGGTGGCGTAACCCGGGTGCTTGACGATGAACGGGCTCGCGCGCTCGATCGCGGGCAACTGGGCCCGGCCCTGCCCCTGGGGGGCGGCCTGCTGCCTGCCCTTGCCCTTCCAGTTCGGCGCGCCCCCCAGCAGCCGGTCGGGCTGGCGCAGGTCGAGCTTCTGGATGATCTCGGTGGCGATGTTGCGTACCGGCTGCACCAGATCGGCCGTGAGCTCCTGCCCAGCGCGCAGATTCGCGCCGAGCAGGGCCGCCGTCACCGGAACCACCTCGGAGTCCAGCCGTAGCTGGCGTGCGTTCGGGTTGGACGGGCGCAGCCAGTCACCGGACTGCCGGAACACCAGGTGCCGGGCCAGGTCGGTGAGTTCGGCCCGCACCCCGGCCGCCAGGCCGGTGACCAGGGCTCCGGCCAGGAGCTCCTGCTCCTTCCACCAGCCCGCGAGATCTCCAGTTCCCGACAGACCCGTGACAAACGTCCGCAATTCGAAGTTCGCCCTGAGGTTCTCGTCGGTGATCTCCTCGATCCGCGAGACCGGCGGTGTTCCGACGGCAGTGTCGACGGCAGTGTCGGCCCCCAGGACGACCCGCAGTTCGTTGGCGGTGAAGGGGACGGCCGGGTGCACCACGAAGTCGTGCGGGCGCAGGATCGGCGGCAGCGCCTCGATCAGGTCGGCAACCTGGGAGAGCCCCGGAACCTGGCCGTTGGCAGTGGGTTCGATGTGCAGAACGCCGTCGAGGTCGCGGGCGGGAACGGCGATGCCGAGGTCGTCGGTGCCGATCGGCCGCACCACCGTGCGCCCGTCGAGCGTGAGGATCTCGAGCGACTTCAGGGCGGGCGAGCCGGGCAGGCTGTCGATCATGGCCTGGCCCCAGCTGGTGCGCCCGGTGACCAGATCGTGCAGGATCTGGCCGGGGTGCATCGGGGTGGCGTGCGCCTCGGTGAGGCCCTGGCGCAGCTGGGTGAGCAGTTCGGCGTTCAGTTGGTTCAAACGGACGTTCGCCTCGGCGAACGCTGAGGGGTTCTCGAGCAGGACCTTGACGTCGTCGACGGCCCGGCCCAGGTTCGCGGTGAAGTCGTTCTGCGCCTGGGTGACCAGATCCTCGTTGCCCAGCTTGTCGAACCGGGCGTCGGCGTGTGCGAGCAGGTTGTCGGCCCACTGGTCGACCTTGACCGGGGCAGTGTCCGGAGTGGTCAGGTGTGGGGCGCGGGGCGGTTCTGCCAGCACCTGGTCGAGCACACCGTCTATGCGGGCGCCCAGGCCGCTGAGACCGGCCCCCGCCGAGTCGACGCGCGTGAAAACGCTGCCCGGGGTGGAGTAGAGCTTGGTGAACACGTCGTTCACCCCGTCCGCGACCGAACCCAGGGCGTCGATCCGGACCTGGGCCTGCTCGGCCGGGCTCAGGTGGGTCAGGTCGGCCTGGTCGATCCGGGCCAGCACCTTGCTCTCCAACGAGTTCGCCGCCACCTCGACCTGCTGGTGGAACCCGGCCCAGGCCTGCGGCGTCTTCAGCAGTTGCTGGTAGGCGAAGTGGAGGTTGACCGGGGCGCTGAGCGAACCGGCGTACTGCACCCCGGCCTTCATCGCCGAGTCCAGGCTGTGGCCGCTGGCCTGATGGATGTTCACCAGGCCCTCGGCCTGGGCCCGGAAGTTGCCCAGCACGGTATCCGAGACCGACTGCGGCACACCGGCTTCGGCGAACCGGGTTTCGAAGATCGCCACGTCGTGATCGAGGGCCGCGGCCGGGTTGTCGTAGAGCTGGCGTCCGCTGGAGAACGGGTTCTCGGTCTGGGGTTTCGGAAGCTGCGGGGCCTGGTCGACGGCGGGCCTGGGCAGCTGGATCCCCTCGTTCACGCTGACCGGCCTGACCTGGACCTGCACCTGAACGTTGCCGCTGTCGCCGGCCCGTACGTCCAGGCGTTCCGGGGTCTGCACCGGCTCGACCTTGAAACCGCCCGCGTCATAAGCGAGCTGCGAACTCGTGCCCGGGCTCTCCAGAGCACTGTGGCCCGGGCTGCCCTCAGCCGACGAAGCGTCGCTGGGCCGGGGCGCACTCCCCTGGGCCTGATCTGCCCGCCAGTCGGCCTGATTCGCCCGCCAGTCAGCCTGGTTCGAACGCCAGTCGGCCTGGGCCGATCGTCCGCCGTGGAAGGCGTCGCCGTGGCTCATCTCGTGGTCGAGCCAGCCCCGACGGCTGCCCCCGGCGCCGTAGGCGTCGTGGAAGGCGACCGCCAGCTTCTCCCGGTAGTCGGTGGCGATGGCGTCGAGGAGCTTCGGTTCGACGTCGGCGCCGTCGGCCATGTCGTGGAACTGGCGTCCGGCGTCGTCCAGGGCGCCGCCGGCCTCGTTCTCGAAACGCAGCCGGTCGGGCACCCCCTGGGTGATCTCGTCGACCTTGGCCGACCAGTTCCGGAACGCGTCGTCACCGAAAGCCTTGTTCAGGGCGGCGGTGTCGGCGAAGTGCTCGAGACCGGCCGGGTAGTCGCCCAGCCCACGGTACGGCGCGGGCGAGCCGGAGCCGGCGGCCGCGTCGCCGAACAGCTCGTCGCGCATCGACTGCAGCTTCGGGTCGATCTCGGGCGTGACCTCGTCGCCACCCCGGCCGGTGAACCGGATGTCCAGGTCGCGCACCGTCTGGTTGAACGAGTTCCGCAGTTCACCGACGTAGTTGATCTTCGCCCGGCCGACCGCGTCGGCCCCGACCTCGTCGCCCCAGGAGGCGTTCCCCTTCGTGCTCGCCACCATGTCGTCGAACTTGGGCAGCGAGGCGAGCAACTCGTCCTCGAACCGGGCCTGCCGGGCGAACGCCTCGGGCAACCCGTCGGCGATCTCGCGCAGCACGTCGTCGAACATCGCCTCCAGCTCGAAGTTCGAGCCCGGCGAGTGCTGCAGGTCCAGGAGGTTGGCCCGGGCCTTGTCGACCACGTCGTTCCAGACCTTGGCCAGGCCGTCCATCGACAGCCCGCCGGGCGGGTCCAGCTCGCGGCCGGGCACGCTGGGCAGGTCCTTGGGCGCGCCGTTGAGCGAGACCGCCCCGTCCCGGTCGCGGAAGATCCGGACCACGTCCGAGGCCTCGAGACCGGGCGGAACACTGCCTGCCCGCAGCGGGTCGGTCTGCCACTGGGCGAACCGCAGTCGGTCGGCGGCCAGGTCCACGTCGCCGCCGGCCTTGGCCGCGAAGTCCTGCCAGACACCCTTGAACACGTCACGGAATCGCTCGAAGGAGGCGTCGCCGTGCAGGGCCTCGATCAGCCGGCGGTCGCCGGGCAGTTGTCTGAGGGCGTTGCGGATCTGGTCGTCGCTCGCGCCGAACGCGCCCAGGCCACCGGACTCCTTGTAGGCCTGGACCGCCGACGGGCCGACATCGCGGGCCTGGACGAACTTCTGGTAGTCGGCCGGGTCGACGCCGAGCGAGTCCAGCGTGGCCCGCAGGGTGTCGGCGTCGACCTTGGCGTTGCTGAAGTTGAGGTCGGCCTGGGCCTTGTCCAGGCTGCGCCACTGCGCCTCGTCCAGGCCCAGCGCCTTCTTCGGGTCGAACGCCTCCGGGGTGGCGAACAGCTCGTTGTCCCTGAGCGTGACCGGGCCGCCGGAGCCGGCACTGCCGCGGACGGCGTCGATCTGCTTCTGGGTCCGGATGTCGATCTCGACCTTGGCCTCGGCGAACTTCAGGTCGCCGGCCTCCAGCCCGGCCAGCCGGGCGTCGACCTCGACTCCGGTGAGCCCGTGCTTGGCCAGGTTCTCCTCGGCCTTGGCGAGCAGCCGTTCGGCGACCACGATGTCGTTCACCTGCTGCACGGCGACGTGGGCGCCGTCCCCGGCCTGCAGTCCGCCGGCCTTGGCCAGCTGGGCCTGGTGCAGCAGCCCCTGGGCGGCCTGGTAGGTGACCACGGCGTCGGCCTGGTTCGGGAACAGCCGGTCGGCCAGGTGTTTCACCTCGGCCAGCGGATCGCCGGCCCCGTGCGGCGTCGGCACCGAGTCGATCGTGCTCGGGGTCTCCGGCCGTACTCCGCCCGGATCGACCACACGCCCCTCCGGGGTGACGGCCAGAGGCTGGCCGTCCCTTGCCGTGAGATCCACGCGCGCAGTGGTGACCTCGCCGCCGGCCAGGTCGGGGCGAGGGCCGGACGACGACCCGGCGCTGTCCACGTCCGGGGTGTGCGCGCTCACCGAGTCCGGCGCGTCGACCCGGCGTGGCACCTCCACGTCGGCCAGTTGGGCCAGGGCGTCCTCGACCCGGTTCGCGCCCGGCGTCTCGATCCGGGCCACCTGCGGCTCGGCGAACCCGCTGCTGCTCTGGATCACCGGCTGCCGGGCCGGGCCGGCGTTGAAGGTGCTGCCGTCGGCCCGCGCGGTGGGCATCTCGATCGGGGCCGGGCCGGCCTGCCCGAGTTTCGCGGCCCCGCCCGCGCCCAGGTTGCTGCCGATGTGGGTGATCGCGTCGTCGGACAGGCTGATCTGGACCGACTCGTCGGTCTTCTTGAGGATCTGGAACTCGTTGTCCATGATCTTCGGCAGCTCACGGAAGGCGAAGTCGCTGAGGTCCGCGTGCAGCTTGGCGTTGTGGATCGAGCCGAAGGCGTTGCCGCCGGCGGAACCACCGGCGAACGAGACCGGGCTCACGCTGCCGGCCCCGGGGAACATGGACTGCATGTTGTGCAGGGCCGTGGTCTGGTCCAGGCCCAGCAGGCTCTGCAGGCCGCCCGGGGTGGACAGGTGGTCGGTCAGACCGCTGATCCCGCTGACCGACACCGGCGCCCCGGCCCCGTCCACCATGCGCAGGTTCGCGCCCAGGTCGACCGAGTTCACGCCGTCGCTCAGCTTCAGGCTGTGCAGGTCGAAGGTGGTGCCGCTGCCGTTGGTGAACTTCAGGTCGGTCAGGCCCAGACCGGTGTTGCCGTGGGTGATCTGGAGCTTGCTCACGTCCACCGAGGCCGCGCCGTCGGTGAATCGCATACCGCCGGTGCCCGCCCCGGCGTCCACCCGCAGCCCGGTCGGGGCCACCGTGGCCACCCCGTCGGTGAGCTTCAGGCCGTTCAGGTCGAAGCTGACGCCCGAGCCGTTGGTGATCTTCAGGTCGTTCAGGCTGATCGAGGCGCCGCTGCCGTCGACGAGCTTCAGGTCGCCGCCCCGCAGGGTGACGTTCCCGTCGGTGATCTGGGTGGTGCCGCCCACCTTGCTCAGATCGCCGAGCTGGTTGAGGTTGCCCACCTTGGTCAGCACGTCGAGGTCACCGATCGCCTTCAGCGACCCGACCGCCCCGGCGCCGCCCAGGCTCTCGGCGATCCCGGGAATCTTCACCGCGCCCAGCCCACCGCCGAGATTACCTACGTTGCCGAGGTTTCCGGGCAGCACCAGCTTGCCCAGCCCGGCCCCGGCCTCCCCCAGCCCGGGGGTGCTGACGTGCGCCCCGGCGTTGGCGATGGCGTCGATGCTGCCGAACTGCCGCAGATCGGCGCCGCCCACGTCACCGAGCGAGGAGAAGGCCGAGTTGGGCACCTGGATGCCGCTCGGGGTGCTGCTGAACGAGGTGTTCGCGTCGTTCACGTGCCAGGTGCCGCTGTTCAGGTCGGCGATCGTGGTGTTGTTGCCGATCTTCACGCTGCCGAAGTCACCGTTCGGCCCGCGCAGCAGACTGGTGTCCACGTCCGGCATCCGGCTCAGCACGTCGGCCTGCCGCAGCGGAGGCATCTCGATGATCGGGCGGGGCAAGGCGGGCGGCGCCTGACCGAGACCGCCGGCCGAGCCGCCGGGGGTGATCAGCTCCGGCTTCATCACCTTCGACCAGGCGTCGTACACGCCCCCGCTGGTCATCGTGATGCCCTTGACGATCTGCACGGTGTCACCGAGCTTGTCGACCAGGGTCATGTTCTTGAAGCTGCTGATGTTCAGGCCACGGCCGAGCACACCGACCTTGAAGGCGTTCAGCACCCCCAGGCCGCGGATCTCGTGACCGGCCATCGGCAGGAAGATGCGCAGCGCCTGCCAGCCGCCCAGCGACTCCTTGGTGAGCTGGACGAACCGGGTGTTCAGGAAGGCGTCGACGGCACTGTTGATCTTGGCCACGCCGGCCCCGGCGAGCTTGCCCAGGCCGTTGACGAAGCCCGAGGAGACGGCCGAGATCGTGGTCTTGGGCAGCGCCACCAGCCCGTGGGCGAAGGCGCCGGCCCCGACCACCGCCTTCGGGATCCAGGCCGCCCCGGCCTTGACCGAGGTGATCACCACGTTGCCCAGGTCGGTGACGTTCTTGGCGATGCCCGACCAGCTCAGGTTCCGGAAGATGTTGGCCAGGTCGTTGCCCAGGCCCTTGACCCCGGCCCAGGCGCCCTTGGCGATCGCCGCGGTGGCCGACTTGATCGAGCTGACCAGGTCGCCCAGCTTGAGCGCGCGGGTGCTCGGGAACAGCACCCCGACCAGCGACAGCAGCAGCTCGCCGATGCTGCTGTTGCCCTGGGCGAAGTCGACGATCTCCTTGACCGCCAGGACCACGTTCAGGGCGAACGCGATCAGGCCGAGCGGGCCACCGACGAAGATCGCGACCACGGTGATCAGCAGGACGATCCAGAAGAAGGCGTCCCAGAACTGTTCACAGGCGCTCTTGGCCCACGGGTTGGTGGCGTGCGCCACCGAGTCCACCGCCGAGGACGCGGTGCCGGCCGCCGCCTCCAGGTCCGACTTGGCCTGTTCGGCCTGCTGTTTCAGGGTCTCCCGGCGGGAGTCGTCCTCGGCCAGGCCCTGGGCCTGGGAGAGCGCGTTGTCGGCGGAGGCCTGGGCGTCGCGCAGCTTCTGGGCGTAGGTCGACATGGCCGGCGAGGCGGTCTCGAACGCGCTGGCCACCGCCGAGAGGAAGGTCTTGGTCTTGGACTCGATCTCCTCGCGGAGCCAGTCGGCGGTCTTGCCGACGAACGCCCCGTCCCCCGTCCCCGACATGATGTTCTTGATCCCCTGGTCCGCCTCGGTGGCGGCCTCCTGGATCAGTTTCATGTAGTTGACGATTCCGTCGACCACTTCGGGGTCGCCGGGCGTCGGGTCTCCACCCAGACCCAGGGGGGACCAGTCGCCGGGACGCGCCAAGACTTCACTCCTCGATCAGCTTCTCGGTTCAGGGGCCGAGGGGGTCTGCGGGCCGGCCGCGCACGCAGGACACCCAGCTGACAACTCTCACCGGCCTCCGGGGTCACGGGCCAGAGCCCGGGCGCCGGGCCGCCCGAAAGCTCCCTGGCAATCTGCCCTCGCGTACCGCCGCGTTGACAAAGCCCATCCTCAGCCCGAAACGTGTGTTCTCGAGCAGCCTTGAGCACACCTGAGCAGATACGGAGGCACCCGCGCCGTGGCCGACGGACAGCCGGACCTTCAGATCAACTACGACCAGCTGCACAAGCTGGCCAACGACGCCCGGACGCTCAAGGACAACCTCGACAACGAGGTGCCGGGCCTGAGCACCGGCATCAGCGGTGTGCGCAAGCGGTCCGAGGCGATCGGCAGCCAGAAGCTGTCCAGCTCGCTGATCAAGTTCCACACCGCCTGGGAACAGCCGTTCAAGGACGCGATGGACCGCCTCGGCGACCTGGCCGGGCTGCTCGACGGCGTGGCCACCAAGTTCTTCGACATGGACAGCGACTTCGCCACCAAGTCGAGCAGTTCGCTGGCCAGCCTGATCCTGGCCCAGTGGCAGGGCAAGAAGGACGAGTGGGACCGCTACCAGGCCACCAAGGACCTGAAGTTCACCCCCTCACCGCTGTGGGACGAGCACGGCAACAAGGTGCAGGGCGAGGCCGTCCCGCTGATCCCCTGGGGCACGATCCCCGAGGACCCGGGCGCCCGGCCCACCCACACCGACGCCCAGTCGATCTACAACGAGCAGCACAAGGACAACAAGAACGTCTCGGCCCCGGTCTTCGACGGCAATCCGGCCAAGACCGACAGCCAGTACGACGAGTCCGGCCGGCTCACCTCGCAGACCTCGAAGAACACCTCGCAGGAGGGTCTGGCCTACGAGACCACGACCACCTACAAGTACGAGGGCGACAGCGAGCGGCCCAGCTCGACCAGCACCACGCTGAAGCACGGGGACGGCTCCACCGAGACGATCGAGACCAAGTACACCTACGACTCCGACGGGCAGATCACCTCGTTCGTCAGCGACAACAAGTTCGACGACCCGGACGACGACGACAACGACAGCACGTCGACGACCACGACCACCCCGACCCGCGACGCCCAGGGCAACGACACCGGGTACACCGCGGTCAGTGTCGAGGACGGCAAGGAGACCAAGGTCGAGGTCACCAACAACAAGACCCCCGACGGCACCGCCATCGACGCCAAGATCGACAACGACGTCAAGGTGATGACCGACGAGGACGGCACGGTGCGCAAGTGGAAGGGCAACGCCGACACCGACGACTGGACCCAGACCGAGGGCCCCGGCCTCTACGAGGACGAGGACGACTGACCCGCGGCGGTTCTCGGCCCTGCCCTTCCCTCTCCCTGAGCGCCCGGTGACCGCCGGGCCCGACCGAAAGGAACCAGCCCCTTGAGCGACATGAAGGTCGTCTACGAAGACGTCCAGGTGGTGGCCACGAAGCTGCGCCAGGTGGCCACCGACACGGTGCCCAAGCTGACGCTGATCCAGAACGCGGTGAACGGCCTGCTGGCCGACGGCGGCGGTCTGTGGCTGATGCAGTCCAGCCCGGTGCTGAACGAGAAGTACCAGGCGTTCAACACCTCGGTGACCCAGGCCGTCAACAGCATTCCGTCCTGGGCCAACCAGTTCGAGAACATCGTGGCCCAGCTGCGCGACATGGACGCCCAGATCGTCGAGGCGGCCAAGGCCACCGGCTGATCGCGGTCCCGCCCTGACCTGACCGAAACCAGCGAGAGAAGCCCGCCATGCCCGACGTGAACGTCGACCCGGTTGCCGCGCGCAACGTCATCAAGGTCATGAACGACAACAAGGACACCATCATCACCGAGCTCGACGACCTGCTCGCCAAGGTCACCGCGCTGCTGACGAACGACGGCGGCCTGTGGCTGAAGCAGTCCAGCCCGGTGATGAGCACGGAGTTCGCGACGTTCCAGAAGAACCTGCGCGACGCGATCGCCAACATCAAGAACTTCGGCGACAGCTTCGAGAGCACGATCAAGAACCTCGAGGACCTCGACCTGGGCTACTCCAAGCCCTCCGAGTCCGCCGACGCCTGATCCCCCACCTCCGCACGGACGCCAGGATGCCTAGTTCATGAGCGGTATCAGCCTGAGCAGGACGACCGTTCTCACGGTCGTCCTGCTCGTCGAGGTCGCCGTGGTCCTCTTCTTCGTCGCCCGCTGGTACAGCCGGCGATGGGGCTGGAAGTCGACCTTCGGGCGGATCCGCCGTTATCTACGGGCCACCTTCGCCGACCTGGTCAGGCCGGCGGTGCAGGTGTACCGGTTCGGCCGGAACGTGCGCCTGATCGCCGCCCAGCTCAACGATCCCGAGCTGGGCGGCGTTCTGCGGACCGGTCTCGGCGACGCGAACGCCCGGCTGGCCGGGGAGCCGGACACCCGGCCGTTCGCCGCCCTGGTCTCGCGCACCACGCTCACCCTGGCGCTGTCCGGCCTGCGCCGGGTGGAACCGGGCCAGGGACCCTGGCGGATGCGTGAGAACCGTTGGGAGGCAAACCGTCAGGCGGTCACGCCCGGCCCCGCCGACCTGGTCGACGACGTACCGGCCGTGCCGGTCGTTATCGGGGCCGAGAACGGCACCGTCACCCTGCTCGACCTGCTGCGCGCCCCCGGGGTCATCGAGGTGACCGGTCCCGACCGTCAGGTCGGCAGCCTGATCTGTGCGGTGGCTGCCCAACTCTCGGCCCGGCTGGTCCCGGCCGGGAGCCTGGAGCCGGACGTCGTCGTGGCCTCCGGTCTGCATCCGCGCTTCTCCGGCCCGCAGCCCCTGGCCGTGCTGCGTGACCTGGACGCCCGGGCCCGCACCGGGAACTACCAGCACCCGCTCACCGTGCTGTTCTGCGGGCCGCTCAACGACACCGAGGCCGACCTGCTCACTGCGGTGGCCCCCGGTCTGCCGATGCTTCGCGTGATGATCGCCGGCCCCTACGCCGGGCGCCGCTGGAAGCTGCCGCTGGACGAGACCGGACGGGTGGTGGCACCGGAACTGGGGCTGTTCACCGACTCCGCACCGGTCGAGCGCGGCGTGGCCCGGGCGCTGAAGAAGCGCGCCTCCGGCGGGATTCCCGACCGCCCGGTGGCCCGGCCCGCAGCCCCGGCCCCTTCTGGACCTCGGCCTGCTGCTCCCCCGGCCCCGGCCCCGGCTCCGGTCGTCCCGGCCTACCTGGAAGAGCCGGAATACGAGGAGACGCCGCAGTACTCGTACTCCCCGGCCCAGCCGGAGTTCGAGCCCCAGTACCAGACCACCGGGGGCTGGGAACGCCCAGAAGCCCCTTCGGCGTGGGACCTGGACGAGCCGGAACCCGCCTCGCCCCAGACCGGCGGTCTGAGTGTGAGCGCGGTCAGCGCCCGCGACCAGGAAGACGACCGAACTTCCCGCCCCTGAACGACTTCCGGCCCCGAGGCCGGCGAACTGGACAACTGGGTTCCTGCCCCCGCAACGGCAGCCCGGCGTGAAAGGACCTACCCGTGCAGCTGGTGATCAGCGTCGCCACCCCGGCCGAGGACGACCCCGACCAGCTGGCCGCCGGCGGCGCCTCCCCGGTCCCGGGTGAGGCGCCGCTCGCGTCGCGGAGCTGGGACGTCGTCCTCGACGTGCACAAGGAGACCCCGATCGGCGTCCTGGTGGGCGCCGCGGCCGGGACCGGCGGCGCGGTGGTGGACAACCTGGCCCCGGCCGCCACCGGCGCCTCCGCCCAGGCCTGGAGCAGCTACGCCGAGGCGGGCCCGGCCGGGCAGCCCTACGTGGACGGCCGGCCGGTCGACCCGGAGGCCACGGTCGCGCAGATCGGCCTGGTCTCCGGGCAGCGGATCGGCCTGACCGCCCCCACCCCGCCGGACGACGCGGACTGGCGCCCGGCCGAACCCGGGGTGGACTGGCTGGAGATCCACGCCGTCGGCGGCCCCGACGCCGGCCGGATCTGGCCGATCGGCTTCGGCACCTACGACATCGGTCGCGCCCCGGGCAGCTGGATCCGCCTGGACAGCGACCAGACCCCGCTGCAGGGGCCGGAACTCACCGTCGACCAGGACGGCGTGGTCTGGCTCTCCGGTCTGGGGCAGACCCGGCTCACCCAGACCGGCATGACTCTGGCCGACGAGACCGCCACCGTGCGCGGCGGCCGGCTCAGCCTGCCCGAACCGCCCCGCGAGGAGGTCGGCAGCCCGGACCCGAAGTACCGCCGGGCCCTGGAGGACGCCGCGATCGAGTACGCGGCGCTGATGGAAGGACACCAGGGCGCCCGCCGCTGGCCGGTCGGGATGGACCTGGCGATCGGCGACACCCTGCTGCGCCTGGCCCGCCGCTTCGACCCGGACGCCGCCCTGGCCCCCGCCGAGGACCGGATCGGCCGCGACTTCAACCGCCCGCCGCGCCTGGTCCCGCCGCTCATGCAGCCCCCGGTGAAGATGCCGACGCCGCCGAGACCACCGCAGCGGCGCCGCATCCCGCTGCTGATGATGCTCATGCCGATGGTGATGGGCCTGGCCTTCGTCTTCTTCTTCAAGTCGTACTTCTTCCTGCTGATCACCCTGATGACCCCGCTGATGCTGCTGGGCAACTGGGTGGCCGACCGGCGCAGCGGGGCCCGGCAGTACCGGGAGGACAGTGCCGAGTACCGCCGGCGCCGGATGCAGGCCGAGAAACAGGTCTTCGCCAGCATCAACGAGGAACGCCTGGCCCGCTGCGCCGCCTCGCCCGACCCGGCCCTGGTCGGGCTGATCGCCAACGGCCCGAGCAGCCGGCTCTGGGAGCGCCGCCGCACCGACCCGGACTTCCTGGTGATGCGGCTGGGCACGGTCGACCAGCCGTCGCTGATGGAACTCGACGACCCGGCCCGGGAGGAACCGAACCGGCGCTACCGCTGGACGGTTCCGGACGCCCCGGTCGGCGTCTCGCTGATCGAGCGCGGCGTGGTCGGGGTGGCCGGGGAACCGCAGGACACCGGATCGATCGTGCGCTGGATGGTGGCTCAGGCGGCCACCCTGCACAGCCCGCGCGACCTGCGGCTGTACCTGTTGCTGGCGCCAACCGGCATGGGCGGCCCGGCCGGTCAGCCGGTCGAGCGCTGGAACTGGGCGCGCTGGCTGCCGCAGGCCCGCCCGTTCGCGGCCGGCAGCGGTGGCCCGCTGGTCACCGTCGGGAACGACCCGGAGACCATCGCGCACCGGGTGGGTGAGCTGAACCAGCTGATCAAGGCCCGGCTCGAGGCCCGGGGCTCGCAGCTGGGCACGGTGCTGTTCGCCGAGCCGGACGTGCTGGTCGTGATGGACGGCGCGCGCTGGCTGCGGGACGTGCCGGGGGTGATGAACATCCTGGTGCAGGGACCGGCCGTGCGGGTCTTCACGATCGGCGTGGACGCCCTGGAGCGGCTGCTGCCCGAGGAGTGCACCGCCGTGGTCCGTGCCGACCACGACGGGCTCACCCTGCGCCAGCGCGACCTGCCCAACGTCACCGGCATCCGGCCCGACGACGTCAGCCCGCAGTGGTGCGAGGACGTGGCCCGCTCGCTGTCCAGCCTGCGCGACGTGACCCCGGACGAGATCGCCGGCCTGCCGCAGCAGGTGAACCTGCTCGAACTGCTGCGGGCCGAGCCGCCCACGGCCGACCTGATCGCCGGGCTGTGGGCCCGCCGCCCGGCCTCCACCACCTTCCCGCTGGGCAAGGGGTTCGACGGCACGGTGGCCTTCGACCTGGTGCGGGACGGACCGCACGGGCTGATCGCGGGCACCACCGGCTCGGGCAAGTCGGAGCTGCTGCAGTCGATGGTGGCCTCGCTGGCCGCCGTGAACCGGCCCGACGAGCTGGTCTTCGTGCTGGTCGACTACAAGGGCGGCAGCGCCTTCCACGCCTGTGTGAACCTGCCGCACACCCTGGGCATGGTCACCGACCTGGACGAGGCGCTGGCCCTGCGGGCGCTGGAGTCGCTGGCCGCCGAACTGCGCCGGCGCGAGCAGATGCTGGCCGACGCCGGGGTGAAGGACCTGCTGGAGTACCGGGCGCTGCGGGCACGTAGTCCCCGGATGGCCCCGATGCCGCGGCTCCTGCTGGTGATCGACGAGTTCGCCACGATGGCCCGCGAGACCCCCTCGTTCGTGCCCGGTCTGGTCAGCATCGCGCAGCGCGGCCGGTCGCTGGGCATCCACCTGATCCTGGCCACCCAGCGCCCGGCCGGGGTGGTCACCTCCGACATCAAGGCCAACACCAACCTGCGGATCGCCCTGCGGGTCACCGACATCGGCGAGAGCCAGGACGTGATCGACACCCACGACGCCGCGCACATCTCGGCCCGGACCCCGGGCCGGGCGCTGGCCCGGCTGGGGCACCGCTCGACCATGCCGTTCCAGACCGCCTACGTCGGTTCCCCGATCGCCGGCGAGGAGGACGAGTCGGCCGCGGCCGACAAGGTCCTGCCGCCGCCGCAGGCCGAGCGGCTCACCTGGGGCCGGCTCGGCCGCCCGGTGCAGCTGGCCGACCGCCACGACGACCCGGCGGCCGACCTCTCCCTGCCCGGCGACGAGGCCGAGCGCACCGACCTGGACGCCCTGGTCGAGGCCATCCAGGAGGCCGCCCGCCAGGCCGAGGTGCCGGTGCAGCCGAGCCCGTGGCTGCCCGCCCTGCCGCCTCTGCTGCTGCTCGACGACCTGGACCGGCTCAACCGGGAGCAGGGGGTACCGGTCTTCACCCGGGACGGGCTCACCATCGCCTCGTTCGCCCAGGCCGACCTGCCGGCCCACCAGAGGCAGCAGACGCTGGCCTTCGACCCCAGTACCGAGGGGCACCTGTTCGTGATCGGAGCACCCCGGGCCGGGCGCTCGCAGGTGCTGCGCACCCTCGCCGGCAGCCTGGCGCGTTCCAACTCCAGCGCCGACGTCCACATGTACGCCATCGATGCGGCCGGCAGCGCGCTGAGTGTTCTCACCGACCTGCCGCACTGCGGCGGGGTGGTCCCGCGTGCCGACACCGAGCGCCTGACCCGGCTGATCACCTGGCTGGCGGGCGAACTGGAGCGCCGGCACCAGCTCCTGGCCCAGCACACCGTGGCCGACCTGCCCGAGCTGCGGGTCAAGCTGGGACGCGAGGCGTCTCAGGCCGCCCCGGCCCACATCTTCCTGTTCGTCGACGGCTGGGACGCCCTTGCCACGATGCTGTCCGAGTTCGACGGCGGTGCGCTGTACGCGGTGCTGCAGGAGATCCTGCGCGAGGGCGCCGGGGCCGGGATCCACGCGATCATGACCTCCGAGCGGGCCCTCAGCGCCGGCCGGGTGGCCTCGCTCAGCGACAACAAGCTGATGCTGCGGATGACCGACCGCAGCGACCTGGGCATCATCGGGGTGCCGGCCAACCGGCTGCCCACCGTGATCCCGCCCGGCCGGGCCTGGCGCACCCAGGACCAGGTCGAGGTGCAGGTGGCGTTGCTCGCCGCCGATCCCTCCGGCCAGGGACAGGCGCTGGCCCTGCGGGCGATCGGCCTGGACGCCGCGCAACGCGACCAGCACCTGGCCGACTCTCGGCGTCCACGTCCGGTGGCCGCTCTGCCGTCCCAGGCCGCGTTCTCGGACCTGTTCGGCCGCTGGCCGCAGGCCGAGCGCCAGCCGCTGCACGCTCTGCTGGGGGTCGGCGGCGGCGACCCGACTCCGCTGACCGTCGACTTCAGCGGGCGGGCGCACGCCTTCCTGGTCGGGGGGCCGTCCGGCTCGGGCCGTAGCAATGTGCTGGCCACCCTGGGCATCTCGCTGCTGGCGACCGGCACCAAGCTGATCGTGATCACGCCCCGGGAGTCGCCGTTGCGGCGGCTGGCCAACCACCAGTCGGTCCACCTCCTGTCCGGGCTGCGCCCGAACGTCGAGGAACTGCGGGCCCTGGTCGCCCCGGGCGGGCCCGGCGGCAGCCAGACCGTGCTGCTGATCGACGACGTCGACCTGCTCGGCCCGGGCCATCCGCTCGACCCGGTACTGCGTGAGGTCGCCTCGGTCGGCCGGGACCGCGGGCTGGGCATCGCCTTCGCCGGGTCCGGCGAGGTGCTCACCGGTCCGGCCGGAGGCTGGCTGGGCGAGGCCAAGCGCAGTCGCCAGGGCGTGCTGCTGGCCCCGCAGACCAGTCTGGAGGGTGACCTGCTGGGGATCCGGCTCACGCACAGCCAGATGCGGGTGCCGGTGCGGCCGGGCCGCGGCTACACCACCCTGGGGGCGGGACAGGGAAAGGCGCAGATCATCGCCATTCCGCACACCACACTGAAATGAGCCTGGCGAAAGTTCCGGTCACGCTCGGCAACTGATCGATTTCAGGTCCGCCCTCCGGGGCGGGCCTGAATTGTTTTGCGCACTGTCGCGGGTCTTTCACGGTCAGCAGCATCCGGCTCTGTATCGGTCGGCGGGCGGAAAAAGTTCTCGGCGCGCTGATCAGCAGTTTCTTTATCAGAGAACGGGATCTGACGTTGGCTTAAGGTTCCGATCATGTCCTTAAGGGCCAAAATCGCGGTATAGATAGACACCCGTCGTTCAATCCGGACGCCAGGAGGTTCAGAACCAGCGGAAATGCGTCTGGCGGAAACGCTGGTTCTCCCGATCCTCTCGGCCGGTACCGGCCGGAAGCAGCCCGGCCGAGCGGCACAACAGGACCCGTGACACGTGGAAGCGATGGTTCGAGCATGAGCGTTGGCCCGCAGACCAGCCCCCGCACCTGGCCCGGAACCAACCGGCCGGCCGTGGTGAGCGAGCGGTACCCGAGAAGGATCGGGATCGCCGTCGAGGCGGCCGACGTGTTCAGCCGGGCCGGCGTGGCCGGCCTGGTCGGCCCCGGCCAGGGCATCCAGCTGCTGCCCACGGCCCAGCTCCCCCAGGCCGACGTGGTGGTCGCCGTGGCCCCCCGGCTGAGCGGGCGGCTGCTGCACCGGCTGCGGGTGCTGCGTGAGGTCTGCAAGCCGCCGTTCGTGCTCATCCTCGATGACATCGATGACGGCGACTGGCTGGCGGCGGCGGAGATCGGGGTGGCCGGCGCGATGTCCCGGGCGCAGATCACTCCCGACCACTTCAACGACCTGATCCGCACGGTGGCCGAGGGCGACAGCCAGCTCCCGCCCCGGGTCCAGGGCCAGTTGCTGCGCGAGGTGGCGCACCTGCAGCAGAACGTGCTCGCCCCGCGTGGGCTCACCGCCTCGGGTCTGGAGACCCGCGAGGTCGACGTGCTGCGGCTGCTCGCCGACGGTCTCGACACCGCCGAGATCGCCGAGCGGATGAAGTATTCCGAGCGCACGGTGAAGAACATCCTCTACACCATGATGACCCGGCTGAACCTGCGTAATCGGTCCCATGCGGTGGCCTACGCGATGCGTTCGGGCATCATCTGACAACGTGGTCAGAAGAAAACCCCTGGTCATTCGACCGGGGGTTTTCTTCTGAGCGGTGCCGGCCGGGCTACTTCCCCAGCAGCTCCTTGAACGTGTTGCCCGAGGCGGTGTGCGTGGACAGCGCATGGTTGCCGTTGTCGCCCACGTCGTACTCGAAGTACGCCTGGTAGGCCACATTGTTGTCCGGGTCGTTGATGAACTTGTACATCTGCTCGATGTAGTAAGGGTTGTCGCCGCCGCCGTGGCCGTCCGGCCGTTCCCACAGACCCCATTCCGGCAGGGTGATCGGCTTGCCCTTCGACCGGGCGAAGTCGGCCCAGGTCTTGAGCCCGAAGGTGCCGTTCAGCTTGTCGTTCCAGGCGGCCTTGCGGCGCTGCAGCTTGCAGGCCTCGTCGCAGTCGGCCGGGAACGGGTAGGCGCCGGGGGCCCAGGAGATGTCGTAGATGTCGACGCCGACGTAGTCGACGTACTTGTTGCCGGGGTAGTAAAGACGGGAGTCGTAGGTCTCCCCGCCGATGTTCGGGTTCCAGTCGAACTGGAGGTTCTCGGTGCCCGGGACCGAGCGCATCGCGTCGACGATGTGCCGCCAGTACCCGATGAAGTTCTCCTTCGTGTCCGGGTGCCAGCGTGAGGCGCTGAGGTTGAACTCCCAGCCCAGCCGGATGATCGAGTCGCCCTGACCGGCGGCCACCAGGTTCTGGGCCAGCGTGCGGAAGTGCTCGTCGTACTCGCCCCGGGCCCCGGCCGCCATGGTGGCCGACATGTCCTGGGTGGGCAGCATGGCGGTGGCGTAGACCATCCGGTAGCCCGAGCCCTTCCAGGCCTCGAGCATGTAGTGCGGGTTGGCGATCTCGTCCCAGCTGGTGCGGGTGGAGAAGTCCATCGCGTAGTCGACGTCGCGGCCCAGCCACTCGCCGAACTTCTGCACCTCAGCGGCCGAGGTGCCGCGGAACACACCGACCTTCACCGCTCCGGCGGCCCCCACCGTGCGCGGTCGGCCAGCGCTGTCGGCACTGTCGGCGGCCTTCTTCTGAGCCGCCTTCTCGGCCTCCTTGGCCGCGGCGGCCTTCTGGGCGGCCCGGGCGAGCTTCTCCTTGTCGACCATCTGGTCGAGCGCAGGTGCCCGGCCCAGGTTGGTCGGGTTCCGGGCGGACTGCGTCTCAGCGTCCAGCGCGGAGGCCGCAGCCGAGGGGGTGGCATGCATCGACACGGAGGGCAGTTCACTGACCGCCGTGGTCGACGTCATCGCCGCAGTGTTCTCCTGGCCGTCGCCGGGGATCTTGTCCACCGCCACCACCACCCCTCCGAGCACCGCGAGCACGCCCAGGGCAGCGGCCGCGATCTGGGGCAGCTGCAGGTGGCGGCCACGGGCGGTGCGCTCGGTGTTCTCCTGCTCCCGACGGGCCCGGCGGCTTCCCGGCCGGGCCTCGGCGCGGCGAGCACCAGGCTGCGGCTGCTCGCGGCGGGCATCGGCCCGCGATCGACGCGAAACCCCGCCCTCCGCCTCGCTTCCGGAGCCCAAGCTCTCGGCGATCACGTCGTCCGAAGCACTCCCAGAGCCCAGACGCTCAGCGGCACCGCCGTCCAACACATTCCGGGAGCCCCGACGCTCAGGGCCCCTGCCGCCCGGCACACTCCCGGAACCCAGGACCTCGGCGATCCCGCCGTCCGCCCCACTCCCGGAACCCAGACGCTCGGCGACCCCGCCGTCCAACGCACTCCCGGAACCCAGACGCTCGGCGACCCCGCCGTCCGCCCCACTCCCGGAACCCAGACGCTCGGCGACCCCGCCATCCGCCCCACTCCCGGAACCCAGACGCTCGACGACCCCGCCATCCGCCACACTCCCGGAACTCGGGGACTCGGGGACCCCGCCGTCCAACGCATGCTCAGAGCCCCGACGCTCAGCGTCCCTGCTGCCCGCCCTCCTCCTGGAGCGCGAGCTCAGACGCTCGGCGACCCCGCCGTCCATGACATGCCCGGGCCTCAGCCCCGCGTCGGTCCGGCCATCCCCAACGCCACGTCCGGCCCCACCGTCCACGACATGCCCAGGCCTCAGCCCTGCGTCGGTCCGGCCATCTACGACACCACGTCCAGCCCCAACACCACGTTCATCTGCACGGCCACGTTCACCCGCGCTGACACGCCCCCTGACCACGGCGTCCGCCACACCCCCGCCGACGAAACCCTCGCGCCGTTCGGACCGGCCGACGGCGAAGCCCGTCGAACGCAACGGGGCGGAGGGCGCCACCGCGACCGGGACGGGGCGGTCGATCGGCTCCTCGTACGGGTCCAGCCCGTAGGGGTGCGCGGGGCGATCAGGCATGGACGGGCACCGGCCTTCTGCTCCGGCCGCACGAACGACTGGCCGAGGGCTACGACCGCGTGCACACGCCGGAACGACGATTGGTTACGTTCAGAGAGCGTAGCTGCTGACTTGGCCGGTTTCGCTCGCTTGACGAAGATTTGACCGTCACTATAAGTCGCCGTAATGCAGCAGGTCAGAGTGCCTCTGCGCGGTGTCGAACAAGGCAGATCTCACTAACGCACCATGACATTCGTACGCCCCCAACGGTGACGTGACCGCACTGGTCGAGGCCCCCGGCAGCCCGAAGAGTGGAGGTACGCATCCGAGCCGGAGGGGAGAACCGCATCATGTCCTGGAGCACCCGCGAGATCGCCGAACTGACCGGCGTCACGCTACGGACGGTCCGGCACTACCACGAGGTCGGCCTGCTGCCCGAGCCGCAGCGCGGAGCCAACGGCTACAAGCAGTACGACAGCGGCCACCGGGCCCGCATCCTGCGCATCAAACGCCTCACCGAGCTGGGCTTCTCACTCAGCCGGATCGCCGGGATGGGCGAGTGCGAGCAGGTTCCGCGCGAGGCCGTGACCGCCCTGCACGCCGAGCTCACCGAGAACATCCAGCGTCTCGAACGGGCCCGGGAGGACCTGCAGCAGATCCTTCGGGACGCCCCCGCCGGCGACGGGCCTGCTCAGGAGCAGGAACCCTGCCTGGCTGCGGACCAGACGGCGTTCTGCGCGAAATAGCCGGCCCCCCGCCCAAGAGCCGAGACCGGCCGCCGGACCGCCGTGATCGCACCCATCGCTCCGGCAACCGTCTCCAGCCCAACACCCCAGCGGCCACCTCCGTGCACTGCCGCCACATCCGCGCTCCGGCCGCCGGCTCTGTGCACTACCGCCGCATCCGTGCCCCAGCCGTCCCCCGCGCACTACCGCAGCCTCATGCCCGACCGCCGTCCGTGTGCACTACCGCCGCACCCGTGCCCCAGCCATCCCCCGCGCACTGCCGCCGCCCCAATGCCCGACCGCCGTCTCCGTGCACTGCCGCCACATCCGTGATCCAGCTACCGTCCCTGTGCGCTGCCGCCACATCCGCGCCCGGCCGCCGCCGTGAACCGTCTCAGCCGAGCCGCACCAGGTCCACCTTGATCTTGCGGCCACCGCTGTGCACCACGAGCTTCTTCGGGGTCTGCCCCTCGGCCAGCCCGCCCGGCAGCGAGATCCGGAACGACAGCCCGGCCCAGCCCGGCGACTTCACCGCGCTGCGCACGCCGTAGCGGTAGGTGCGGCCGTCGTCCTTCTGCACCGACACCAGCGCCTTGCCCGGCTTCAGCAGCGTGACCTCGCGCAGCGCCTTACGGGTCGAGACCACCATGTTCTTGCTGAACTTCTGCGCGTTGGCCGAGTAGGCGTCACCCCGGGCCCCGAGCATCACCCCGTAGATCGTGCGGGTCTTCCCGCCGACCACGTCGGTGGCGGCGAACAGCAGACACCCGCCGGCCGCGAAGGTGGTGCCGGTCTTGATGCCGATCACGCCGTTGGCACCCAGCAGCTTGTTGGTCGACTTCAGCTTGTTCTGCGGGATCTTCGCGCCGCTCTGGCGCACCACCTCACGGAACGCGGGCATCTTCATCGCCGCCTGGGCCAGGTCGAGCAGGTCCTCGGCGCTGCTGCGGGACTGCTCGTTCACCCCGGTGACATCGGCGAAGGAGGTGGAGTCGAGGCCCAGCTCGCGGGCGTTCTGGTTCATCTTGTCGATGAAGGCACCGGTAGAGCCGGCGTCCCAGCGGGCCAGCGTCTCGGCCAGGTTGCCGCCCGAGGCGATCAGCAGGCCCTGCAGCGCCTGGCGCTGGGTGAGCCGGTTGCCCGCCTTCACCTTCACCACCGAGGCGCCTTCCTTCTTCAGCCGGGTGTAGGCGCTGACGTCGGCCTTGGTGATCTTGATCTTCGGGCCCTTGGCCCCGGCCCGGAGCGGGTGCTCCTCGAGGATCGTGTACGCCGTCATCACCTTGGTGATGCTGGCGATCGGCACCGACTCGGTGCCGTCGCCGACCGCGCCGACCGTGCCCAGGCCGGCCACCTCGATCCGGGCCCGGCCGGAAGCCGGCCAGGTGATCGCCGGGCTGCCCGCCACCTTCTGGTCGGCCGCCACGACCAGCTGCGGCCGGGTGGCCGAGCCGGCTCCGGGCTGCGCCGAGGCCAGCTCCGGTACCACCGGCACCGCCAGGACGGCAGTGGTGAAGGCGGCCAGCGCTGCGTAGCGCTTCCTGATGGTGCGGCGGGGGATGTTCACGAGCCGAAGACTAGGGGAAAACGGACAAAGAGAGCGTCAAAACGAGGCAGCGGGTGCGCGGGTCACACCGGACCACAGCACACCCGCCGCTCGCGAGGATCAGGCCGGGACGTTGCCCTGGTAGATCTTGTCCTTCCCGGCCCCACCGAAGATCTTGTCCTTGCCGCCCTCACCGGCGATCAGGTCGTTGCCCGCGTTGCCGTAGAGCCGGTCGGCGCCGGCGCCCCCGAGGATCTCGTCGTTCCCCTTGCCGCCCTGGATCTCGTCGCGGCCCGTGTCGCCCATCAGCGTGTCCGCGCCCCCCTCGCCGGCCATCTGGTCGTTCCCCTGGCCACCGCTCAGCAGGTCCTCGCCGGCCCCGCCGAGAATGCTGTCGTCGCCGGCGCCGCCGAAGGCGAGGTCGTCGCCGCCCTCGGTGTCGATCAGGTCGTCACCGCGGCCACCGTCGATGAAGTCCATGCCGGCGGCCCCCAGCAGCGCGTCGGAGCCGGCCTCGCCGTAGATGACGTCGCCCCCGGCGCCACCGTCGACCGTGTCGAGCCCCGCGCCGGCGCAGATCAGGTCGTCGCCGCCCTTGCCGTCGATGATGTCGTCGCCACCGAGCGCCACGATCACGTCGTCCCCGGCCGTGCCGACCAGTTCGTCGTCGCCCTCGGTGCCCCGCACGGTCGCCTCCACCCCTTCGCACTCGAAGGTGGCGGCGGCGCGGGCGCCGGAGGCCACCGGGCCGGTGGCGGCGGCGGCCGAGGTGACGGAGGCCAGGAGCAGCCCGCTCACGCCGATCGCGGCGGCCATCGAGGAGAGCGCAATTCGCTTGCTGTTCATCGTGATTCGTTCCTTCCAACCGGTGATCGCTACGTGGACAAGCCTGCCCGGCAGGCCTGTCCCGCCGCGTCCGTCTCCGGGCTGGTCGGGGTGGTCACGCTTTGGTCGTACCGGGTGCGGCCCGCTCCACCGAAAGGAGTGGGCCGCTGCCCGGAAAGGCAGCTGGACTCAGCCGATCGTCCAGATGTGGTCGTCGTCCGGCGAGCAGGTGTAGAGGGTCAGCACCTGGCCCGGCTGGTTGCGTTCCTGGTCGTCGGCGCCCGACACGTCCAGGCACAGGCCGGTCTTCACGTGCTTCAGGTAGTAGCCCGCGCCCTGGGCCTCGGCCCGGAACATCTGGTTGTCGGTGGGCCCGGACTGGCACGGGCCGACCACCACCATGGAGCCCTGCGGGACGCTGCCGGTGCCGGGCAGGTCGAGGCAGTAGTTGGTCTTCAGGTTGCGGATCATCAGCTCACCGAACTGCTCGACCAGTTCGAAGTCCTGGTTGTCGGTGGCTCCCGGGATGCAGTTGTACTGGTTGACCACGGTGCCCACGGCGGGCACGTCGGAGTCGGGCAGGTCGGCGCACTGACCGGTGACCAGGTTGTGGAGGATGCCCATCGGGGCCAGCGGCGCGGCCTTGGGCGTCTTCGGGGCGGCCTTCTCCTCCGACTTCACCTGGTCGACCTGCTTGCCGCCGGTGCCCGAGCCGCTGCCCGAACCGTTACCGCTGTTCTTTCCGTTCCCCGAGGCGTCCGGCGAGCTCTTGCCCGCGTTCTCGCTCTTACGAGGCTTGGGGTCGGAGTCCTTGGTGGACTTGTCGTCCTCGGTCGGCACGGGCGGAACCGCGGTCAGGTTGCCGTCTTCCAGCAGGGCGCTGCCGTCAGGGCGGTCGCCGTCGAAACGGGCCACGCTGTCGACTGCGAGGGCGCCCCCGATCACGGCCGCCGAGACGATGGTGACGAACCCGAGAACCGCCGCGGTGCCCTGGAGTCCGCGGACCGACAGACCGAACGGCAGACGCGGTTGCGCCGAGGTGGATTCTCGCCCGGGGGAGGCGGACTCACCCAGATCGAGCTCACTCTCCGTGTGCTGTTCGGAACTCAGTTCGCGGGTCTCCACGATGCCCACCTTTGCACTAGAAGCGGTGTCAGGGAAACGGCCGGGAGCAGGGTCAGGCCCACTTTCCGCGATCCGGCCGGTCGAACGGTCAGCCGACCCCGGCGATCACCCCGGCCAGGGCCTCGGGCCGGGACAGGAACGGTGAGTGAGAAGTGTCCAGGGGGACGACCGTGGTCGGCCGGGCCGACACCGCGTCGATCTCCCGCACGAAGCGCTCCTGCAGCGGCAGCCGGATCATGTTGTCCTGGGCGCAGGTGACGTAGGTGTGCGGAACCGAGCCGAACCGTTGCGGCGTCACCGCGAACGCCTCGGCCGCGATGCCGACCGGTGCGTCGGTGTTCAGCAGACCGATCGCCGCCCCGGCGGTGATCGGGTCGACATCGGCGTAGAACGCCTCCCGGATCGCGGCCTGGCCGGCCGGGTCACCCGGGTCGATCCGCGACGCGCCGATCGCGGCCGGATCGCCCTGCAGCAGGCCGGTGCCCAGTTCACCAGCGTTCTCCTCGCTCCCCACGTAGGCCCCGGCCGGCACCCCGCTGACCGGAGCCAGGGCAGCCACGTAGACCAGGTGCGCGAACAGCGCCGGCTCCAGCTCGGCGGCCAGCGTGGCGACCACTCCAGCCATGCTGTGCGCCACCACCACGCAGGGCTCACCGTCGCCGATCAGCCGCAACCGCCGGATCAGCGACCCGGCGGCCGAGGTGGCGGTGACCGCGGCAGCCGGCGAGGGTTCCTGGGCGAAGGCGCCGGCGTCGAACGGACGCCCCCAGCGACCGGCCGGAGACACCCCCTCCAGGCCCTGTCCTTCCAGGTCGAGGGCCACCGAGGCGAGGTTGCGGGCGGCGAGCTGCTCGGCGACCAGACTCCAGGACCAGGCGCCGTGCCAGAAGCCGGGTATCAGGACGGTGTTCCGCATGGGCGACGACCCTACCCACCGGTTACCGATCCGGCCCGCGCAAAAGGCCGATATCGGGCAGGCCGCGGCCGCCGGTCCGGCTTCCCGATCCCCCTCCGGATCAGGCCCGCCCGGACCGGCGGCCGACGGCTCCCCCCATGGGCAAACTTCACCGGCCGGGTCCCTCCGGCCGCCGCGGTGACCCCCACCGAAACCGCGAAGACCGTCCTGGCCGGCGGGTCTGCCCCACCAGGAGAACGTTCTCTCCGGCGGTAAATATACTGTACGGACTCGCGTCGGTGAACCAGGCGACGTACATTCTCCTTTACGGTTCCATTGTGGAAGTACCGTTGGGCTCCACGGACCGCACCGACCAGACTGGGGGCGAGGGGTTGTCCGATCCCCGACCGGCGTTCGCCGACCGGCTGAACGAGCTTTTCGCCACGATCGGCCACCGCGACGAGAACGGCACCTGGCGGGAGTTCTCCACCCCCTACGTGGCCCGCACGATCAGCGAGGACCCGGCGCACGACACCTCGATGTCCCGGGTCTACCTGGCCACCCTGCGCTCGGGCAGCAACACCAACCCGACCATCGCGGTGGTCCGGGCGATCGCCGCCTTCTTCGACCAGCACCGGGCCCCGCACGACGCCCCGGTCACCGCGGCCTACCTGCTCGGCGAGGATCCGCAGGAGATCGAGTGGCGCCGCCGCCTGGCCGACCACCAGGTCCGCACGATCGCGATGCGGGCCGGGGAGATGAGCCCGCAGCTACGCCGTCAGGTGTTGCGGATGCTCGACGTGCTGGACGAGACCGCCTCCACCGAGGACTGATCCGTCATCGCCCGGGCCAGCCGGGCCAGCCAGCGGGCGTCCGAGTCCAGGTCGTCGCCGCCCAGCGCAGGCAGCACGTAGGGCTCCTCGACCGGGAGCCCGGCCTGCTTGCGGCGCAGGGCATCCTCGGTCAGCCGGGCCCGCACCCAGATCTGCGGGTCGGCCGTCTGCTCACCCTCGGCCCGGACCGCCACCTCGGGATCGTAGTAGGGCGCCAGTTGCACGATCATGTCGCGGATCTCGATCACCCGCCGGAAGTACGCCCGGTACGTCCAGGGCAGCCAGCCGCCGGCGAAGCCGGGCACGTCGCTGTCCAGCACCAGGTGCGGGAACGCCTCCCGCATCCGCAGCCAGAGCGGGCCCAGGGTGCGGTAGAGCCGGCGCCGGCGGCGGGCCTGGCGCACCCGGCCGGGCAGCGAGGCCACCGCCGGATAGCAGAAACCGATCACGATCAACGTGGTCCCGACCAGGACCAGCACCGGGTAGACCCGGCTGAGCAGGATCAGCCCCTCGTCCTCGGGCCGCAGCCCCTCCACCACGCCCAGCGCCAGCGCCACCCCCGACTTGGCCAGGCAGGCGACGAGCAGGGCGGCCAGCGCCACCGAGACGATGCGCAGACTGGTCCGAAGCCGCGTGCGGTGGGCGGCCCGGGCGTAACGCACCGACCACCAGAAGGCCTGCCCCAGACCGAAGGCCATGTAACCGAGGGCGGCCACGGTGAACAGCGCGCCGTGCCAGTCGTCCAGGTTCTCCAGGGCGCCGGGTGAGAGCCGGATGTTCAGCGGGGCCAGGCTCCAGGCGGCGATCATCACCGCCTGCGCAGCGAACAGGCCGAACAGCCGCCGGCGGAGCCGGGCCTCGGTGCCGGGCCCGCCCACCGAGTAGCCGTAGAAGGCCATCAGGCAGTAGGTCGCCGTCACCGTGAACAGGTTCAGCCAGAGCTTGGCCAGACCCGGCACGGCGTCCTCGACCAGGTCGTTCAGTCCCGGCAGGACCGGCAGCGGGCCGATGGCCAGGCAGAACAGCAGCCCGGTGACGGCGGCCAGCGGCCGGTCACCGGGTGAGCGACGCAGGTGCCGCAGCTTGGCGATGGCCGCCCACCACAGGCCCATGGCCAGGGCGAGACTGAACGCGGTGCTCACGACCACCCCTGCCCGCCGGTCAGCGCGTTGGCGATCCGCTCCAGGGCGGCGGCCTGGTGCGGATCGGTGACCGCCTCCGGGTCGCGCTCCCCCAGCCCGTCCCCCAGCCCGTCCGACCTTCCGGACCACTCGAACAGGATCGTCGCGATCAACTCGGCCTCACGTTCCTGACGGTTGTCGTAGGCGGTTCGCCGGTGCACCCGCACGGACTCCTCCGGATCCACCGACTCACCGTCGTGACCGGCGATGATGTGCCCCACCTCGTGCAGGATGATGTGCTCCTGATGGGCCGCGGTGGTCTGGGACTGGTAGACGATGACGTCGGCGACGTCGGTGGCCAGCCAGATCCCCGAGGGCCCGGGCTGCTCGATCGGGAACGGCATCAGCCGGATCGGGCGACCCCGGTGCCGGGCCAGCCGCCGGCACAGCTCGCGATGACCGAACGGCCTGGGCACGTCCAGTTCTCGCAGCAGGGCCCGGCAGCGCCGGCGCAGGTGTCGCTCACGCATCCGGGCTCACGCTACCGGTCCACCCCGTCACAAAAGTAACCTGTCTGGCAGATCACACCTTATTGCCCTTGAACGGCTCCTTCACAAGGGCAGGCCCCGCCCCTCGACCACGCTCTTCATCACCAGCGTCGAGGTCAGCTTCTGCACCCCCGGCAGGGTGGCGAGCTCGGTGTCGTACAGCTGCTGGAAACCGGTCAGGTCGGCGGCCACCACGCGCAGCAGGAAGTCGGGGGTGCCGAACAGCCGCTGGGCCTGGAGCACGTGCGGGATCTCGACCACGGCCTGCTCGAACGCCGCCACCGTGCGGGCGCTGCTCTCGGTGATGGTGACGAAGACCAGCGCCTCGAAACCCAGTCCCACCCGGGCCGGGTCGAGCTGGGCCCGGTAGCCGGTGATCACCCCCTCGCGCTCCAGCGCCCGCAACCGGCGATGGGCCGGCGACACGGTCAGGCCCACCCGATCGGCCAGTTCGGTGAGGGTCAGCCGGCCGTCAGCCTGCAGCTGCGCAAGAATTTCGCGATCAAGGTCGTCCACCGCGGGATTCTTTCCCATCCGGGCCCTGGTGACGACCGGATCCGGTCAGCACTTCCCGGCGTTTCCTCCGTACTTTTCTGTCTGGGCGGCAACCGGCCGCCGGAACCGGAAAGGCAGGTCGGCAGGATGACAATCGGGATGGTTGGCGCGTTCTGGGCGGTTTCGGCCCTCCTCGTGCTCACCCCGGGCGCCGACTGGGCCTACGCGATCACCGCCGGGCTGCGCTATCGGTCGGTGCTGCCGGCAATCTCCGGGCTGCTGGCCGGCTACCTGGTGATCACCGTGGTGGTCGCCGCAGGGGCCGCCGCGCTGATCACCAGCACCCCCGGCGCGCTCACCGTGCTCACCCTGGCCGGCGCGGGTTACCTTGCCTACCTGGGCATCACGACCATCCTCGACCCGCCCACCCCGCAGGCCGACGGTTCCGGCGAGGGTTCCTGGCTGACCCAGGCGGGCCGGGGCGCGATGGTCAGCGGGTTCAATCCCAAGGCGCTGCTGCTGTTCCTGGCCCTGCTGCCGCAGTTCACCGACCCGGCCGCGGCCTGGCCGCTGACCGTGCAGCTGGTCGCCCTGGGCGGCCTGCACATGCTGATGTGCGCGGTGGTCTACACCGGCGTGGGCACCGGATCCCGCACTCTGCTGCGGGCCCGGCCGGCTGCGGCCCGTCTGGTGGCCCGCTGCTCGGGAGTGGCGATGACCGCGATCAGCGCCGGTCTGCTGATCGAGCAGATCCGCCACTTCTAGGCGTCTTTCGACCAGGCCTTCCACAACTGGGCGTAGATTCCCCCGGCGTCCAGCAACTCCTGGTGCGAGCCCTGCTCGGCCACCCGCCCGGCCTCCATCACCACGATCCGGTCGGCGGTGACCGCCTGGGTGAGCCGGTGCGCCACCACCACCGCGGTCCGCCCTTCGAGGGCCTGCAGGGCCGAGCGTTCCAGCAGCCGTGCCCCGGCGCTACCGGCCTCCGCGGTGGCCTCGTCCAGGATCGCCACCGGCGGATCGGCGAGAACCAGCCGGGCCAGGGCCAGCTGCTGGGCCTGGGCCGCGGTGAGCCCGTGCCCGCCGTCGCCGACCACCGTCTCCAGCCCCTGGGGCAGTCGCTGGACCCATTCCAGCGCCTGCACTTTCGCCAGCGCCGCCTCCAGTTCGCCGGTCGAGGCCGAGGGCCGGGCCAGGCGCAGGTCGTCGGCCAGCGGCCCGGCGAAGACGTGCACCTCCTGGGTCACCAGGGCGACCGTACGGCGGATCCCGTCCGGGCCGAGGTCGCGCAGGTCCTGACCGCCGAGCCGGATCGTGCCCGACCGGGGCGGGTGGAAACCGGCAATCAGCTTGACCAGTGTCGTCTTTCCGGCCCCACTGGCCCCGACCACGGCGATCCGCCGGCCGGCCGGGAAGTCCAGATCCACGTCGGTGAGCACGTCGTGCCCGTCCAGGTAGGCGTGGCCCACCTTCTCAACACCTATGGACGCCGGCCCCGGCGCGATCTCGACCGTCCGGTTCCCGGGTGGGTCGGGCAGGTCGACGACCCCGACCAGCCGGGCCAGGCTGGCCGCGGCCGACTGCGCCTCGTCGAGCAGGAAGAGCGCGACGTTGACCGGGGCGAAGAGGCTGTGGAAGTAGAAGGCCGCGGCCGAGGCCGTGCCGATCGACACCGAGCCGTTGCCGACCAGCACGTAGCCGACCACCAGAACCCCCGACAGACCGAGGAACTCGGCCAGGTTCAGCCGCCCGAAGAAACCGGTCTGCAGGGTTATCCCGTCGAGCGTGCGCCCGACCGTGCGGGACGAGGCCTCGGCCACCCGGGGCAGCTGCCGCCCGCCCAGCCGGAAGGCCCGCACCGTACGGGCCCCGCCGATCGTCTCCAGAAGCTGTTGCTGCTGCTCCCCCGCCGCCAGCCGCTGGGCGGCATAGATCTTTCCGGAGCGGGCGAGGAACCAGCGCACGGTGAGCACCTGCACCGGCAGTGCGACCAGGGCGGCCAGCAGGAAGCGCCAGTCGAGCACCGCCAGGGCGACGAGCGTGAGGACGATCGCCAGCCCGGAGCGGGCGAACTCGGGCAGCGCCTCGCGGACCCCTTCACTGATCTTGGTGACGTCGTTGGTCACCCGGGAGGTCAGGTCGCCGGAGCCGGCCCGCTCCACCTCGGCGATCGGTAACCGCAGTGCCCGCTCGACGAACTGCTCCCGCAACCCGGCCAGCGCCGACTCCCCCGCGGTGGCCAGCCGGGCCAGGCCGAACGGGGTGAGCAGGGCCTGGACCAGCGCCACCACGGCGATCCCGGCGGCCGGCCCGATCAGCGCGGAGGACGGCTGACGCTCGGCCACGATGTCGACGATCCGGCCGAGCAACGGCTGGCTGGCCAGGCCCACCGCGGTGGCCGCGACCAGCAGCGCAACGCCGGACAGGGCCGCCCGGCGTTGCGGTCGGATCAGGATCCCGACCACCTGGCGGCAGCGCGCGCCGGTCGCGACCGGTAGCCGCACCCGCGAATCGTCCATTGTTGGAAAGGAACTCATGACAGCACCGTCGTCCGGTAGATCTCGTCGTCGCGGACCAGGTCGGCGTGCCGACCCTGGGCCGCACAGCGGCCCTCGACCAGCAGCACCACCCGGTCGGTGACGGCCAGCAGGGCCGGGCTGGTGGTCACCAGCACGGTGGTGCGAACTCCCCCACCTTCCCCGGCCGGATGGCGCAACCGGCGGATCCCGGCTGCGATCCGGGCCTCGGTGACACTGTCAACCGCCGTGGTCGGGTCGTGCAGCACCAGGATCGGCGCGTCCAGGTTCAGGGCCCGGGCCAGCGCCACCCGCTGCCGCTGGCCGCCCGAGAGGTTGCCCCCGCGCTCGGTGAGCACGGTGGCCGCCCCCTCCGGCAGGCTGCCGATCACTTCGTCGGCCGCGCTGGCGGCGAGCACCTCGGCCGTGAGCTCACCGCTCCCGCCGAGGTTTTCCAGCAAGGGACCGCCGAACAGCTCGGCGTCGTGGGCAGCGACCAGGATCTGGCCGCGCACCTGGTCGGGGTGCAGGTCGCTGAGCCGGTCGTCGCCGAGCCGGGCGTGGCCCACGTGTGGGTCGGTCTCCCGCCCGATGATCCGCAGCAGCTCCAGAGCGTCGGCCGGGTCACGCGGCACCACGCCGACGAGTTCACCCGGCTCCACCCGCAGGTCGATGTGCCGGAGGCAGCCGGAGGCCACACCCTCCAGCGAGAGCGCGGCCGACGCGGTACCGACACGGCCGTCTCCGCCCACCAACTCGGGGCTGGAGAGCACCTCGGCCACCCGCCCCGCACTCGCCCGGCCCGCCGCCAGTTCGGTGCCGACCCAGGCGAACACCTGCAACGGCCCGAGCAGGAACTGCGCCAGGCCGATCGCCGCGGTCAGCTCGCCGATGCTGATCACCCCGTCCAGCGCCAGCTTTCCGCCCACCGCGGCCACCAGGGCCAGGAAGACGCCGGTCATCAACAGGATCGCGCCCTCGTAGGCACCCCGGGCCCGGGCCGCCCGCACCGTCGCGGCCAGCGCCCGGCGGCTGGGCGTGCGGTAGCGCTCGACCGCGACCTGCTCGGCCCCGATGCCCTTGAGCACCCGCAGCCCGGCCACCAGGTCGGCGGCCACCCCGGAGGCGGCCGCGGCCTCTTCCTGCTCGGCCTCGCTGCGGCTCTCCAGCGGGCGGCCCAGCAGGTGGGTGAGCCAGAGCATCAGCGGCGCCCCGACCAGCACCACCAGCCCGAGCGGCAGGCTGACCCACAGCAGCGCGACCGCGGCCACCACCATGGCCGTGATCTGTGCCGAGGCCACCCCGACGGCCATCGCCACCGCCCCCGCCCGCTGGGCGTCGCTGGTGGCGATGCTGGTGAGGGCCCCCGGCAGCCGGCCTTCTTCGGCCCCGCCGCGCGCGTGCAGCACCCGCTCGGTCAACTGCAGACGCAGGTCGTGCGCGCTCCACTCGGCCACCGCCTCGATCTTGCGGGCACCGAACTGGTAGCTGAACGAGAGCACGGCGAAAACCACCGCCAGACCGGCGATCCAGCTCACCAGGCCGCCCAGCGCACCGGTCCCGGCCCCGGCCACCGCCTCGTCGATCACCCGCCCGATCACCACCGGCACCAGGACCTCGCCGAACTGGTGGGAGCACAGCAGCAGGGTGGCCACGACCATCTGACCGCGCCGGGCCGAGAGCATCCGGCGCAGGACATCCGGGCCGGTCACCGGCCCGACCGCGGCCGGGGAGGCACTGGACACGCTCATGTGAAGTGAGGCTAACCTAACGTTCGGGGCACTCAGCGGGCCCGCCGAATGCTGTCTGCCGACCCTCTCAAAAAGGCCGGTCCGGTGTCATGGAGGAGGTCGGATGGCGGTCACCGTCGATCTGCCGGAAGAGGCCCCGGTCGAGTCCCGTCAGCTCGGCGGCCGAACCTCGCTGCGCCTGGCCGGTCTGCTGGTCTCGCTCGCCCTGCTGGCGGTGGTGATGGTGGCCAGCCTGGCCTTCGGGGCCAAGTTCATCCCGTTCGGCGAGAGCTGGCGGCTGTGGTGGGACAACGACGGCTCCTCGAACGCCGCGATCATCCACGACCTGCGCCTGCCCCGCACGATGGTCGGCCTGCTGGTCGGCGCCGCCCTGGGGCTGTCCGGTGCACTGATGCAGGCGCTCACCCTCAACCCGCTGGCCGAGCCGGGTCTGCTCGGGGTGAACCTGGGCGCGTCCGCCGGGGTGGTGCTGGCGATCGCCTTCCTCGGCATCACCACGATCAGCGGCTACGTCTGGTTCGCCTTCGCCGGTGCCGCCCTCACCTCGGTCGTGGTGTTCCTGCTGGGCAACACCGGCCGCTCGGCCACCCCCGACCGGCAGATCCTGGCCGGGGTCGCGATCACCACGGTGATGGGCAGCGGCATCTACGCGATCCTGGTGCTGCGGCCGGAAGTCTTCAACAAGTACCGGTTCTGGGAGGTCGGCTCGCTCGGCGACGTCAGCGTCCCGGCCGCCTGGCGGGTGGCCCCGTTCGTGGTGGCCGGCCTGCTGCTGGCGCTCTCGCTCGGCCCGGCCCTGAACGCCCTGGCGATGGGCGAGGAGACCGGCCGGGCCCTGGGCGCCCACGTGATGCGCACCCGGCTGCTGGGGATGCTGGCGGTGACCCTGCTGTGCGGCGGCGCCACCGCGGTGGTCGGCCCGATCTGGTTCGTCGGTCTGGCCGTGCCGCACATGACCCGCATGTTCACCGGGCCCGACCAGCGCTGGATCCTGCTCTACTCGATGGTGCTGGCCCCGGTGCTGCTGCTGGCCGCCGACATCGTCGGCCGGGTGGTCACCGCCCCCTCGGAGCTGGAGGTGGGCATCGTCACCGCGTTCGTCGGTGCCCCGGTGTTCATCGTCCTGGCCCGTCGGCGCCGGCTGGCCCAGCTGTGAGCGCGCCCACCCACGAACGGGTCCTGAGCGGCCGGGTGGTGCGCAACGCCACCGGCTCGGTCTCGGCCCGCATCGACCTGCGGGCCACCACGGCCGTGCTGGTCATGCTGCTGCTCGCCCTCGCGATCGCCCTGCACAGCCTGGCCAGCGGCGACTTCGACGTGCCGCTGCCCGACGTGGTGCGCACCCTGCTGGGCCAGGAGACCGGCGGCGCCCAGTTCATCGTGCTGGACCTACGTCTGCCCCGGACGCTGACCGCGGTGCTGACCGGCGCCGCGCTCGGGGTCAGCGGGGCGATCTTCCAGAGCCTCACCCGTAACCCCCTGGGCAGCCCCGACTTCATCGGCCTGACCGTCGGGGCGTCGTCCGGCGCCCTGGTGGTGATCCTGGTGCTCGACGGCAGCACCAACCAGATCGCGGTGGGCGCGCTGATCGGCTGCACGGCCACCGCGCTGGCCATCTACCTGCTGGCCTACCGCCGGGGCGCGCAGAGTTTCCGGCTGATCCTGGTCGGCATCGGGATCGGCGCCATGCTCGACGCGTTCAACTCGTTCCTGATCACCCGGGCCCGCCTGGACGACGCGGTGGGCGCCCAGGTCTGGCTGATCGGCACGCTGAACGGCCGCTCCTGGGACCAGGTCCGGCCGCTGCTGCTGGCCGTGGTGGTCCTGCTCCCGCTGGCCTTCTGGCAGTCCCGGCACCTGAACATGCTCGCCCTCGGCGACGAGACCGCCACCGCCCTGGGGGTTCCGGTCGAGCGCACCCGCGGGCTGCTCTTCGCCTGTGCGGTGGCCCTGGCCGCGGTCGCCACGTCGGCGGCCGGGCCGATCGCGTTCGTCGCCCTGGCCGCCCCGCAACTGGCGGTGCGGGTGACCCGCAGCGCCGGCGCCGGTCTGGCCGGGGCCGCCGCGATGGGGGCGCTGCTGATGGTCACCAGCGACTGGGTGGCGCAGCGGGCGCTGCCCTCCGGCCCGGTGCCGGTCGGTATCGCCACCGGGCTGCTCGGCGGGGCGTACCTGTGCTGGTTGCTGATTCACGAATGACGGAAGGGTCGTTGATCTCATGAGCAGGCTTCGGGCCGAGAATTTGACCCTCGCCTACGACCAGCGGGTGGTCGCCGAGAACCTGGGCGTGTCGATCCCGGACGGCGAGTTCACCGTCATCGTCGGGCCGAACGCCTGCGGCAAGTCCACGCTGCTCAAAGCCCTGGCCCGGCTGCTCGGGCCGAAGGCCGGGCAGGTCTACCTGGACGAGAAGGAGATCGGCAGCTACTCCACCAAGCAGGTCGCGCACCGGCTCGGCATGCTGCCGCAGACCCCGATCGCCCCGAGCGGCATCACCGTGGGCGACCTGGTGGCCCGGGGGCGCTACGCGCACCAGTCGCTGCTGCGCCAGTGGTCCAAGCAGGACGAGGCCATCGTGGTTCAGGCGATGGAGCAGACCAGCGTGCACGACCTGTCCAAGCGCTACGTCGGCGAACTGTCCGGCGGGCAGCGCCAGCGGGTCTGGCTGGCTATGGTTTTGGCCCAGCAGACCCCGGTCCTGCTGCTCGACGAGCCCACCACGTTCCTCGACATCACCCACCAGGTGGAGGTTCTCGACCTCTGCGCCGACCTGCACGAGCAGGGCCGCACCCTGGTCGCCGTGCTGCACGACCTGAACCTGGCCACCCGCTACGCCACCCACCTGATCGCCATGCGCGAGGGCCGGATCGTGGCCGAGGGCGACCCGGCCGAGATCGTCACGGCCGCCATGGTCGAGGAGACCTTCGGCCTGAGGTGCCGGGTGGTCCCCGACCCGGAGACCGGCACCCCGCTGATCGTCCCGGCCGGCCGGGCCGCCCGCAGGTCCCGGCCCGGTCACGATCTGGCCAGTCGTTGAAAACGCGATCATCCGATCATTAGGGTAGGCATACCTAATTCACGGAGGTCTGCATGTCTGCCCGTCCCCTGCGACCCGGTCTGTCCCGGCGGGCGTTCGGCGCCACCGTCGCCACCGCCACCTTCGCCCTGATCGCCGCCTGCGGCAGCGACTCCGACGACTCCGGCAGCACCGGCGCCGGCTCGGGCGAGGGCACCGCGGCGGGCAGCGACGCGTTCCCGGTCTCGATCGAGCACAAGTTCGGCACCGCCGAGATCCCGGCCAAGCCCACCAAGGTGGTCGTGGTCGGCCTGGTCGAGCAGGACGCGCTGCTGGCCCTGGGCACCGTGCCGATCGCCACCACCAAGTGGTTCGGTGAGAACGAGGGCGCGATCTGGCCCTGGGCCAAGGACAAGCTCGGCTCCGGCGCCGTGCCGGAACTGCTCGACAGCACCGACGGCATCCAGTTCGAGAAGATCGCCGCCCTGCAGCCCGACCTGATCGTGGGCATGTACTCCGGTGTCACCCAGGAGGACTACGACAAGCTCGCGCAGATCGCGCCCACCGTGCTCGCCCCGAAGGACACCAACGACTACGCGGTCGCCTGGGACGTCATCACCCCCACCATCGGCCGGGCCCTGGGTCTCGAGGCCGAGGCGCAGAAGCTGGTCGACGAGGTGAACGCGCGGTTCGAGACGGCCCGGGCCGACAACCCCGGCTTCGCCGGGCAGACCGCGCTGATGGCCACGCTCTACGAGGGCTACTACGTCTACGCCGAGGAGGACCCGCGCGGGCAGTTCCTGAAGTCGCTCGGCTTCTCCCTGCCCGACGGCCTGGCCGAGGCGGTGGGCGAGGAGTTCGGCGCCAGCATCAGCAAGGAACGCATCGACCTGCTCGACACCGACGCCCTGGTCTGGCTGGTGCCCGACCCGGTCAAGGACAAGGCCGGTCTGGAGGCGGACGGGCTGTACAACAAGCTGGCGGTGAACACCGAGGGCCGCGCGGTCTACCTCTCCGACGGGACCGAGGGCGGCGCACCGCTTTCCGACCTGGGCGCGGCCACCTCGTTCGTCACCGTGCTGAGCCTGCCCTTCCTGATCGAGAACCTGGTGCCCCTGATCGCCCAGGCGGCCGACGGCGACCCGGCCACCGCGGTCGAGGACGAGAGCGCCTGATCCACCGGACTCCACCGGCGCCTCAGCAGGGCCGGTGGAATCCGTTCAGGAGTTGTCGTCCATGAAGTCGGCCAGACTCTGCGGGCGCAGGTCGGTCCAGTTCGCCTCGATGTACTCGACGCAGGCCGGGCGGCCCTGCGGGCCGAAGACACTGCGCCAGCCGGCCGGGACCTCGATGAAGCCGGGCCACAGGCTGTACTGGTTCTCCTCGTTCACCAGCACCAGGTAGCTGCCGTCGGGGTTCTCGAAGGGGTCGCTCACCGCTCTTCTCCATGGTCGTTCTCACGGGACTTTCCGCACTGCGGCACCGAGCGGGGCCACGGGGAGACGCAGAGGGGCCAGCACTCCCCTCGACGCGGGCATTCCCCCCGTGACCCGGCGCGATGCCGCGATCAGGTTCGACCACCTTCTCGACGTACTGCTCATCCTAGCGTAAACACTTGTACCGCAGGCAATATCCAAATGTGGCGAGAATCTACCCAGAGCCCGGCAGCACCTCCAGAACCCCGTCCGGCGACCATCGGGCCAGCTCTCCGGTGCGGTACATCCGCTGCCCGGTCTGGTAGGGGTCGGCCACGAAAGCGCCTGCGGTGAGGGCGAACCGGTTCACGTAGCCGTAGGCCAGTCCCGCCCCGGCCACGTACAGCCGTCCCGTCACCCCGGCCGGTACCGGCCGCAGCGCCTCGTCGAGCACGTAGGTGCGCACCCCGTCGAGCCGGTAGGCAGCGCGGCCACCGCCGGCCTCACCGTGCCAGCCGTACCCTTCCAGCGCGGCCTCCGGCAGCCCGTACAGGTGATGCACGGCCAACCCGGGAGCCTCGCACATCTGTTGCCAGACAGCCGGATCCACCGAACGTCCATGGATCAGCACCGTGGACAGCCCGGCCTCCAGCAACCCGGCCGGGAGCAGGCGGGCGAGATCGGCGGGAGTGGTGCAGAGCACGTCGACCGACGCCTCCCGCAGCCACCGCACCGTCGGCTCGATGGGCACGTGCAGCTCGTGCCCGGCCAGCATCCACAGCGCCGGCTCCCACCACGAGTCCTGCTCGAACGAGGCTCCCAGAGCCACCCGGCGGCGCGCCCCCTCCGTTCCGGGCCGATCCCGGTGCGAGGCGGCCAGGTTCACGATCGCCGCATGCGGCACCACCACACCTCCGGATCCCGGCGGGCAGACCAGGTACGCCGGCATGTCCGGCCCCAGCCTCCCGCCCCGGTCCGGATCGCTCAGCGGGGCGTCCGACTCGTCGCCTTCCAGCAACGACGCGGAATCGATGGTGAGAACCGGCCGGACCTCCTCGAGCAGGCCCGGCCGGTGTCCGGGATCGATGGTCAGGCAGGCCGCCCCGGTCTTCAGCACGGCCAGCACCGCCGGCAGCATCCAGGCCCGGTCGAGGTTCAGCGCGATCACCCGGCCCCGTAACGGACCGGCCCACAACAGCACCCGGGCCGCCCGGTTGGTCCAGGCCTCCAGCTCCTCGAACGTCCAGGTGCGCTCGGCGGTGACCAGGGCGACCGCCTGCGGCGAGCGACGAGCCTGCTGCGCCAGCAGGTCCACGACGGTCAGGCCCATGGTCTCGAGCGGCACCGGACCTCCGGCCGCCCATTCCCCGGTCAGCTTCGCGCGTTCGCCGTGCAGCAGGGCCTCGTACTGGCTGAGCCGCCGGGTCGGGGCCTGCGCGATCTGCTCCAGGACCCGCACCAGCCGGGCTCCCAGCAGCGCGGCGTCGGCCGCGTCGAACCGGTCGCTGCGATAGCCGATCGAGCCGTCCAGACCGTCCGGGCCGAGATCGCCCACCTCGAAGGCCAGGTCGGCCCGGCAGGTCGTGCGGTCGACGCGAACCGGCAGGCACGAGAGTCCGGGCAGCCGCAGCGCACCGTCTTCCGGCCCGCACCAGGTCACCGTGACCGCGGACTGCGGCGGGTCGAACAGGGCGTCCTGCCGGTCGAGCGCGGCCAGCGCGGTGTCGCGCACCTGAGCCAGAAGAGCGGTGAAGGCCGGATCTCCGGAAGCGTTCACCCGCAGCGGCAACACCCTCGCGAAGGCCCCGGCCATCTGCTCCGAAGCGGTCTCCGGACGCCCGTCGACCGGGAAGCCCAGCGGGATGTCCTCGCCCGCTCCGAGCTTGGCCAGCAGTACGGCCACGGCCGTCTGGATCAGCATGAGCATCGAACTGTCCTGCTCGGCCGCGACCTCCCGCAGCCGAACGGCCAGATCCGGCTCGATCAGGAACGGTTCGGCGCCACCCGCGAAACCGCTACGATCCGTTCCCGGCCGACCGGCCGGCAGGGCCAGTTGTTGCGGCATTCCGTCCAGATGCCGTTTCCAGTAGGTCTTTTGTTTTGAGGACGTTGCCTGGTTGCGTTCCAGCGCACGTTGCCAGAGCGCGAAGTCGGCATACTGCACCGGCAGCGGGGCCCACTGCGGAAGTCGGCCTCGGGAGCGAGCTGAGTAGGCGGCCGAGAGGTCGCCGAGCAGGATCGGCACGGAACGGTCGTCAGCGGCCAGGTGGTGCACCACGACCACCAGGACGTGCTCGTCCTCAGCAACACGGAAAAGCGTCGCCCGAAGCGGCGTCTCGACATCCGGTCGGAAGCAGTAGCGGCACTCCTGATCGATCAGGGCCTTCAACTCGGGCCGCCTTGCCTCGACCACCCGCAGCGCCGGCAGCTCAGCCTGCAACACCTGGTACGACACACCCCCGTGCTCGGTGACCACCGTGCGCAGAATCTCGAGTCGCTGGGCCAGATCAGCCACTGCCTGGCGCAGCGCCGGCTCGTCGACCGGCCCGATCAGGCGCCAGGCGGTCGGCCGGGTGAGGGTCTGCCCGTGCTCGATGCGGAACTGCTGCTGGGCCGACGACAGCGGAACCCGTTCCGGCCGCGGGCAGGCCGCCTGCAGACGGGGGCGGTCGGCGCGCCCTCGCACCGGCAGCCGCCGGGAAAGCCGCTCGACGTCGGGCGCGGCGAAGATGTCCCGCACGTCCACCTTCACCCCGAGTTCCGCCCGCAACCGCCCGGCCAACCGCATGGCCAGCAGCGAGTGCCCACCGAGCGCGAAGAAGTTCTCCCGGATGCCGACCTGTTCCATCCCCAGAACCTCGGCGAAGAGCTCGGCCACGGCCGTCTCGCGCTCGGTCCGGGGCGGCACCGGAACGGCTTCGGCGACGGCGGGCAGCGCAGCCAGATCAAGCTTTCCGCGACTGGTGAGGGGCAGCCGGTCGAGCATCACGATCGTCGAGGGGATCATGGCCGCGGGCAGGCGCCCGGCCAGGGCCGCCCGGATCTCCTCGGCCTGGGCCGGGCGGGTGGTGCTCAGGTAGGCGGCCAGCCGACCGTCCTCGCCGCTCACCACCGCGGCCTGGCTCACCAGGCGCAGGGCCCGGAGCGAGGCCTCGATCTCGCCGAGTTCCACCCGCATCCCGCGGATCTGGACCTGGCGGTCGGCGCGCCCGGCCAGTTCGAGCACCCCGCCCGCCGTCCACCGCGCCCGGTCGCCGGTGCGGTACATCCGCTCACCTTGCTGAAAGGGATCGGCCACGAAGCGTTCAGCGGTCTGCCCCGGCCGCTTCAGATACCCCAGCGCCAGACCCGGCCCAGCCACGTACACCTCGCCGGTGACCCCGGCCGGAACCGGGCGGAGAAACTCGTCCAGGACATAAGTCCGCACGCCGTCGACCCGGTAGGCCTTGCGCCGCCCGGCCCGGTCACTGACCCAGCCGTACGCGTCCACTGTTGTTTCGGTGGGTCCGTAGAGGTCGTGCACGCGTAGGCCCGGTTCCGCACAGACACGTTGCCACAGCGCCGGATCCATGGGCTCGCCGCCCACGGTGAGAAGCTTGAGCCGGCTCTCCAGCAGACCCGCCCCCACGAGTTCGGCCAGCTGCGAGGGAGTCAGGTCGAGGGCGTCCACACCGTGCTGGTCCACGTAGGTGATCAGAGCCTGCGGATCCTGGGAAATGCTTTCGGCGATCACGTGCAACTGGTGCCCGGCCACCGTCCAGAGCACCTGGTCCCAGGCAGCGTCGAAGCCGAACGAGTTCAGGTGGCCCAGCCGGAGCCGGCCGGGAAAGGCACTCATCAGATGACGTCGGTGGCTGGCCAGCAGGTTGCCCAGAGCCGCGTGGGTGGTCACCACCGCGCGGGGAACCCCGGTCGAGCCCGAGGTGTGCACCACGTAGGCGGGCATGGCCCCGGTGATCCGGGGAAGTTCCGAAGTGGCGGCGAACCAGGCGTTCTCGAGCTGTTCCACCGAACGGACGACCATGGCGGGCGAGACGTCGGACAGCATCAGGTAGGTGCGGGCGCTGGGGCCGGACTCGTCGAGGGCCAACGCGGCGGCCCCGGTCTTCATCACCGCCAGCAGGGCCGGCAGCATCCAGGCCCGCGGCAGGCAGACGGCGACCGTCTCACCCAGCAGGTCGTGGTGATGGTGGCGACGCAGCCCGGCGGCGACCCGGCTGCTCCACTCCTCCAGCTCGGCGTACGTCCAGCGCTGCACCTCGGTGACCAGCGCAACCGCGTCCGGGGTGGCACGGGCCTGGCGACTCAGGGCCTGAAGGACGGTTGCGGGCCGCGTACCGGGGTTTTCACCCAGGGCCCAGGAGCCGAGCAGCTTGGCCCGCTCCCCCTCCAGGAGCAGGTCGAGCCGCCCGGCTGAGGGAATACTAGCCTGCCCCAGTTGCCGAAGTACACCGACCAGACGCTGCAACACCTCGCGGGCTGCATCGGCGGTGAAGCGGTCGGCCGCGAATTCCAGCTCCAGAAGCAGCTTCTCACCGGGCCGCACGGCCAGCGAGAACGGATAGTGCGACGCGTCGCGGACCGCGACGCCGGCCACCTCCACGTCACCCACGCAGCGCGGCAGGTCACCGGCCGGGGACCGGTTCTCGAAAACCGTGATCGTGTCGAACAGCTCGCCCACTCCGGCGAGCCGCTGGATCGCGGTCAGACCGAGATGGTGATGCTCACCCAGCGCCCGGTGCCCGGCCTCCAGATTGCGCAGAAGCTCACCCACCGACTGCGCCGGATCGATCCGCACCCGCACCGGAACGGTGTTGCTGAACGACCCGACCATCTTCTCGACTCCGGGCAGTTCGGGCGGCCGCCCGCTGACGGTGGCCCCGAACACCACGTCCAGCGAACCGGTCAGCGCCGAGAGCACCAGCGCCCAGGCCCCGCGCACCACCGTGTCCAGGCCGACCCGCTCGTTCTCGGCGAAGGCCAGCAGCGGCCCGGCCTCCACCTCGGCCACCACGTGCCCGGGCAACTGGGTGGGCGCCGTGCGGTCGCCCGAGCCCCGGGTGCCCACCAGGGTGCCGTGTTCGAGACCGGCGAGCGCCTGGGCCCAGGCCGTGCCGGCGGCTTCCTGGTCGCGCCGGGCCAGCCAGTCCAGATACCGGCGATGGTCCGGCCCGGCGCCCGGCAGAACCCCGTCGGGGTCGGCGAGGGCCAGCAGCTCGTCCAGCAGCACCGGCATCGACCAGCCGTCGAGCAGCAGCTGGTGATACGTCAGAACCAGCCGGTGGCGCGCCGGGCCGAGCCGGTAGAGCGTGACCCGGGCCAGCGGGGCCAGCGAAGGGTCGAAACCGCGCAGCAGGTCGTGTTCCAGCAACCCGGCCAGTTCCTGCTCCACTGCGGCCGCACCGTGCCCGGCGGCCAGCAGCGCGCCGAGATCGATCTCCTGCCAGGGCAGCGCCACGTCCGGTTCCACCCGGGCGACGTTCTCGCCGCTCGGGAGCTGCTGGAAGGCGACCCGCAGATTCGGGTGCCGGTCGAGCAGGCCCTGCGCGGCCGAGCGCCAGCGGGCCGGGTCGGGTTCACCCTGCAGGTCCAGCACCAGCTGACCGGTGTACACGTCCGGGGTGTCGTCGGCGCGGTGCTGGACCTCGAAGAGCAGCCCCTCCTGCAGCGGGGTCAGCGGCAGGACCTCGGCGGCCGTCACCGTGGACTACCGCAGGAACTGGCGCAGCGCCGCCACCGGGGCCTTCGCCCCACCGGCCGACGGCTCGTCCACCTCGGCGGAGACGTTGCCGACCACCGAGCTCAGGATCTCGCCCGCGCGCACCGCGATGGTGGACAGCAGCGACGAGGACAGACCGTGCGTGTGCTCCGTCCCGCCCTGCAGATAGATGCCGGCCCGGATGCCCGGGGCGGTCTCCACCCGGTAGTCACGGCGGATCCGCAGCCGGCCGTTCTCGTCGGTCGGGCAGAGCCCGGCCAGGTCGCCGAGCAGCGGCCTCGGGTCGACCGGGTCGTAGCCGGTGGCGAAAACGGCCAGGTCTGCCTCGATCTCGACGCGGCGGTCGCTGGTCAGCGAGCGCACCGTGACCGCCACCTGACCGGCCTGCTCCCGCACCTGTTCCACCCGGGAGACGTTCAGCATGGTCAGGCGCTCACGGCCGTTGACCTTCTCCTGGTACGAACGCCGGTACAGCTCCTCGATCAGTTCCCCGTCCACCACCGAGTAGTTGGTGTTGGCGTGATAGTTCAGCAGCATCTGCCGGACCTCGGGCGAGGCGTCGAAGAAGTCGTCCACCGCGGCCGGGTCGAAGATGCGGTTGGCGAAGGGGCTGTCGTCGGCCGGGCTGTAGCCGTACCGCGAGAACACCGACACGATCTCGGCGTCGGCGAACCGCTCGTGCAGGAAGGCCGTCACCTCGGCGGCGCTCTGTCCGGCCCCCACCACCACGAACCGCTTGGCCGAGGCCGCGTCGATCTCCTCGACCCGGTGCAGCAGCTGGTGGTTGTGCCAGACGTGCTCGGAACCGGAGATGCCCTCGGGGAAGCGCGGTCGCAGACCGGTGCCGATCACCACGTTGCGCGCGCGGTAGGTGACCTCGCGGCCGTCGCCGTCGGGAGTGAGCTCGCGGGCGGTGACGTCGACCGCGACCACCTCGCCGTGACTGAGCACCGGCTCGAGCGCGACCACCTCGTGGCCCCAGTCGACCAGGTCGGCCACCCGCGCGGCGGCCCACTCCAGGTAGGCGTGGAACTCCACCCGCAGCGGGAAGAGCGTCTTGTGATTGATGAAGTCGACCAGCCGGCCGCATTCGTGCAGGTAGGCCAGGAAGCTGAACTGGCTGGCCGGATTGCGCAGGGTGACAAGGTCTTTGAGGAACGAGACCTGCATCGTGGCGTCGTCCAGCAGCATGCCACGGTGCCAGCCGAAGGTGGGCTGACGCTCGAAGAACCGCACCGCCACCCGCTCGGCGTCGCCGGCCCCGTCGTTGTGCTCCACCGCCGCGATGGCCAGCGCGAGGTTCGACGGGCCGAACCCGATCCCGATCAGGTCGTAGATCGGACGGTCCGGGTCGTCCACGGTTCCCGTGGCCGATCCGTCGGCAGACAGCGAGGTCATCTAGGTTCCTCCGGGACGCGCCGCGAGCCGGGCGCGTCGTCGCAGTGGGTGCACCGAGCATGGCCGGGCGTAGCGCCCGCATTACTTAGGTGAGGCTACCCTAATCGCTACCCGGAAGACATAGCCGAAGTGAGACAAGCCCGTTCCCCGAAGACCCTTGCCCGCCGACCGGCGCTCGGGTATTCGTGCGGGCTACTTCAGCCGCGGACCGAAGACCGAGTGCACGCCGGGTGAGAACAGCACACTGTCGGGGTTTCTCACTGCCAGGTCGGCGAAACCCGCGGCGCTCAGAATCTGGTCGTCGAACTGCTCCAGCACTGCCCGGTGCAACGGCCAGGTCTTGTGCGCGTTCGGCCAGTAGTAGCCGGACTGGTGCAGCCCCCAGCGCGCGGTCATCCAGTTCTCCGCCTCGGAGGGTGCTTCGACCCGGCCGCCGACCCGCACGGAGATCTTCGAGGTGGCCGTGTGCTGGGCGCCGCCCACTCCCGCGCGGCGCACGGTTGCGCTCGTGGCCAGTTTTCCTGCGTACGGACGTCGGGCGCAGGTATACGTGACCAGGTCACCTTTGCGCTCGTACCCCATGGAGGACCATAAGTACGGCAGTCGTGCGGCGCGGGCGACGAGAACCGGCACCAGACGTTCGGCGTCCAGACTCACGAACACGACCCCGCGCCGTCCTTTGTCGTCCACGGAGTACAGACGGACGTTTGTCTCGAGGAAGTCTCCGAAGTACGGAACGCCCGGCGAACCGAGCAGACCCACGCCGCGCATGCGGAAGGGCACCAGTCCCACGTAGGTCTGCCCCTCGATCACGTCGGGACGGACACCGGGCGGAAGGTAGGGCGCGACCCGCTCCGGATCGACGGCCCAGTGCAGGAACGTCAGGTCGGCCCAGGTCTGGGTGAACACGGTGCGCCCAACCCGGCGCGGGGCCAACGGCGTGACGGCCTCGATGTCCATACCGACGATGCTACGAGCCGGCCCGAAAGACCTCCCGGTGACCCGGCTCCTAGACCGCGATCGTGCCCCGGATCACGGCCACGGCCTCGCCACCGATCCAGTTCTGCTCCCCCAGAGCCACCGAGATCCGCCCGTCCCGGCCCCGGTGCCGGCCCTGGAACGCCTGATACCCGGACCCCAGCGCGATGTCCAGACCACTGAGCTGCACGTGCCGGGCCACGCAGGCGTTGCCGCTGCCGCAGACCGGGTCCTCGGTCAGGCCGTTGCCGTCGTCGAAGAACGAGCGCACGTGCAGGTCACCGGTCTCGTCCACGGCGTAGAGGGTGAAGTCGGGGGTGTGGGCCGCGAGCTCGGCGTAGGCCTGGCGGTCCGGCTCCAGCGAGTTCAGGTCGTCGATCGTGACCCGGGCGGTCAGCCAGCGCGGGCCGATCCCGATGATCGTCGGCTGGTCCGCCTTCACCCCGCCCAGGGTGCGGCGGAACAGCTCCTCGTCCGCGAACGGTTCCTCCGACACCGGTGCCGGGGCCGCGAAAGCCAGGGCACCCCCGTCCAAAAGCCGGAGTTCGACCAGACCGGCGGCACATTCCTGGACCCACGACGAACCCGGCTCGAGCAACCCCGCATCCAGGAGCGCGGCGCAGGTGCCGATGGTCGGGTGCCCGGCGAAGGGCAGTTCCCGGCTGGTGGTGAAGATCCGGGCCCGGTAGCCGGCCTCGGCCGTGGTGGGCGGCAGCACGAACGTGGTCTCGGACAGGTTGGTCCAGTTGGCCAGCCGCTGCATCTGTTCGGTCGACAGCCCTTCGCCGTCGAGGACGACTGCGACCGGATTCCCCCGGCCCGGCTGGGAAGTGAACACGTCGACCTGGGCGAATCTGCGCATGCTCACCACAGTGCCGTCGGCGGTGCTGGGGCGACACGGCCAATCCGGCGTCTCTGGCCTTGTGTCCGTCTTCACCGGCTGCTACTTTACCAATCAGTTGATTAACCAATCGGTGAAGTAAGGAGGGTCGTGGCCACCGACCAGCTCAGCCTGACCTTCGCCGCCCTGGCCGATCCGACCCGGCGGGCGATCCTGGCCCAGCTGATGGAGGGCGAGGCGACCGTGGGCGAACTCGCCGCTCCGCACGACATGACGCTCCCGGCCGTCTCCAAGCACCTGAAGGTGCTGGAGCGGGCCAACCTCATCTCCCGCGGCCGCACGGCGCAGTGGCGTCCGTGCCACCTGGAGGCCCAGCCGCTGCAGGAGGCGACCGGCTGGCTGGAGCGCTACCGGCAGTTCTGGGACGAGAGCTGGACCCGGCTCGACGCCCACCTCAAGGCCCTGCAGAACCCCGACCCGAAGGAGAACACCTGATGCCCACCCGTGAGCTCACCCTGACCCGCACCTTCGACGCGCCGCAGCAGCTGGTCTGGGACGCGTACACGGTTCCCGAGCAGCTCGCCCGCTGGTGGGGCCCGCAGGGCCTGCACACCCCGGTCGAGAAGATCACCGTCGACCTGCGCGAGGGCGGTGCCTTCAACCTGACCATGGTCGACGGCGAGGGCAACGAGTACCCCTCGGAGATGACCATCCGCTCGCTGCGGCCGATCGACGAACTGGTCTACGGCTGGGGCGGCCAGCGCGGGCTGGGCGGTGGCGAGATCACCGTGACCCTCAGCGACGACGGCGGAAAGACCCGGCTGGTGCAGCACTTCGTCGGTGAGGCCACCGACGAGATGTTCCCGATGATGGAGCAGGGCACCAACGAACAGCTCGACAAGCTGGTTGCGCTGCTCTCGTCCTGACCTTCCCGTGTCTTCCTGCCGGGCCGGCTCCTTCCACAGGTCACCGGCCCACAGGAAGGCCGGTTCGTCCACAGGCCGCGATTCTGTGGACAACTTTCGGGGCGGTCTCGGCGACCGGTCCACCCTTGGTCCCAGCGGAAGCTACCGGGGGAAGGACCTTTCGATGACCAACCACGAAATGCAGCGCTACCTCGACCATCTGGCCCAGCTGCCGGACTCGCCCGAGCTGGCCGACCAGGCCGACCGGGCCGAGGCCGGCCCAGGGGCGGCGGGCGTGCCGCAGATCCAGCTGGACGTGGCCTCGGGGGCGGGGCAGCGGCTGCGCCGGGTGCACACCAACGGTCTCTGGTGGGCCGGCCTGCCCGAGCTGTTCATCGATCCCCCGCCCGGCTACCACCCCGGCTCCGACCGCGGCTGGGCCCGCCTGGCGTTCCTGCTCGCCTCCGCCCTGGTCTGCCTCGGGCACGAGCTGCGCCGGGCCGAGAACTTCGAGATCCCGCCGCACCAGGACGTCTTCCACGAAGCACCGGTGCGCTTCTGGCTGGCCGGGGCCGAGCCGCCCGACGATGAACTGATCAGTGCCCTGGGCACACTGGTGCACACGGTGATCCGGGTGGAGTGCTCGCTCTGGGCCACCGAGCCGGACGAGAGCTGCCTGAGTCCGGTGGGCCCGGGCCCCCGCACCGGCTGACCGATGCCCCGCCCGCACCACCCATCGTGGTCGGGCGAACACTCACAGACTGGTACGCACCGCTGCTTCGTGGCATATTCGGGCGCTCGGGGACTGCAGACGCCACACGGCTGGGGGTCGCTAGTGAGGTTCGCTGTCACGCTGCGGGACGGGAGGGCGGCCGGTACCCAGACCGAGGCGCTCGTCGACGCACATCCGGAATCCGCGCTGGCGGCGCTGCTCCCCCACCTGCTGGCGGCGCTCGACGACGACACCGATCCGGCCCAGGCGGGGCGGCTCGCGGTGTGGGTGGACGGGCGGCGGGCCGAGGTGGCCGAGGCCGGGGACACGTTGCGCTCGGCCGGGGTCCGGCCGGGCTGTGTCATCGAGCTGCACGCACACGAGGAGCACCCCACGCCCCCGCCCACCGGGGTGGCCGAGATCCGGGTGGTGAACGGCCCGGGGGCGGGACGGGTGCACCGGCTGGGGCTCGGGCAGACGGTGATCGGTCACGAGGCGCCCGGGCTCGACCTGCCGGATGCGGACCTGCCGGCCGACGCGCTCACGGTGAGCGCCCGGCCGGGCGGTCAGGTGGAGGTGATTCCGGGCGCCGGCAGCACCTTCCGGCTCGACGGGCAGGAACGGGGCGAGCGGTGCGAGTGGCCGCACGGGGTGTACCTGCAGGTCTCGCAGACCGTCCTGGAGCTGACCGCGATCAGTGAGGCGGATGCCGACTTCCAGGCGTTCGAAGGCGGTCTGGGGCTGGAGTTGTTCCGGCACACCCGTTCGGCCCGGCCCCGCAGCGGCGCGCGGTTCGTCCTGCCCGCCCGCCCGGCCGGCGGCCGTTCGGTCCCGGGCCGGGAACAGCGGCGGCTGCTCGACCAGTGGCTGCGGGACCGGGAGAAGACGCGGGAAGAGATCCTGAGCACGCTGGCCCGGGAGACCCGCGAGCGACGGGAGGCCACGCCCGATCCGGCGGTCACGCTGCTGAGCGCGGTCGGGCCGGGACGCCGCCTGTGGGAACGACTTCCGCTCGACGACGACTGGCTGCAACTGCGGCTCGGGCTGGCCCCGCAACCGCCGCGCACGGTCATCGACGACCGCGACTCCGGAGCTCCGCTACGGGGCGGACCCACGCGTTTTCGCACGCAGCCGCCCGAGACCCTGCCCAGTCTGCTCGCCGATGTCCCGGTCACGCTGAACCTGCAGGCGGTCGGTGTGCTCGGCGTGGTCGGCAAACCGTCGGTCGCCTTCGGCACGACACGCTGGTTGCTGGCCCAGTGCGCGGCTTTCCACGCTCCGCGGGAGCTGCGGATCGCCGTGCTCACCGGGCACGACTACGCCGCCCGCCGGCGCTGGGAGTGGGTGTCCCGGCTGCCGCACGCCCGGCCGGACGAGGCCTCGGGGGTGTCGGTGCTGATCGGCAACGACCACGACTCGATCGAGCGGCGGCTGCTGGAACTGGGCAGCCTGATCGACGAGCGCCTGCGGCAGCGCCTGCCCCCGGGCCAGCGGGTGACGGCCTCGCCCGAGGTCGTCGTGGTCTTCGACGGCATCCGCCGGCTGTCCGAGGTGCCGGGCGTGCTGCCCCTGCTGGAAGAGGGCGCCAACGCGGGGGTTCACGCCATCTGCCTGGACGAGGACGAGCAGGCCCTGCCGGAGGTCTGCCGGGCCGTGGTGCTGTGCGACTCCGAGGGCGAGATCGCCTTCCGCCGGGCCCAGTCGCCGGTGCTGGACGGGATCCGGCCGGACCTGGTGGAGGCGGCCTGGGCCGAGAAGCTGTCCCGCTCGGTCGCGGCGGTACGGATGGCTGCGGTCAACCGGCCGCCCGACCCCGCCCCGCCGGCCGAGCCGTACGCCTGGCCGATCGGGTGGGACGACGTCGGTTACCCGGCCCCGTCCCGCCCGCCGACCTCCTGAAGGTCTGTCAGGGCTCCACCACGTTCTGCACCTCGGCCACCGGGATCAGCTCGGTGATCTCGTTGGCCAGCGGCGCGAGGTCACCCCCGCCGCCGTCGGAACCCACCCACTCGGCCGCCCACGCGGTGGACGCCTGCACCGGGTAGCCCCCGGGGTAACCGGTTGAGGCGCGGGTGAACTCGACCGTGCAGGCCCCGTCCTCGTCGAGACCGGGCGCGTACTCGCGCAACGCGACCTCGGGCGGGCAGAGCTTGTGCCCACCGGGCCAGTCGAGGTTGAGGCCGCCGGTGGTGGCGGTGACCTCGGCCCAGACCGGATCTGCGGCCCCGACCACCTCGGCCCGGATGAACCGCTCCCCGGCCTCGCCGCCGACCGCCTCCGGATCGGTGACCCAGAAGAACGTGGGCAGGCCGACCAGCGTGGCGTCGTCGGTGTCGCGGACCTTGGGGTTGCGTTCGATGTCGGGATCGGGGATCTGCAGGTTGTCGCGCGCGGCCTCGGCCAGTTCCTCCGGCGTCACCATCGGCGCGGGGACCGGGGCCCCGGCCCCGAAGGCGCGGTAGAGGAAGATCGACCAGTTGTCGTTCTCGCCGGCGATCGGGTTGTCGTCGCCGTAGTCCTCGGCGCCGAGGCCGTAGTCGACGTAGTCGCGCGGGTCCTTGCAGTAGGCCTTGTACCAGGACAGGTCCTGACCGGCCGCCTCGCGGGCGGCTGCGTCCTCCCAGACCTGGCGGGTGCCGTACTGGTCGAAGATGCCCGGGCTCTGTACGCCCCCGGTCACCCCGTCGTACCAGTCGAGCATGGCGGCCGCGTCCTGGTAGTTGCCGGTGGCCGGCTCCCACCAGCAGACCGGGTGCAGATTCACCGAGATCGTGCTGCCCCCGCCCTCGCCACCGCCCGGGGCGGCATTGCCGCTGAAGTGCACCTGCACCGACACCGAGTACCCCCCGGGCTCGACCTCGCCCGGGGTCTGGTCGGCCCGCGCCCCCGTGGCCGGGGCCAGCACGGCCAGCGGTACCGCGGCCACCGCCACCGCCGCCGCGAGGCGCCGGCCGCTCACTTCTGCCACCCCGAACAAGCCGGGACCTTCTTCTCGGGCCACGACGTGACCCGCCAGACCCCCTGCGCGAACTTCACTTTCATGCTGATCAGCACTCCTCCGGGAGGCGGCACGAGCACATGGCCGTTCTCGTCCACCTCGGCGGTGGAGTCGAAGTGGCAACCGGTCACGGTGGCGAGGTCTCCCCGGACCTTCACCGACGAGACGTTCACGACGAACCGGCCGGTGGAGCGACGGCCGGCGGCCTGCTGACTGAGGGCCCGTTCCCGGGCACTGCTCACCGCCTGGCCGGTGGCGACGGCAGCCAGGCCGTTCTCGTCGACCTGCCAGGTGTTGGACAACTGCACGCGCTGGGCCATGTACCCGACGACCGCCTCGACCGCGCCGCGGGCCTGCCGGGTGCGCGCCTTCACCTTGCCCTTCTCCACCCAGGCACCCTCGCCGGCCACGTCGGCCGGCGTGTAGGTGACAGCAGTGGACGCCGGGCTGGACAACGGGGAAGCGGTGGGTACCGGACCGCTCCCGGTGGGCGACGAGGTCGCGTTCTTCTCGCCCCCGCCCGAGCCGCTCGGGTCGTTCTCGCCGCTCTGGTCTCCGGCCTGGGACTCCGGGCCGGGACCCATCGCTCCGGACGCCTGCCCGGACTGGTATTCGGGCAGGTCGTACGGGTTGTCCGAACCGCACGCGGTGAGGCTCGCGAGGGACAGCACCGCTACCGCGAAGGCTGCGTATACCACGCCTGGAAGGCGCTTCATGCCAGCTCCGGCTCCTTCTGTACTCACAAGTAGGGCTTATCGCCCAGTCGACGCGAATCGCCGCATCAATCGTTTCCTAACCATGACATCCCGATTAGTGCATAAGGTGCCTCAAGATGGCATTATCGTCACGCTTCGTGGAGTGCCCAGAGCATTGGCGTCACGGGTGATCGCGATCAGCACCGAGGCGTGTCGGCTGCGTGATCGGAGCGCCCATCAGACCAGACCGGAAGATCAAGAACAAACCATTCGGTAACGATTCGGGCCGGGTGACCGAGGAGAGCTCTTGAGCACGCAGGAACGCACCGACGTCCGGGGCCGGGACTCGGCCGACGGCCGGTCCGGCGGCCGGCCCGATCCCGCGCGCGGGCGCCCCGCCACCGAGCGGCTGCCACGCCCCCCGGGCACCCGCCGACCCGGCCTGGCCGTGCTCGCGGTGCTCCTCATCGTTCTCGGGGCGGCCGTGGCCGGCCTGCTCGCGCTGCGGCTCGACGAGCGGCAGGACGTGCTGGTGGCGCGCACCAACATCGCGGTCGGGCAGCAGATCACGGCGGAGAACCTGGCCGTGGCCAAGGTGGCCTCGGACGGTGTCGCGGTGATCGCCGCCGACCAGGCCGACCAGGTGATCGGCCGGTTCGCCGGCTCCGAGATCCCCGGCGGGCGGCTGATCGACCCGGGCATGCTGGCCGCCGCCAGCCTGCTGAAGTCGGACAAGGCCGCGGTCGGGGTGCCCCTGGGCACCGGCCGCTACCCGGCCGGCGGGCTCGAGACCGGCGACGTCGTGCAGGTGGTGCGCGCGGTCGAGGGCAAGGGCGAGGAGGTCGCCGCCCGGGCCACGGTGAGCTCGGTGAAGACGTCCGACGACGGGGTCTTCGGTTCCGGCGGGGGCGAGACCTCCACCGTCGTGACCCTCATCGTCGGCCGGGACGAGGCCGTCCAGGTCGCCGCCGCGGCCGCCGCCGACCAGATCAGCCTCGTGCTTCTGGAACGCGGGGCCTCCACGAAGGGCAACTGATGTCGCTGGTCGTCCTCGTCTCCGCCAAGGGCGCGCCGGGCGTCACCACGCTCACCGTCGCCCTCGCCGCCCTGACCCCGGGCGCCGTCGCCGCCGACCTCGACCCGGACGGCGGTGACCTGGCACTGCGCTACCGCCGCCCGGACGGCGCACCGCTCGACGCCGAGACCGGCCTGCTCTCCCTGGTCGCCGGTCTGCGCCGGGACCAGCCCGGCCACCGCTGGCTGCCCACGGCCGCCCTGGGGGGCCCGGGGGCGCCGGGGGCCGACGGTCCGGGCCTGCCCGAGGGGCCGACCCGGCTGGAGGACCACCTGCAGGTCACCGGGGGCGGGCTGGACCTGCTGCTCGGCGTCAACGGCCCCGAGCAGGCCGGGGGTCTGGGCCCGCTGTGGAGCCCGCTGGCCCGGGCCCTGTCGGAGGCCGGGCGCACCGTGTTCGCCGACTGCGGCCGGGTCGGGCCGGCCTCGCCCACCATGCCGGTACTGCACCAGGCGGACGCGGTGATCGTGGTGGCCCGTCCGGAACTGGAGGAGCTGGCGCACCTGAGAGAGCGTCTGCGATTCCTGAACAGTGCAGTGCCAGGGCGGTTTGCGGGGCGTGCGCAGATCGGTGTGGTCCTTGTGGCGCCGGAGCGGGACCGCGCGGTGGCGGGCCGGACCGAGCAGTTGCTGCACTCGTCGGGGGTAGGCGTACCGGTGCTCGGCACGGTGGCGCTCGACCAGAAGGGGGCCGAGGCGCTACGTGGGATGAACCGCAGCCGACTGGCCCGCTCCACCCTGATCCGGTCGGTGCGCTCGCTGCTGCCCTCGGTCAGCCTGCTCGCAGGTTCGATCCCGGAACTGTCCGGCCCGGTCGAGGCTCCCCGCCCCAGCCGATTCACCACCCCACCCCAGACCTCACCCCAGGCTCCGACTCAGCCCCCCGCCCAGTCATCGGCTCAGTCACCCGGCCAGCCCTCGCCCCAGACCCCAGCCGGGAACTCGACCCAGACATCGACGCGGACATCAGCCCGGCCATCCGCGTCCCAGACCGCGAACCCGGCCGGGGCGTCCCCGCTCACCCCAGAGCCGGAGGTGAACCTCTTCGCCGAACCACGAGGCAAGGTCACCGTCCCGCCCGCGATCGCGCCGACCCCGATCCCGGCCACCGCGGCCACGATCAGCGCGACCACCGCCGCAGCGATCAGCCCGGCCCACCAGCCCAGCGAGGTCCACCCGACCAGCGCGGCCCACCGGTTCTCCTCGGCCCACCTCGGCGGCCAGGCCACCTCAACCGGCCCGGCCACCCCAGCCAGCCCGGCCGACCAAACCGACCAAGCCGCACCAGGCAGCCCGGCCCACCTGGCCGGCCAGGCAACCCCGGCCGGCTCGGCCTACCTCAGCACCCCAGCCCACCCGACCGGCCAGATCACCTCGACCAGCCCGGCCCACGAGGCCATCTCGTCCCGACCGAACGACCAGGCCACCCCGACCGAGTCGGCCTACCCGAGCACTCCGGTCCCCCCAACCGGGCAGACCACCTCGACCAGCCCGGCCCACGAAGCCTTTTCGCCCTACCAGACCGGTGATGTCACCACGACCGGCCAGGCCACCTCGATGGGCCAGGCCAGGCCGGATACCCCGGAAAACCTGACGAACCAGCCCCTCGCGGGACACCAGGCCAGCGCGGCCGACCCGTCGGACCAGACCATTGCGGCTCACCAGGCCCTGTCGAGTCATCAAGCCCTTTCAGGCCACCAAGCTCTCTCGGACCCCCCAGCCAGCCCGGCCACCGCAACCGGCCTACCTGCCCCGACCACTGCAGCCACCCCGACAACCGCAGCGACCTCGGACGGCCCGATCACCTCGCCTCCCTCGACCACAGCGGCCCTGGCACCGACCGACGTCGCCGCACACCCACGTCCTCAAATCGTCGAACTGCCCGCCACCGGCACAAGGCCGGCGCCGGAACTGCGCCCAGGCTCCCGGATCGGGGCTCGCCTCGGGAGCCGGAGCGAACGTCGAGCCCGGTCCCGGAACGAAACCACCTCGGAGACCACTGGCGAACAGACACTGCCGCTGCGCAGGCAGAACTCGTTCTTCGGCGACGCCCCACCGGTGGACGAAGACCCGAACCTGCTCCCCCTGACCGTCGCTCCCGGCGTGTACACCCCTGCCCCCGTCGAGCAGCAGCCGGAACCGGAGCCGGAGACCGTCGAGGCTCCCAAGACCACCCCTAGTGTGCGGGGTTTCGCCGGTCTGACCACTCCGCCGATCGCGACCCCGCACACCCCCGAGGCGCCGAGCCCGGCCCCGGACAACGAGGCCCCTGACGAACTGCGTCACACCCGCTCTCGCCGGGCTGCCTTCGGGCGCGACCCGGGCACGCTCCAGACCAGCGAACGTCGCCGGGCCAGGCGTCATGTGATGCCCTCGGAAGAGAACGAGAAGACGCACGGTAGCGCGGACTACGGAAATCAGGCCGGGGAGGGAACGCCGGTCGGGGGCACCTGGCTGCAGGAGCGCAATGCGGGCACCGACACGCCTGAACCGACTCAGGCGAAGCCCGCCAACAACGATGCCCTGGGTTGGGGCTGGGCCAAGGATCAGGGCGAGGGCACGCAGCCGCGGGCCACTCGCAACCTGACCGAGCCACCGGCCCCAGAACCAGCGGCCCCGGAGGACGAGCTCCCCCCGCTCCCCCGCCGCGACCCGAAACTGGCCGAGACCAGGGGTTTCCCGGAACCTTCACCCGAACGGCGGGACAACGGCACCGGCTGGATCCCGCCCGACGTACCGCCTTCCGACCTCCCGCTGCTGCCCTCCTCCGTGCCGACCTCGATGCCCACCCCCGTCTCCGTCTCCTCGGACTCCTCGTCCCTAGGGGCCTCCGAGCCGGCGACCGTGTCGTCGTTGCCGGTCGACCGCACCGACATCCTGCGCGAGATCCGTGACCGGGCCCGGCGTGGAACCGACGGTTCGGGCACCTGGGCCGGACACCTGCGTTCGGCCGGAACGCCCACGGAGAACGAAACATCCACGGACACGCCCAGTGACACCTCTGTGAGCGAAGCGGCCGGCCCGGTCATCGACTCCTCGGTGGAGGCAGCCCCGAAATCGACTGAGGACGACGACCGCGACACCGCAATCGTGCGCCTGGTCCGCGACCCGTACGAGCCGCCCGAGCGCTACGAGGGCGCCGCCGACTCGCCGGAGCCTCCGGAAGGAGGTCGCTGATGGCCATCGACCAACGGGTCGTACGCCGCCTCCGCGAAGAGGTGGCCGACCTCCTGGCCCAGCAGCGCCGCGAGGACGCCCTCACCGGGGCCGCCCCGATGAGCGCCGAGGACGAGCGCCAGTACGCCCGGGCGGTGATCGGCCGGGTGCTGGATCTGCATGCCCGCTCGGAACTCTCGCTGGGCCGCACCCCTCCGGAGGCGGACGAGGAGACCGAGCTCGCCGAGGGCATCCACGCCGCCCTGTTCGGTGTGGGCCGGCTGCAGCCGCTGCTCGACGACCCGCTGGTCGAGAACATCGACATCAACGGCTGTGACCAGGTTTTCGTCGGCTACGCGGACGGCCGGGAGGTGGCGATGCCCCCGGTCGCGGAGTCCGACGACGAGCTGATCGAGCTGGTCCAGTTGCTCGGCGCCTACTCCGGGCTGACCAGCCGCTCGTTCGACGTCGCCAACCCGCAGCTCGACCTGCGCCTGCCGGACGGCTCCCGGCTCTCTGCGGTGATGGGGGTCTGCCCGCGGCCGGCCATCTCGATCCGCCGTTCCCGGCTCTCCCGGGTGACGCTGGACCAGCTGGTGGCCAACGAGTCGCTCACTCCCGAGCTGGCCTCGTTCCTGGCGGCGGCCGTGCTGGCCCGCAAGAACATCATGATCGCGGGCGCCACCAACGCCGGTAAGACCACCATGCTGCGCGCCCTCGCCCACGAGATCCCGGCCACCGAGCGGCTGATCACCGTGGAGCGGTCGCTCGAGCTGGGTCTGGGCGAGTTCGCCGACCTGCACCCGAACGTGGTGCCGCTGGAGGAGCGCCTGCCCAACTCCGAGGGCCAGGGCGCGATCGGGATGGCCGACCTGGTGCGCCGCTCGCTCCGGATGAACCCGAGCCGGGTGATCGTCGGTGAGGTGCTCGGCGACGAGATCGTGACCATGCTGAACGCGATGAGCCAGGGCAACGACGGCTCCCTCTCCACGATCCACGCCAACTCGGCGCTGGAGGTGTTCAACCGGATCTGCACCTACGCGATCCAGTCGGCCGAGCGTCTGCCCACCGAGGCCACGATGATGCTGATCGCCGGGGCGATCGACTTCGTGGTGTTCGTCGAGCGCCGCAACGACTACGCCGAGGGCGGGCGGCTGCGCCGGATCGTGACCAGCGTGCGCGAGGTCAACGGGGTGGACGGCCGGGTGCTCTCGAGCGAGGTGTTCCAGCCCGGCACCGACGGTCGCGCGGTTCCGGCGGCCCCGATCGCCTGCATCGACGAACTGATCGCCGCGGGCTACGACCCGGCCGCGATGAGCAGTGTGCCCGCCCAAGGGGGGTGGCCGGGATGATCCAGGACCTGACCACCGGCCCGGTGGCGGCCGTGATCGCGGCCGGTGCCCTGGCCGGCGCCGGCCTCGCGCTGCTGCTCGACTCGATGCTGCGGCGCGAGCGCCACACCGGGGGCACCGACACCCGCACGCTCTCCGACCGGACCGTGCGCCGGCTGCGCGGTTTCGGCACCCGGCTGCCGATCGCCGTTCTCGCCGGGGTGTTCACCCTGCTGATCACCGCCTGGCCGGTGGCCGCGATCGCCGCCGTGACGATGATCCTGGCCTGGCCCGCGCTGATGGGCGGGGCCCGGCAGGAGCGGCAGCAGGCCGACCGGCTGGAGGCCCTGGCCCTGTGGACGGAGTCGCTGCGGGACACGATCGCCGGTGCGGTCGGTCTGGAGCAGGCGGTGATCGCCACCTCCCGGGCCGCCCCGGCGCCGATCGCCGACGAGATCGTCACCCTGGCCGACCGGTTGCGGGTGCGGGTGCCGCTGCCGACCGCGCTGCACCGGCTGGCCGACGACCTCGACGACGCCAGCGCCGACCTGGTGGTGGCCGCGCTGCTGCTGAACTCGCGGCTGCGCGGGCCCGGGCTGCGGCACGTGCTGACCAGCCTGTCCGAGTCGGTGCGGGCCGAGGTGGAGATGCGGGGCCGGGTCACCGCCGGCCGGGCCGCGACCCGGCGCAGTGTGCAGATCGTGGTCGCGGTGACCCTGCTGTTCGTGCTCGGGCTGCGCACCTTCAACCCGGGCTACGTGCAGCCCTACCAGAGCCCGGCCGGGCAGGTCGTGCTGGCGATCGTGGTGGGCTTCTTCGCCGCGGGCTTCTTCTGGTTGAAACAGCTGGCCGCCTACGACCTTCCGGAACGCTTCATGCACAGCGGCAACGCCACCACCGACCCGATGACCCGGGGGGTGCCCCGATGATCGCGATCGTGCTGGCCGGGGCGCTGGCCGGGACCGGGCTGCTGCTGCTGGTGCTGGCCTTCGCCCGGCCGGCCATGCGCGGGTCCGGTGCGCCGGGCACGCTGGCCGCCCTGGACGCCGAACGCCTCAAGGCCGTCGGCGTCGCCCAGACCCGGACCACCACCAACAGCGGTAGTCGGCTCACCTCGTCCGTAGGCCGTCAGATCCGGCGGCAACTGGAGCTTTCCGGGGTGCGGCTGCCTGCGGGGTTGCGCGCCGACCTCTCCCTGATCGACCGCCCGATCGAGACCCACCTGGCCTACAGCCTGCTCGGCGCGGCGGTCGGCGCGGCCGTGCCGTTCGTCCTCGGCAGCCTGGTGGTCGGGCTCCTCGGCGGGCTGCCGGTGACCACGCCGGTGTTCCTGGGCCTGAGCGGGCTGGTGATCGGCACCTTCCTGCCCACCCTGCAGGCCGGGCAGCGGGCGGCGATCCGGCGGCGCGACTTCCGCCACGTGGTCGGCTCGTTCCTCGATCTGGTGGCGCTGAACCTGTCCGGCGGGCGGGGCGTTCCGGAGGCCCTCAACTCGGCCTCCTCGGTCAGCGACGGCTGGGCGATGGTCCGGCTGCGCGACACCCTGGCCATCGCCCGGCTGCAGGGTGTGACCCCGTGGTCGGCCCTGAGCCGGCTGGGCGAGGAGACCGCGGTGGCGGAGCTGAGCGACCTGGGCGCGGCTCTGGAACTGGTGGCGGACGACGGGGCGAAGGTCCGGGAGTCCCTGGCCGCGCGAGCGGCCTCGATGCGTCGTCGAGAAATGGCCGACGCGGAGGGCCGGGCCCAGGCCCGGTCCCAGTCCATGCTCATCGCCCAGCTCCTGCTGGCGGTGGGCTTCCTGATCTTCCTGATCTACCCGGCGATCGTCCGGGTCCTGAGCGGAACCTGAAGCAACGCGATGAAGGAGACTCCAGATGAAGAGCGGACCTTTCCGCTTCGACCCGGCCACTGCGGCGGGGTACGGGGAGATGGTGATCCGGGGCCGGATCGACGCCGCACGCAGCCGGGTGGTGCGCGGACCGCGCGACCGGGGTGCCTCGGTGGTGGAGTGGGTGGTGATCTCGGCCCTGCTGGTCGGGATCGCCGCGGCCGTGGGCGCCGTGCTGCTGGAGAAGCTGCGGTCGAAGGCCGACAGCATCAACCTCGACGGTGGCACGCCCTAAGCGGTGTCCGGGCCGGCCGGGACCGGGGTGCCAGCACGATCGAGCTGGCGCTGTACATGCCCCTGCTGCTGTTCGTCATCTTCGCCACCGTGCAGGCCGCTCTGCTGTTCCTGGGCAACCAGGCGGCCTCGGCGGCGGCCCGGGAGGCGGCCCGGGTGGCCCGGACCACCCAGGACGCCGGTGCGGCCGAGGCGCGCGGCCGGGCCTACGCGGCGCAGGTGGGCCAGGGCGTGATCGAGGGTGTGACGGTCCAGGTCTCCGCGGTCGGGGCGGACGAGGTGCGGGCGGTGGTGACCGGTCGCGGCGTGCAGGTGGTGCCCGGCATCCCCGGCCTGCGGATCGAGCAGGTCGTGCAGGGACCGGTCGAGGAATTCCGGCCGGACCTGTGAGAATCCGGCTGAGGAACCCGCGCCCGGGCCACCGGTGCGCCGAGACCGGCTCGATGTCGGTCGAGATCGTCCTGATCACCCCTCTGCTGGTGGCCTTCCTGCTGCTGGTGGTGGCGTTCGGCCGGTACGTGGCGGTGCGCGGTGAGGTGGAGGCGGCGAGCCGGGACGCGGTCCGGGCGGCGTCGCTGGAACGTGACCTGGGCTCGGCCCGGGCGGCGGCCACGCAGACCGCGAACGCCTCGCTGGGCGGGCGCTGGACCTGTGAGGCGGTCGGGCTGAGCGGTGAGTTCGTCGCGGGCGGCACGATCGAGACGGAACTGAGCTGCCGGGTACCGGTGGACGACCTGGGACTGCTGGGCCTGCCCGGCACGGTCTCGGTACGCGCCTCCAGCTCGGCGCCGCTGGACATCTACCGGCGCACCGGCGGTGCCCCGTGAGCAGACAGCTTCGGTTCAGCGGTGACGACTCCGGTCAGGCAACGGTTTTCGTGGTGGCGTTCGCGGTGGTGCTGCTCGTGCTGGCCGGACTGGTGGTGGACGGCGGGCTGGCGATCAACGCCCGCCAGCGGGTGACGGACGACGTGGAGCAGGCCGCGCGCGCCGGCGCCCGCGAGATCCAGGTGGACACGCTCCGCGAGAGCGGGACGGTCCTGATCGACCCCGAGGCGGCCCGGGCCGCGGCCGGTGAGTTCCTCGCCGCCCGCGACTACCCGGCCTCCGGGGTGACCATCTCGGCCGACACCGAGCAGGTGGCGGTGCGCGCGACGATCGAGCAGAAGACCGCACTGCTGTCCCTGATCTTCTTCAACAGTTTCACCGTGACCGCCCAGGGCCAGGCCCGGCCCGCGGTGGGCATCACCGGGGAGGGCTTGCCATGACGGCGCATTCCGCGGACCGGGCGGCAACGGGTGCCGGCCGGTTCACCCAGCAGGCGCGGGACTCCGGCCCCGCGCCCCGGCGTTCCCGGGTGGGCGCCGTGTTCTCCGCGCTCGCCCTGCTCGCTCTGGTGGCCGGGGTACCGGTGGGGTTGTACGTGCTCGCCGCCCCGCTGCTGGCCGACGGCAGGCTGTCCGAGGAGCTGACCCTGTCCGGCACCCTGGGCATCGCCCAGGTGCTGGCGGTCCTGGTCGTGGTGGCCGCGCTGGCCTGGCTGCAGTTCGTGATCTGTGTGCTGGTCGAGCTCGGGGCCGCGCTGCGGGGCGGGGTGCTGGCCGCACCGGTGCCGTTGTCCGGGCCGAGCCAGCGGCTGGCCCGCTGGCTGGTCGGCTCGATGCTGCTGGCCGGGGTGATGGCCGGGCAGATGGGGGTGGCGCAGGCGGCGACCCGGCCGGACCTGGGCGCGGCCCGGTCCGACACCGTGGTCTCCAGCCAGCAGGCCACGTACACCGACCCGGACACGTTCTACGTGTTCGACGCCAACACCGCACCGCCCAAGGCGGTCGAGGCCGAACCGGTCAGCCACGTGAGCAACCGGCAACTGACCGCCCGGCAGGCCGCCGCCGAGGCGGCGAACGCCCGGCGCAACGCGGCCCAGGCCGACCGGGGCTCCCCCGTCTCGGCCAGTCAGCTGAGCCGCGACGAGCTGGCTCTGGACGGGCACAAGGTCTACGTGGTGGAGGCGCCGACCGGCCGACACCACGACACGCTCTGGGAGATCGCCGAGCGCCACCTCGGTGACGGCCGGCGCTACCACGAGATCTACCGGCTCAATGAAGGACGTCTGCAGCCGGACGGTCGCACCCTGCACCTTGCGCGGTTGATCCAGCCGGGTTGGCGGCTGATCCTGCCCGAGGACGCGGTCGGGGTGACGCGCTGGGTGGCCGACCGCACCCCGCCGCGCGAGCGAGCCGCAGATCCGACTCCGCAGCAGGACGAAAAGCCCCGGGGGGAAGAGGAAAGCCGAGGCAGCGGGAACAGCAACGGCGGCGCAGCCGGTCCGGCCACATCGACCAACCGCCCGTCCGCCACCCGCACCGCCACCACGGCTCCGTCCAGCACAGCCCCTTCCAGCACGGCCCCGACCAGCACCGCTCCCTCCAGCACGGCCCCGACCAGCACAGCTCCGTCCAACACCGGTTCGGCACCTAGCGTCTCGCCGTCGGCTACTTCACCCACGGGACGCATCGCCAGCGCGGGCGACCCCAATTTCCTTCCCCCGCAACACCCCGGTGTGGCCACGCAGGGCCAGGGCGTCCTACCGAGCGACCCCACTCCGCCCCGAGGCACCTCCACCGCCCGGCCTTCCACGAACACCACAACGACCCCGCCCACCAGCACCGCCCCGCCGACGAACACCGCCACCGGCGCAGCACCCGGTGGCGCCGGCGCGGCCACCACTACCCGCGCCCCCAGCGCAACTGGGCCCAACAGCAGTACCGGCGCACCCTCGTCCTCAAGCAGTTCCAGCACCACCAAGGCCGCCCCACCGACCGCGATGGAGACCACAGCCCCCACACCCCCGGTAGCCACGCCCAGCCAGAGCCTCAGCACCGCAGACGGTTCCGACCTTCCCGCCGAGCTGATCGGTGCCGGCCTGGTCACCGCGGCCCTGCTGGGCACCCTGCTGCTGATCCGCCGCCGTCGGCGGGGTGGGCAGGACCAGCCCGGCGAATTCGAACGGGACACCGAGGTCTGGCTGCGTACCGGTGCCGACGCCGACCGCGGCGCCCTGCTCGACCTCGCCCTCCGGTCGCTGCCCCGGGCCTGCCGTGAGGCCGCCTTACCCCTGCCCCAGGCCTACGGCGCGGTGGTCGACGACGAGGGCCTCGACCTCCTGCTGACCATGGCCCATGCTTCCGCTCCCCCGCCCTGGGCCGCCCTGGACGATGGCTTGCGCTGGCGCCTGACTTACGACGACGCCCAGCATCTGGTGGCCCACGGAGACAGCGCCTATCCGCTGCTGGCCTCGGTCGGCCGTGACCACCTGGGGCGCGACGCACTGATCAACCTGGGGGCGGCGGCCGGACCGGTCGCGGTGATCGGCAGCCCGGGCATGGCCGCCGCCGTGGTCCGCGCCCTGGCCCTCGGTCTGGCCGGGAACCCCTGGTCGCGGGGCATCGAAGTGCTCACCGCCGATCTTCCCCCGGCTCTGCCGGCCATCGCCGCGGGTCGGCTGATTCCCGTCGCCGGCGCGAAAGCCCTTACTGAGCAACTGGAACAAGGGTCGACCCGGATGCCCCGCACCGGCCCCGTCCAGATCCTCACCGGTGGCCCCGCTCCCGGCAGCCGTCCCGAACGAGTGGCCATCTACGGCGCTCCGCTCAACGTGCAGACCGCCTCCCGGCTGCAGACCGTGGTCGCCCGCGGCGCCGACCTGGCCGTCCTGGTCACCGGTGAACTGCCCGGCGCCCGCTGGCGCCTGCAGGTGGACGACTCCGGAGTGCTTACCTGTGACGAACTCTCGCTGCAGGTCACGGCGAACCGACTGGGCGACGGCAGCATCGAGCGCCTGCACACCCTGTTCGTCTCGGCCGGCACCCCCGACCTACCGGTCGCCACCGGACCCGAGGGCGAGCGGGTGGTGAGCGCCGACCTGCCCGAGGGCGTGGTCGAGACCGACGACATCACCTGGTCCCAGTCCACCGTCCGGGTGGCCGTTCTCGGCGAGGTCGAGGTGCACGCCCCCGGGCGGATCGACCCACGCCGCCTGGTGGTGGCCGAGGAGATTTTGGCCTACCTGGCCCTGCACCCGGCCGGTACCCACCCCACGGTGCTCGGCTCGGCGATCTGGCCGCGCGGCGTCACCGCCGACGTGCGCGACGACATGCTGGCCGAGGTCCGGGAGTGGCTGGGGCCGGACGAGTCCGGGCAGCCCCGGCTGCGCGAGGGTTCGGACGGCCGGCTCCGGCTGACCTCCGACGTACCCTGCGACTGGGACGTGCTGCGCACCCTGATCGACCGGGCCGACCGCGCCGGGCAGGCGGGCGACCAGACCCGTGAGCGCGACCTGCTGATCCGGGCGCTGCACCTGGTGCGGGGCCCTCTGGTCGGCGGGATCGCGCACGGCACCTACACCTGGCTGCCCCGCACCGGGGTGGAACGCCAGGCCGAGCACCTGATCCTGGACGCGGCCGGCCGGCTCTGCCGGATCACCTCGGAAGAGGGTGACCACCTGGCCGTGGAGCAGGCCGCGACGGCCGGGCTGCGGGCGGTGCCGCACGCGCAGAACCTGTGGCGCCACATCATTCGCGCCGAGTACGCCCTGGGCGGGCCCGGCCGACTGCACGACGTGGCCGATCACGTCCGCTTCGTCCTGGCCTCCTCCGGGGTGGACATCGAACCCGAGACCGCAACGTTGATCGAGCACCTCGCCGGTAGCGCTCAGACACAGAGTGGCGCCTATTGACCCACGGACCGTGACGGACAGTGACAGACGGGGGAACTTTTCCTGCGAATCGGACACAGTGAACTTTGAACCACTACAGTCCCTTCCGTGCCGACGCCCCGCGCTCTGACGCCTGCCCGCCGACTCCCCCTGATAGCCGCAGTACTGGCCGTGGTCCTGGCCATCGGAGGTTCCGCCTACGCCCTGGGAACGGGCGAGGCCAAGACCACCGCTACCCCCAGCGCGGCCGCCGCCGGCGCGAAAGGTGTGGAGCGGAAGGTGAAGATCGGCGTCTTCCGGGGTACCTCGCCCTGGGAGGTCGACCAGTTCGGCGACTGGCTCGGCCGGGACGTGCACTACGCGGTCGACTACTCCACCCGCACCACCTGGAAGGAGATCGCCGACCCGGAGTGGATGCTGAGCACCTGGGAGGGTTCGCCCTACCGGATGGTCTACGGCGTGGCCATGCTGCCGATCGGCAAGGGCGACAAGTCCACGATCGCCAAGGGTGCCAAGGGCAAGTACAACAAGCACTACCGGGAGCTCGCCAAGAACCTGGTGAAACACGGCCAGGGTGACGCCATTCTGCGTCTGGGCTGGGAGTTCAACCACCCCTCGTACCGCTGGCACCCGACCAGCCAGAAGCAGTTCGTCACCTACTGGCGCAAGATCGTCAAGACCATGCGCTCGGTGCCGGGCGCGTCCGGGCTGCAGTTCGACTGGAACGTCAACAACGGCAACCAGAGCAAGCCGAACTTCGACCCGACCAAGTACTACCCGGGCAACAAGTGGGTGGACTACATCGGCGTCGACATCTACGACATCTCCTGGCCGCACTACCCGTACCCGAAGAACTGCGGGAAGGCCTGCCGCCTGAAGCAGCAGAAGAAGGCCTGGAAACTGGTCACCGGCCAGCAGTACGGCCTGAACTTCTGGGCGGACTTCGCGCGGCGCAAGGGCCGGCCGATGGCCCTGCCGGAGTGGGGCGTCTGGAAGCGCAAGGACGGTCACGGCGGCGCCGACAACCCGTACTACGTCACCCAGATGCACAAGTTCATCAACAACCCGAAGAACAAGGTTGCCTACCACGCCTACTTCGAGTTCAGCGCACCCAGCGGCGACCACCGGCTCTCGGCGATGAAGAACTCGGGTAAGCGGTTCAAGAAGTTGTTCGGCTAGTCAACTGAACCGGCCGTAGCCGGCGACCGTCCGGCTGGCCTTGTACCCCGAGCAGGAGATGGTCGACCGGTAGGCCGGCCGGATCCGCTTGGTCAGCGCCCCCTTCACCGGCGCACTGCTGTCCCGGGTGTTGTTGATCAGCTTCGGGAAGCCGGACAGAGCGGTGCTGACCACCTTGTTCCCGGAACCGCTGACGTGGTTGCCGATCACCGCGGCGTCGTAGTTCTTCACGTACTGGGCCCCGGCCGGGGCCCGCACCACCTGCTGGGCAATCAGGTTGTTGCGGACCTCGACCCGGCGGCTGGCGTATCCCACGATCACGCCGGCCGCCGAGCGGGCGATGGTGTTGCGGCGGATCTTCACGTCGGCCGCCCCGGTGGCCGCGGTCGGGCCGGCCGCCTTCACCGCGGCCCCGTTCTCGGAGTTGAAGATGATGTTCCGCTCGATCACGCCCGGGCCGGAGTTGTAACCCGGCATCAGGTAGATGTTGTGGAAGTTCATGAACGCGCCGCCGACCGCGTCGTTGTCGTGGATGCAGTTGTCGGCGATCCGGTAGGCGCGGGGCATCCCGTTCTTCACCGAGGAACTGACCATGATGTTGGAGACCCCGACGGAGCCCCAGACCTCGGCGTCGACGAACTCCCAGCCGGTGCCGCCGTCGAACTTGACCAGGAACTCCTTGCGCCCACCGGCCGGGTTGTGGGTCACGTTGATGCCCGAGACCTTCCAGTAGTCGGCGTTCTCGAGCTGCAGCGTGCCCTTCAGCAGCACGCGCTCACCCGGCGCGGCCTGCAGCCGGATCGGCGCCCCGGCCCGTCCGGGCCGGGCCCCGTAGCCGGCCGCCCCCACGTAGGTGCCGCCCTTCACCAGGATGGTGTCACCGGGCTCGGCCAGTTTGATCGCCTTGGTGATGGTGGCCAGCGGTTTGTGCGACGAGGCGAGCCGGGTGGTGCCGTCGTGCCCCTCGGGTGCGACCAGGATGGTCTGCCCCAGCACCTTGCTGCCCGCCCGCTCCGCCGCCGGCCTCGCGGCCACGTCGGCGTGCGACGGAAGCGCCAGCAGCGCAGCGGATACGGCGGATGCTGCGGCGACCGTGAAGCCGAGGAACAGGGCGCGAGGGTTGCGTCGGGTCAGCACACCCCTTTGCTCGACCCGATCTGACCCCCGCTTGAGTGACGCCCGAGTAGCCCCGCCCCGAACGGAGCAGTTATCAGAAACCGCGCCGCAGGATCACCAGTGCGCGGTCGTCGCCCTCCTCGGTGCGGATCGCTCCGGTGATGTGGGCGGCGGCGCCCTCCACCCCGCGCGCGATCAGCGGATCGGCCCGTCCCACCAGTCGGTCGATGCCCCGCCCGACGTCGACCCCACGACTCTCCACCAGGCCGTCGGTGAAGAGCATCAGGGCGTCACCGCGTTGCAGCCGTCCGGTGACCGCCGGGTAGACCGCATCCTCGATCACCCCCAGCGCAGGCCCCTGTTCGCCGTCCAGCACCTCCCACCGACCCGATCCGGCGTGGTAGTGCGCGACCGGCGGATGGCCGGCCCCGCTCACCGAGAACAGCCCGGTGGTCAGGTCGACACTGACGTGAACCGCGGTGGCAAAAGCCTCCTCGGTGCCGAACTGGGTGCCCAGGCGCACCACGTGCTGGTTGGCCGCGGCCAGGAAGCCGGCGGCCGGCACGGCGTCGAGCAGGGCGCCCATCGCCCCGGCCAGCAGCAGGGCCCGGGCGCCGGCCTGGTAGCCGTTGCCGGAGACGTCGACCAGCACCACCTCCAGCCGGTCGGGCCGGGGCTGGGCGGTGAGCAGGAAGTCGCCGCTGAAGGAGTCGCCGTAGGCCGGGCGCAGATCGGTGTCGAACCGCCAGCCCTCGGGCAGTCGGGGGCTGACCGACCGGATCAGCATCTCGTTGCGCAGATCGATCAGGACCGCGTCGGCGGTGGAGGCGTCGCGCAGGCCGGAGTCGGCGGCGTCGCGCTCGCGACGCTGGATCCAGCCGAGCAGGACGGCGCCCAGTGAGACGCCGGTGACCGGCACCAGCGACCAGAACTGCTGACCGGTGAGGGCCAGCACGACGGTGACCACCACCCCGATCAGCGCGGCATCCCGTACCAGGTGACGCGGGCGCACCACGGCCGAGCCGAGGATCAGGAAGAGCCCGACGCAGGCGGCCGGCAGCAGGACCGGGGCGTGCTGGGCGACCAGGGCGAAGCCCAGGGCGGCGACGACGTTCAGCCAGATCCGGCCCGGGCCGGGGTAGCTGCCCTCGTCGACCCAGCGACGGGTGGAGGAGGCGACGCGACGGGCCCGGCGGCCCAGGTCGCCCGGTCGCGCGGTGGAGGTCATCGCCGACCGCCGCGGTGCGGGAATGCGAACGGGCCCTTTACCCGGACTTCTGCCCGGACCTTTGGCCGGGCGCCCGGGTGCCGGGACACCAGGCCGTGGTGACCTGGGCCCGGGCAGCCGGGACGAGCCGTGGTTCAGCGTGACCATGCCCCGATCCTAGCCACACTGTAACCACTTGACCACGATGAGTAATCGTGAGGTGTCTGAGGCCCAGTGGGCGTTTCGGGTAGTACTGGCCTACTGGGTGTCGGCCCTACTGGGCGCCGGTCTCGGACTCGGGCAGGGGCGGCAGGACGCCGGTGGTCTCGTACGAGCTGAGCTGGTCGATCCGGCGGGCGTGCCGCGGGTTGCCGCTGAACGGCTCGGCCAGGAACGCCTCGACGAACCCGGTGGCCTCCTCGAGGGAGTGCATCCGGCCGCCGACCGCGATCACGTTGGCGTCGTTGTGCTGACGGCCCAGCTTGGCGGTCTCCAGGCTCCAGGCCAGGGCGGCCCGGACTCCCTTGACCTTGTTCGCCGCGATCTGCTCACCGTTGCCGGAGCCGCCGACGACGACGCACAGGGTGCCCGGCTCGGCCGCCACCGCCTCGGCCGCCCGCAGGCAGAACGGGGGGTAGTCGTCCTCCGGGTCGTACTGGTGCGGCCCGTGGTCGACGATCTCGTGACCGGCCTCGGTGAGGTGCTTGGCCAGATGCTGCTTCAGTTCCAGACCCGCATGGTCGGATCCCAGGTGCACGCGCATGAGGAACAGTCTGGCACTCCCGCCCGGGGGCAGGAGTGCCGGACTGGCCGAAGGCTCAGACGTCGAACTGCGGAGATTCCGTCCGGGTGCGCTTGAGCTCGAAGAAGTAGGGGTTGGAGGCGACCAGCAGGGTGCCGTCCCAGAGCTTGCCGGCCTCCTCGCCGGTGGGCACCCGGGTGATCACCGGCCCGAAGAAGGCGGTGCCGTTGAACGCCACCACCGGGGTGCCGACGTCCTGCCCCACCTTGGTGATGCCCTCGGCGTGGCTGGCCCGCAACTGCTCGTCGTACTCGTCGCTGTCGGCGAACCGGGCCAGCTCGGCGGGCAGGCCCACCTCGGCCAGCGCGGTGGAGATCACTACGGAGTAGTCCTCCTCCTTCTTGTAGTGGATCTGCGCACCCATCGCGTCGTACAGCGCCTTGACGTACTTCTCGCCGTGCAGCTCACGGGCGGCGATGATCACCCGCACCGGGCCCCAGCCCCGGTCCATCAGGTCGCGGTAGACCTGCGGCAGGTCGTCCTTGCCCTCGTTCAGCACCGAAAGGCTCATCACGTGCCAGTTCACGTCGACCGGGCGGACCTTGCCCACCTCGAGGATCCAGCGCGAGGTGGCCCAGGCGAACGGGCAGAGCGGGTCGAACCAGAAGTCGGCGGTGCTGCGTTCGGTCATCGCAAAGGGCTCCTCGACGCGAAGGGCTGTAGTCAGGCGGCTACAACGCGCCCGGTGCCCGATCTCATCCCCGCACACCCGCGCAGCGCCCCGGGGTCCCGGGTGAGAGGATCCGGCTTGAGCAAAATCCGACCGAGGAGGACCCTGTGCCCGGTACGAACCTGACCCGGGACGAGGCGGCCGCCCGCGCCGCCGCGTTCACGGTGCAGTCGTATGACATCGATCTGGACCTGACCACCGGCGCCGAGACCTTCCGCTCCGTCACCACGGTGCGGTTCACCGCCACCGACGAGGCCCCGGGCCTGTTCATCGACCTGATCGCCCCCACGGTGCACGAGGTCGTGCTGAACGGGAACCCGCTCGACGTCGCCGAGGTGGTCAGCACCGCGCGCATCGCGCTGCCGGGTGTGACCGCCGGTGCGAACGAACTGCGCGTGGTCGCCGACGCCGAGTACATGCAGACCGGTGAGGGCCTGCACCGCTTCGTCGACCCGGTCGACGGCGAGACCTACCTCTACACCCAGTTCGAGGTGGCCGACGCCCGGCGGGTTTTCGCCTGCTTCGACCAGCCCGACCTCAAGGCCACCTACACCTGGACGGTGAAGGCGCCCAGCCACTGGCAGGTCGTCACGGTGGCCTCCGCGGTCGAGCCGGAGCCCGCGGCCGAGGGCACCTCGGTGTGGCGGTTCGCCCCCACCGAGCTGATGAGCCCCTACGTCACCGCCCTGGTGGCCGGGCCCTACCACCGCGTCACCGACGAGCTGACCGTGCGCGACGGCCGTACCGTCCCGCTGGGCGTGTTCTGCCGTAAGTCGCTGGCCGAGCACCTCGACGCGGACAACGTCATCGCGATCACCAAGGCCGGGTTCGCCTGGTTCGAGGAGACCTTCGACTGCGACTACCCGTTCCCCAAGTACGACCAGCTCTTCGTCCCCGAGTTCAACGCCGGGGCGATGGAGAACGCGGGCGCGGTGACCATCACCGAGGTCTACGTGTTCCGCTCGCGGGTGCCGCAGGCCCTGATCGAGCGCCGCGCGCTGACCATCCTGCACGAGCTGGCCCACATGTGGTTCGGTGACCTGGTCACCATGCGCTGGTGGGACGACCTGTGGCTGAACGAGTCGTTCGCCGAGTACGCCAGCACCCGCTGCCAGGCCGAGGCCACCGAGTGGGCCACCTCCTGGACCACTTTCAGCAGCGCCGAGAAGTCCTGGGCCTACCGCCAGGACCAGCTCAGCTCCACGCACCCGATCGTGGCCGACATGCGCGACCTCGAGGACGTGGAGGTCAACTTCGACGGGATCACCTACGCCAAGGGCGCCTCGGTGCTCAAGCAGCTGGTGCACTGGGTCGGCCAGGAGGACTTCGACGCCGGGCTGCGCAAGTACTTCAAGACCCACGCCTGGGGCAACACCACGCTGAAGGACCTGCTCGGGCACCTCGAGGAGACCAGCGGCCGCGACCTGGACAGCTGGTCCAAGGCCTGGCTGCAGACCGCCGGGGTGAACACCCTGCGCCCGGTGATCGAGACCGGCGAGGACCGGGTGATCACCCGCTTCGCCATCGCCCAGGAGGCCACCGCGGAGTACCCGCACCTGCGTCCGCACCGGCTCGTGGTCGGTGGCTACGACGTGGTCGAGGGCAAGCTGCGCCGCACCACCCGGATCGAGCTGGACGTCACCGGTGCGCTCACCGAGGTGCCGCAGCTGGTCGGCTCGGCCCGGCCGGACCTGATCCTGATCAACGACGAGGACCTGGCGTACACCAAGATCCGGCTCGACGCCGGGTCGCTGGACACCGCCACCGGGCACCTGGCCCACTTCGAGGACTCCCTGGCCCGCACCCTGATCTGGGGCGCGGCCTGGGACATGACCCGCGACGCGGAGCTGCCCGCCCGCTCGTTCGCCGACCTGGTGCTGGCCAACATCGCCTCGGTCGACGACCCGAGCGTGGCCCAGACCCTGCTGCGCCAGCTCTCGGCCACGCTGGAGTCGTACGTCGCCCCGGAGTTCCGCGAGGCGACCACGGCGGCGGCCGCCGAGAAGCTGTTCGCCCTGCTGAAGACGGCCGAGCCGGGCAGCGACACGCAGTTGCTGCTGGCCCGCTCGTTCGCCGCGCACGCGAGCACGCCGGAGCAGCTGGCCTCGATCCGGGCCCTGCTGTCCGGTGAGCTGAGCATCGACGGGCTGGCCGTGGACACCGAGATGCGCTGGAGCCTGCTGATCGCCCTGGTGGCCGGCGCGGTGGCCGGTGAGGCGGAGATCGACGCCGAGCTGGCCCGGGACGACACGGCCACCGGCCGGGTGCACGCTGCGGCGGCCCGCGCCGCGGTGCCCACGCCGGAGGCCAAGGCGGCCGCGTTCAAGAGCGTGGTGGAGGACGGCGACCTGCCGAACACGGTGCAGCAGGCCGTGATCGGCGGCTTCAACCGGGTGCACGACCGCTCGCTGCTGGCGCCCTACGTGGCACCGTACTTCGCGGCGCTCACCAAGGTCTACGCCGAGCGCACGAGCGAGATGGCGGCCCAGATCGCGACCGGGCTGTACCCCTCGGCGCAGCCGGTGAACCACGTCCTGGCCGCTACCCAGGAGTGGCTGGACGCCTCGGAGGCCGAGCCGGCGCTGCGCCGGCTGGTGGTCGAGGGCCGCGACGCGGTGGAGCGCGCCGGGCGTGCGCAGGAGCGTGACCTGCAGGGCTGAAAAGCGTTGTAAAGCCCACTGCACCAACTGGGGACGTCCGTGGCCGGCCGGCCACGGACGTCCCCAGTTCGGTTCTGGTCGGCTACCCGAACAGTTCGAGGAACCGGTCCTGCGACTGCGGCATGTCGGTGAGCATGTGGTTGCCGTTGTCACCCACGTCGAACTGGAAGTACGCCTGGTAGGCCACGTTGTTCAGTGGATCGTCGATGAACTCGTGCATCCGCTCGATGAAGTACGGGTTGTCGCCGCCGCCGTGCCCGTCGGTCACCGTGCGGTCCCACAACCCCCACTCCGGCAGCGTCAGCGGCTTTCCGTGTTCCGCGGCGAACCGGGACCAGTGCTTCAGGCCGAACTGGGCGTTGTACACGTCGTCCCAGGCCTTCTTCTGGTGCTGCAGGCGGCAGTCCGCGTCGCAGTCGGCCGGGTACGGATAGGTGCCGTCGGCCCAGGAGATGTCGTAGACGTCGGCCCCCACGTAGTCCACGTAGGCGTCACCCGGGTAGAAGACCGCACTGTTGTAGTTGTTCCCGCCGCTGCTGACATTCCAGTCGAACTGCAGGTTCTCGGCCCCGGGCACGGCACGCATGGTCTTGACCACCTGGCGCCAGTAACCGATGAAGTCCTCCCGGTCGTCCGGGTGCCAGCGCCAGGCCCCCAGGTTGAACTCCCAGCCCAGGCGCAGGATCGCATCCTCCTGGCCGTACTCGACCAGGTTCCGGGCGAGCCGGCGGTAGTAGCGGTTGTAGTCCCCGTCGGCCCCGGCGGCCAGGCTCACCTTCAGGTGCTTGGCCTCGGGCAGCATGGCCAGGCCGTAGACGATCCGGTAGTCGTGCTTCTGCCAGGCCTTCAGCTGGTCGTAGGGGTTGGCGATCTCCTTCCAGGTGGAGCGCAGCGAGAAGTCGACCACGTAGTCGACGTCCCGGCCCAGCCAGTCGCCGAACTCCTGCACGTCCTCCGGCGAGGTGCTGCGGAAGACGCCGACTTTCACGTCCTTCTCCACCCCGGTAGCGGTGGGCACCGGCTCATTCGTGATCGGCGCACTCGTAGGCTCGGTCTCGGCCGGCCGCAACACGACGTAGACGCCGGCGCCGACCGCCACGACGACCACCAACAGCAGGGCTACCAATGAAAAAACGCGCTTGGAACTCACGACCTACGCAATCTCCGGTGGGGCCGCGTCGTCGACGGTGATCCGGAACTCCGCGGCGAGCAGGGGGGCCAGCTGGCTCAGCTGGGTGGAACTCACTGTGGTGCCCGCGAGCTGAGAAAGCCCGGTGATCCGGTGCAGTTCGGCGCCGCGCAGGTCGACCTCTTCGAGCTCGGCCCGCTGCACGTCGAGGGTCGGCACCGAGGTCTGCAGGAAGGCCACCGACCGGGCCTTCGCATCGGCCAGGTCGAGTTCCTCGATGGTGCAGCGGGTGAAGGCGACGTCGCGCAGCGTGGCTCCGCGCAGGTTCAGGTAGGTGATCTTGCAGTCGACGAAGTGCACCGAGCCCCAGCTGTTCTCGTACATCTCCGCCGAGCCGATCCGGGACCCCTCGACCCGCACGTCGCGCCAGTCGCCCCGCCCGGCCCGCAGCGAGGGCAGGCGGGCCTGCGAGATCACCGTGTCGCGCAGCCGGGTGGAGCGCAGGTCGGCCTCGTCCACCCCGACGTCGGTGAAACTGCACTCCATCACCACGGCGCCGGACAGGTCGACCGCGTCGGTCTGCAGCCCGGCGAACGCCAGGCCGTCGATCCGGGCACCGGGCTGCAGGTCGGCCTGGTCTCCCGATTCCAGCCCGGTGAGCCGGATCTCGCCGATCCGCGGGCCCGGCTGCCTACTGCGCCGGCGCTGAGAACTCACTCCGGCTCGACCCAGTCGTTCGGGTGCAGCTTGGCGTCGACCGTGCGGATCAGGCTGGTCACCCGGGCCGAGTCCATCAGCTCGTCGAGCAGCACCGGCTGGCCCACCCCGTCGGCCATCGGCACCCGCCAGTTCGGGTACTCGTCGTTGGTGCCGGGCTGGTTGATCGTGCGGCGGTCGCCCACCGCGTCGGCCAGCTGCACCCCGATCAGCCGGGCCGGGGTCATGGTCAGGAACACGTGCAGCGCCTCGACCTTGTCCCGCTCGGTCGGGCCGACCTTGAGCAGGCCGAGCTTGGTCAGCTGGTCGAGCACGGCCTGCCGCTCGGCCGCGTCGATCGCCGCCTCCTGCTCGTAGGGGCGGGTGAGCAGGCCCAGCCGCTCCCGCAGCTCGATGTGCTCACCGGCCAGGTACCCGGCCGTGGGCGGCAGGTCGTGGGTGGTGACGGTGGCCAGGCAGAGCTCGCGCCAGGCGCTGGGCGGCAGCGGCATGCCGTCGCCCTCGTAGTCCCGCTCGAACCACAGGATGCTGGTGCCCAGGACCCCGCGCTCCTTCAGGTACTCGCGGGCCGAGGCCTCGACGTTGCCCAGGTCCTCGCCGATCACGAAGCAGCCCGCGCGGTGCGCCTCCAGGGCGAGCACCCCGATCATCGCCTCGTGGTCGTAGCGCACGTAGGTGCCGTCGGCCGGGGTGTTGCCCTCGGGCACCCACCAGAACCGGAAAAGCCCCAGGATGTGGTCGATCCGGAGGGCGCCGGCATGACGCAGCAGGGTGCGCAGCATGTCCCGGTAGGGCCCGTAGCCCAGCTCGGCCAGCCGGTCGGGCCGCCACGGCGGCTGCGACCAGTCCTGCCCCTGCTGGTTGAACGCGTCCGGCGGGGCGCCCGCCGTGACGCCTCCGGCCAGCACGTCGGCCAGGGCCCAGGCGTCGGCACCGTCGGGGTGCACCCCGACCGCGAGGTCGTGCACCACGCCCACCGACATCCCCGCGTCGCGGGCCACCTCGGCCACCCCGGCCAGCTGCTGGTCCAGGCACCACTGCAGCCACATGTGGAACTCGACCCGGTCGGCCATCTCCTCCCGCACCTGCTTGACCGCCGCACCGCGGGGGTCGTGGAAGTGCGTGGGCCAGTCGGCGGCAGGCAGGCCGTAACGCTCGGCCAGGGCGCTCCAGACCGCGAAGTCCTCCAGCCCCTGCCCCTCGCGCTGGCAGTACGCCTCGAACGCGGCCTGCCGCTCACGGCTGCGCGGGAACTCGAAAACCGTCTGCAGAGCGGTGTTCTTGGCCTCCCAGACGGCGTCGCGGTCGAGTTCGCCCGGGTCGGTGTTCAGCGCCCGCAGCGCCTCGGCCTGCCACTCCAGGATGGCGCGCTCGGTGCTCGGCAGGTAGCCGACCTCGAGGATGTCCTCCACCCGCAGGTAGACCGGGTTGAAGAAGCGCCGGGTGCTGGGCAGGTAGGGCGAGGGCGTCATCGGGGCCACCGGCTCGGCCGCGTGCAGCGGGTTCACCAGCACGAAGTCGGCCCCGCCGGAACGGGCGCTCCAGCCGGTCAGCTCGGCCAGGTCGGCCAGGTCGCCCAGACCCCACGAACGGGACGAGCGCACCGAGTACAGCTGGGTCATGAAGCCCCAGGCCCGGCTGTCGGCCACCGAGGGCGGCAGCTCGATCTGCCGCGGGGTGACGATGTAGGGGCGGAACGCCTCGACCGAACTGGCCGTGGGGTTCTCACTGCCGGGGTAGCGGGCCTGCGGCTGGTAGCGCGCCCAGAGCGTGTGGTAGCCGAGCGGGATGTCGCCCAGCACCACGTAGTTCACCCGCCGCACGGTGTGCCCGTCGAACGTGGCCCGCGCCTCTTCCGGCTGCTCGGCCGCCAGGGGCAGGGTGAGCAGCGTGCCGTCCTCGGTCTCCAGCTTCACCTCGACCCGGTGCAACGGCAGGTCGGAGTCGATGTGCACCGGGATGACGGCCTGGTCGCCCTCGCGCACCACGGTCACGTCCGGCAGCATCTTCTCCCACGGCCGGCGGCGCACCTCCTCCAGCGCCGCCCGCACGTCGTGGCCGGTGCGCACCGGGATGTCCAGCGCCTCCAGCACACCGCAGAGGGTCTTGGTGGACACCGCGACGGTGTTGCCCTGCCAGTCCTTGAACTCGGTGGCCACGCCGAGTGCGGCGGCCAGGTCGGCCAGTTCCTGCGGGGCGGTGGCGGTCAGGTCGAGCCGGCCGTCGACGAGGGCGGGCCGGGTGACGATGTCGTCGTCGTGGTCCGGGTTGTCGTCCGGGCCGGTCCGGCCGCCCAGGGCGATGCCCGCGGGTGGGGTGGGGGCGCTGACGTCGTAGACCGACCCCTCGTCGTCCGGTCCGACGATCGAGTCACGGCTGTCACGGCTGTCACGGGAAGGGCGCTGGTCGGTCACCGTTGTGCTTCCGTCGCGTTCGTCGGGGTCTGCAATGTTTTCGATCGGGCTCTCGCCGGTGAATCCTGCCAGACATCGCGCACGCACGGTGGGGCGCCGCCACGCCCCGTCCCCCTCGATCCTCCGGGCGAGGTCCCCTTACTGTGTGTTCATGAGTTTCCCGGCACTGCGTCTGGACCTGGTCGAGGAGTTGCACGGGCAGCCGGTGGCCGACCCCTACCGCTGGCTCGAAGACGCCTCCGACGAGCGCACCGAGCAGTGGTCGCAGCAGCAGGACGAGATGTTCGGCGCCGCCGCCCAGGACTGGCCGGGGCGCGAGCAGGTGGGCTCCCGCCTGCGCGAACTGCTGGGCGCGGGCGTGGCCGGGGTGCCGATCTGGCGGGGTGAGCGGATCTTCTCGATGCGCCGGGAGCCGGGGCAGGAGCACAGCGTCCTGTACGTGCAGGACGGCCCCGACGCCGAACGTCGCGCCCTGGTGGACCCGGTGGCGATCGACGCGAGCGGCACCACCACGCTGGACGCCTGGCAGCCCGACCGTGAGGGCACCCTGTTGGCCTACCAGCTCTCCGAGGGCGGCACCGAGGAGAGCGTGCTGCGGATCATCGACGTCGCCACCGGCGAACTCGTCGACGGGCCGATCGACCGGGCCCGCTACTCCCCCATCTCCTGGATCCCCGGGGGCCTGCCCGACGAGGAGAACCCCGAGAGCCGGGTCCCTGCCTTCTACTACGTCCGGCGGCTGCCGAAGGAGCAGGTGCCGGCCGGGGAAGAGCAGTACCACCGGCGGATCTGGCTGCACCGCCTGGGTTCCGACCCGGAGAAGGACGTCCAGGTGTTCGGCGAGGGGCACGACGCCCGCACCTACTTCGGCGTGGGGCTCTCCCGCGACGGGCGCTGGCTGATCGTCTCGGCCTCGGTGGGCACCGCCCCGCGCAACGACGCCTGGATCGCCGACCTCAACGCCCCCGGCGCACACGTCTCCCCCGAGTTCACCCCGATCGCCACCGGTCTCGACGCGCAGTTCGGCGCGCACGTCGGGCGGGACGGCCGGCTCTACGTGTTCACCGACCTGGACGCCCCGCGCGGCCGGCTCGCGGTCACCGACCCGAGCACGCCCGGCCCGGAGCACTGGCGCGACCTGATCCCGCAGCACGACGGGGCGGTCCTGCAGGACTACACCGTGCTCGACGGCGAGCAGCTGATCGACAACCCGCTGCTGCTGGCCAAGTGGACACGGCACGCGGTCTCCGAGATCAGCGTGCACGACCTGGACTCGGGTTCGCGCTACCCGGGGGCGTCCGGCACGGTGACGCTCCCTGGCGTCGGTTCGGTGGGAGGCCTGGTCTCCCGGCCCGAAGGCGGGCACGAGTGCTGGTTCAGTTACACCGACCACGTCACCCCGCCGCACGTGTACCGCCTCGACGGTCTGACCGGCCGGCTCGAACTGTTCGCGGCCCCGCCCGGCACCGTCGAGGTGCCGGAGGTGGTCACCCGGCAGATCGAGTACCCCTCGGCCGACGGCACCGTGGTGCGGATGTTCGTGACCTGCCGCGCCGATCTGCTCGACGACCAGGGCGTGCCCTCCTCGCCCCGGCCCACGATCCTCTACGGCTACGGCGGTTTCGGCGTGCCGATGACGCCCGGCTACTCCGCGACCATCCTGGCCTGGGCCGAGGCCGGTGGCGTGTACGCGGTGGCGAGCCTGCGCGGGGGCAGCGAGGAGGGCGAGGACTGGCACCGCGCCGGGATGCTCGGGCACAAGCAGAACGTCTTCGACGACTTCCACGCCGCGGCCGAACACCTGATCGACAACCAGTGGACGTCGGCGAGCCAGTTGGCGATCAGTGGCGGCTCCAACGGTGGCCTGCTGGTCGGGGCCGCGCTGACCCAGCGTCCGGAGCTGTACCGGGCAGTGGTCTGCTCGGCCCCGCTGCTGGACATGGTGCGGTACGAGAAGTTCGGGCTGGGTGCCACCTGGAACGTGGAGTACGGGTCGGCGGACGATCCTGAACAGTTCGGCTGGCTTCTCGCCTACTCGCCGTACCACCAGGTGCGTGAGGGCGTGGACTACCCGGCCACGCTGTTCACCGTCTTCGACGGCGACACCCGGGTCGACCCGCTGCACGCCCGCAAGCTGTGCGCGGCGCTGCAGCACGCCACCAGCGCCGACCCGGGCGAGCGGCCGATCCTGATCCGCCGGGAGAAGAACGTGGGCCACGGTGCCCGGGCGCTGTCCCGGTCGATCGCCCTCTCCACCGACACCATGACGTTCCTGGCCCATCAGACCGGTCTGACTCTCACCTGACCTCACCTGACCTCACCTGACCCGCTGGTCCCCCGATCCACCTATAGAGGCTGTGAACCCCCGACGGTTCGTCCCGAATTCTCCGGAAGCGGGTTTCACCGTCGAGGGTTGCCGCCGCTAGCCTCGGCCGAATGTTCGCCGCTCCACTCGCCGCCGCCTCCGCCCACCTGGGCGCTCTGGTTGCCACGACGACGCCTACCCCGGTCCCGAGCGGTACCGGGGATCCGTCGGCCACCCCGAGCGCCACCGCTACCGCCACCCCGTCCCCCTCACCCACCGGTTCCTCGCTCAGCGAGATCACCGGTGGCCTGCTGAACGCAGCCCAGCAGGGGGCGGCCAGCCAGACGTGCGACCGTGACGACTTCTCGATCTGCGGTGTCACCCTGCGCCTGACCGGCAACGACCGGCTCGGCCAGTGGCTGGACTTCCTGATCGGCGGGCCGCTGCGGGTGGCCTTCATCATCCTGATCGGCTGGCTGGTCCGGAAGATCGTGCACCGGCTGATCGGCCGGCTGTCCGACCGGATCGCGGCCGGCACCACCGCCCCCGGCCAGAGCACCACCGGCGAGGCCGCGGCCGAACATCCTCAGGACGCGGAGGTGCGCCGGGCCGCCCCACCGCCGGTCACCCGCCGCCTGGCCCGGGCCAAGACCCTGGCCCAGGTGCTGCGCAGCATCACCTCGGTGATCATCTTCATCGTCACCGGGCTGACCGTGCTGGGCGAACTCGGCATCAACATCGCACCGCTGCTGGCCGGCGTCAGTGTGATCGGCGTGGCGCTGGGCCTGGGCGCGCAGAGCGTGGTGCGCGACATCCTGGCCGGCATGTTCATGATCCTCGAGGACCAGTACGGCGTGGGTGACTCGGTGAACGTGGGCGAGGCCAGCGGCGTGGTCGAGGCGGTGGGCCTGCGGGTGACCCAGCTGCGCGACATCAACGGCACGGTCTGGTACGTCCGCAACGGCGAGATCCTGTCGGTGGGCAACTCCTCGCAGGGCTGGTCGCGCGCGGTGATCGACGTGAACGTGGGCTTCGAGGAGGACATCGACCGGGTCGAGGAGATCCTCGAGGACATCGCCCTGGACCTGCGGGCCGACCCGCGCTTCGCCGACGTGATCATGGAGGACCCGGAGGTCTGGGGCGTCGAGACGGTGACCCAGGACAGCGTGGTGGTGCGGATGGTGATCAAGACCTATCCGGACCAGGCCCCGCCGGTGGGCCGCGAGATGCGCCGCCGGATCCGGGTGCGCTTCGCCCGCGAGGGCATCTGGCAGCACTCCACCACCCGCACGATGATCGTCAACCAGGGCGAGGCCGTGCCCTCCAGCCGCCCGGACTACGGCAGCGCCGAGGCCACCACCCCGGCCCCGCCGTCCGACGCGGGCAGCCCGACCGCCGGCGATTCCAGCTCCAAGCGGCATCCGGAGGAGCGCGAGCTCGGGCGTTAACTACGCTGAACTGCCATGACGTACGCCGAGCGACCCGCCGCCCGGGCCGGCGTAGTGCTCTGGCGCAGCAGTGCCCCCGCAGAACCGGCCAGGCAGCCGTCCCTGATCCTTCCGGACGGCTGCCTGGATCTGCTTTGGGACGGGAAGACCCTGCGCGTCGCCGGCCCCGACACCAAGGCCCACCTGCACGTACCCCGCGGCGACGAGAACTTCGTGGCACTGAGGTTCGCCGCCGCAACGGGCCCGGCCGCGCTGGGGATCTCGGCCGCCGAGGTGGTCGACCAGTACGTACCACTGGCTGATCTCTGGGGCACGCGACGCGCCTGGCTGCTGGAAGAACAGATCGCCCAGGGCGGAGCAGCAGCACTGGAGCAGTGGCTTCTCACCGCCCCCGCCCCGGCCGACCCCCTGGGCGGCAACGTCTTCCGCATGGCCCAGACCGGCCTGCCAGTGGCGGAAATGGCCGAGCACACCGGTTTCAGCGCCCGCCAGCTACAGCGCCGCAGCAAGGAACTGTTCGGCTACGGCCCCGGCCACCTGCTGCGGGTACTACGCCTGCAACGAGCCCTGGCCCGCGCCCGCGCCGGACAGCCCCTGGCCGGGGTGGCCGCCGACGCGGGCTACTGCGATCAGGCTCATCTCTCCCGCGAGGTGCGGGCCCTCACCGGCCGTACCCCGGGCGAACTGGTCAGCTGAGAGCCGCGAACAGGTCCACCTGGTTGCCGTCCGGATCGCGGACCACCGCATAACGCTGGCCCCACACCGCGTCCCACGGTTTCAGCTGCCCCTCGTACCCCGCGTCCAGCATCGTCTTGAAGGCCTCGTCCACCTCGGCCGGCGAGGCCGCCTCGAAGGCGATCGCCGACTGGGTGGCGCCCCGCTCCGGTCGCTTCCAGTCCGGCTCGAACGAGCGGATCGTCTCCTCGGTGTCGAAGGCGAGCTGAACCCCGCCCCCGATGTCGGCCTGGACGTGCGGCTGGGCCCCGGCCTCGTCCGGGTGCGGCAGGTCCAGGCCGAGCAGCCGGTAGAAGGTCAGGCTGGCCGCCATGTCCGAGACCACGAGTTCGATGACTGCGAGTCGTAGCTTCATGACCTCGACGCTACGACCGCCGGGCCACGCCCGTCTTGGATCCTTCGGACACCACGCCTACTGCCCGATGCGACGGTAGGCGCGCACCCCCAGCGTCGCGAACACCATCACCAGCACCACCTGGCTGACCAGGGCGTAGGGCAGGGAGTGGGTGGCGGCCCAGCCCACTCCCTCGATCTCCTGACCGGTGAACAGCTCCCGGGCCGAGGTCGCCACCGCCGACACCGGGTTCAGCTCGGCCAGCCAGCCCAGCCAGGTGGGCATGGTGCGCGGGTCGATGAACACCGTGGAGAGGAACCCGACCGGCCAAACCAGGATCTGCACCCCCATCAGCGCCTCCGGCGAGCCCGCCTTCACCCCCAGGAAGACCCCCAGCCAGAGCACCGAGAACCGCAGGGTGAGCAGCAGACCGTAGGCCGCGAGCGCGGGCAGGAGCCCGTTCTCCCAGCGCCAGCCCAGGGCGAACCCGGCCAGGCTGAGCGCCGCCAGCTCGACCACCGACGTCATCAGGTCGGCCAGCACCCGGCCCAGCAGCACCGACCCGCCGGAGATGGGCAGCGAGCGGAAGCGGTCGGTCACCGTCTTCGTGGCGTCCGAGGCGAGGGCCGTCATCGTCGCCTCGATGCCGAACATCATGTTCAGCGCCAGCACCCCGGGCAGGACGAAGACGAAGTAGTCGGCGGTGCTGCCCGCCACCGCGCCGCCGAACAACGCCCCCATCATCAGCAGGAGCATCACCGGGAAGAGCAGGGCCACGGCGAACTGGCCGGGCTGCGCCCGCCAGTGCAGCACCGTGCGCCCGGCGATCACCACGGACTCGCGCAGCAGACTGGTGGAGCCGAAAGCGGTTGCCGTGCTCATCAGTTCATCACCCCCAACTGGTTCCCGGCGTCGTGCAGGTGCAGGTACACGTCTTCCAGAGTGGGCTCGCGCAGTTCCCACTTCGGCTCCCCCACCAGCTGTTTCAGGTCCGACGGGGTGCCCCGGGCGATCACCTTCCCCTCCTTCAGGATCACCACGTCGTCGGCCAGCGAGTCGGCCTCCTCGAGATACTGCGTGGTGAGCAGGATCGCCACCCCCTGCTCGGCCATGGCCCGCAACTGCGCCCACAGGTCCCGCCGGGCGTGCGGATCCACCCCGGTGGTCGGCTCGTCCACGAAAAGCACCTGGGGCGTGGTGATCATCGAGGTGGCCAGGTCCATCCGGCGGCGCAGGCCACCGGACAGCTTGCCCACCACCCGGTCACCCACGTCGCTCAGGCCGGCCCGCTCCAGCAGCCCGGCCGCGTGCTCGCGGGCCTCGGTCCGGCTCATCCCGGCCAGCTTCGAGAACAGTTCCAGGTTCTGCCGCCCGGTGAGCACCTCGTCGAGCGCGGCGTACTGCCCCACCAGCCCGATCGATGCGCGGACCTGACCGCCCTGGGTGGCCACGTCGTACCCGGCCACCCGCACCTCCCCCTCGTCCGCCACCAACAGCGTGGTGAGGATCCGGATCATCGTCGTCTTACCGGCCCCGTTCGCCCCCAGCAATGCGCACACCCGCCCGGCCCGGACGGTGAGATCCACCCCGTCCAGCGCCGGCCGTTCGGCCTTGGGGAACTGCTTGCGCACTCCCCGCGCCTCGATCCGGACTTCCGACTCGGTCATCCCCAACCCCTTTCGGTCCGATCCAACGTACATTGTAATTTACAACGTAAGCAAGCCCTTAGGATCATCCCATGGCGAAGCGAGCGGAGCGGAAGGGTGACCCGGTCAAGCTGATCGGCCTGCTCTGGCGCCCCACCGTGGGCAGCGGGCGGTCCGGGCTCACCCCCAAGCGGATCACCGACGCCGCCATCCGCCTGGCCGACGCCGAAGGGCTCGACGCGATCACCCTGCGGCGGGTGGCGGAAGAGCTGGGGGTAAGCGCGATGACGCTGTACCCCTACATCGCGGGCCGGCCCGAGCTGATCGAGCTGATGTTCGACGCGGTGGCCGGTGAGGTCTACGCCGGTATCGAAAGGCCCGCCCAGAAGGCCGACTGGCGCGACCGGGTCCGGCACATGGCCACCGCCAACTGGGAGCACCACCTGCGCCACCCCTGGACGGTGGAGGTGCGGGCCGGTCGGCCGATGCCCGGGCCGGGGGTCACCGGGAAGTACGAGACCGAGCTGACCGCGCTCGACGGCATCGGGCTGACCGATCTCGAGATGGAGTACACGCTCACCTCGCTGCTGGCCACGGTGTCGGCCCTGGCCCGCGAGGAGATCGAGCTGGAGCGCCGGCGGCGTGAGACCGAGCAGAGCGACCTGGACTGGTGGACGGAGGTGTCACCGCTGCTGGCGAAGGTGATGAGCGACCACGACTACCCGGTGGCCGGGCGGGTCGGCAACTCGCTGGGCGAGAGCACTAACCAGTACGCCGATCCGCAGGGGGCCCTGCGGCACACCACCGACCTGATCCTGTCCGGCCTGGCGGCACTGCTCCAGGGCCGATAGGCGACACTGGGGGCATGGCGGAACCGGAGAGCCCCAGCACCACGAACGTGACCTTCTACGAGGCGGTCGGCGGGCGGGAGACGTTCGCGAAGCTGGTTCACACGTTCTACCAGGGCATCGCCCAGGACCCGGTGCTGCGCCCGATGTACCCCGACGAGGACCTGGGCCCGGCCGAGCAGCGCATGCTGATGTTCCTCGAGCAGTACTGGGGCGGCCCGACCACCTACAGCGAGCAGCGCGGCCACCCCCGGCTGCGCATGCGGCACATGCCCTTCCAGGTCAACTCCGACGCCCGCGACCGGTGGCTCAAGCACATGCGCGCCGGGGTGGACAGCCTCGACCTGCCGCCTGCCTACGAGTCGATGCTCTGGGACTACCTGGAGCGGGCCGCCTTCAGCCTGCAGAACACCCCGGACTGACCTGCTGGGCGCGAGACCCCTCAGGACCCCAGGAGCGAAGCCGTCCGGGCCAGCACGTGCCCGCGGGTGGTGCTCAGCCGCCACCACGGCCCCGCCGAGTGGAGCGTTGACGCGTCTTCAATTTCCGGCGAAGCCTCCACCGAAGCCGCGCGGCCCAGGAATCCGAACGTCTCGGCCGCGAAGGCGACCCCGGCGGGCACCGCCGGACCTTGGGAACCCAGCAACGAGCGTCCCCAGACAAGCCCGCGAAGCCGAGCCACTGCCGCGGATCCCGACCCGCTCGGCACCCCCGCCGCGACCTCCTCGATCCCCGCGCGCGCAGCGTCGCGCAGCAGAGCCAGCGGCACCATGCCCTCGAGGTTCCAGCCCGAACGCGGCGGCGCCACCCCCGCCCAGCTGGCGTTGGTGGCCGTGGTGGGTGGGACCGGCAGCTCGATCGGCCTGCCCACGCTGCGCGGGGTGGGCCGGGCGCCGGCCATCAACCGGTCGATCCGCGCGAACCGGTCGCTGAGCGCGCTCAGCGGCACCGTGGCGTCCAGTTCGGTGGGCTCGGCCAGCGACAGCACCCGCAGGGCGAGCACCGTCGGCCCGCCCCCGCCGTGCAGGGCGCAGGCGTACATGGCCAGCACCTCGCCCGCGCCGACCAGGCGGATCGCCCCGCCCTCGTCGATCTGCCGGGCGCGGCCGACGAACGTGCGCAGATCGGAAAGGGTGGCCAGATCAGGCAGCAGCAGGTTCATCGGGGGGCCGCCGCCTTCTCCCGCCGCCGACGCCAGCGGATCGGTTCGTCCAGCCACTCCAGCAGTTTCTTGCGTTCCAGCTCGGCCAGGCGCCGGGGCCTCTGGGCGGCCAGGTCGAAGGCGAACAGCGTGGTCTCGGCCCGGGCGTAGACCACCGGCGGCCCCTCGGGCCCCTCTTCCAGCACCTCGTAGCCCAGTTCGAAGTCGGAGGCCCCGATCCGGGTCACCCACAGGTCGATCGCGACCGGAGCGGCCCGCCAGGTCAGGGGCACGAAGTACTCGATCTCCTGCCGGGCCACCAGCAGCCCGGTGCCGGCCCCGGCCGAGAGCCCGCCCTCCAGGAAGTCCGGCTCGAGCGCGGACACCCGGGCCTCTTCCAGCAGGCGCAGCAGCATCACGTTGTTGACGTGGCCGTACACATCGCTGTCCGACCAGCGCAACGGGACCATTTCTCGGTGGCGAGGCACCCGTCCATCGTCCCTCATCGGCCCGAGTGGCCTGGGTCACACGAAATTGGTGGTCAAGGGGCGCGCCGGGTGACCGATGCAATGACAGCACCCCGGACCGGGTGCCGGGAAGGAGGAGGGGCCTGGCCGGCGCCGGTCCGTGGGTTGCGAAGACCCTTCAGAACATCAGAACGATGGACGACGGCCCGCCTGGGTGGGCGGGTCACCCCGAGGCATCGTCCCCGACCGAGCCCGACACCGAGCCCGACACAGAGCTCGACACCGACACGGCCAGGCGGCCGTGGGTGGACATCTCGGCCAGCCGGGTGATCCCCAGCGGCGCCTGCCCGAACGGCAGCGTCTCGGTCAGCTGCGGGCGCAGCGCCCCGGCGTCCAGCAGCGCGATCAGGTCGGCGTGGGCCCGCTGCACCAGCTCGGGCTCCCGTTCGCGGTAGAGCGCGGAGTTGACGCCCAGCACGGTGAAGTTGGCCGCCCGCACCTGCTCCGGCGCCACCGGGACGGCCTGCTGCGAGGCGAAACCGGCCACCACGATCCGGCCCTCGAAACCGACCAGCCGCCCGGCCTGCTCGAACGTCGGCCCACCGACCGGGTCGAAGACCACCTGCACGCCCTTGCCACCGGTCAGCTCGCGCACCGCGGCCTCGACGTCCTGACGGCTGCGGTCCAGCACCACCTGAGCGCCCAGCCCCCGGACCAGCTTGAACTTCTCCTCCGACCCGACCACCGCGACCACCTTGGCGCCCGCCGCCAGGGCCAGCTGCACCGCCGCGCTGCCCAGGCCGCCCGCCGCCCCGTAGACCAGCACCCACTCGCCCACGTGCACCGAGGCCCGGCGATAGAGCCCCAGCCAGGCGGTCAGGTACGCGATGTGGAAGACCGCCGCGGGTTCGTCGTCCAGCGCGGTGGGGGCGGGGAACACGTCCTGGTCCCGGGCCAGCGCGAACTGGGCCAGCGAACCGCTGGGCAGCGTGGTCTGCCCAACGACCCGCTCGCCCAGCCGGTACTGCGACACACCCGCCCCGACCCCGACGATCTCCCCGCACAGCTCCAGCCCCGGGGTGAAGGGCGGTGGCGGAGCCTGCAGCGAAAGGCCCTGCGCCAGAGCGGCGTCGGTGAGGCCCAGGCCCGCCGCACCGACCTGGACCAGAACCTGCCCGGGGCCGGGTGAGGGCACCGGAACCTCTTCCAGCCGCATCACCGCCGCCGGTTCCCCGGCCGCCGTGACCCGCCAGGCCGGCATGGTGCGGCCGGTACCGCCGGAGGTCTCGGCCAGGGTCTCGGTCCGGGTCTCGGTCAGGGTCGTCGACGCCTCGGTGCTCATCAGATCCTCCGGTCGCACAAGACCCCGGCTGCTGTCCGGGATCGACCGGAACACACTGAACCGCCCGGCTACCCGCCGGGTCAACTGCCCCGGCGGGTAGCGAGCGGCTACTTCGGCCCAGGCCTCTAGCCCAGGCCTCCGGCCAGACCCACGCCGCCGTCGAGGGTCAGCGTCTGCCCGGTGATCCACGAGGCGTCGTCGCTGGCCAGGAACGCCACCGCGGCCGCCACGTCGTCCGGGTGCCCGAGCCGGCCCAGCGGGTACCCCTCGATCACCCGGTCCTCGCGGCCCTCGTACAGCGCCTCGGCGAACTGCGTCTTGACCACGGCCGGAGCCACTGCGTTGACCCGGATCCGGGGCGCCAGTTCCAGCGCCAGCTGCGAGGTGACGTGGATCAGCGCCGCCTTGCTGGCCCCGTACACCCCGATGCCGGGCGACGGCCGCAGCCCGGCGATCGAGGCCACGTTGACGATCGCGGCGCCCTCCCGCGAGCCCAGCCCCAGCTTGCTCACCTCGTCGGTCCACGACAGCGCCGCGATCACGTTCACGTCGAAGACCTTGGCCGCCGCCCCGGCGTCGACGCTGCTGGTCGGGCCGTAGACCGGGTTGATGCCGGTGTTGTTGACCAGCACGTCGAGCCGGCCGAAGGTCTCCATGGTGCGCCGCACCGCCTCGGAACGGTGCTCGGCGTCGTCGGCCCGGCCCGCCACGCCCACCGCGACCTCCGGGCCGCCCAGCTGCTCGACCGCCTCCTCCAGAGGGCCGGCCTTGCGGGCGGTGACGCACACCCGGGCCCCCTCGGCGATCAGGCGCCGGGCGATGGCCAGGCCGATACCCCGGCTGGCCCCGGTGACCACCGCAACCCGGCCCTGGAACCGGCGGCTGGCCAGCCCCTCCGGAGCCGGTTCGGACTGACTGGACTGTTCGGACTGCCTCTTGCCGTGAAGTTCCGTCTCCTCGTCGAGACGCATCTGCCCCTCCTCGTCCGGTGAGTGCATCCTCGCGCTCGGAACCAGTGTGCCTTGACTGAGCGCTCGTTCATGACATGCTCCCGCCATGGCGACCCGCTCGGCGATGAGCTGGACGGACGACGAAGGCGGCCCGGACCGGGCCGGGGACTCCTCCCAGCGGCTGGTCCAGGCCGCGATCGAGGCCTTCGCCGACCGGGGCTTCCACGCCACCACCACTCGTGACATCGCCACCCGGGTCGGGCTCAGCCCGGCCGCGCTCTACGTCCACTTCCCCTCCAAGCAGGCCCTGCTGGCCGAGATCAGCGTGGTCGGCCACGAGGCGGCCCTCGACCTGGTCGAGCGTTCGGTCGCCGGGCCGCCCACCCCGCTGGCCCGGCTCCAGTCGGTGATCCGGGCGTTCACCGCCTGGCACGCCGAGCGGCACCGGGTGGCCCGGGTGGTGCAGCACGAGCTGACCGCCCTGGCCGAGGCGGACCGGCGGCGGGTACTCGGGATCCGCCGGCAGATCGAGGCCGTGGTGGAGGCCCAGCTCAGCGCCGGCAACGCGAGTGGTGAGATGGACGTGCCCGACACCCGGGCGGTGGCCCGGGCCCTGCTCTCGCTGAGCGTCGACGTGGCCCGCTGGTACGACCCCCGGGGCAGCCGCAGCGCCGCGCAGATCGGGGAGCTGTACGCCGACCTGGCCACCCGCATGGTGAGCGCGCCGGCCGTCGGCGGGGCAGCATCACCAGCAGCATCAGCAGGTCAGCACGAAGGAGAACCGAAGTGACGAGCAGAGACCGGGCGCGCGACGCACTGGCGGCGATCACCGGCGTGGACGCCGAGAGCCCGGTGGCCGAGGCCGGGACGGTCGCCACCACCGACCTGGTGGCCAAGCTCGACGTGCAGCCCGACGGGGAGGACCGTTTCCTCGGCCACAACTTCCACTCCCCCAACGGCCGGATCTTCGGTGGCCAGGTGCTGGCCCAGTCGCTGGCCGCGGCGGCCAAGACGGTCGAGGCCGACCGCCCGCCGCACTCCTTCCACGGTTACTTCCTGCGTCCGGGTGATCCGCAGGTGCCGATCGAGCTGGCGGTGGAGCGGCTGCGCGACGGCCGCTCGTTCAGCGCCCGCCGGGTCCAGGCGGTGCAGCACGGCAAGCCGATCCTGTCGATGATCGCCTCGTTCCAGACCGCCGCCGAGGGTCTGGACCACCAGTCCCCGATGCCCGAGGTGCCCCGCCCGGACGAGGTGCCCTCGTTCCGCGAGCGCCTGGCCGAGGCCGGGCACAGCGTCCGCGGCCTCGGGCCCCTCCTGGCCTCCCAGCCGTTCGAGCTGCGCCACGTCCAGAGCCCGCTGTTCCTCGGCCCGGGCCCGGAGAAGACCGCCGAGCAGGCGGTCTGGATCCGGCCCACCGGCCCGCTGCCGCCCGGCCCGCTGCTGCACGCCGTGGTGCTGGCCTACGTCAGCGACTACACCGTGCTCGAGCCGACCCTGCGTGCCCACGGCCTGGCCTGGGCCACCCCGGGCATGAAGACGGCCAGCCTCGACCACGCCATGTGGTTCCACCGCCCGGCCCGCTTCGACGACTGGCACCTGTTCGTCGAGGAGAGCCCCTCCGCGTCCGGCGCCCGCGGGCTGGGCCTGGCCCGGATCTACGCCCTGGACGGCACGCTGGTGGCCACCCTCGGACAGGAAGGCATGTTCCGGGTGCCGGAGTGACGCTGTTCCACCCCGATGTCCGGCTGGCCGTCGGGGTGGCCGTCCTGATCGGCCTGACCTGGCTGGTGCTGCGGATCGCCCAGGTCCCGCTGGGCTGGGGCCCGGCCTGGGCGGTGATCCGGGGCGCTGCCCAGCTGGCCCTGGTCGGGCTGGCCCTGCGCGGGGTCTTCGACGCCCCGCCCTTCGTGGTGCTGGCCCTGGCGGTGATGCTGACCATCGCCGTACGCACCGCCGCGGGCCGGATCAAGGCCCTGCCCCACGCCCTGCCCGCCGCAGCCCTGGCCTGCACCACCGCCGCCGTCGGCACCCTGACCGTGATCTTCGCCCTGGGCATGCTCGAGCTCTCCGCCCGCTACCTGGTGGCCCTGGGCGGCATCGTGATCGGCGGCACCATGCTGGCCGCCACCCTCACCGGCCGCCGGCTGGCCGCGGGCCTGGAGTCCGAGCGCGACGAGATCGAGGGTCTGCTCGCCCTCGGCGCCACCCCGCGCCAGGCCACCGCCCGGATCTGCCGGCGCAGTGTGGCCGAGGCGATGATGCCGGTGATCGACCAGACCCGGACCACCGGCCTGGTCACCCTGCCCGGCGCCTTCATCGGCGCCCTGCTGGGCGGGGCCGACCCGATGGACGCCGCCCGCTTCCAGCTGGTCGTGCTGGTGGCGCTGATCAACGCCCAGGCGATCAGCGGCGTCATCATCGCCCACCGGCTCGGCGCACCCGCACAGCTCCCGACCCCGACGGGGTGAGGTGGGTGTGAGGCGCCCCCACTAGGATTTGGGGCACTTCGCACAAGGGAGAACCGATGTCGCGCACCGAGGAAATCAGCTCAGACGTCAAAGCGGTGAGTGCGGCGGCCGACGAGGCGCGCAACCGCGCCGAGGAGGCCCTGGAGTACGCCCGCGGCGAGATCGACCTGGCCCACGAGCACGGCTGGGACGGGGTGGGCCAGTCGATCAGCATCGCCGGGGAGGCCCTGGAGAAGATCGTCGAGGAGCTGGCCGGCAGCGGTGACGTCTTCGAGAACGCCGCCCGGACCCTCGACGTGATCAGCGAGCGGATGAGCCACAACGAGGTCGCCGAGCAGCTCGGTCTGGCCCGCGCCGAGCTGGACACCGGTCGTGACACCTTCCTGGGCACCGCCGAGCTGATCAACGAGGCCCTGACCGGCGCCGAGCAGGCCGAGCACCAGGCCCTCGGCACCCGGCTGAACAACCTGCGCGAAGAGGTGGAGAAGCTCTCCGAGCAGCTCCAGCAGCACTGCGCCGAGATCGACTCCGAGCAGGAGCAGGCCCAGAAGATGGGCCAGCAGGAGGGCGAGGCGGAGAGCCGCAAGCGCGACGAGAACGAGGAGAAGAACGACAACGACGAGCCCAAGGACGACGGTGGCGGCTCTTCGGGCAAGCCGGCCTGACCGAAAAGGCGGCCTGACCGAAAAGGCGGGTTGACCGAAAGGGCAGGCCTACTCCGGTTCGTCCCTGATTCGTCCCTGAACTGCAACCGTTGTTTTCCCGCTGCTCAGCGCGCTGTGCGAAGGTGGCAGCGTGTCCCTGCCCACCGATGTCCCAGCCGCACAGCCTGATTCTGTGCCGGAGGAGCCAGTGCCCGCTCCCGCCGATCCGGACGCCCGCCAGCGGGGCCGGGGCGCCCTGATCGGCCGGGTGGTCCTCGGGGTGGCCTCGGTCGTGGCCGTCTACCTGCTGGTCCAGCGGGTCGACTTCGCCGACCTGTGGCAGCGGCTGCGCGACACCGACCCGGTCTGGCTGAGCGTGGCGCTGCTGTTCTCGATCCTGCCGGTGGTCGGCAGCGCGGCCGGGTTCCTGGCCTTCTCCCCCGGCCGGATCCCCTTCGGCCAGATCACCCTGGTCCAGCTGGCCACCTCGTTCGTCAACCTGATCACTCCGGCCAGTGCCGGCGGGCTGGCGCTGAACGTGCGCTACCTGACCCGCAAGGACGTCCCGGTGGCGGTGGCGGTGGCCGTGGTCGGACTCGTCCAGACCATGTCGGTGCTGGTCACCGCGGTCGCCATCACACTGCTGCTGGCCCTGTCCGGCCGCAATATGTCCGACGCCCCGCACGTGCCCTGGCTGGCTGTGGCCATCGTCGCCGGGGTGGTGCTGGCTGCAGCGTTGTTGCTGCGGTTCTGGCCGTGGGGGCGGGCCCTTTTCGTGAAACACGTGGTGCAGCCGTTCCGTGAGGCCGGCCCCGAACTCCGGCACATCGTGACCAGCAAGAAGCGGCTCGCCCTGGCTGTGGTGGGGCACCTGGCTGTGACCCTGGGCTTCGTTGCGGTGCTCGCGGCCTCGCTGGCCGCCTTCGACCAGAGCGCTCCATTGATCCTGATGGCTGTGGTGGTGATCGGGGGCTCGGCCATTGCCGGGACAGTGCCGGTGCCCGGAGGTATCGGGGCCGCCGAGACCGCCCTGTTCCTCGGCCTCACAGCAATCCAGGTGGACGAATCCGCCGCCCTTTCGGCCGCCCTGCTCTTCCGCGTGGTCACCTTCTGGATCCGGGTGCCGATCGGCTGGGTCGCCCTGGTCGTGCTGCGGCGGCAGAACGCGGTCTGAGAATCCCGACAAACAACGGACGCCCTCGGCCACCTTTTCGGTGACCAAGGGCGTCCGTTGTTTTGGCTCTTCGGCTCTGAAAGATCAGTCGCGCGTGAGCTTGCGGTGCGTGACCCGGTGCGGGCGCGCCGCGTCCTCACCCAGACGCTCGATCTTGTTCTTCTCGTACGACTCGAAGTTACCCTCGAACCAGTACCAGTTCGCCGGGTCCTCCTCGGTGCCCTCATAGGCCAGGATGTGCGTGGTCACCCGGTCGAGGAACCACCGGTCGTGGGAGATGACCACGGCGCAGCCGGGGAACTCCAGCAGGGCGTTCTCCAGCGAGCCCAGCGTCTCCACGTCGAGGTCGTTGGTCGGCTCATCGAGCAGCAGCAGGTTGCCCCCCTGCTTCAGGGTCAGCGCCAGGTTCAGCCGGTTGCGCTCACCACCGGACAGCACGCCCGTGGGCTTCTGCTGGTCCGGGCCCTTGAAGCCGAAGGCCGCCACGTAGGCCCGCGAGGGCATCTCGACCTGGCCGACCTTGATGTGGTCGAGGCCGTCGGAGACCGTCTCCCACAGCGTCTTCTTCGGGTCGAGCCCGCCGCGGTTCTGGTCGACGTACGAGATCGAGACGGTGTCGCCGACCCGGACCTCGCCGTCGCTCGGCTGCTCCAGCCCGACGATGGTCTTGAACAGCGTGGTCTTACCCACACCGTTCGGGCCGATCACGCCGACGATGCCGTTGCGCGGCAGGGTGAACGACAGGTCCTTGATCAGGTCGCGCTCACCGAACGCCTTGTGCAGCTTGTTGACCTCGATGACCTGCGAACCCAGCCGCGGGCCGGGCGGGATCTGGATCTCCTCGAAGTCGAGCTTGCGGGTCCGCTCGGCCTCGGCCGCCATCTCCTCGTAGCGGGCCAGACGCGCCTTGCTCTTGGTCTGCCGGCCCTTGGCGTTCTGCCGCACCCAGTCGAGCTCGTCGGCCAGCCGCTTGGCCAGCTTGGCGTCCTTCTTGCCCTGGACCGCCAGACGCTGCTGCTTCTTCTCCAGGTAGGTGGAGTAGTTGCCCTCGTAGGGGTAGGCCCGGCCGCGGTCGAGCTCGAGGATCCACTCGGCCACGTTGTCCAGGAAGTACCGGTCGTGGGTGACGGCCAGCACGGCGCCCTTGTACGAGGCCAGGAACTGCTCCAGCCAGTGGACGCTCTCGGCATCCAGGTGGTTGGTGGGCTCGTCGAGCAGCAGCAGGTCGGGGGCCGACAGCAGCAGCTTGCACAGGGCCACCCGGCGGCGCTCACCACCGGAGAGCACGCTCACGTCGGCGTCGCCCGGGGGGCAGCGCAGCGCGTCCATCGCCTGCTCGAGCTGGGCGTCGAGGTCCCAGGCGTCGGCGGCGTCGAGCGCCTCCTGCAGCTCGCCCATCTCGGCCAGCAGCTTGTCGTAGTCGGCGTCAGGGCTGGCCATCTCTTCCGAGATGGCGTTGAACCGGTCGAGCTTGGCCTTGATCTCGCCGACCCCCTCCTCGACGTTGCCGAGGACGGTCTTCGACTCGTTCAGCTCCGGTTCCTGCATCAGGATGCCGACCGTCGCCTCGGGATCCAGCCGCACGTCACCGTTGGACGGCTGGTCGATCCCGGCCATGATCTTGAGCACGCTGGACTTACCGGCCCCGTTCGGCCCGACCACGCCGATCTTGGCGCCGGGCAGGAACGACAGCGTCACGTCATCGAGGATGACCTTGTCGCCGTGCGCCTTCCGGGCCTTCCGCATGGTGTAGATGTACTCAGCCACGCACCACAGGCTATCCCAGCCCGAGCCTTCCCCCGTCCGCCCACACGCTCACCCGCCGTGGACCGGCCTGCCGATCTGGCAGGGTGGCGACGTCGGTCGTCCCATGAATCCGGATCATGTCCTAGAGTCCGGCAGCGAGGAGGACACTCAGCCATGTCAGCGCAGTTCGGTCTGGACTGGGTCTACGGGGTCTCACCGCTGGTGACGTTCCGGATGATGACCCGGCTGGAACATCTCACCGAGAAGGCCCGGCAGCTCGGGTACGAGGACTTCCACGTCCTGGAGCTGAGGGAACGGGCCGGGGCCTTCCGCCAGGTCTCGGAGCGCCAGGCCTCGGACATCATGCCCGCGCGCCGCTTCTTCGGCGGCAAGTCGATGATGACCGAGTCCCTGATCTGGCAGCAGTCCGCCTGGAACGGGGCCCGGGAGGGCGAGTACACCGTCGAGCTGGCCGCCGCCCCGCAGGTCACGATCGTCGGCCAGCTGGGCCTGGAACCGGCCGGCACCGTCGGCACCCGCTTCTGGATCGCCGTCCAGCTGGAGACGCACGGCCGCCTGGGCCGCAAGGGCGGCCCCGAGGTGGCCGCCTCGCTGAGCGCCCGGCTCGAGGAGGAGCACCAGTTCCGGCTGCAGTGGCTGGAACGACAGGTGCCGTACGGGATGTGACGGCCGGGTGTGACAGCCAAAATGTGACGGCCAAAATGTGACGGCGGGTGGGCGCCGGTAGCTTCGGAACCGTGACCAGCGCAGACCTCACCGATGAGCCCGTTGCCCGCCAGCAAGCCGCCGACTGGTACCGCTCCGCCGTCACCTACCAGCTGTACATCCGGTCGTTCGCCGACTCCGACGGCGACGGCCTGGGCGACATCGGCGGCATCCGGTCCCGGCTGCCCTACCTCGCCTCGCTCGGGGTGGACGCGATCTGGATCAACCCCTGGTACCCCTCCCCCCAGGCCGATGCCGGCTACGACGTGGCCGACTACCGCAACATCCACGCCCCCTTCGGCGATCTGCAGCAGGCCCGCGCGCTGATCGAGGAGGCGCACGCGGCCGGGCTGAAGGTCCTGCTCGACGTGGTGCCCAACCACACCTCCGACGAACACCCCTGGTTCACCGCCGCCCTGGCCTCACCCCCGGGCTCACCCGAGCGCGACCGGTTCGTGTTCCGGCCCGGCTCCGGACCGGACGGCGACGAGCCCCCCAACGACTGGCAGTCCGTCTTCGGCGGGCCGGCCTGGCACCGGGTCGAGGGCGGGGAGTGGTACCTGCACCTGTTCGACGTGAAGCAGCCCGACCTGAACTGGGACAACCCCGAGGTCCGGGCCGAGTTCGAGAGCGTCCTGCGGTTCTGGTTCGACCTCGGCGCCGACGGTTTCCGGATCGACGTGGCGCACGGCCTGATCAAGGATCCGGCGCTGCCCAGCCTGAACCTCAGCCAGCAGCAGATCCTCGCCCGCGTGAAGGTTCCCGACCACCCCTACTGGGACCGGCCGGGTGTGCTCGACGTCTGGCAGGAGTGGCGTGCGGTCGGCGACTCCTACGACCCGCCCAAGGTGTTCGTGGCCGAGGCCTGGGTGGAGAGCTCCGCCCGGCTGGCCGAGTACCTGCGGCCCGAGCGCCTGCACACCGCCTTCGACTTCGAGCTGATGCGCGCCCGCTGGCACGCGAAGGAACTGCGCGAGACGGCCCGCATCTCGCTCGAGGCCCACGACTCGGTCGGCGCGCCGGTGATGTGGACGCTCTCCAACCACGACGTCACCCGCCACGTCACCCGGCTCGGCCGGCCCCAGCAGCGCACCTCCGGCAGCAACGCCCCGGAGTTCCCCCAGGGCGAGACCGACGTCGCGCTCGGCACCCGCCGGGCCCGGGCGGCCATCCTTTATGCACTCGCACTGCCCGGCGGCGTCTATCTCTACCAGGGCGAGGAACTAGGTCTGCCCGAGGTCGAGGACCTGCCCGAGGAAGTGCTGCAGGATCCGACCTGGGAGCGCTCGGGCCACACCGAGCGCGGTCGCGACGGCTGCCGGGTTCCGCTCCCCTGGCAGCGGGGTGGGCCTTCTCTCGGATTTGGGGACGCTCTTGGCTGGCTTCCCCAGCCGGCCTCCTGGGGTGAGTTGTCGGTCGAGGCGCAAGAGGGTGATCCCGGCTCGATGCTCGCGCTCTACCGCGAGGCCCTCCGGCTGCGCCGTGAGCTGCCCCAACTCGGCCACGACGGCGGGCCGCTGGTCTGGACCGGCGAAGAGGATCAGGTGCTCGGTCTGGCCCGGGGCAACGGGTTCGTGTGCGTGCTCAACACCGGTGCAGTTGCGGTCCCGCTGCCGCCCGGCAGGGTTGTCCTGTCGAGTTCACCCCTCGAGGGTGAGCTGCTGCCGCCCGACGCGGCGGCGTGGATCCTGGCCGACCAGGACTAGACCAGGACTAGACCAGGACTAGACCAGGACTCATCAGGACTGGCCCAGGGATCGCCGACTCGATCGCAGGAAAGGGGTGAACCATGACCGTTCTGGACGAGACGACCGTTCTCGATCCGGACAGTACGCTCCCCCAGAAGCGAACACTGTCCCAGCCAGACACGCAGCAGACTCTGCCCCCGGCCGAGCCCGACCCACCGCTCGAGCCACCCAGCCCGGGCGGGCCGGGGCCGGCGCCCGCTCCTCCCATCCCCACCCCGGACATCCCGGGGCCGGGAACGGACCCGGCGCCACCGCCGCCGGGCCGTCCGGAGCCTGCCTTTCAGGTGTGAGTAAGGCTGCCTTCCAGGTGTGAGTAGCGCTGGACCGAGCCGCGGCGAGGAAGAGCCGGGCCGTTCTCCACCTTGTCTGCCCCAGACGGTTCACTTGCTCATGGCGGCGGGCGAGGCGGATGGATCCGGACGGCCGATCGAGCGCCTTGGCCGTAGGGAGGGTCCAGAGCCGACTCAGGTGCCCCTGGCGTCGAGACCGACGCCGGGGGCACTGCCGGTTTGCAGACCGCCCGAGCGCAAGCCCCCGAGACCGCCTCAACTAGGGTGGAGCCCGTGTCCGCCGCTCCACCCTCCTCCCCTGAACGCCTCGTCGTCGCGGGCATCGGCGCAGACGGCTGGCCCGGCCTGTCCCCTGCCACCCGCGAAGCCCTAAGCCAGGCCGACGTTGTGTTCGGCGGTGATCGCCAGCTCGCCCTGCTGCCTCCCGAGGTCACTGCCCGGCAGGTGCCCTGGCCCAGCCCCCTGCTGCGCGCCCTGCCGTTGCTGCTGGTCAAGACCCCCGGCGCTCACAAGGTGGTGCTGGCCAGCGGCGACCCCACCTTCTTCGGCATCGCGACAACCATCGCCCGCGTGGCCCCCGGCTTCGACCTGACCGTCCTGCCGCACCCCTCCAGCGTCTCCCTGGCCTGTGCCCGCATGGGCTGGGCCCAGCAGGACGTCGAGGTGATCAGCCTGGTCGGGCGTCCGGCCGCCACCCTGCAGCCGAGCATCTCCCCGGCCCGCCGGCTGCTTGTCCTGGTGCCCGGCGAGGAGTCTCCGGCGGTGGTCGCGGATCTGCTGCGCAAGCGCGGTTTCGGCCCCAGCGAACTCACTGCCCTGGGCAACCTCGGTGCGCAGGACGAGTTCCGTGTCACCGCAACAGCCGACGAGTGGCCGAGCGAAGGTTTTCCCGCGCACGCTCCGTCCGGCTCCAAGGCCCTCTGCGTGCTCGCCGTCGTCTGCTGCCCCGGCACTGCACCACTCAGGCTGTCGCGCACCCCCGGACTCCCCGACGAGGCATACGAGAACGACGGGCAGCTCACCAAGCGCCACGTCCGTGCGGTCACGCTCTCCACCCTGGCCCCCGAGCCCGGCGAACTGCTTTGGGACGTCGGTGGCGGCGCGGGCAGCATCGGCATCGAGTGGCTGCGTACGCACCCCTCCTGCCGGGCCGTCAGCATCGAGCGCGACCCTCAGCGGGCCCAGCGCATCGCCCGCAATGCCGAGCTGCTGGGCGTCCCCCATTTGGAAGTGAGAACCGGTGAGGCGCCCGCCGAACTGACCGGAATACCCACCCCCGACGCGATTTTCGTAGGTGGCGGGCTCACCGCCCCCGGACTGCTCGAGCACTGCTGGGAAGCACTGGCGCCCGGCGGGCGGATGGTCGTGAACGTGACCACCCTCGAATCGGAAATGCTGCTGGCGCAGGCCAGATCACAGTACGGCGGCGTCCTCGCCAAGATCGAGATCGCCAAGGCCACGGCCATCGGGCGATTCACCGGCTGGCGGCCCGCTATGCCGGTCACCCAGTGGAGCGCCTGGAAGGCAGTGGAAGCAGCGACATGACGGTCTTTTTCATCGGCGCCGGCCCGGGCGCCGCCGACCTTCTGACCATCCGCGGGCTGCGGATCCTGCAGAAGGCCCCGGTCTGCCTCTACGCGGGTTCCCTGGTCCCGGAAGAGCTGCTGGCCGACTGCCCGCCCGGAGCAAGGCTTGTCGACACCGCGAACCTCGATCTGGACCTGATCGTGGCCGAACTGCACCAGGCCCACGAGCGCGGCGAAGACGTGGCCCGGCTGCACTCCGGCGACCCCTCGGTGTTCAGTGCCGTCGCCGAGCAGATGCGACGCCTCGACCAGCTCAAGGTGCCGTACGAAATCGTGCCCGGCGTGCCTGCCTTCGCCGCAGCCGCAGCCGCCCTCAAACGCGAGCTCACCGTTCCCGGCGTGGGCCAGTCGGTCATCCTCACCCGGATCGCCCGCCGCGCCACTGCCATGCCCGCCGGACAGGAACTCGAAGCCCTGGCCGAGAGCCGTTCCACCCTGGTGCTTCATCTGGCCGTCCAGGAGATCGACAGCGTGGTCAGCACGCTGAGCCCGATCTACGGCCAGGACGGCCCCGTTGCCGTGGTCGCCCGGGCCAGCCGCAACGACGAGCAGATCCTGCGCGGCACCCTGGCCACGATCGCCGATCAGGTGCACGCGGCCGGGATCAGACGCACCGCGGTCATCGTGGTCGGCCCCGTCCTGACCGCCGGCGACTTCCCCGACAGCCACCTCTACTCGAGTGAAAGGTGCCGCGCCTAATGCGGAAAGTACTGCTCATCGGGGTCGGGGCCGGCGACCCCGACTACGTCACCGTCCAGGCCATCAAGGCCCTGAACACGGTGGACGTGTTCTTCCTGATCGACAAGGGCAGCGCCAAGGACGACCTGATCCAGCTGCGCCGCGAGATCTGCGAGCGCCACATCAGCGGAACCTCGGGCACCGACTACCGTTTCGTCCAGGCCACCGACCCCGAGCGCGACCGCACCGCCGCCGCCTACGGCGAGGCGGTGAAGGACTGGCACCACCGACGCGCCGAGATCTTCGAGCGGATGATCGCCGAAGAACTCGAGGAGGACGGCGTCGGCGCCATTCTCGTCTGGGGCGACCCCTCGCTCTACGACGGAACCATCCGCATCGTCGAGGAACTGACCGCCCGCGGCAACGTCGCCTTCAAGTGGGACGTCATTCCCGGAGTAAGCAGCCTGCACGCCCTCACCGCCCGCCACCGCATCCCGCTGAACCGGATCGGCGAGCCCATCCACATCACCCCGGGGCGACTGCTCGCCGAGGGAATGCCCGCCGGGCAGGACAACGTGGTGGTCATGCTCGACGGCGAGTGCGCCTTCACCCAGGTCACCGACCCCGACGTGGACATCTTCTGGGGCGCCTACCTGGGCACCAGGGACGAGATGCTCTTCTCCGGCCCGGTGACGGAGGTCGGCCCGCAGATCGTTCAGGCTCGCGCCGAGGCCCGGGAACGCAAGGGCTGGGTCATGGACACCTACCTGTTGCGGCGGCGCAGGGCCTGATGAAGGTCCTGATTCTGGGCGGCACCGGCGAAGGTCGCCTGCTGGCCTCAGAATTGATGACGGGTGGCCTCTCGGTGGTCTCGTCGCTCGCGGGACGCGTTTCGTCGCCTCGGCTTCCAGTGGGCGATCTTCGCGTAGGAGGGTTCGGCGGGGCGGCCGGGCTGGCCGAGTATCTACGGACCGAGGGAATCTTCGCCGTAGTCGACGCAACCCACCCCTTCGCCGAACGCATCACGGCCAACGCGGCCGCCGCCTGCCGCACCACCGAGACCCCTCTGCTCGTCCTGCACCGACCCGCCTGGCACCCCGCCCCGGGCGACAACTGGACTCTCACGCCGGACATCCCCGCAGCCGCAGCCCAGATAGCCCCCCTCCCCCCACACACCAACGTCCTCGTCACCACCGGCCGCCAAGAGACCTCCGCCTTCGCCGGCCTCCCCCAGCGGTTCATCATGCGGGCCGTGGAACGGCCGGACGGCGAACTACCGGACCACTGCGAGATCCTGCTCGATCGTGGCCCTTTCACCCTGGAAGGCGAGCGGAGACTCTTCGCCGCCAAGGACGTCCACAAGCTCGTGACCAAGAACAGCGGCGGACCGATGACGGCGGCCAAGCTCACCGCGGCCCGTGAGCGGGGCATCGAAGTAATCATGGTTCAGCGCCCGGCCCTGCCGGAGTCGGTGGAGACCGTGGACGACGTGGGCGCGGCGGTCGCATGGCTGGCACGGCTCGGGGCCAACTGAGGGGACGGAATTCAGCGGTACGCAGTGGCATGTAAGGGCATGTCGCGGCGAGGCCGGGCGTCAGGCAAGGCGTCAGGCAAGGCGTCAGGCGGTGGGGCATCGAGCAGGGCGTCTTCGCCGCGGTGCGGATGCTCAGCAACGGCAGGCGGCGCATCCCACCCCTGTGGCTGCTGGTTACCGGTCCAGGCAGGGCGTCAGGCGGAGCATCGGGCAGGGCGCCTTCGCCGCGGTGCGGATGCTCAGCAACGGCGGGCGGCGCACCCCCACCCTGTGGCTGCTGGTCATCGGTCCAGGCAGGGCGTCAGGCAGGCCATCAAGCGGCGGGGCATCAGACGGCGGGGCATCAGGCAAGGCGCCTTCGCCGCGGCGCGGATACTCATCGTCGGCGAGCGGCGCACCCTCACCCCGTGGCTGCTGGTCACCGATCCAGGCAGGGCCTCAGACAGGACGTCACGCGGCTGGGCATCAGACGGCCGGGCATCAGGCAAGGCGCCTTCGCCGCGGCACGGATGCTCAGCAACGGCGAGCGGCGCACCCCCACCCCGTGGCTGCTGGTCACCGGTCCAGGCAGGGCACCAGGCAGGGCGTCACTCGGCGGGGCATTAGGCAGGACGTCTTCGCCGCGGTGCGGATGCTCATCGACGGTGGGCGGCGCCCACCACCCTGTGGCTGTTCGTCACTGGTCCAGGCAAGGCGTTAGAAGGTCGGCTCCCCGTATTCGGGGTACACACCGGTGGACTCACCCCAGGGAGCGTGCTTGGGCCGGGCCAGAGGCGGGCGGAGTGCGGCTGCAGCCTTCGCTGCTTGCTTGGCTGCTTGCTTGAGCGCGGCTCGGCGTTGGCGGTCTTGCTGGTCGGCCTGCCATTGCAGGGCTCGGGCCCAGCGGTTGGTACGGCGGGTGGTGCGTTCGGCGGAGGGCATGAGGTCGATGCGGGTCAGGCTCTCGGGTTGTGCGGGGTAGTCCGGGGTGCGGGTGGGCAGGGTCCAGCCCGGCATGCCTGGCAGGAGGGGTGGCGGGCTGGGGTGATCGGTGCCGTCGGGCGTGGTCCAGATGATGGTGCCGGGCGGGTAGGGCTCGTCGGGGCGGGCTGGCCGGGCGTGCCAGTGGGCGAAGGTCTTGAGGCGATGGTGGCCCCGGCACGCTGGGTGCATGTTGCAGGCGCAGGAGAGCCCACCCTGCCGAAAAGGCCTGAGATGGTCCAGATCACAGCGGCTGGCGGGCGTGGTGCAGCCGGGGAAGGTGCAGGTCGGGTAGCGGGCGGTGACCTGGTTGGTGAGTGTGCGGCCAGGCCGGTAACGGCTGGTCCGGGGTTGGTCGTGATCCAGGCCGACTGGGCATGGTGGTGCGGCCGTTGGATCATCCGGTCTGCCCGGTCTCTGGCTGTTTCCCGGATGCTCCTGCCCCCCGAAGTCGTGTGAGTCGGCGCTGTGATCGGCGGTCGGTGGGGGCATTCCGTCCGCTTCAGCGTGGGCAGGTGCGTCAGCGCGGGCGTCAGTGTGCATGTGGGAGTGCGAGTTGGGTTGGGCGCAGGCTCCGGGTAGGACCAGGAGGGTGACCTGACTCGGAGCGACGGCCAGTCGGCGGGCTTGCTCGGCGCTGATCACACCGTGACCCTGCAGCAATCCGGGGATCTGATCCAGGCCCAGGAGTGTGGTGTCGGTGATGGTGACCACGAGGTGTGGGCCGCGGCCTTTGACCCGGGGCAGGTCGGGGATACGCCACCAGGCCGGCATCAAGCCCTCTGGCACCGGCGCGAATCCCAAGGTCGTCATGTCGTGGTGGAGGTTGGCGGCAGGGGTCTGCTGGTCTTCCTGCGGACGGCGCCGGAAGGAGTCCGGGACGGACTGGCCTGAAAGGCTTTCCGGCTGGTCTTGTGAGGATCCGCCTTGCCCTCCGGCCTGGCCGCCTTCTCCGATCGGCCCTGGAGCATGCGCCCCGGCATGCCCCCGGACATCCACCCGGTTGCCGCCTCTGCTTCCATCCTGGCCGGGCTCCCGACCAGGCTCTTCTGTGGGCTTTTCGGCCGAGCAGCCAGCACGCGCGTCACCCGGCGTACGACCCGGCACGTCACCCGGCACGTGATCCGGTTCGTCACCGGGCTGCCCAGCACGCTGACCAGCGGAGCAAACAACGGGCTCACCGACGGGCTGAGCGGCGGACTTACCCGTGGGCTGGGCGGCGGACTTGCTCGCGGGCTCACCCGCGGGCTGAGCGGCGGACTCACCGGCAGTCTCACCCGCGGGCTGGGCGGTGGGCTGGGTGGCTGGCTGAGCGGCGGGCGGAGCGTGGAACTCCTCGTCGTTCTCATGCCGAGGGTCCGGAACCAACGGAATGTGCAGCCCTTCCGACAACGCCTGCACCAGCATCGCCAGTACATCCGCCCGCCGCTGATCATGCGTGCGCTCATCCGGAAGACCTTCGGCCTCAGCCCGATCCCGCGCCGCATCGGCTGCTGCATCCAGGAAACCGTCGAGCAGTTGACCGGCCTCCGCGGAGATGAGGGCTGTCACCAGAGCCATTCCGTCGGGCTGGGGCTGCACCTGCACGTTCCGGCCCCGCAAGGCCTGCGCATGGCGGGCCGCGCCACCGTCCGGATCAAGCTGCTGCAGCAGAAGCTTGATCAGCCGGTCCAGTTGCCCGTACGTCAGATCGGGCGCCTGCGCGGCGACCATGGCCTCCAGCAGCAGCCACTGCTCATTGGCCGGCCGCAACTGCGGGTAGCGCTCACAGGCACCGTGCAACCGGCGCGTGACCAGGCGGGCCCGATCACCATCGAGACGCCCCTGTTCCAGCAGGGCGAAGACTCGCGGCAGATCACGTACCAGGCCGATCGCCTCCTGCACATCGCCTGCGGCCGAGAGCGGATGACGGTTCAACTCCGGCGCCAGACGCGAGGACACCAACTTGCGGGACGAGATCAGCTGCGCGGAATCCTCCAGTTCGCCGCCGTTCTGGTTCTGCCCACCATCCGGGTCTTCTTCGTGCTCCCGGCTGCCCAGAGCGCCGTTGGACTCCGGCTGGTTCTGGCCCACGGGCTGCCGCCCCGCCCGCGAACCCCGGCGCCGGGCCACCGGCATCGCCTCGACCGCCGCTACCAGCGAACGCATCTGCGCCGCCTGCAGCCGCCGCATCACCAGCTCTCTTGCCAGCAGGCCAGTGACCCAGGCATCAGGTGCAGAGCCGGACCGGGCAGAAGAGCCGGGCCGGGCAGAACGGCCAGGCTGGCGAGAGGAGCCGACCTGGGCAGAACGGCCAGGCTGAACAGAAGGGCTGGGCTGAGCAGGACGGGCAGGACGGGCAGGCCGGGCAGGAGGGCTGGGCTGGGTAGAAGAGGTGGGCCGACCCGAAGGAGTGGGCTGACCAGGACGGGCAGGCTGGGCAGAAGGACCGGGCTGGACAGAAGAGCCGACCTGGGTAGAACGGCCCGGCTGAACAGAAGGGCTGGGCTGAGCAGGACAGGCAGGCTGGGCAGGAGGGCTGGGCTGGGTAGAAGGGGTGGGCTGACTAGAAGGAGTGGGCTGAGGAGAGTGGCCGTAGTCAGAGGGGCTGCTGGACGGAGACGACTCGCTCGATCCGCCCGCCGCATCCAGATTCCCTGGCTCAGGCGGACTCTGCGGCATGGCGAGGGCTTCCAGTTCCTCCAGCAGCCATTCGCTTACCCCCAGCGCCAGGCCGGGGACACGTTGCTCGAACTTTCCGTCAGCAAGTGCGCTCACCTCAACACCCCCTTGTAGCAAGCACTTCCGCGCGGCCCCCACCGCGACATGAACAGACTAGACGCGACCACCGACAGAATGCGGAACTGCAGGTGGAGGGCCCTTTTCCGGGATGGGAGGGCAGATCAACGAGGGTGGCCACGCCGCTCACCGGCTCCGTCCAAGGTGAGGCTCGGCGCGACGCACATCGAAACAAGACGGACCGTCGACGCAGAACAGAGTCCTGGCCACTCAAGATCAACGCGCAGGCAAACGGGCACAAACGGCGCCCGAACGGAGCATGAAGACAGCGGGGCCGCCGATACCTCAGCGTCCGACGCCACGGTCAAGCCCTTAGGTTCCAAAACCTGTCGATAGTGGCCGAAAACTGTTCAGTAAGAATACCTTTGAGACAGCGATAGCCGCGCCGGACAGCGGTCGTCATCGCCGGCGTCCCAAATCATTACAACTAAGTAACGTCATGGGAGCGTTCCCATAGACCCCTTGACGCCACCCAGACCGAGGGCGCACCTTTGGGAGCGCTCCCATAGACGTTCCTCGGGTCGAAGAGGCCCCGAAAGGAGAAAGCCATGAGCCCCTCCATGTCCCGGGCGCCACGGGCGCCCCGCACCGGCCGGCGGATGCTGGCAGTGGTCGCGGTCGCGGGTATCGCTCTGACCATGGCCGCGTGCGGCAGTGACGACGAGGGCGGCGACGCCGGCTCGGACGGCCAGGTCACGCTGAAGGTCTCGACCTTCGGCCGGTTCGGCTACGAAGAGCTCTTCAAGAAGTACCAGGCCGACAACCCGAACATCAAGATCGTCGAGTCCAACGAGGGTGACCTGGGCAAGTACACCAACGCCCTGACCCAGCGGATCGCGGCCGGCAGCGGTGCCGGCGACGTGGTCGCCATCGAGGAGGGCGCGATCGTCCAGTTCCTCCAGGCCCCGGACAAGTTCGTGAACTTCCAGGAGCACGGCTCCGAGGAGATCAAGAGCAACTGGCTGGACTGGAAGTACGCCCAGGGCACCACCGCCGACGGCAAGCAGACCATCGGTCTGGGCACCGACGTGGGCGGTCTGGCCATGTGCTACCGCACCGACCTGTTCAAGGAGGCCGGTCTGCCGACCGACCGCGAAGAGGTCTCCGCGCTCTGGCCCACCTGGGAGGACTACATCGAGGTCGGTAAGGACTTCGAGGCCGGCAAGAAGGGCGCCGCCAAGGACGCCAAGTTCGTCGACTCGGCCACGAACACCTACAACTCGATCCTGATGCAGACCGCGGGCGCCAACCCCGGCTACACGTACTTCGACCGCGAGAACAACTTCGCGATGGAGAGCAACCCGTCCATCAAGGCCGCCTGGGACACCACGAACAAGCTGCTGGACGCGGGCCTCTCGGCCAACCTGAAGTCGTTCACCGGTGAGTGGGACGCGGGCTTCAAGAACAGCGGCTTCGCCACCATCGCCTGCCCGTCCTGGATGACCGGCTACATCTCCGGCCAGGCCGGCGACGCCGGTGAGGGCAAGTGGGACATCGCCTCGGTGCCCGGTGGCAGCGGCAGCTGGGGCGGCTCGTTCCTGGCCGTTCCCACGCAGAGCAAGCACCAGGAGGAGGCCGTCGCCCTGGCCAAGTTCCTGACCACCGCGGACAGCCAGATCGAGGCGTTCAAGGCCGAGGGTGTCCTGCCGTCCTCGCCCGAGGCGCACAAGGACCCGGCGCTGGCCGCGTTCAAGAACGAGTACTTCAGCGACGCCCCGGTCGGGGAGATCTTCGTCAAGGGTGCGGCCAGCCTCAAGCCGGTCTACCTGGGCGCCAAGAACCAGGCCGTGCGTGACGTGATCGAGAACGACCTGCGGGCCATCGAGCAGGGTCAGCAGAGCGCTGCCGAAGGCTGGACCGCTGCCATCGAGCACGCCAAGGCCGCGGCGGGTGTCTAACACGCTCACCCCGGTTCCGCCGGCTCCCGCGAAGGTCCGCCCCACCTGGCGGATGCGCGTGAGCCGGTGGGACCACAAGGGGTCCCCCTACGCCTTCGTCTCGCCGTTCTTCATCCTCTTCGCGATCTTCGGGGCCTTCCCTCTGCTCTACACCTTCTGGGTGTCGCTGCACGCCTGGCCCCTGCTCGGAGAGCACAGCTTCACCGGTCTCGACAACTACGAGAAGCTGCTGACCGACAAGCAGTTCTGGAACGCCGCGAAGAACACGCTCGGCATCTTCGTGGTCTCCACCGTCCCGCAGTACGTGCTAGGCCTCTGGCTCGCGGTCACGCTGAACCGGAAGATCCGCGCCCGCACCCTGTTCCGGGTCGGCGTGATCATCCCCAACGTCACCTCGGTGGCCGCGGTCACGCTGATCTTCACGATGATCTTCGCCAAGGGTTTCGGCCTCGCCAACTGGATGCTCAGCTGGTTCGGTGTGAACGCGGTCGACTGGACCGCCCACACCTGGTCGTCCTGGCTGGCCATCTCGGTGATGGTCGACTGGCGCTGGACCGGTTACAACGCGCTGATCTTCCTGGCCGCGATGCAGGCGATCCCCAACGACCTGTACGAGGCCGCGGCGATCGACGGCGCCAGCCGCACCCGGCAGTTCTGGTCGGTCACGCTGCCGCTGCTGCGCCCGACGATCCTGTTCACCACGATCATCTCGATCATCGGTGGTGTGCAGCTGTTCGCCGAGCCGCTGCTGTTCGCACCGGGGGCCGGCGCCATCCAGGGTGGTTCGCTGCGGCAGTTCCAGACGCTGACCATGTACCTGATCGAGAACGGCTTCACCCGCTTCGAGTTCGGTTACGCGGGGGCCGTCGCCTGGATGATCTTCCTTCTGGTGCTGATCATCTCGCTCATCAACATCTGGCTGGTCCGCCGGATCGGCGGGTCGGACTGAGATGCTGAACCAGGTTAGGAGGCGGTCGCGATGACCGCGGTGACACCCCCGATCCACGCCGAGCCCCAGGGCACCGGCACCACCCCGCCCCCGGCCGGCCGCAAGCGGCTGAGCCGCCGGGTGGCCGAGAGCAACAACCAGCTGTTCAACGCCAGCCCGCTGAACTACATCGTGCTCGTGATCACCTTCATCCTGTCGGTGTTCCCGCTGTACTGGATGCTGGTCATGGCCTCCCGGCGCAACGACGAGATCGTCCAGGTCCCGCCGGTGCTCACCCCGGGAGACCGCCTCGGCGCCAACTTCACGGCACTGTTCGACAACGCCGACGTGATGTTCGCCAAGGCCCTGATGAACTCGTTCATCGTGGCCGGCACGATCACCGTCGTGGTGGTGATCCTCTCGGCGCTGGCCGGGTTCGCCTTCGCCAAGCTGCGCTTCCGCGGCAACGGGGTGCTGCTGGCCCTGGTGGTGCTCACCATGATGGTGCCGATCCAGCTCGGCACCGTGCCGCTGTACATGATGATGGACTGGCTCGGCATCCAGGGCACCCTGGCCACGGTCATCCTGCCCTACCTGGCCAGCGGTTTCGGCGTCTTCATGATGCGCCAGTACGCCAGCCAGTCGGTGCCGGACGAGCTGATCGAGGCGGCCCGGGTGGACGGCGCCTCGACCCTGCGGATCTTCTGGTCGGTGGTGCTTCCCGCACTGCGCCCGGCCGCCGCGATCCTGGGTCTGTTCACATTCATGACTTACTGGAACGATTTCCTCTGGCCATACGTGGCGCTCAGCCCGGAGAATCCGACCGTACAGGTCGCACTCTCCAGGTTGTCCACCGGCTACTACACCGACCAGTCCCTGGTCATGGCGGGCACCCTGATGGCCACGCTCCCGCTGCTCGCCGTTGTCATCCTCTTCGGACGGCAGCTGATCAGCGGAATCATGGATGGAGCAGTGAAAGCATGAGTTTCTCGGACGATTTCGTCTTCGGCGGGGCCACGGCCGCGTACCAGATCGAGGGGGCCGCCGACGAGGACGGGCGCGGCAAGTCGATCTGGGACGTCTTCTCGCACACCCCGGGGAGAGTGGTCAACGGCGACACCGGCGACGTCGCGATCGACCATTACCACCGGTACAAGGACGACGTGGCGATCATGTCGGACCTGGGCCTGCAGGCCTACCGCTACTCGGTGTCGTGGCCGCGGATCCAGCCGGACGGGCGGGGCCCGGCCCTGGAGGCCGGCCTGGACTTCTACTCCCGGCTGACCGACGAGCTGCTGAACGCCGGCATCGACCCGTGGATCACGCTGTACCACTGGGACCTGCCGCAGGCGCTGCAGGACGCGGGCGGCTGGCCGAACCGCGACACCGCGTACCGGTTCGCCGAGTTCTCCGCGATCGTCCACGAGCACCTGGGTGACCGGGTGAAGCACTGGATCACCCTGAACGAGCCGTTCGTGTCGGCCTTCGTCGGCTACGCCGCGGGCCGGCACGCCCCCGGCATCCGCGACCCGCGGGCCGCCCTGAGCTCGGTGCACCACCTGCTGCTGGGCCACGGCCTGGCGCTGCAGGCGCTGCGGGACCAGAACGTGGAGCAGGCCGGGATCACGCTCAACCTGTACTCGGTCGAGGCCGCCTCGGACTCGGCCCTGGACACCGACGCCGCCCGCCGGGTGGACGGCTTCCAGAACCGGCTGTTCCTCGACCCGGTGCTGAAGGGCCGCTACCCGCAGGACATGCTGCACGACCTGGCCGAGTTCGGCGGGATGGGCGAGGTCCGCGACGGCGACCTGGAACTGATCAGCGCGCCGATCGACCTGCTCGGGGTGAACTACTACACCAAGTACCTGATCACCGGTGACCCGGAGCACCCCGACCTGGTCGGCGAGCGCACCGGTCAGCTCGACTCGCCCTACCCGGGCGCGGCGCACTGCCGCGAGGTCCGGCACGGCAAGCCGCTGACCGACATCGGCTGGGAGATCGACCCGGACGGTCTGCACGACGTGCTCACCCGGCTGAAGCGGGAGTACCCCGCGGTGCCGCTGGTGATCACCGAGAACGGTGCGGCGTTCGACGACGAGGTCGCCGAGGACGGCGGGGTGCACGACGAGCGGCGGATCGCCTACGTGCGTGACCACCTGGCCGCCTGCGAGCGGGCGATCGACGACGGGGTGCCGCTGCAGGGCTACTTCCTCTGGTCGGTCTTCGACAACTACGAGTGGGCCGAGGGCTACGCCAAGCGGTTCGGCGCGGTGCACGTGAACTACGGGACCCAGGTGCGCACACCGAAGGACTCGGCGCTCTGGTACTCGAAAGTCATAGCCACCCGCTCGCTCGACGAGCAGTCATAATCGGCTGAATGAACAGGCGCAACCGGCCCCCGACGCTGGAAGAAGTGGCGGAGCGGGCCGGGGTCGGGCGGGGCACGGCGTCCCGGGTGATCAACGGCTCGCTGCAGGTCAGCGAGACGGCCCGGAACGCCGTGCTGCGCGCGGTCGACGATCTGGGCTACGTGCCCAACCGGGCCGCCCGGTCACTGGTCACCCAGCTCACCGACGTGGTGGCCCTGGTGGTCTCGGAGTCGGAGGACCGGCTGTTCGGGGAGCCGTTCTTCGCCCAGGTGGTGCGGGGGGTGAGCAATGCGCTGGCCGGTACGTCACGGCAGCTGCTGCTGGCCATCGCCCACGAGTCCGACCGGGGCCGGCTGAACGACTACCTGAGCCGGCAGCACGTCGACGGCGTGCTGCTGCTCTCGATCCACGGCGACGACCCGCTGCCCGACCAGCTCGCCGCCCGCGGGGTGCCCGCGGTGCTCGGCGGCCGGCCGAACCGGAACGTCACGCTGCCCTTCGTGGACATGGACAACGCAGGTGGTGCGGCGGCCGCGGTGGAGCACCTGATCGCCGGAGGCCGTCGGTGCGTCGCCACGATCACCGGTCCCCTGGACATGACCGCCGGGCAGTTGCGGCTCGAGGGGTACACCTCGGCGCTGGCCCGGCACGGCCTTCCCGAGCTCATCGAGCACGGCGACTTCAGTGAGGACAGTGGACGAGTGGGGGCACGCAGGCTTCTCGAGCGGGCTCCCGGTCTGGATGCCATCTTCTGCGCCTCCGACCAGATGGCGATCGGGGCCCTGGCCGAACTCGCGGCGGCCGGGCGGAGGGTGCCCGAGGACGTGGCCGTGGTCGGCTTCGACGACTCCCCCACCAGCCTCTACACCAGTCCGAGCCTGACCACCGTGCACCAGCCGGTGGAGGACATGGGGGCCCGGATGGTGCAGACGCTGTCCCGGATGATCGAGAACCCGGGCGAGCCGGTGTCCGACGTGGTGCTGCCGACGCATCTGGTGGTCCGGCACTCCGGCTAGTACCGAAACTGGTTCGGCCGAAGTTATTGCAAAGCATGTGCAACTGAGCCAATCTGTGCTGGCCAGACACCATCCGTCCCTGAAGGGTCAGGATCACCGCCATGCATGCACCGGACGGATTCATCGACGTCCCCGTCTCGATCGCGGCCGGGGTGGTCGCGGTCGGCGGGGTCGCGCTCTGCCTGCGGGGCGCCCGCCGTGAGCTCGACGACCGCACGGCGCCGCTGGCCGGCCTGGTCGCGGTCTACGTGTTCGCCGTGCAGATGCTGAACTTCCCGGTGGCCGGCGGAACCAGCGGTCACCTGCTCGGCGGCACCCTGGCCGCGGTGCTCGTCGGGCCCTTCACCGGAGCCTTATGTGTCTCCGTGGTCCTGCTGGTCCAGGCGGTGCTTTTCGCCGACGGAGGCCTGACCGCGCTCGGGGTCAACATCTCCACCATGGCGCTGGCCACCGTGCTGATCGGCTACCCGCTGGCCCGGCTGCTGCTCAAGGCCCGGCTGGGCACGGCCCTCGCGGCCGGTCTGGCCGCCGGGGTCTCGGTGGTGGGGGCGAGCCTGGTCTTCGTCCTGTTCTACGCCCTGGGCGGCACCACCGACGTCGACCTCGCCCGGGTCACCGGGGCGATGGTCGGTGTGCACGCCCTGATCGGGATCGGTGAGGGCCTGATCACCGCGCTGACGGTGGGGGCGATCGCCAGTACCCGACCCGATCTGGTCCATCTCGGCAGGCCCGCCGCCTGGGGCCCGGTCTCCGCCAGCTGGAAGGCCTGATCTGATGCGTACCCGAAACCTGCTGGTCGGTCTGCTCCTGGTCAGCTTGCTCTTCGCCGGCGTGGTCAGTTACTACGCCAGCAGCTCACCCGACGGCCTGGAGAAAGTCAGCGAGGACAACGGCATCTCGGCCCAGGCCAAGGAGCACGACCTGAGCGGTTCACCCCTGGCCGACTACGGGGTGAGCGGTGTGGACGATGCCCGGCTCTCCGGCGGGCTGGCCGGGGTGATCGGCGTCGGGGTGACGTTCCTGGCTGCCTCCGCCCTGGTCTTCGTGGTGCGCCGGAGCAAGAGCTCCGGCGAATGAGTGGCGGTCACGCACACCAGGGCCTGCTGGTTCCGGGCACCTCGGTGCTGCATCGCCTGCCGGCCCACGTGAAGCTCGTCGCCGCCCTGTTCTCGGTGCTGGCGATCGTTGCCGCGCCCGGGTCGCAGTTCTGGGCCTTCGGCGTCTTCGCCGGGGTGATCGCACTGCTGGCGGCCGTCGCCCGGATCCCACCCGGCCTGATCGCCCGGCGCCTGCTGATCGAACTCCCGTTCGTGGTCTTCGCCCTGCTCCTGCCCTTCGTCGCTGCGGGCGAACGTACTGAGGTGCTCGGAGTACCGATGAGCATCGAAGGTCTCTGGAGCGCCTGGGAACTCGTGGCCACGGCCACGCTGGGCCTGGCCGTCTCGGTCCTGCTGGCCGCCACCACCGGTCTGCGGGAGATCCTGACCGGTCTGGAACGTCTGCGCATGCCCACGCTGATCGTGCAGATCATGAGCTTCATGATCCGCTACGCCGATGTGGTGGCGGACGAGCTGCGGCGGATGCGGATCGCCCGGGAGTCAAGAGGTTTCGTGGCCCGGGACATCCGCCAGTGGCCGGTTCTGGGACGTAGTGCGGGGGCGTTGTTCGTGCGGTGCTTCGAACGGGGCGAGCGGGTGCACCTGGCCATGCTCTCGCGTGGGTACGACGGAGGGATGCCGGGAACGGACGGCCCGGGCGCATCTTCCGTGGTCTGGGCAACCGGTCTGAGCCTGCCGTTGCTCTTCACCGTGGTCACCGCCGTCGCGGTGCTGACAGGAGGAGCGCGATGAACCCGGCAGTGGCGGTCGAAGGGCTGCGGTTCAGCTATCCGGACGGTCACGCCGCCCTGGACGGGGTGGATCTGACCGTTCAGCGCGGCGAGCGACTGGCCGTGCTCGGCCCCAACGGCGCCGGCAAGACCACCCTGGCTCTGCACCTGAACGGCATCCTCCGGCCCACCGACGGCTCGGTGCGGATCGACGGGGTGCCGGTGGTCAAGGAGAACCTGCAGCAGATCCGGCGGCGGGTGGGTCTGGTCTTCCAGGACCCGGACGACCAGCTGTTCATGCCCACGGTGCGCGAGGACATCGCTTTCGGGCCACGCAATCTCGGCCTGAGTGCGGCGGAGACGGCCGCCCGGGTGGAGTCGGCGCTGGAGAAGGTGGGCCTGACCGATCTGGCCGACCGGCCGCCGCACCACCTCTCGTTCGGGCAGCGCCGCCGGGCCGCCGTGGCCACCGTGCTGGCCATGGACGCCGACGTGCTGGTGCTGGACGAGCCCTCGAGCAACCTCGACCCGGCCGCCCGCCGGGAACTGGCCGAGATCCTGCTCGGGCTCGACGTCACGGTGCTGATGATCACCCACGACCTGCCGTACGCCCTGCAGCTGTGCCCGCGGTCGGTGATCCTGGCCGACCGGCGGATCCAGGCCGACGCCCCGACCGCCGAACTGCTGAGCGACCCGGAACTGCTGGCCCGCTACCGACTGGAACTGCCCTACGGTTTCGCCGTACCGGCTACTGCGTAGCCTTGAGCATCAGGTCCCGCAGGAGACCCATCCCGGTCAGATCGCCGGTGTAGCTGAGCTTCTCACCGGCGATCCGGTTGTACAGCCACAGTTCCAGGTCCGAGGCCCCGCCGCGGATCGTGGTGCCCGCCCGTCCGTCGGCCGAGACCTCGAGCCCGCCCGGCTCGAAGTGCACGAACCACGAACGGGACGGGGTGCGCACCTCGAGGTCCGGCCGTCCGGCCGGGTAGTCGCCCGGTTCGATGTCGCTGACCAGCATGGCCACCAGCACCTCGTCGATGCCGTCCTCGGCCAGGCCGGCCTCGATCTCGGTGGGGGTGCCCACGGCCAGTTCGGCGTCGAACCGGTGCACCGCCGTCTCGTGGGCCATCCGCCGGATCCAGAAGGCCACGCTCTGGTCCGGCTCGAACCAGGTCCAGGCCGGGGCGTCGGGCGGGTACTCGTCGAAGGTCTCGTTCAGCCGGGCCCAGCCCTGCTCCAGCACCTGCAGGCTGCTCAGCCCGGTCAGGTCCGGCTCCTCGGTGGGCCGGGCGTTGAGCCGGATGCAGTCCACCTTGTGCCAGTAGACCTCGCCGACGTGCTGCACCAGGTCGTCCAGCGACCAGTCCGGGCACGACGGCACCCGGATCCCGGTCAGCGACGAGTCGGCCGGCAGCACCGACCGAAGACGCGAGTACTCGATCCCGAGGTGACGCCTGAGTTCTGAAGTCTCCATGAGATCGATGGTTCCCCAGGGGTCAAGCCGTTTTCACCTACCCAGGCCGACCAGACCGTCTTCGATCCGGATGTTGTCCAGGTTGTCGGTGAACCAGCGGTAGGTGCTCTCCACCCCTTCGCGCAGCGACACCGTGGGGGCCCAGCCGAGCCCTCGCAGGCGGGACACGTCCAGCAGCTTGCGCGGTGTGCCGTCCGGCTTGGAGGTGTCGAAGGACAACCGCCCCTCCCAGCCGACGACGTCCGCAATCGTCTCGGCGAGTTCCCGGATGGTGACGTCCACGCCGGTGCCGACGTTGATCGTCTCCGGCGAGTCGTAGTGCTCCAGAAGGAAGACCAGCGCCGAGGCCAGGTCGTCGACGTGCAGGAACTCGCGCCGCGGAGTGCCCGAGCCCCAGATCCTGACCTCCTCGGCCCCGGTCTGCTTCGCCTCGTGGAAACGGCGGATCAGGGCCGGCAGGACGTGCGAGTTGGTGGCGTCGAAGTTGTCGCCGGGCCCGTACAGGTTGGTCGGCATGGCGCTGACGTAGGGCAGGCCGTACTGCTTGCGGATCGCCTGGACCTGCATGATCCCGGCGATCTTGGCGATCGCGTAGGCGTCGTTGGTGGGCTCCAGCGCGCCGGTGAGCAGCGCGGACTCCTTGATCGGCTGCTCGGCGAACTTCGGGTAGATGCAGGAGGAGCCGAGGAAGAGCAGGCGCTGCACCCCGGCCTGCTGGGCGGCGTCCATCAGATTGACCTGGATCCGCAGGTTGTCGGACAGGAACTCGGCCGGGTAGGTGTCGTTGGCCAGGATCCCGCCCACCCGGGCGGCGGCCACCACCATCACGTCGGGCCGGTTGTCCAGGACGAACTCCGTCGTCGCGGCCCGGTCGCGCAGGTCCACCTCGGCCGAGGTGGCCCCGAGGAGGTCGCCGAACCCGCGGGCGGCCAGCGCGCGCCAGACGGCCGACCCGGCCAGGCCCCGGTGACCGGCCACGTAGACCTTCATGTCCGGAGTCAGCAGGGGCCCGCTCGACGTAGGGGTGCGCTCGACCGAGAGGTCCGCCGAGGAGAGGGAGGACGGAAGGGTGGTCATGACCCCGAACGGTACCCGAGCAAGGGAACTATGAGTGCTCATTCGGTGACCATCAGTTCTGACGACCAGCACACGGCGCATCGGGCAAACGCCGGAGGTTGGCCAAACCCTGCAGTAACCGCTCTCCGTGATCGTCCCATCACGCTACGGTACGGACAGAATCGGCTACCCAACGGAATCAGCTCATCGCCATCAGTGACGCGGGCGGTGGGCACCCCCGTCCATCCTGGCGAGGAGCGGCATTTTGCAGACTTCGAAGAAGGCCCTGATCACCGGGATCACCGGTCAGGACGGTTCGTACCTGGCCGAACTGCTGCTGGAGAAGGGCTACGAGGTGCACGGCATCGTGCGCCGCTCCTCGCAGTTCAACACCTCGCGGATCGACCACCTCTACGTCGACCCGCACGACCCGCGGGCCCGGCTGTTCCTGCACTACGGCGACCTGACCGACGGCTCGCGGCTGGTCACGCTGCTGGAGAAGGTGCAGCCCAACGAGGTCTACAACCTGGCCGCGCAGTCGCACGTGCGGGTCTCGTTCGACGAGCCGGAGTTCACCGGGCTGAGCACCGGGGTGGGCTCCACCCGGCTGCTCGAGGCGATCCGGATGATCGGCCTGGAGTGCCGCTACTACCAGGCCAGCAGTTCGGAGATGTTCGGGGCGACCCCGCCGCCGCAGAACGAGAACACCCCGTTCTGGCCGCGCAGCCCCTACGGCGCGGCCAAGGTGTACGCGTACTGGATGACCCGCAACTACCGCGAGGCCTACGGGATGTTCGCCACCAACGGCATCCTGTTCAACCACGAGAGCCCGCGCCGGGGCGAGACGTTCGTGACCCGCAAGATCTCGATGGCGGTCTCCAACATCGTCGCCGGCAAGCAGGACTACCTGTACATGGGCAACCTGGACGCGGTGCGCGACTGGGGCTACGCCAAGGACTACGTCGAGGCGATGTGGCTGATGCTGCAGGCCGAGGAGCCCAGCGACTACGTGGTGGCCACCGGAACCGCCTACACCGTGCGGGACTTCCTGCAGTTCTCGTTCGAGCACGTCGGCCTGGACTGGGAGAAGTACGTCCGGTTCGACGAGCGCTACCTGCGCCCGACCGAGGTGGACTCGCTGATCGGCGACGCCTCGAAGGCCCGGGACATCCTGGGCTGGACGCCGAAGGTGCTCACCCCGGAGCTGGCCCGGCTAATGGTGGACGCCGACCGCGCGACCATCGACCTACGGACCGAACTGCCCGCCCAGCTGTGATCAAGGCGGCGGCCCCGGCCGCCGAGGAGTCGACCGTGGAGACTGTCCAGACCAAGGTTCGGCGGCCTCGGTGCCGGGTGTCGCCGGGGAACTTCCGCCGGCTGATCAAGCGCTTCTCACCGGTGGTCGAGACCGGTGCGGTCGAGGCGTCGCCCCGGTCGGTGCTGGTGATCCGGACCGACGAGGTCGGCGACCTGGCCATGACCCTGCCGCTCCTGACCTCTCTGCGCTCGGCCTGGCCCCTGGCCCGGATCACGTTGCTGACCGGGGGCTCCCGCGGTGAGATGATGCGCGGCGGTGCCCTCGTCGACGAGGTGGTCGCCTGGCCCGACCTGGAAAGCACCTGGTCCGGATCGCTTTCCGGCCAAGTGCGGTGCTGGCGCCTGGGCCGCCGCCTACTGCACCACAGCCGTCCGTTGCACGGGCGCTTCGATCTGGCGATCCTCCCCCAGCCCGACGCCGAGCCGTTCGGCACCCGATATGTGGCCTGCACCGCCGCACTTCGCGTGGTCGGTTTCGATCCCGCCGACTATTTTTCCGGGGACGAGCGGGGCCTGCTCACCGATCCGGTCAGCCCGGGCGACCCGCAGACCCATGCGCTGCGGCACAGTGAGCGGCTGGCCTCGGCGCTGGGGATCACCATCACCCCCGACACCTACGACGCTCCTGGTCTGGCCCTGATCGGTCCGGCCGACCGGGCCGCGGCGCGCAGCCTGCTCTCCCCCCTGGCCCCGTCGCCGGGCCCACTGATCGCCGTGAATCTGACCGCGCGCGACTGGCCCCCGCAGTCCTGCGCGGCCGTCGTCAACGCGGTTCACGCCCGGGTTCCGGTGCGGTTGGCACTGATCGGCGAAACCAGTTCGCCCGAGGATTTTTTGAGGACGCTCGACCCCTCGATTCCGTTGGTGAGCGCGATCGGCCGGGCTCACCCTCGCACCCTCCTGGCGCTTCTGGCCGACAGTGACCTGTTCCTCGGCGGAGCCGGTGACGAGATGCACCTGGCCTCGTCGGTGGCCACGGCCTGCGTGGTGGTGGGCGATCCGCCCGCCGCTTCGGCCGGCCCCTGGTCAGCCGGTTCGCAGGTGGTGCCGGGCAGCGGGGTGAGCCAGGCCGTACTCGAGGTACTGACCGGGCTGTCCTGGCCGGCGGTCGGTGGTCAGACCTCAACCCCGGCCGATCGGCGGGTCCGCCTGCCGGCTTGAGCGATCTGACCGCTCTTCACCCGATCGGCGGTCGCCCACCCGCCTCCCCTCGGCGAGTCTTGCCCCCTTGGTTCGCTACGGCGGGAGGGGTGGCAGCAGATGGGGGCACGACGATGCGTCGTCATCCCGGTGATCGAGCGGGCCAACGGCATCATCATGACGCCGTCGGCGACCGAGGGCGGGTTCTTCCCCCGGGTGATCGTCGAAGGGCAGATCCGGTACTCGAGGCTGACCCGGGACGGGGTGGACGAGGTCTGGGGGCCGACACTGGCCGACGCCCAGGAGCGGGTCGCCGAGAAGAACGCCGCCTGGGGCCTGACCGGCGAGGACGTGCTGCAGATCCTGATCGGCTGGCAGCTCGCGCGGGACGAGGAGGACGCCCGGGTGTTCTGCCCGGTCTGCCGTCGGCAGTACGACTGGGGCGCCGGTGACCGGTGTGCCTCGTGCGCCTGAGCTCAGGCAGGTCCGGTTCCCCGGTACCACCCAATTTTCCTGAGGTTTTCCTACGGTAACCAAAGACATGCGTAGGGTATGGGGCTTACGCGAGTTGGAGGGACTTGTCGTGGGTGCTGTTGGTGGTCTGATCGTGTCCGAACGCCGCTGGGTGAAGATCGCGCTGATCTCGGCGCTCGCCATCGCCGTCGGGTCGATGATGTTGGTGACGTCGCACCGGGCGCGCACCGGCGCGGCCGATCTGGAGCAACCCGGTGAGCACTGCACCACGATCACCACGCAGTGCTGAGGACCGTCGGTCCGGAGCAGGCTGAACTCGTCGCTTCCTGGGCCACCTCGGAGCAGGAGGCGAGGTGGTGGGCGGGCGCCCCGTACCCGGTCCCGCCGTCGCTGGTCTCGTCCTGGGCGGACGACCCGGACGCTCACGGTTTCGTGCTGTACCACGGCACGGAACCTATTGCCTACGGGGAGATCTGGGACGACGCCGACGAGGGCGAGTCCGAGCTGGCCCACCTGATCGTCGCGCCCGATTGCCGAGGTCAGGGTTTCGGTCGGCGGCTGGTGCGCTCCCTCGTGCCCCGGGCCGGGTTCGGGGCTCTGGTGATGCGCGTGCACCCGGACAACTCGGCGGCCCAGGCCTGTTACCTCGGCGCCGGTTTCGGCCGGGTGGACGAGGCCCGCGAAGCGGAGTGGAACGCGCCTCAGCCGGTGCGCTACGTCTGGCTGGAGTACACCGCCTTCTGAGTGGTGTGGTCTGAGGCACCGCGGCGTCGGGGACACGGGAGACCGCTCGTTCGTTCTTTCCGGTGGCAGCCGGTAGGTGTGAGCGAGTGGGAGGCCTGGTCTTGAGCGAGGGTCTGCGGGAGCGGCGACGGGCCGCCTCGAGGGCGATCACCGTCGAGGTGGCGCTGCGGTTGTTCAGCGAGCGCGGCTTCGAGAACGTGACGGTGGCCGACATCTGCTCGGCCGCCGAGATCGCCCCGCGCACGTTCTTCCGCTACTTCGCCACCAAGGAGGAGGTGCTGGCCGAGCCCTCCCGCGAGATGGCGGTCCGGATCCGGGAGTTCTTCGCCACCGCCCCGCTCGAGCTCGACGACATCGCGGTGCTCACCCTGGCCCTGCACGACCTGGCCGAGCACGTGATCGAGCACAGCGACCAGCTCCGGGGGTTCCACCGGGCGTCGGCGGTCCGGGTCAGTCCCTACGTGAGGCTGTCCGACCGGGAGCGCCAGCTGGCCGTCGACCTGGTCAACCGGGCGGTGCCGGAAGGTCCCGAGGGCCCGGTACTGATCCCCGACTGGCGTACCCGGCTGATGGTCGCGCAGGGGGTGGCGGCGTTCCGGGTGTGGATGGAAGATGCGCTGGGCCCCGACGCCCCGGCCGACCCGCAGGCCCACCTGAGTCAGATCCTGGATCTGGGCGCCCCGGCCGGCGCCCTCGGCTGATCCACACTCAAGGTTCCCTGCATCCCCGCCGATATCGAGGACGGATCATCCCGTCCGCGGAATTGGGGGCGACGTAAGTGTCCAGTGTTCTGGTCGTCGAGGACGACAGCGACATCCGCAGGTTGCTCGAGATCCGGCTGGCCCGGATGGGCCACTCGGTGATCAGTGTGGGATCGGCGGCGGCCGCGCTGGCCGCGATCGATCGCTACGGCGTACCGGACGCGGTGGTGCTGGACATCGTCATGCACGGCGCCTCGGGCATCGACCTGCTGCGGCAGTTGCGCGACCAGCCCGGGTCCCGTGACCTGCCGGTCATCCTGCTCACCGCGCGTGACCTGCAGGAAGACCGGAAGGCGGCGCAGGAGCTGCACGCCCACCTGATGCAGAAGCCGATCGAGGTGGCCAGCCTGACCCGGATACTGGACCGGGCTCTGACCAGCTAGAGGCCGGCCAGCTAGAGGATCGCGCCCACGGCCGTCTTCAGGTCGTCGGTAAGGGCCTGCGAGCCGATCCGGTTCAGGTGGTTGAAGTCCCAGTAGGCCAGCTCGCCGTCGACCAGGGGGCTGCAGACGTCGCCGTTGCAGAACCGGTCCCACGGGTCGTAGACGCTCACCCCGGGAACGCTGGTGACGACGTCCCACTCGGCCTGGCGGGAGGTGCCCTGGTACTCCAGCACGTCTTCCTGGCTCTTGTCGCAGACGAAGTTCAGGAAGCCGCCGCTGCACGCGGTCTGCCGGTTCATCGCCTGGGTGGCGTAGTTCGGCACGTCCATCACGTAGAGCACCGGGATGCCTGCCTCGGTCAGCTCCTGCAGCGCCGGCTTGAGCTGCTGCGGCCACTTCCCGTCGACGTCGTGCCGGGCCAGGGCCCACTGCCCGACGACCACCAGGGACGGCGGGTCGTCGCTCTTGGTGGCCCGGTCGAGCAGCGCCGAGGCCAGTTCACCGCAGTTGGCGACCTCACGGCTGGGCTGGGCGTCGCGCATCAGCGGGCAGCTGGCCCCGGTGAGGGCCAGGGTGCTGTAGCCGAGCCGGCGGTCGGCCTCGATCAGGCCGGTGGAGTAGGCCTCGGCGTGCGAGTCGCCGGCCAGCATCACCCAGCCCTTGGCGTTGGGCACGGTGTCCATGCAGCGGTCGAAGTCGGCGGCCTCGAACGACCGGTTGCGCACCAGACAGCCGTTCTCCCGGCCGAAGGTGAGCTCACCGCGCTGCCCCGCGTAGGCAGCCGCGTTGGGCACCGCCCACGGCCCGGCCACCTGCAGCGTGACCGCCGCAACAACCACCGTGCCGGCCGCAACCGCACCGCCCAGGTAGACCCGGGGCAGGCGCACCCCACCGTGACGCAGCGGCTGCTCCACGAAGCGGTAGCTCAGGTAGGCGGGCAGCAGCGAGAACAGGGCGGCCAGCACCGGGGTGTAGGGCCGGGGCCAGATCAGGGTGGCGATCACGATCGCCGGCCAGTGCCAGAGGTAGATGCTGTACGACAGGTCACCGGTGACCACGAACGGCCGCGACGAGAGCACCCGCTTGATCGGCCCCTCGCCCACCGTCCCGGCCAGGATCAGCAGGGCGGTCGCCACCACCGGGACGATCGCGGCGACGCCGGGCCAGACCGTCTGGTCGTTCACCCTGAGGTTCAGGTACACCAGCAGCGCCAGCCCGGCCGCGCCCAGGGCCACCGGCAGCACCGTGCGCTCCGCCGTGTAGTGGCGGGCGGCCCGCTTCGAGGCCCACACCGCGAGCAGGGCGCCGACGCCGAATTCCCAGGCCCGGGTGGGTGAGGAGTAGAAGGCCACGTCGGAGGCCGGGTAGCTGTGCACCCGGAAGTCGCCGTACGACAACCACATCGACAGGGCGAAGCTCGCTGCGGTGAGCAGGCCCAGACCGATCGCCTGGCTGCGCGCCCCACCTCGGCCGAACTTCCAGGTCAGCGCCAGCAGCAGCGGAAACACCAGGTAGAACTGCTCTTCCACGCTGAGCGACCAGACGTGGGTGAGCGGGTTCATCACCGCCCCGGCGGCGAAGTAGTCGCCCGAGGTGCTCAGCAGGTCGAAGTTCCCGGCCAGCAGAACTGCGGCCAGGGCCGTGCCGGCCGTGGTCGACTGCGCCCCGATCGGCGACTGGAACAGGAACGAGAGCAGCAGAACGGCCAGCAGCATGACGACCATGGCGGGCAGCAACCGGCGGATGCGGCGGGCGTAGAACGAGCCGAACCCGAACCGCCCCGAGGAGCGCAGGCGCTCGATCTGCCCGGTGATCACGAAACCGGAGATCACGAAGAACACGTCCACCCCGGCGAAACCCGCGGGCAGGGGAAGCTTTGCGTGATAGATGACGACGAGGACGACCGCGATCGCCCGCAGCCCTTGGATGTCGGCGCGCTTACTCTCCCGCTGCCTCTCCTGCTGAACAGGCGCAGTGGCTACGGCAGGGCGAACGCCAGGATCGGTGTCCGTGGACCAGCCAGCAGTACTCGTCATGATGCCCCATCGTGCCCAAGGACCCTATGCATCGCCTCCCGAAACGCACATCACAGGGTGTTCACAGGACAACTCGCCGTCAGAAGAACGAGCTCAGACCCGGTCCGACCAGACCTCAGGGCTACCCCGTTCCTCCTCCCGATCCTGCCCTTTCGAGCCCGGCCAGGACGAAGGGCGGGATCCGCGGATCCCGCCCTTCACCTGCGCTGTGAACTAGAGCACATTCACCGGTCGAGCTCGTGCCAGGCCGGCGCGCCACCCTCCACGTGAGCCACGTTGACGAAGCCCCGGCCGATCAGGTTCTGCGCCACCGGGCCCGAGCCGTTCACCGATCCGCAGATCACCACGATCGGGGTCTGCAGCGACGCGACCTCGGCGTGCCGCTCCGCGGAACCGAAATCGAACTCGGCGTCAAGGTTGTCACGGTCGACGATGATCGCGCCCTCGATCGGGCCGGTCTTCTCCCGGCCCCCCGGGCTGCGGGTGTCCAGCAGCACCGCTCCCTCGGCCACCCTTCGGCGTGCCTCGGCGGCGTCGATGAGCGGCGGCTCGGTCGGGCCGGTGGCCACGGGAGTGTCGGGCCGACTTGCCCACTGCGAGTAGGAACCCGGGTACAGCGGCACCCGGTCGGCATCGAAACCGGCCACGGCCAGGGCGAGCAGGTCGTGCGCGGCGGTGACTCCGGAACCGCAGTAGACCCCGACCGCCCGGTCGTCGCTCACCCCGAGATCCCCGAACTTCCGCCTGAGGACGTCGGGGGCGGCGAATCGTCCATTGTCACCGAGGTTTCCGGTCGCCGGAGCGCTGACCGCGCCCGGAATGTGGCCGGGCCGAGGATCGATCGAGGCGACCTCGCCGGAGAACCGGCCGGCCGGGCGGGCGTCGAGCAGCAGCCCGCCGTTCTCGACGAACTCGGGCACCTCGTCCACCTCGACGGTGGGGAGCTTGCCCTCGCCCAACGTGACGTCCCCTTCGGCCGGGGCGGGCTCGTCGCCCGTGGCCAGCGGCTGGCCGGCCTCCTTCCAGGCCTGCAGACCGCCGTCCAGCAGGCGGACCTCGCCGTCGAACCCGGCCCAGCGCAGGAGCCACCAGAGCCGGGCGGCCGCCAGCAGGCCGTTGTCGTCGTAGACGACAACGGTGTCGGAGCTGTTCAGGCCCCACGACCGGGCCGACTGCTGGAAGGCCGCGGCCGTGGGGAGCGGGTGACGACCGGCCTCGGAGCTGCCGGGCGAGGCCAGCTGCGCGTCGAGGTCGACGTAGACGGCGCCGGGGATGTGCCCGGCCCGGAACTCGTCCGGCCCGGGCGGGCCACCGAGCTTCCAGCGCACGTCGAGCAGTCGCGGCGAACCGCTGCTGCGCAGGGCCAGGAGTTCCTCAACGGTCAGGAGCGGGCTCATGCTTCTTCCTTCGTGTCAGCCGATGCCGGCAGACCTAGTGTCTCGTCTGGTTCGCGCGTGGTCAGGGAACGGGGATCAAGTCGGAGAGCAGGTCGGACAGACGGTTCGTGTCCGGGGGCAGTCCGGCGGCGGCCTGGGCCCCCAGCAGGCGTTGCAACCGTTCGTTGGCCGGTGTCGGTACCCCGTGCAACCGGCCGAGCCGGACGATCTCTCCGTTGAGGTGGTCGACCTCGCTGGAGCTGCCCCGGGCGAAGCTCTGCCAGGTGGAGAGGTTCCCGCCGACGTGCCCGGGCACCTCCTCGACCACCAGGTGGGCCGTCGCCGCGGGGGCGACCTCGATGCCCGCCGCCGCGAACACCGCGCGGGCCTCGGGCACCAGCAGCGCCCGGGCCTGCTCCCGCTCGGTGTCGCTGCCCTGCAGCACGCCCAGGCCGTTGGCCAGGTTGAGCAGGAGCTTGCGGGCCTTGTAGGCGCGGATGTCCTCGACCAGGCTCACGTCGTAGCCGGCCTCGCGCAGGTCGCGGGCGAACTGCGCACCCTCGTCGCCCGGATCCGCCGCCCGGTAGCGGCCCAGCCAGGCCACCCCGACGATCGGGTACGAGGGAGAGACCACCTCACCGGGGGTCAGATGGCTGGCGGCCACGCCGATCGAGACCCCGTAGACCCGCCCGAACCGGCGCACCGCCAGGTCCTCGGTGGCCAGGCCGTTCTGGAAGGTGAGCAGGGGCAGGTCGGCGGCCAGCAGGGTGGGCCGGCCGTGCTCGTCGGAGACCGGCAGCCAGGCCCACCCGGCCAGCACCGGCTCCGCGTCCTGGGTCTTGGTCGCCAGCACCAGCACGTCCTGGTGGGTCAGGTGCAGTTCCTGAGGCCCGCCGACCACCGGCACCCGGACCTGCTCGGTGCTGCGCGGCCGGCGCACCCGCACGCCGCCGGCCCGGATCGCCTCCAGGTTGGCGCCCCGGGCCACCAGGACCACCGACTTGCCGGCCAGTTCCAGCTGGGCGGCCAGCAGGGCACCGATCGCACCGGCCCCGATCACGACATAGCGAGTACTCATACCGGGTTCGCTCCGATCGGCCGGCCGGGGATGGAGTCGAGCAGTTCCCGGGTGTAGGGCGACTGCGGGGCATCGAACACCCGCGCGGCCGGGCCCTCCTCGACGAGCTGACCACGGCGCAGCACCGCCACCCGGTGCGACAGGCCGGCGACCACCGCCAGGTCGTGCGAGACGAACAGGTAGCTCAGGCCCAGGTCGTCCTGCAGCGAGGTGAGCAGGCTCAGGATCTGCGCCTGAACCCGCACGTCCAGGGCCGAGACCGGCTCGTCGAGGAGCAGCAGCTCCGGCTTCAGCGACAGCGCCCGGGCGATGGCCACCCGCTGACGCTGCCCGCCGGACAGCTCCGACGGCAGCTGGCCGGCGAAGCTCTGAGGCAGGTGCACCGCGTCGAGTAGTTCCCGCACCCGCTCCCGGCGGGAGGCCCGGTCGCCGATGCGGAACGACACCAGCGGCTCGGCGATCGTCTGCCCGACGGTGAACCGGGGGTCCAGGGCGGAGAACGGGTTCTGGTGCACGAGCTGGAACCGCCGGCGCAGCGGGCGTAGCTGTCGCCAGCCCAGACCGGTGATGTCCTGGCCACCGAACCAGACCTGCCCGGCGGTCGGCGCGACCAGGCCCAGCGCCACCCGCAGGGCGGTGGTCTTGCCCGATCCGGACTCCCCCACCAGGCCCAGGGTCTGGCCCTTCGGCACTTCGAGCGTCACCCCGTCGAGAGCGCGGAAGCTGCCGCCCCCGGGCAGGGTGTAGTCCTTGGACAGATTCTCCAGGCGCAAGACAGGTTCAGCGGTTTCGGCTGGGGCCCGGCGCTCGGTGAGTGAGAGCCCCGGAGCCGAGCGCAGCAGGTCTTTCGTGTACTCCTGCTCGGGCGCCCGCAGAACCGTTGCGGCCGGGCCGCTCTCGACCACTGCACCCGACCGCATCACCACCACCCGGTCGGCCCGGTCGGCGGCCACCCCCAGGTCGTGGGTGATCAGCAACAGCGCGATCCCGCGCTCGGCGACCAGGCGCTGCAGATGGTCCAGGATCCGCTTCTGCACCGTCACGTCGAGGGCGCTGGTCGGTTCGTCGGCGATCAGCAGGTCGGGCTCCCCGGCCAGGCCGGCCGCGATCAGCACGCGCTGACGCAGGCCACCGGAGAGCTCGTGCGGGTACTGCCGGGCCCGCAGCACCGGATCGTCCAGCCCGGCCGCGGTCAGAGCGGCCAGAACCTCGGCGTCCACACTGCGTTTCGGTACGTCGGGCCGTCGGCGCACGGCCTCGGCCACCTGCGGGCCGATCCGCCGGGTGGGGTTCAGGGTGACGGTCGGATCCTGCGGCACCAGGGCCACCACCCGCCCCCGCAGGTCTCTCAGGGCTCGTTCGCCGGCGCCGGTGACCGGTTTCCCGGCCACGGTGATCGAACCGCCGCTCACCCGGCCGGTTCCGGGCAGCAGGCCGAGCACGGCCGAGGCCAGGGTGCTCTTGCCCGAGCCCGACTCCCCCACCACCGCGACCGTCTCACCCGGGGCGATGCTCAGCGAGACGCCCCGCAGCGCGGGCACCGGAGGCCGGCGCCGGTGCGGGTGGTAGTCGACCGAGAGGTTCTCGATCTCGAGAACGTTGCTCATCGCTGGAGCTCCTCGAGGCTGCGGGAGATGTGGTTCAGGCTGAACACCATCAGCCCGACGAAGGCCCCGGGCAGCAGGGTCAGCCACGGTGAGGTGATCAGGTAGCTGCGGCCCTGCGAGATCAGCGTGCCCCACTCGGCCGACGGCGGGGCCGCCCCGAAGCCGAGGAAGCTGAGCGCCGAGATGGCCAGGATCGCCACCCCGAAGTCCAGCACCGCCAGCACCAGCACCGGTCCCCAGCTGTTGGGCAGGATGTGCCGCACCAGCACCCGGGTCCAGGACGCCCCGCCGGTGCGGGCCGCCTCGATGTAGGGCAGGGCCTTGATGCTCAGCACCCGGGCCCGGGTGATCCGGGCGAAGCCGGGAACGATGCCCACCCCGACCGCCACCGCGATCGGCAGGGTGCCGAAACCCAGTGCGGTGACGATGGTCAGGGCCAGCAGCAGACGCGGGATCGCCAGCAGCACGTCGATCACCCGCATCAGCACCGAGTCGGCCCAGCCGCCGAAGAAGCCGGAGACCACGCCGATCGCCAGCCCGGCCACCACGGCGATGCCGATCGCCCCGAGGGTGGCCTGGATGGTCAGCGTGGAACCGTGCAGCACCCGGCTGAACAGGTCGCGGCCGAGCTCGTCGGTGCCGAACCAGTGCGCGGCCGAGGGGGCCAGCAGCTTGTCCGCGCCGGCCGTGGCGTTCGGGTCGTGACCGGTGAACCAGCCCGGCGCCACGGCCGAGACCAGGACGAAACCCACGTAGACGAGGGCGAGCACGAGCCCGGGGCGGGCCGTGAGGGTTCTCCAGCGAGCCGGCGCCGCCGGTTCCCCGAGCGCGTCGCCGGCCACCGGCGTCGTCAGTTCTGGTGCGAGATCGACCGACATTCCCTGTCCTCCTAGGAGATCCGCGGTGTGTGCGTGATCCGCGGATCGAACAGCGGGTACACCAGATCGATGAGCAGATTGATCACGACGAACACCGCCGCGGCCAGCACCACGATCGCCTGCACCAGCGGTACGTCCTGAGCCAGGACGGCCTGCTGGGCCATCTGCCCGACGCCCTGCCGGGAGAACACGGTCTCGGCGACCACGGCCTCGGTGACGGTGGCGCCCAGCAGCAACCCGAGCAGGGTCAGCGTGGGCAGCAGGGCGTTGCGCAGAGCGTGCCGGGCCTGCACGTACTGCCGGCTCAGCCCCCTGGCGGCGGCGGTGGTCACATAGGGTTCGGCCAGCTGGTCGTCGAGACTGCGGGTGAGCACCTGGGCCAGCAGCGCCGCGGTGGGCAGGGCCATCGTGACCGCGGGCAGCACCAGGCTGCCGGCCCCGGTGGTACCGGTGGCCGGGAACCAGCCCAGCTCGAACGCGAACACCTGGATCAGCAGCAGGCCGACGAAGAACGGCGGGAGCGAGACCCCCACCGCCGGAAGCCGGTTCAGCAGCGTCTTCAGCCAGGACACCCGGACGAAGGCGGCCAGGTAGGCCAGACCCCCGCCGAGCACCAGGGCCAGGGTGATCGCAGCGGCGCCCAGGGCCAGGGTGGAGGGCAGCCGCTCGGCCAGCAGCTCGCCGACCGGGCGGTGCAGTGAGATGGACCGGCCGAAGTCACCCCGCAGCAGCCCGCCCAGGTGGTCCAGGTACTGGTGGCCCAGCGGCTGGTCCAGACCGTACTGCTGCTTGGCGGCGGCCAGCTCGGCCGGGGTCAGCTCGTTCACCTGGACGTTGGCCGCCGCCAGCTGCAGCTCGACCGGGTCGCTGGGCAGCAGGTAGAGGATGCCGAAGGTGAGCGTGTAGACCGCCCAGAGCACCACCACCGCCTGGAGCACCCGGCCGGCGACGTACCTCGTCACTGACTGATCCAGATGTCGTTGGCCCGTAGGAAGGCCTCACTGGTCCAGGCGAAACCGTGCACCTTGGCGGCCACCCCGGCCGTCTGCACCCGCTCGTACAGCGGGAACATCACGCCCTGCTCGACGATCAGCTTCTGCAGGTCGGCGTAGGTGCTTGCCCGCTTGTCCTCGTCCACGTCCTGCAGGCCCTCGGCGAACAGGCCGCTGATCTGCGGGGCCACGTCGGCGGTCTGGGAGAGCTGGGCCGTACCGGCCTGGCTGACCTCGGAGTCCAGCACCGAGCCGAGCACGCTCGGGTCGGCCCGGGTGTAGTAGGTGGCCAGCAGGTCGTAGCCACCGTCGGCGGCGGCCGCCTGGTACTGGGCCAGGGTCAGCACCTTCAGGTCCACCTTGATCCCGACCTGCTTGAGCTGGTCCTGCACCAGCTGGTCGCCCGGGGTGGTGGTCTGCACCGGGATGGTCAGGGTCAGCGGCTTGCCGTCCTTGGCCCGGTAGCCGTCGGCCCCCGCGGTCCAGCCGGCCTCGTCCAGCAGGGCCTTGGCCCCCTCCGGGTCGTAGGCCAGGGCGCTGGAGGAGTCGGTGGCGTAAGGCGTGGTCTCGTCGAACGGACCGCTCACCACCGGGTAGCCGTCCCAGAAGACGGTGCTGGCGTAGCTCTTGCGGTCGATCGACTTCTGCAGGGCCTGCCGCACCTTCTCGTCGGCCAGCGGCTTGCCCGCGCTGACGTTCGGGATCAGGCTGCTGCTGATGCCGGGCAGGGAGCGCGACTCGATGCCGGCACCGGTGGCCTCGATCACCTTCTGGTCGGCCTCCGAGATCGGCAGGCGCGGCCACGCGATGTCGATCGAGCCACTGGTCAGGCTGCCGACCCGGACCCCGTCCTCCTTGATGTAGCTGACCTCGATCGCGTCCAGGTAGGCGTCACCCTGGTTCTCGATCAGCTCGGAGGGCCAGGCGTAGCCGTCGCGGCGGCTCAGTTTGGCCTCGGTGGCGGCGGTGTAACTGTCCAGGGTGAAGGCGCCGCTGCCGACGAGATTCTTGCCGGTGCAGCGTTCCTCGGGGGTCTGCTCGTACGTCTTCGGGCTCAGGATCGCCATCGTGGTGGTCGAACTGGCCTGCAGGAAAGCGCTGTTCGGCTTCTCGAAGTCGACCTTGACGGTGTAGTCGTCGACCACCTCGGTGGACTTGTACCCGGCCGTGTAGGTCAGGCCGAGCAGCGACTTGGCGCCCAGGGCGTGGGTGGCGTCGTAGGCGGTCTTGACCGCGGTGGCGTCGAACTTCGTGCCGTCGGAGAAGGTCACGTCGTTGCGCAGCTTGAAGGTGTAGCTGGTGGCGTCGTCGTTGACCTCCCAGCTGGTGGCCAGCCAGGGCACGATCTTGCCGGTCTCCGGGTCCTGGTCGGTCAGCGAGTCGGCGAACTGCCGGTTCAGCGAACGACTCTCGATCCAGTACACCTGGTTCGGGTCGATGCAGCCCTGGGCGTCGTCCCAGAAGGCGATGCGCAGCGTGCCGCCCTTGACCGGGGTGCCACCGGCGCTGTCGTTCGCCGCGTCTGCTCCCCCGCCGCAGGCGGTCAGCAGGGCGAGAGAGGTCAGGGCCAACAGTGGACGTTTGTAGCGCATCTTCGTTTCTCCTACGGCGTCTTGAGAGAAGCTCGGCCAGCGATCAGCAGGGCCGCGTCGTCCTGGGGCGGGTGCACCCTCGAACAGAGCACGTCCCGCAGGTGTCGCTGCAGCGGGTTGTGCCGGGTCAGCGCCGGGTTGCCGAGGGCGGCGACCGCGGTCTGCACAGCGGTGACGGCACTGCGGGTGGCGATCAGCTTGGCGCTGAGCAGACGCTGGGTGGCGACCGGATCGTGCGCGTCCACCCGGGCGGCCAGACCGAACAGCACCTCCTCGGCCTGGATCAACTGCACCTCGATCTCCCCCGCCACGGACTGGATCCGCTCGGTGGTGGCGATCGGCCGGCCCAGCGAGGTGGGCACCCGCTCGTTGGCGAACTTCACGAACCAGGCCTGGGCAGCTCTGGCCACGCCCACGTAGAGCGCCGCCAGGCCCAGCACCGCCGACCCGGACACGTCGCGCCCCTGCTGGGACAGCGGCACTCCGCGGAAGTTCTCCTCCGGCACGAACACGTCGGTGTAGACCACGTCGTGGGTGCTGGTGGCTCGCAGCCCGAGGTGGTCCCAGGTGCGGATCACCTCGATGCCCGGGGTGTCGCCGGGCACCACGGCGTGGGCCAGCAACGGGTCGTCGTCCGGATCGGTGGAGGTGGTGGCCCACACCAGGTGGTAGGCCAGCCCTTCCGAGCCGGTGGCGAAACCCTTGCGTCCGTTGAGGATCCAGCCGCCCTCGACCTTGCTCACTGTGGTGGCCGGCAGGCCGCCGCGGGCCGGTGCGCCCCACATCGGTTCGGCCCGGACCGCGTTCAGCAGCACCGGCCGACCCCACGAGTCGGCGACCACCTTGCGGTAGGTCTCTTCCGGCCACCACGGGGCCGTCGCCTGCAGTTGGTGCTGGAACACTGTCATCGCGGTCAGCAGCGCCACCGAAGGATCACCGGCCCCCAGGGCCAGGAACAGCCGGACCGCTTCGGCAGAGCTGAGGCCCGGCCCGCCGTAGGCACTTCCGATCCCGGCCCGGAGCAGGCCGGCCTCGTGCACCACCTGGATGCTTTCCCAGGGGAAGGCTCCGGTGCGGTCGTTCTCCTCGGCTCGCTTCGCCAGCTGATCCCTGACTTCGTCCAGATCCCATACAGTTTCGGGCTGAGCGGTCACGAGTTCACCAGGCCGCTGTTCTCCAACGGGTCCTGCTGCACCACGGCGCCGCGCTCACCGGTCGCCTCGCGGTGGGCGAGTTCCTGCCGCACCAGAGGGATCAGGTAGCGGCCGTAGTCGACGGCGTCGTTCAGGTTGTCGTAACCCCGAATCGAGATCAGGTCGGCACCGAGGTCGATGTAGTCGAGGATGGCCGCGGCGACCGTCTCGTAACTGCCGACCAGTGCGGTGGAGGCCCCCGCGGCGCCGGTCGCGGTCGCGGTCGGCGTCCACAGCGCCCGGTCGTGCAGATCCTTGCGAGAGGCGATCTCCAGCAGCCGCTGCGAACCGACGTTGGCCGGACCCTCCGGGCCGTTCCAGTTCTTCACCTGGGACCACAGCGACTTACCGCCGCCAGTATTACCTTTCAGGACGTCGAGCGTGCGGTGCGCCTTCTCCCAGGCCAGTTCCTCGGTCGGGGCGATGATCGGCCGGAAGGTGACCCAGGTGCGGGGCACGTCGGTGCGGCCGGCCAGTCGCGCATGCTCGCTGAATCGGGCTATCTGCTGCGCAGTCTCGGCCAGCGGCTCGCCCCAGAGGCCGAAGATGTCGCCGAGCGCGCCACCCACGCGGTAGGCCTCGTCCGACGAACCACCCACGCTGACCGGGATCGTGCCGTTCACCGGCCGGACCCGCGAGACGAAATCCTTGAACTGGTAGTACTTCCCGTCGTGGTCGAAGGGCTCGGTCTCGGACCAGACCCGGCGCAGGATGCGGATGTACTCCTCCTGCCGTTCGTACCGGCCCACCTTGTCCAGCGTGTCCCCCTCGCGCAACTGCTCCCGGTCGCTGCCGCCGGCGATGAAGTGCACAACCGCCCGCCCCTCGGAGAGCTGGTCGAGCGTGGCCAGGGCCTTCGCCGCAACGGTGGGGTAGAGCGTGTTCGGGCGCAGCGCCACGATCGGCTTGATCCGCTCGGTGTACTGGGTGACCGCGGTGGCGATGCTGAACGGGTCGTGCCCGGGGGAACCGTAGGGCACGAGCGTGTAGTCGAACCCGCCGTCCTCCAGGATCCGCGAGTAGCGCTTCAGGTAGGGCACGTCGATGTCGAACCGCCCGAGGCGGTTGATCTCGTTGGCCGGGTTGACGTTGATGGCACTGATGAACTCGACAGACACGAAGCACCGTCCCGAGAGCTGGATTTGGCCGTGCAGCAGCGCACCGTCGACCGTGGCGGCACGACGGCAGAGGTGTTTCAGAAGAAGCGGAAATGGCCTCGGACTTGTCGGCGCACAACCAGTTTCAGACGGCTGGGCCGGCCGCTCCCGATGTGCTCCACCGTTCCACGTGAATTACTCTACCTAGAGGGTAGAGATTGTCCAGACCCCGAATCATCACGGGCCCGACTGGAATCCATCACGCCTGGTGATGGGTCGGCGGCCGGTTCACGCCGGTTCGGGCAGGACCTCGCCGTCCTTGCGCATCTCGTCGGCCAGCGGGCCGGGCAGGCTCAGGTGATATCCCTGACCGTACTCCACCTTCAGGCCGCGCAGGCAGTTCAGCTCGGCCGCGGTCTCGATCCCCTCGGCGATCACGCTGCTGCCGATCTTCTGGGCGAACGCCGCGAGCGCACCGGCCAGGGCGCGCTTGGCCGGGTCGTCGTCGATGTTCCGGACCAGGGAGATGTCGAGCTTGATGAAGTCGGGCACCAGGGTCAGCACGTGCCGCATGCTCGCGAAGCCGGCCCCGGCGTCGTCCACCGCGATCCGCATCCCGTGCTCGCGCCAGGGCCGCAGCACCTCGTTCAGCGCGTCGTAGTCGTCGACCGCCTCGTGCTCGGTCACCTCGACGACGATGCTGCGCAGCGGCAGCGAGGTGACCAGCCGGCCGAAGGCGGGCGAGACCAGGGTGCGGGGCGAGACGTTGATGGCCAGGAAGCCGCGCAGGGCGGGCAGGATGGTCAGGGCGTTGCGCACGGCGGCCAGTTCCAGCTCCAGGCCCACGCCGGCCCGGGTGGCCGAGGTGAACCACTCGTCCGGGCGGCCGCTGCCGGCCGGGAACCGGCTCAGCGCCTCGACCCCCACGGTGCTCAGGCCGTCCAGGGCGTGCACCGCCTGGAACACCACCCCGGGCCCGCCGTTGGCCATCAGCCGGTCCATCCGGTCCAGCATCCGGTGCCGGTCCCGCTCGGTCCGGTCCTCGATGTCGACCAGGTCCATCACCACGGCGCCGATCGCCCGCAGCACCTCGGCGTCCCGCTCGCGCAGCGCCTCGTCCGGGGCGGCGGACCAGGTGCACAAGGTGCCGTAGAGCCGGCCGTCGCGGCGGTACAACGGCACCCCGACGTGCGATCCGATCCCGAGCCGACGGGTCATCGGCAGCGCCCGGGCCACCGGGTCGCGCGAGGTGTCGGCGATCACCGGGGCGAGCCGCTTCTCGGTCAGGGCCCGGCAGTACGTCTCGTCGGCCGCCTGCAGCTGGCCCACGGTCAGGGCCACCTCGATGGTGCTGACCAGGTTGCGCACCCGCTGCTGGCCGGGTGATCCGTTCTCGGGTTCGCTCTCGAAGGTGGCCAGGTAGGCCACGTCCATGCCGAGCTGGTCCTTGGCCAGCTGGAGCAGGGCGTCCACGCTGGTCAGCCGGCGCCCTACAGCCTCCACCGCGAGCGTCTGCACCGTTCCGGCCGCGAGGCGGGCCTCGGCGTCGGCGGTGGCAGGGGTCGTGGTGGAACCTTCGTCGTTCTCTCGCCGGCCTGGGCTCCGGCGCCGTTCGAGACCGGTGTAGGGCTCGCGGTCGCCCGGCCCGGACGGCCCGGCTTCGACGGTGACCGAGGTCTGACGCGGGATGCGCCGACTCGCGACCTGCAGCTTGTCCGCGTACATCTCCACGTCGGCGGCCCGCCAGGCGGCCTGCAGACCGGTGTTGGTGCGTCGCTGGCCGACTCCGAAGGAGGCCGTGATGCCTGCTGCGGACAACGCCTTCCGCAGGTCGCCGAGCACGGTGTGGGCCTGGTCGGCGGTGGTCTCGGGCATCAGGACGCCGAACTCGTCGCCGCCGATCCGGGCCACGAAGTCGACCGAGCGCATCCGCCCGGACAGCACCGCCGCGGTGGTGATCAGGACGTCGTCCCCGCTGGTGTGCCCGGTCCCGGCGTTGACCCGGCGCAGGCCGTCGATGTCCAGCACAAGCACGGCCGCCGACCCGGCGTAGCGCGAGGCCCGGGCGTCCTCCGCGCGCAGGGCGTCGTCCCAGGCCCGGCGGTTGGCCAGGCCGGTCAGCGGGTCGGTGAAGTCGGCGTCGGGGGTCTGCTCGCGGCGGTCCTCCTGCTGCGCGGACAGTTCGTGGGCCAGCAGCGCCCCGAGCAGGGTGGCCTGCCGGCGCACGGCGGGCAGGTGCTGTTCCAGGTCGGGAGCCGTTCGCGCGCTGATCCCGGTGAGCGCGCCCAGGACCTTGCCCTCGGGCGAGCGCAGCGCCAGCATCAGCGTGGACGCCACCGGCACCAGTGTGTCCTTCGCCGAGTTCATCAGCAGGTAGTTCTCGCTCGCATCGGGCACCGCCTCGGGGCGGCCCCAGTCGACGACCTGGCTGCAGTACGACTCGGCCCACGGCAGGGTCAGGCCGTCGTACATGCCGAAGATCTCGTCGTTGGTCAGCATGACCACGAGCTCGTCGTCGTCGCGACGCAGGATCGCCCAGGCCTCCAGGCCGATCCAGGTGCGCAGGTCGGCCAGCACGCCCAGGGCGACGGTGACGAAGTCCGACCCGGCCTCGCGCCCCGAATCCACCACCTGCGCTGCCCTTCGCTCTACGGCCTGCCTGCTCCGCGCCACCAGGAAGTCCCATCGGCCGGTAGGGGCCCGATCATGAGGACTTGGTGGTGGTGGTGACCACGTTCGCGGCGATCACCATGAACACGCCGAGCCACTCCCGGGCCTCGAGCAGTTCGCCCAGCACGACGATGCCCACGAGCGAGGCCAGCACCGGGTTGATGCTCATGAACACCCCGAAGAACCGGGCCGGCACGCGCCGCAGCATGATCAGGTCGAAGGCATAGGGCACGGCCGAGGAGGCGATCCCGGCCACGCCCGCGGCCAGCAGGGCCGTGGTGGTGAACCGGTCCTGGACGGCCAGGACGACCAGCACGGGCAGGTAGAGGACCACCGCGACGGTGGAGGCCGCGGCGGGCGCCTGCAGTCCCGGCAGGCGTGCCCCGACCTCGGCGTTGAGCAGGATGTAGGCGGCCCAGCAGACCGCCCCGAGAAGGCCCATCGCAATGCCGAACCAGTCGCTGCTCGGGCCGGGGGCGACCAGCACCACCACGCCCGCTCCGGCCAGCACGGCACACGCGGCGTCCCGCCGGGTACGCGAGCGGGCCAGCGCCACCCCGAGCGGGCCGAGGAACTCCAGGGTGACCGCCAGACCCAGACCGATCCGGTCGATCGCGGTGTAGAGGCCCAGGTTCATCGCCGCGAACACCACGCCGAGGGCGAGCGTGGGCCACCACTGCCGCCAGGTGAAGCGGTGCATCGGCGGCCGGGCGATCGGCAACAGCACACAGGCCGCCACGAGCTGGCGGACCGCGACCACCCCGGCCGGGCCGATCGCCCCGAAGGCCTGCGCCCCGGCTGCGGCCCCCACCTGGCTGCTGGTGCCGCTGAAGAGCATGGCGGCGATGGACAGCGGGAGACCGCCGCGGCCCCGGAAACCCTCGGCGGGCCGGGGCTGGGGCCCGGGCTGGACGGTGGACGGACTGGGCACGGCAGTGGTCATGACCAGAACTCTGCGATCCGGATGACCGGTTCCGGAAATGCAGATGGACTCGGATTCATACGATGTAGTCATGAATGGCCACTCCGGCATCGAGCTCCGGCAGTTGCGCTGTCTGGTGGCGGTGGCCGACAACGGCACCTTCACCGACGCCGCGATCGAGCTGGGCATCTCCCAGGCCGCGGTCTCCCGGTCGGTCGCCGCGCTGGAGGCCGCGCTCGGGGTGACCTTGCTGCACCGCACCACCCGCAGTGTCGAGGTCTCCCCGGTCGGCGCCGGAGTGATCGTCCGGGCCCGGCGGATCCTGGCCGACGTGGCCCAGCTGCAGCAGGTGGTGGATCCGCACCTGCGCCTGGGCTACGCCTGGTCGGCGCTCGGCCGGCACACCGTGGAGCTGCAGCGCACCTGGGCGCAGCGGTATCCGGGCACCCGGCTGACGCTGATCCAGTCGAACACGCCCACCGCCGGGCTGGACGAGGGCACGGCCGACGTGGCGGTGATCCGCCGCCCCCTGGCCGGCGCCCGCTTCGCCCACCTCGCCACCGAACTGGTCGCCACCGAGGCCCGTTTCGCGGCCGTGGCCACCGACGACCCGTGGGCCCGGCGCCGCTTCGTCCGGCTGCGCGACTTCGCCGGGCGCACGCTCGCGGTGGACCACCGCACCGGGACCACCACACCGGACCTGTGGCCGGCCGGCGAGGGCCCGGCCCGGGTGGTCGACTCCCACTCGGTGGACGAGTGGCTCACCATGATCGCGGCCGGGCATGCGGTCGGGATGACGGCGGAGGCGACGGTGGCCCAGTACCCCCGGCCCGGCATCGTCTACCGTCCGGTGCGCGACGCCGAACGCACCCCGGTCCGCCTGGCCTGGCGCCGGGACGCCCCTGCGCCTCTGGCCGGTGAGCTCCTCGCCCTGGCCCGCGAGCTCTACGACCGCTGAGCCCGCCCGCTGAACCCGTGTGCTGAACCCGTGTGCTGAACCCGTGTGCTGAACCCGTGTGCTGAACCCGTGTGCTGAAGGGGGCACCTGAACAGGTCGATGAGCGTTCCAGCTCTGGTGGGGTGCAGGATGCTTGCATCCTGCCCGGATGCCTGTTGCCGCGCACCGTTCGACCGGAGGGGTCGATGAACCTCGAGAAAGTGATCTTCGGCTTCTTCGTGCTGCTCGCAGCCACCCTGAACTTCGGGTTCTTCATCGGTGACATCTCCAACGCGAAGCTGCACAGCGAGTACGAGCTCTACGCGGCCGTGGTGGTCAGCCTGATCGTGACCGTGCTGAAGTTCGGCGACCGCACCCAGATCGGGGCCGTGCACCTGGCCACCAGCCTGGTCGCCGACCTGCAGTTGATCGCGGCGACGCTGGTCTGGGTCTACGCCGACCACGTCTCGTCCTCCGGTCTGGACGAGCACGCGATGGCCAGCATCGTCTCGCTCTCCGGCGGGGCGCTCCTGGCCAACCTCGTCTCGGTGGTGCTCCTGGTGATCGAGACCGTGTCGTTCCACCGTCGCTGATGCCCAACGCCGACCGCCCCCGCTCGGAGCAGGAGAAATGGCACGAGCGGCACCCGGGCCACCGGCCGGGTGCGCGGCGCCCGGGGGCCCGGGTGCGCAAGCCGGGCGAACCGCTGCTGCCCCCGCCGACCAACCACGACCCGGCCGCGACCAATGCGCTGATCACCGGGGCCGGCCGGTGGGCCGCCATCTCCCGCTTCCGGCACGCCGGTGACCTGCCCGGCCCGGCCGGCGGCCCGCTCAGCTCCCGCGGGGTCGAGGCGGTCTCGGCACCGATCTTCTTGATCATGCGACGGATGCGCACGCCGCTGATCGTCCTGATCATCATCTTCGCGATCACCACGTTCGGCCTGGCGGTGGCCCCGGGCGAGACGTCCGAGGGCGAGCCGCACCGGATGGGCATGTTCAACGCGTTCTACGTGATGAGCTACACCGCCAGCACGATCGGCTTCGGCGAGATCCCCTACCCGTTCACCGCCGAGCAGCGGCTGTGGATGACGCTGAGCATCTACCTCACCGTGGTCGGCTGGGCGTACACCATCGGTACCCTGCTCTCCCTGTTGCAGGACCGGGCCTTCCGCACCGCCCTGGACATGCGCCGCTTCACCAGCCGGGTGGAGCGGATGCGCGAGCCGTTCCTGCTGATCGCCGGTTACGGGCACACCGGGCAGCGGCTCGGCCAGGCCTGGGACCACCTGGGCCGCAACTTCGTGGCGATCGACGTGGAGGCCACCAAGATCGAGTCGCTCGACGTGGACCAGTACTTCGCCGACCCGCCCGGGCTGACCGCCGACGCCTCGAACCCGTTCAACCTCAAGCTCGCCGGGCTGAAGAACCCGCACTGCGAGGCGGTGCTGGCCCTGACCGACGACGACGAGGTGAACCTGGCGATCACCATGACCGCCGCGCTGCTGCGCCCGGACCTGCCGGTGATCGCCCGGACCATCTCGGCCCCGGTGGAGGACCGGATGCGGGCCTGGGGCGCGCCGACCGTGATCAACCCGTTCGACCGGTTCGGCGACCACCTGCGGATGGCCCTGCGCGCACCCATCTCGTTCCGGCTCTACTCCTGGCTGGAGGCGGGCCCCGGCTCGGAGCAGCCCCCGCCCGGGTCTCCCCCGGCCAAGGGCCTGTGGGTGGTCTGCGGCTACGGCCGGTTCGGTCAGGAGGTGGTGGGCGACCTGCTCGCCGAGGGGCTGGACGTGGTGGTGGTCGACCCGGACCCGCCGACCGACGAGTTCCTGGCCGCCGAGCTGGACATCCCGGTGGAACGGCTGCCGCGGGTGATCCACGGCGACGGGTCGGAGCCGGAGGTGATGGACGAGTGCCACATCGAGACGGCCGTGGGCTTCGTGGCGGGCACCGACGACGACACCACCAACCTCTCGCTGATCGCCGCCGCCCGAAGGCGCAACCCGGACCTGTACGTGGCCGGGCGGCAGAACCTGCCCACCAACCAGTCGCTGTTCACCGCCATGCACCTGGACATGCTGCTGGTACCGGCCGACCTGGTGGCCCGGGAGGCCTACGCCCGCCTGTCCACCCCGCTGCTGTGGCGTTTCCTGGAGGAGATGCCGCACCGCGGTGAGGACGAGGCGATCGAGCTGATCCAGCGCATCAAGAACCGGTGCGGGCAGTTCATGAAGGACGTGTGGAACGTCGAGTTGACTGCGTGGGAGGCGCCGGCCCTGGCCGGGTACCTCGATCCGGAGGCAGTGCCGGCCCGGGTGCGTCAGCGCCGCCACGCCGCCCAGGAGGGCCGGCGGGTGCCGCTGACCATCGGTGACCTGCTGCGCGACCCGGACGACAGGGAAGACCGGCTGGCGGTCGTGCCGCTGATGTTGCTGCGTGATGGGAAGGCGACGATCGGCCCGCCGGACGACACGGAACTGCGCCTGGACGACGAGTTGCTGGTGGCGGGCACCCGGATGGCCCGGCGTGAGCTGCAGACCACGTTGCTCAGTGAGAGCACAGCGCAGTACGTGGTGACCGGGACGCGGATGCCGGAGAGCTGGGTCTGGCGGCAGTTGGCCGGGCGGCGGTTGCCGCGGGCTGGCGTGGACGGCCCTGCAGCTGACGGCTCTGAGGGTGGTGGCTCTGAGGGTGATGGCTCTGAGGATGATGGCCCCGAAACTGATGGCTCCGATGGTGAGAGTCTTGCCGGTGAGAACCCTGGTCGTGGGAAGCCTGGGAAGTGAAGCCAGAAGGACGCCGAAGCCTGAGGACGACTGGGCGGCCAAGGTGCCGGGCCTGACCAAAGGCGGGCGTGGGTAGGAACCACTAGACGCTGGACACGACCGGAACCGGTCTAGGCGAGCCGGGCGTGACGCCGGCAGCTCAGACCAGCAGCTCAGACCAGCAGCTCGGGCGGGCAGCTCGGGCGGGCAGCTCAGACCGGCAGCTCAGACCGGCAGCTGACCACCTCAGCACAACCTGGGCCGGGGCCGGGCGGAAGCCGCTCCAGCCAGACTCGGGCAGTGCTCCGGGAGGGGTCGGAGCACCGCCCGAGGGCCTGTGCCGTGAGAACCGGGCCGCCACTGGTCAGCAACTCGGCCGACAGACTCGGCCAGCGGACTCGTCGGCCGGCAAACTCGGCCACCAACCGGGCCAGCCTCGAGCCAACAACGAGCCGCAACGAGCCCGCGTGAGCCGGCACCGAGCCGCGACCGCGGCGCAGGACCGGTTCAAGCCCGGGTGGCCCCGTTCTCACTCGCGGAAAGTTTCAGCATGAAATATTGCGCGGGACAAATAGCGGCAAGAATTCAGCCGCCGACGCCACAGGTAAATCAATCCGCACTGAAGTCAAATACCGACAGTGAAGCCGGATCAGCCCTACCTGAAACGCATTTGCCCATCATCCGAGCTCCGACTTCAGACACCCCCCGGATCTGATTTCTACTATCTGTGAAATCTACGCGCCGCAATGATCGCCGTCCACCACTGCGGCCATAAATCAATCATAAATAGCGATACCGGACATCGTTGCCGGATCCGGGGGGCCTGGACCGGGCTCAGGCGGAGGGCAGTTTGGCGATCTTCTCGATCACCGCGGTGGTCGAGATCGAGGGCGTGCGCGGCAGGTAGACCACCTCGCAGTAGTCCTTGATCCAGTCGAAGCGCCCGGCCCAGTCGTCGCCCATCACCAGCAGGTCGGCGCCGTACTTCTGGACGTACTCGGCCTTGAGTTCCAGCGACTCCTCGACGAACACCTCGTCGACCACCTTGAGCGACTCGATCAGTTCCTTGCGCTCCTGCTCGCTGAAGATCGGGTTACGGCCCTTCTTGCTCATGTTCAGGGCGTCCGACGAGACGCCCACGACCAGGCGGTCACCGTGCGCCTTGGCCCGCTCGAGGATGCGCAGGTGGCCGATGTGCAGGACATCGAAGGTGCCGAAGGTGATCACAGTCGTCATTGAACGAGCTCCGTCTAGGACCGGGGGGACGCAGGCCTGCCGGACCCACCTCGGCCGGCGATGGCTTCCTGCCGTCGCACTGGTGAACGAAGTATGTCCGGTGAGCGAACTATTCTGCCTCACCTGGCGCGCCTTCCTCACCACTGCCGGCGCAATCGGGCGCAACCACCCGTCCGCCGCTGCGGGTGCCGAAGCGGGCAAGCACCCCGAGACTGGGGCCATGGCAAGAACAGTCCTGGTCACAGGCGCTTCCGGATTCATCGGCTCGCACCTCGCCGAGCACCTGGAACGCCGGGGCCACAGCGTGCGGGCGATGACCAGGAAGCCGGACAGTTACACCGGAGCGGGCGAACCGGTCTTCGGCGACGTCGACGACCCGCAGAGCCTGGCCACCGCGATGGCCGGCTGCGACGCGGCCTACTACCTGGTGCACTCGCTGGAGTCGGACGACTTCGAGCAGAAGGACGCCGAGGCGGCCCTGAACTTCGGCGAGGCGGCCCAGCAGGCCGGGCTGGAGCGGATCATCTACCTCGGCGGGCTCGGCGAGGACGACGGTGAGCTCTCCCCCCACCTGCGCTCGCGGCGGCAGGTCGAGCAGCTGCTGCCGCTGGCCGGGGTGCCGGTGACGGTGCTGCGGGCGGCCGTGGTGGTCGGGCACGGCGGGATCAGCTGGGAGATCACCCGGCAGCTGGTCGACCACCTGCCGGCGATGGTGACGCCGCACTGGGTGAACACCCGGACACAGCCGATCGCCCTGCCCGACGTGATCCGATACCTGGCCGGGGTGCTGGAGCCGGAAGAGGCCCGCGGGCGGGTGTTCGAGATCGGCGGGCCGGAGGTGCTGCGCTACAAGGACATGCTGGCCCGGGCCGCCCGGATCATGGGCAAGCGGCTGCCCAGCCTGACCGTGCCGCTACTCACCCCCGGCCTCTCGTCACGCTGGCTGGCCCTGGTCACCGACGTGGACACCGCCACCGGCCGGAACCTGGTCGACTCGATGATCAACGAGGTGGTGGTGCACGACCACTCGATCGAGCAGATCGTGCCCGGTCCGTCGATCGGCTACGACGAGGCCGTGCGGCTCGCCCTGGCCGACCGGGAGCGGGCCCTGGGTGAGCAACCCCCGCAGCAGACCAGCCAGACCAGCAAGACGCAGACAGGGCAGACAGTTCGTCCGGACGGCCAGGAACCCGGCCGGCTGTGAGCGATCAGCCCACGTCCGGCGAACCCTCCAGTGAGTCGTCCGGGGCACAGCCCACCGAATCCCAGACCCGGTCCGGCCTGGAGGCATGGGCCAGCCGCCGGCTGGAAGGCTCGGCCGCGAACCTTCGCCGCACCGCAACCGGAAGAACCGTCGAGAACCTGCTCCGGTCGTCCCTGATCGAAAGAGTGCCGCGGGACCACCGGGAACCCGATGCGCACTTCCGCCGACGCCGGATCGTCACCGCCCTCACGCTCGTCCTCGGGGCCGCTCTGCTGGGCATCTCGCTCGCGGTCGAGCCGGGTGACCCGGTCTTCTACCCCCTCACTCTCTCGGTGGCCCTGGTCTGGACCGTCGGTGGCCTGGCGTCGGGCCCCCTGCACCTGGGCTGGATTCCCCACAGAGGTGCTCTCCGACGTCCATTGATCAACGGAATCGTGCTGGGACTGGTGGCGGGCGCGATCTTCGTGGCGGGTGCGCTGGTCGTGCGGGAGATCCCGCCCCTGCGGGACTTCGTGGCCCATGTGCTGGCCCATGAACGGGAGGGGGCGTTGCTGCTGATCGTGGCGGTGGCCCTGCTGAACGGCCTGGCCGAGGAGGTGTTCTTCCGCGGGGCGCTGTTCGCCGCGATCGGGCGGCAGCACCCGGTACTGATCTCGACCGTGATCTACGCCCTGGCCACCATCGCCACCCGCAATCCCATGCTGGTGTTCGCCGCCTTCCTGCTCGGGGCCGTGCTCGGGCTGGAGCGCCGGGCCAGCGGCGGGATCCTGGCCCCGATGGCCACCCACGCGACCTGGTCGCTGATCATGCTGGTGACGCTGCCACCCCTGTTCGCGGCCTAGCCGTAGGGGAAATCCCCCTAAAAGCCGCTCCAACCGTCACATCGCTCGTCATACTGACGCGTACGGATTGCATGGCGTAATGACAGTGGATCACGCCGTTGCGGTCGACGAAATGCGTGCGGCGAAACGGGAGTGATGCAGCGGTGGAGCAGATCGTGTCCGGCAGGCTCGAGGACGCCGACGGCAGCTACTGGAAGCTCTACGAGAACGCCTTCGACGACCTACGTAGTCTGGCGGTGCAGCGCCACCTGATGCTCCGCCCGGAGTTCGAGGAGCTGATGCAGGACAAGCGGGTCACCAAGTACGCGATCCGCGACGAGGAGCGGGGACGGGTGGCCGCGCTGGCGACGGCGACGAACGAGCTCGACGCGGTGCACCTGATCTCCCCCGAGTACTTCGAGCGGCGCTGGCCGGAACTGTATGCGCAGAAACGCATCTGGTACGTCAGCTTCGTGGCGGTGGAGCCGGACTACCAGGGCACCGGGGCGATGACCCAGCTGATCGAGATGGTCTGCCGGGACGCCGGGGCCTCCAGCGGGCTGATCTGCCTGGACATCTGCGAGCACGAGACGCGTGAGCGGCTGGCCACCGCGATCGAGCAACTGGCCCGGACCTACCTGCCCGGAGTGCGCCGCGAGCGCCTGGACGCGCAGGTGTACTGGGCCTACACGTTCCCCGAGCCGGGTGGAGCTCAGCTGTTGCCCACGCCGGCCTGAGGCAACCCCTTGGCCTGCTGCTGCACCGGGGGCGTCCACAACGCGTCCTCGGCCTGCTCCTCACGCAGCAGCGGGCGCAGGTGCTTCTCGGCGAACTCGGCGTGCCCGGCCGCCTTTCCCCACAGCCAGCCCTGCCCCCGGGTCACGTCCAGGCTGATCAGCGCGTCGCGCTGGGCCGGGGTCTCCACCCCCTCGGCGATCACGCCGAGGTGCAGTGCGGTGGACATGGCGACGATCGCCCGGACGATGGCCTCGTCGCCCGGGTCCACCCCCAGGCCGGTGACGAAGGCGCGGTCCACCTTGACCGTGGTGACCGGGAAGCGGCTGAGGTAGCTCAGTGAGGAGTAGCCGGTGCCGAAGTCGTCCACCGACAGCCCGATGCCGAGGTCGCGCAGGCTGCCCAGCACCTCCAGGACCTGGCTGCTGTCACCGATCAGGATCGACTCGGTGATCTCCAGGCTGAGCCGTTCCGGACCGAGCCGGTAGACCCGCAGGCCGTCGGCGATCTTGCGGCGGAGGTTGTGGTCGCGCAACTGGCGGGCGGAGGCGTTGACCGACATCCAGAAGCGCTCGGGCAGCAGGTTCTCGTCCCGCCAGAGCGCCATCTGGCGCAGCGACTCCTCCAGGACGAACGTGCCGATCTGGTCGATCAGGCCGGTCTCCTCGGCCACCGGGATGAACTCGGCCGGCGAGATCGGCCCCCGCACCGGGTGGGTCCAGCGCACCAGGGCCTCGGCCCCGACCGCCCGGCCGGTGCGGGTGTCGACGATCGGCTGGTACGACAGCCAGAGCTGGTTGCGCTGCACGGCCTGGCGCAGGGCGAGCTCGATCTCCACCCGCTCGCGCACGGTCTGGCGCATCCCGGCGTCGAACACCTTGACCCGGCCCCGGCCCTCCGCCTTGGCCCGGTACATGGCCAGGTCGGCGTCGCGCAGCAGCGACTCGGCGTTGCGCTGGTCGCTCTGCTGGGCGATGCCGATCGAGGCGACCGCCACCAGTTCGATGCCGGGCAGCTCGACCGGCCTGGTCAGCTCGGCCTGGATCCGCTCGGCCATCGCGGCGGCGTGCACGGTCTGGCCGTGGTCGGCGACCACGAACTCGTCACCGGAGATCCGGGCGAGCATCGCGCAGTCGCGGGTCAGCTCGCTCAGGCGCCGGGAGACCTCGACCAGCAGCAGGTCCCCGACCTCGTGCCCCCAGTGGTCGTTGACCAGCTTGAAGCCGTCCAGGTCGAGGTAGAGCAGCCAGATCCCCTCGGGCCGGCGTGCGGCCAGCATCTCGTCGACGTTCCGGGTGAGCAGGTCGCGGTTGGGCAGGCTGGTGAGCGGGTCGTGGGTGGCCCGGAAGACCAGGCCGCGCTGGATCTCGGCGTTGCTGCGCACGGCCGAGACCGCGCGGAAGACCAGCGCGCCGATCAGCCCACCGGTGGCCAGGGCCTGGACCAGGCGGTCGTAGCCGTTGCTCTCGACCAGCAGGATGACCACCAGCGGGGTGGCCAGGGCGGGCAGGATCAGCGCTAGTCGCGGCGCCGACCAGGCCTGCACCGGACGGGCCCGGATCGAGCTCATCTCGGCCATGGACGGGTGCAGGGCGGCCGCCGCGAGCATGACGAAACCGAGCAGGAGCGGCAGGTCCAGCAGGGCCGAGCCGGTGAGCTCGCCGCGGGCTCCGATGATCGCGTAGCCGGTGTCGCCGATGAAGAGGCCGACCACCGACAGCGCCATGAAGCGGAAGCTGGCCAGCCGGGAGGCGGTGGAGAAGCCGAGGTTCAGCACCAGCAGCAGGATCAGGATGTCCCACAGCGGGTACAGGCCGGCCAGCAGCGAGACCAGGTCAGGCCGGTCGCCGACCCGGGCCGCGGGCAGGGCGAGGAACTCGGTGGCCAGCAGCCCCGCCCCCAGGGCGACGATGAAGCCGTCGACCACCGCGTGCCGTTGCACCCCGACGTGGCGCAGGAACACGAGCATGGCCAGGCCGACCAGGACGTAGCCGGAGACGGCGAACGCGTCGGCGGTGAACTGGGTCAGACCGGACCGCCCGACGGCCCACGGGCGCGAGGCGACGGCACCGCCGAAACAGATGCTGGCCAGGACCAGCAGCACCCAGGGCAGCGGATCGGCCGGACGGTTACGGCGCAGCCCGACGAGCTGCAGCACGATCGTGCCGATGCCGATGACTGCGGCCACCACGGTCTCGACGGCGGCGCTCAGCTGCAGCGCGTAGACGCCACACAGCACCACACCGACGACCACGGCCAGCACGGAGGCACGACGGCCGACCAGCACCGATGTCCTCCCGGAAGCGGTCAGATACTTACCTGGCTCTTCGACGCACTCCCCCGCAACCTGAAGCTGAAGCAGCCGCTGGCAGATGTCAGAATAAGACCCAACGGGTGTTTCCGGCGGGTTTTCCCGGATCAGAATTGCGATCTGCACCCTCATCGCCCGGCATGGACAACCCCGGCCCGATGTGCATGGCTATGGGGATTACCAAGATTTGCCCACCTTGCATTTGCCCGGCTTACCCGTTAACGCCCGGCGGTAGTCAACTTCTGACGCAGTGTCGTGAACACGTAGCGCCACAAGGGAAATACGCAGGGCTATAGTCGCGGCGTGTCGGACTACTACCTGCCTGCTGACGGCCCAGGAGCGGGCAACTCGGGAACGCCCTACCCCCGTCGCCGGGATCGTCGGCAGGCTCAGCAATACAGTCCGCAGCCGGCGGAGGACACCTACGAAGCCGCTCCCGAAGAATCGTTTCGCAATCAAACATTCTCCGCCGACTTCCACGAGAGCGGCGTTGATCTTGATGAGTTCTCGGGGCCGGAACAACCCGGCTACGACTACGACGAGTCCGAGCAGTACGACGACTACCAGGGGTACGGCGGTTACGACCAGTACGGGGAGTACGCAGGCCCGTATGAGCGTTCAGCTTCCAACCCGCAGTTCGAGCAGGTGTACCACCAGCCCTACAACCAGCCGCACGAGCCACCCGGGCGCGACACCCTGGAGCTGGACGATGCCGAGCCGGGGTACGCAGGGCCCGAGCAGGAGTACGACGAAGGCGACGACTACGAGGACGACGCGCCCTACGAGGCCCCGCACCTCCAGGACGAGGAACGCGCCGCCTACCAGGCCGATTTCCAAAGGACGCTGGCTCGCACCCGGTACGAGGACGAAGAGGCCCCCGCTGCTCCCCCGGTCGAGGAACCACGAACCCCGGTGACCAAGACCGGGATGTCGGCGGCCCCGGCGTCTTTTCCCTTACCCATCATCGCTCGAGGTGGGGTCCCCTCCCAACGCTCGCCAGCGTCGTCCATTGGTAGCTCTGGCCCACAAGCTCACTCAACCGGCGCTCCCCGACTGGCCGCCCCGAACCGACCGCCGGTCGAGAAGCTGCCGCCGAGACGCCAGCCGCAACGCCGCCCTTCTCCAGCCGCGCGAGGGTTCGTGCCCAGCCAGGACCGCATCGGAACGGCCCGTGAGGTGATGAGTTACCTCGCCCGTCGGCCGTGGCTGCAGCTCGACGTCGTCGACATCATCCTGGGCACCCAGTTCGACCGGGACGACGTGGCGCACGCCCTGATCGTGCTGCAGCAGACCGGGCGGATCCGGAGCCACCTGCGTGGCGACCGGGTCTGCTACTCCTACGCCACAGCCGAGAGCTTGACCTGATGGGCGGCACCGGCGGCGAGACCGTCTGGCTGGGCGTCGTGCTCGGCGGGGCTGTGGTGGCGTTCGCGCTCTGCCTGAGCGGGATCCGGCGACTGCGCCGGGCGCTGGCCCAGGACGCGATCAACGCCCTACTCCGCCCGTACCGGCTGGAAGACCTCGACCAGACCGCCGGGCTGGCGGCGGGGCAGATCACGATGCGGCACGTGCGGCGCGGCACGTGGGGCTTCGCGGTCACGGTGCTCGACCTGCTGGCCTGGATCGCCGCTGTGACCGCGCTGATCAGCGGGGTCCGGTGGCTCCAGGACCAGTCCTCCGACAGCTACGCGTTCTCGGCCCTGGGCTGGCTCCCGTACGCCCCCGCGGCGGCCGTGCTCACCGCGTTCGCCCTGCTGCTGTACCTACTGGCCCACGAGCCCGAGCGCCGCACCCGACTGCGGTCGGTGCGCTGGCTGCGCCGGCTCCTGCCGCTGTCGGCGACCGGCTACCTCGACCCGGACTGCTCGGCCGAGTTCGGCATCCTCGCGCAGGCCCTGCTCACCCGTTCCCGCGCCACCCAGCAGGCCGCCCGGGACCAGGTCGCGGAACTGGCCCACGCCCTGCTGCCCCAGGCCCGGCAGATGGCCGACGACGATCTGCGGCGCACGGTCGAGAGCGCGGTCGCGTTCGTGCCCCGGCAGAACGGGCCGGGCCTGGACACCGACCGGTTCGCCGAACTGCTCACGCTTTTCGACGCACTGTTCGGCCGGCTCCGGGACGACACCGGGCACCAGGACGTCTGGCGGATCGCGATCCTGCGTCAGCTGATCCGCTACACCGGACCGAACGTGCTTCCGGAGATCTTCGGTCAGCTCCAGACCCGGCCGGACGCCGTCGGGATCGACGGGCTCAGCGTGACCCGTACCTCCGAGCCCTCGCTGCTGCACACGGCGTTCGGGCGGGAGGCCGGGGCCGACGACGGTCTGGACCTGCTGGTCGACCTCACCCGGCAGATGCGCCAGAACGCCGGCGACCGGGACGACGACCCGCGCTGACGGCGTGACCGATTGCGCGACGGTCAGGGTCGTCGCGAAGCGGTCACGCCGCCACCTGCGAGCTCCGGGCGAAACCGGCCGGAGGCAGCGGGATTCCGAGGCTGCGGAGTCCCGCCGCCAGATTCGTACCGGGCTCGCCGCCCATGTAATACCGCCGCCTCCGCAGCGTCAATTCATGTGGAGACTTTATATATGCAGCCTGATCAGGTCTTAACGTTCAGACCCGAACGACCTTCCGTTCCTTCATCGCGGTGAGGGCGACGAGCCGGATCTCCATCAGCTGCGCCACCGTGGCGGCGAGGTCGACCAGCAGGCTGATCTGGTTCGGGTCGAGCTGCGGGCGGCTGGTCTGGTCGATCACGTTGACCGTGCCCAGGGCGTGCCCCTCCACCTCGATCGGGGCCGCGGCGTAGAAGCGCAGCGCCAGATCCCCGGTCACCAGCGGGTGTTCCGCCGTGCGGGGGTCGGTCGCGGCGTCGTTGACGATGTAGGGGCCCTCGTGGTGGACCACCGAGGCGCACAGGCCGGGCTCGGTGCCCACCTGCCGGACCCCGTCCAGCCCCTGGGTGGCGGCGAACCAGACCCGGTCGTCGTCGACGATGCTCACCGTGGCGATCGGGGTGTTGAAGATCTTGGCGGCCATCTGGGCGATCCGGTCGAAGGCGCCGTCCTCCGGCGCCCCCAGTTCGTCGGTGTACTTGTGCACCGCGGCCAGACGGGCGTTGCCCTGGACGCTCAGCTGCGCTTCTTCGGTCTGCGGGACATCCGTGCTCATCTTCGTCTCCCCGGGCCAGGCGGTGGCGATGCCGCATTTGACGCGTTACGCGGCGATCCTAGACCACGGCTCGTGAGCAGTGACATGCATACAGTCATGAAATCAGTTCTCTTCCGGGTCCGGGCCGCGCACCGCGCGGCCGCCGTCCACCGGCAGGACCACCCCGGTCACGAACGAGGCCGAGTCCGAGAGCAGGTAGGCCACCGCGTCGGCCACCTCGGCCGCCCGGGCGATCCGGCCGAGCGGGTGCAACTCGGCCATCTGGGCGTTCACCGCCGCCACCGCCGCGGCGTCCCGGCCGGCCAGGAACTGGTGGTAGCGCTCGGTCTGGACGGAGCCCAGGGCCACCGCGTTGACCCGGATCCCGGCCGGGCCGTGGTCGACCGCCGCGGCCCGGGTGAGCCCCTCGATCGCGGCCTTGGCGGTGGCGTAGGGCAGGGCCCCGCGAACCGGCCGCTGCGCCTGATGACTGGACACGTTGACGATGGCCCCGGCCCGGCCCGCGGCCAGGTAGTGCTTCACCGCCACGGCACAGCCGGTCACCGCGGCCGCCACGTTGCTGGTGATCAGGTCGAGAACGGTTGCCGCGTCGTCGGTGTCGAGGGAGGCGTCGCGGAACATCGCTGCGTTGTTCACCCAGCCGGCCAGGGGCGCGGCCTCGGCGGCGAGCACGGCCGCGTGCTCGGCCACCTCCTCCAGACAGGCGTCGCCGCGCACGGCGATCACGCGTTCACCGGCCGGATGATCACCGATCCAGGCCAGGGCCCGGGCGTCCAGCTCGACCGCGACCACCACGTCGCCGTCGGCCAGCAAGCGCTCCACGACCGCCCGTCCGACCCCTCGTCCACCGCCGGTGACAACGAAGCTCCGCATGGCCTCAGTCTTGTCCCGGTGCCGGATCGGGCGAAAGGGGCTTTCAGATCGCCTTACCCGGGTTGAAGAGGTTCAGCGGGTCGAGCGTCTGCTTCAGCGCCACCTGCAGAGCCTGCACCGGCGCAGGCAGCTCCCGGCGCAGCCCCTCACGTTTCAGCAGGCCGATGCCGTGCTCCCCGCTGACCGTGCCGCCCACCGCCAGGGCCGAGGTCAGGATCTCCTCGAAGGCCGCCTGGGCCGCGGCCCGGGACGCCTCGTCGTCGGCCGAGGTGCGGATCAGCGGATGCAGGTTGCCGTCGCCGGCGTGGGCGATGGTCGCGATGGAAACCTGGTGCCGCTCGCCGATCTCGACGATCGAGGCCAGCATGGCCGGGACCGCGGAGCGGGGCACGCAGACGTCCTCGGTGAGCACCGGGCCGAGCCGTTCCAGGGCCGGGTACGCCAGCCGCCGGGCCGCGAACAGCGCTTCGGCCTCCTGCTCGTCGGTGGAGACCGCCGCCCACAGCGCCCCGGCCCGGTCGAACACCTCGGCCATGGCCGCGGCCTCCAGCTGGCCGGACTCGCCCGGCGTGTCCACCTGCGCGAGCAGCAACGCCTCGGCGTCGGCCTCCAGCCCCAGGTGCTTCCAGTCCTCCACGGCCTGCAGGCAGGCCCGGTCGAGCAGCTCGAGCGCGGTCGGCAGCAGACCGGCCGCGGTGACGGCGGCGACCGCGGCACCGGCCGCGACCAGACTGGGGAAGGCACCCACGACGGTGCGCGGGGCCTCGCGGCGGGCCGGCCGCAGCCGCAGGGTGATCTCGGTGATCACGCCGAACGTGCCCTCCGAGCCGACGAAGAGGCCGGTCAGGTCGTATCCGGCCACCCCCTTGGTGGTGCGGCGGCCGAGCCGGGTGACGGTGCCGTAGGCCCCCGCCGGACCGCCCACCACGACCTCCAGGCCCAGCACGTAGTCCCTGGTCACGCCGTATTTGAGGCAGCACAGGCCACCGGCGTTGGTGCTGACGTTGCCACCGAGGGTCGACCACGGGGCGCTGGCCGGGTCGGGCGGGTACCAGAGCCCGTGGGCGGCCACCGCGGCCTTCAGGTCGTCGTTGACCACGCCGGGCTGGACCACGCAGATCATGTTCTCCACGTCGATCTCGAGGACCTGGTTCATCCGCGACAGGTCGATCACCAGGCAGCCGTCCACCGCGTTGGCGCCGCCCGAGAGCCCGGTGCCGGCCCCTCGGCTGACCACCGGGATGCCGAGGTCGGCGCAGGCCGTCACGGCCCGGCTCACCTCTTCGGTACTGGTCACCCGCACCGCCGCCAGCGCCTGACCGACCGGGGCCCACTCCGCGTCGTCGGCGCTGAGGCTGCGCACCACGTCGGCGTCCACGATGAGGTTCATCCCGGGCAGGGCCCGCTCCAGCGCCTCGAGCCTGGTCGTACTGATGGCATGCCTCCTGGTGACGCTTGTTGACTTCGTCTGTCGACATTGTGGGTCAGAAGCTGGTGAGACGGCAGTGCCCGCAGTCACCCACCGGGAATATCGGGGCGTGACTTTCCCGAGTCGAACGGCGCGAAGCGATCTCCGCTGACCTAGAGTGGTCATCATGGTGGGGCATTCAGAACGATTCGGCCCGGGCGTGCCCAAGGAGCTCGACCGCTACCTCATCCCCAGCGAGCAGATCATCTTCATGCTGCGCAGGCACTGGGTGGTGCTCGCCGAGCCGGTCGCCACGGCCGTCTTCGGCCTGATCATCCTGGCCTGGGTCAGCGGGCAGAACGACGTCCCCGGTCTGCTCACCCAGATCCTCACGGTGGGCTGGCTGCTGCTGCTGTCCCGGCTGATCCTCCGGGCCTGGGAGTGGTACGACGAGCTGTTCCTGGCCACCGACCGGCGGCTCATGCTGGTCCACGGCATCATCACCCGCCAGGTCGACATCATGCCGATGTCGAAGGTCACCGACATGCGCTACGACCGCACGGTGACCGGGCAGATCCTCGGCTACGGGAAGTTCGTGATGGAGTCGGCCGGTCAGGACCAGGCCCTCAGCACGATCAACTACATCCCCGACTCGGACCTGCACTACCAGCAGATCTCACAGATCATCTTCGCGCCGTCCGACCGCAAGGTGACCCAGAAGGCGGCCGCGCCCGGGTCGCGGGTGCCGATCAGTGAGCCCGAGCAGGCCTGGTGGCGGCGCAAGAACTAGAACTGAGGACGGGTGGCGCGGCCCGGGCGGGCCGGTCACCTCTGTTCTTCCGAGGACTTGTAGCCCCCGGGAAGCTTCTTGCGCATGTTCCCGCGGAACTCGTCGAGGAACAGTTCCCGGATCGCATCGCTGTCCAGGGCCCCGGACACGCTGGTCAGCTTGCCCTGGGCCAGGCGCGAGCAGACGGTGGTCCAGGCCTGGCCCACGGCCCAGGTGACGCTGGTGGCCACCGCTGCCGCGATGCCTCCGCCGACCAGTGAACCGGCCCCCGGAACCGTCTTGATCAGGCTGGTGACCAGGGAACGCCCACCGGCGGTGGCCGCTGCGGTGGCGGCCAGGGCGGCGGCGGTGGCCCGGTCCACGCCGACCCCGTAGATGTGCGAGATCGTGGCCATCATCGTGAGCTGGATCGGCACGAGCACCGCGGCGTCGGAGAACGGGATCGGGGTAGCCCCGGCCGCCGCGGCGGCTCCGACGGCGGTGCGGATCGCCTTGTTCGCCGAGTCGCGCTTGCGCTTCAGGTCGATCTTCTGAGCAGCCGTGAGCGCCTCTTCCACACCGGCCGGGGCAACGCGAAAGGTGGCATCGAGCAGTTCCTGCAGCCCGTGCGCCTCCAGGCCGGCGAAGTCGTCGGCCTTGGCGTTGGTCAGGAAGATCTCTTCCTTGGCGAGCGGGAGGTCGCGCCCGGCGATGTCGTCGCGCAGAGCCTCGGCGTCGGGGTGACAGCGGCCGTCCCGCCGGGGTACCTGGGTGAGGACGAGGAGCACCGGGAGCCCGAGCCGGTCGAGCTCGCGGATGAAGTGCTCCTCGGTCTCCTCGAAGCGCCGGTCGAGCGAGCGCACGCAGTACCAGGCAACATGGAGCTGCTCGGCCTGCGGCTGCCGGCGCATCTGGCGCACGTAGGCCTTGAGCTCGGACAGGATCGTCTCGTCGTCGGTACCGATCTCCAGCCCGCGGGTGTCCAGCACGCCGAAGTGACCGTCTGCGTGCATGTAGAGATGACTGTCCATGGTGACCGGCTGCCCGATGCCGGTCTCGGCCACGTCTTCCCCGAAGATCGCGTTGACCAGCGTGCTCTTGCCCACGCCGGTCTTGCCGAAGATGGCCAGGTTGAACCGGCCGATCTCGCGCGCCTTCTCGTCGAACGTGTCGCCGAACTGCTTGCTGAACCAGTCCCGGGGAGCGGGTGCCATGCGGGTAATCCTCGCATCTCTGCGCCGGCCCGCAGGTTCGGCCCGCTCGCCCACCTGGTGCGAGGACCAGGCGGGCGAGCAGTCTGTGCCCCGGCGACTCAGTGCATGACCACCGGCTCGGCCGGGTCGGCTGCGCTGTCGGCCGTGGTAGCGGTGACCTGCACGGTGGTGGCCCGCGAGCGGTACATCAGGGCCGCGAGCAGGGCACCGGCCAGGAAGAACCCGCCCACCCAGGCGTAGGCCGTGCTGTAGCTGCGCACCGCCGCCTCGGCGAGGACCTGGGCCGTGGCGGGCTGGTGCCCGGCCAGGTACGAGGTGGCCGCGGAGGCGGCGAGGGTGTTGATCAGCGCCGTGCCGAGCGAACCACCCACCTGCTGGCCGGTGTTGACCAGGGCCGAGGCCACGCCGGCGAAGCGCGGGTCGACGTTGAGGGTGGCCGTCTGGATCGCCGCGGGCATCATCTGGCCGAAGCCCATGCCCATCAGGATCAGCGGGAACAGGATGCCCGGGGCGTAGGCGCTGTCCAGGTCGAGCCCGGTGAGCCAGAAGGCGCCGACTGCGGCGAAGAGCATGCCCGAGGGCACCATCACGCGGGGGCCGAAGCGCGGCAGCAGGAAGTTGCTGGAGATCTGCGCGGTGAAGACCAGGGCCACGATCATCGGCAGGAACGACAGGCCCGTCTTGACCGGCGAGTACCCGAGGGTGAGCTGCAGGTAGTAGGTCAGGAACAGGAAGATGCCGAACATCCCGATGCCGGCCAGCAGCACCGACAGGTAGGAGGCGGAGCGGTTGCGGTCGAGCACGATCGCCAGGGGCATCAGCGGGTGCGCGGCCCGGGTCTGCCACCAGACGAAGCCCACGCCCAGCACCAGCGAGGCCACCAGCAGGCCGATGGTCAGAGTGTCGGACCAGCCGTCGGTCTCGGCGTGGGAGAAGCCGTAGACCAGCGAGAACAGAGCCGCCGAGACCAGCAGGGTGCCCGGCACGTCGAGCCGCGGACGGGGACCGGTGCGCGGCACCTCGGGCAGGAAGAGCAGGGCGCCGATCACCGCGACGACCGCGATCACGCAGTTGACGTAGAGGGTCCAGCTCCAGTCGAAGTGCTCGGTGAGGAAGCCGCCGAGCAGCAGGCCGATGGCGCCGCCCATCCCGGCGATGGCACCGAAGATGCCGAAGGCGCGGCGGCGCTCGACCGGGTCGGTGAAGGTGGTGGCGAGCACGGCCAGCGCGGTCGGGGCGAGCAGGGCGCCGAACACCCCCTGCAGGGCCCGGGCCGCCACCAGCCAGCCGAACGTCGTGGCGGCGCCGCCGAGCGCGGAGGCCGCGGCGAAACCGATCAGCGCGATGATGAAGGCCCGACGCCGGCCCATCAGGTCGGAGAGCCGGCCACCGAGCAGCAGCAGGCTGCCGAAGGTGAGCGCGTAGGCGGTGACGACCCACTGCCGGTCGCCGTCGGAGAACCCGAGGTCGGCCTGGGCCGACGGCAGGGCGATGTTCACGATGGACGAGTCCAGCACGACCATGAGCTGGGCGAACGCGACCGTGGCGAGAGTCAGCCAGCGCCCCTGGGGCGCGGCGGGCGCCGGCGGCGCAGATGTGGTCTGGGACATGGGCGCAACCATATACGAGACTCGCCAGTTCCGGAACAATGAAGTTTCGGGACTGCGCCGTTCCGGTACCCCCACGTTCCGTAACCCGGCCGTTCCGGAACGGCCGGGTACTATTTGCCACGGGGCGTCGTTGTCCTTCACAGGGCCGAACGCCACTCCACAACGATGAACCGAGGTGCCACCGCGATGACCACGCCGACGGCGAAGCCGGCCGAGCCGACCAGGGTGGGCCGTAAACGCGACCACTCGCGCGACCCGGAGATCCTCGAGGCCGCCCTCGACGTGCTGGCCGAGATCGGCTACGAGCGCATGACGGTCGACATGGTCGCCACCCGGGCCAAGGCCGGCAAGGCCACGCTCTACCGGCGCTGGCCGTCCAAGGCCGAGCTGGTGGTCGACGCGATCGCCTGCATGAAGCAACACCCGGGCCCCGGCCAGGCCACCGTCTTCGTGGCGCCGGACACCGGCTCGCTGCGCGGCGACCTGCGGGCGATGGTGAAGCCGAAGGCGATCAGCGACGGCAGCCGCCACCTCAAGATCATGCTCGGCGTGGCCTCGATGCTCTCGCAGCACCCGGAGCTGCTCGAGGCGATCAACGACATCATGATCCGCCCCCGGCAGAACATCTTCCGGCAGATCTTCCAGCAGGCGATCGAGCGCGGCGAGATCGAGGCCGGGGTGGACGTCGAGCTGATGTCGTCGCTCGGGCCCGCGATGGGCATGTTCCGGGCGCTCTACCAGCAGCAGGCCCCGTCCCGCGAGGCCATGCTGCACCTGATCGACACGGTGATCCTGCCCGCGGTCGGGCTGTCAGCGCCGCTGGAGGGTACGCACGATTGAGCCGTCGATCTCCTCGGTGATCGCCTGGGCCTGGGCCCGGCCCTCGGCATCGTCCTCGAACGGGCCCACGTAGACGACGAACCAGCCGGCGTTCATCGGTGCGTACCGGTCCGACTTGAGCACTCCGGCGTCCAGTCCGGTCTGCCGCAGCTCCCGTGCCTCACCGTGCGCCTCGTCGCGGGTGGGGAAGCTCGCCACCTGCACCACCACGAACGGTTCGTCGGTGGCCGCAGCGGGCAGGGGTGCCCAGTCGGTACGTGGGGTGCCGACCCCGACGGCGGTCATGGACGAGTGGGCGATGGCCGCCACGATGATCACGATCGCGGTGAGCACCGCCGCCAGAATCGGCCAGAACACGTCGATCCCGGGCGCCTGCACCGACCATCGGGAGACACCGGTGGCCGGCGTCTGGGTCTGCTCCGCCTCCTGCCGGGAGGCGCTGCTCACGTCGGTCACGATGCCGGGAGTCTAGGCGTACCGGCTGCTTGCCTTCTGGCGATCCGGCTGGTCATCCCTCGGATCGACGCCCATCCAGGTCCATGGGTCACCCCTGTCACAGCCGTCACTGCGGTGCCTCGAGGAGCGCCCGCTGATAGGTACCGGCGGCCAGCCAGGCCCGGGCAAGTTCATCGTCGGCGCCTCCCGCGAGCCGTCCGAACACGTCCCGTCCGGCGGGCTGGGCGGCCGCCAGCAGACCCTCGAGCAGGGTGGCCGCCGTAGCGAGTTGCTCGCGGCGCAGTAACGCGGCCTCCTTGCGGACATCCTGAGGGACGCCGGGCACGGACAGCGTTCTACGGCCGCCCGAGACCACCCTCTGAAGACGACGCCGGTAGGCCAGAAGTGGATCCGTGACCTCGCCGGCCTGGGGATACGGCGGTGGCGGGCCGGAGGGCCGTAAGTATCGGGGGCTCAGCCGGTCGAACCCCAGATCGGCGTGCCCGTTGAGTGCGGCCGGCAGCCGCAGGTCACCACCCCCGATGGCGATCAGCTCGAGCGTGGCGGGCAGTCCGAGGAATCGGGCCGGGGCAGCCGAGCCGTTCACGTCGTCAGGCCGGGGACGCGCGACCGCCAGCATCCGCAGCCCTGGTTTGTCGGCCAGCAGCCGCAGGTTTTCGCGGTGGACCTGACGATGGTCTCCACCGGGGACGACGAGCCGAACCCCCTCCCCCGCGTCGTCGACCGCGAGAATGGCATCTCGTTCGCTGCCACAGACCGTCAGCGAGAGCAGGCGAGGCACCCGCGCGGAGGCCGACCGAGCACTGTTCGCCTCGGCGGCCTGACCGTTCAGTAAACCGAACCGCACCGCCAGCTGAGGTTCGGTCCAGGCCACGCCCGCAGCGCGAACCGCCCGGACCGCGTTGCCCGACCCCAGTCGTCCGTCCGGATTGGCGGTGGCCGAGGCCATGATCATGCCGGCGCGGGTCAGTTCCCGGTGCGAAAGCCCGGTCTCGCCGACTGCGACCGGCCCCGAGGCTGATGCCGGGATGCGTTCCGCATCACCGGGTTTGACGTCGGAGACCGACCACAGACGTCCATCGGCATCCGTGAGCCACACCACCACACCCGCGTAGCCGGCCGCGCTCGTCACCGGCTCCATGCACAGACCGGCCAGCCTCAGCCCGCCGACTCCCTGATAGACCGTGCGCGCCGTTCCGCGCCACTGGTCCGGTCCACCTCGGCCGCTGATCACCACGTGCGCGACCGCCAGCACCTCGAGCAGGTCGGCGGTGAGCGAGGGCAACGAGAACGAGGCGTCGTCGGACCGGGCCGCCCGAATCCCGCTCACCACCCGGGTGGTGGCCGAGGCCAGGCGGTGCAGCGCCCGTAACCGCGCCTGATGAACCCCCGCCAGCAACTGTCCCTGCAAAGCCGCCCCCGCACCGACCGTCCCGGACTCGAGCAACTGGGCCGCCCCGTCCCAAATCATTTGTGCAACGGCTTGTTCCGTGGGTTTCCACAGGTTCGCGGGGTGGTCCGGTTGCTCGATTGAAGACGTCGGTGGGCCTGTCCGGTCCTCCTCGGCACCAACCAGCGGGGGAACCTCGGGATCGCTGGGCCGGTCGCCCACCTGGTGACCTTCCGGGCTACCGGCGGACTCGACCGGCTCAGGAGCCGGAGTCTCGGCCTCCAGCACCGGTGCCACGCTCAGCACCGCGGCCCGGTGCAGACAGCCCGGCGCCAGAAGGCAGTCACAGAGCACATTCTCAGGACGGCGCAGGGCACCCTGCTCGGGCCGCAGGGTGACCTTGGCCGATCCCAGGTCGACGACCTCGTCGGCGTACTGCCACCCGGAGGCGCCGGAAACCGCTGCGTCCAGGCGCTTCTGCAGCCGTGCCGGCAGCCCGGCGATCGTCTCGGCCACGAGCAGCGGATCGGCCGGAGGCAGCTTCATCTGACCTGCTCCCCCACCCAGCGAGCGAGCTCGAGAGGACTCAGGGCGGCGACCGGCATGCCTGCCCCCACGAGCTGACCGGCCACCGAGACGCTGTATCTCGCCGCCCCGGTCTCGTCCAGCCCGGCGCAGCCCAGCACGTGCACCCCCGCGTCGACCAGCAGCCTCACCTGCGCCAGCAGCGGGCCGACGGCCCCGCCCTCCTCGAAGTCGCTCACCACCACGACCATGGTGCGGCTGGGCACGGTGACCAGCTGGCGGGCGGCCGCCAGCCCGGTGGCTATCGAGGTGCCACCGCCCACACTGACTTCCAGCAACAACGAGAGCGGATCGCTGACCATGCCGGTGAAGTCGATGACCTCGGTGGAGAAGGCCAGCAGGTGGGTGGTCAGAGCGGGCACACCGGAGAGCACCGCGGCGGTGATGGCCGACCAGACCGTCGAGGCCTCCATCGAGCCGGAGACGTCGACCAGCAGAATGATCCGCCAGTCGGTGGTGCGCTTGCTGCGGGTCTTGAACACCGGGTGCTCAGGAATGACGACCGGGGTTCCGTCGGGCCGGTAACGCGCCGTACGCAGATTGGCCCGGATGGTGCGGTGCAGGTCGATCGGCCCACCCGGACGACGGGTGGGCCGGGGCGAGGTCAGTCCGGTGAGAGCCGGGGTGAGCGTGCGGGACAGTTCCTGGGTGAGGTCGGCGACCACCTTGGCCACCAGCGGGCGCAGCCGGGCCACGGTTCGCTCGGGCAGGGCCCCGGCCAACGAGAGCACGCTGGTCAGCAGTTCCACGGAGGGCCGGGCCGAGGCCGGGTCGATCGCCAGCGCCGCATCCACCCGCCCACCGGCGGCGGCCGCGGCCAGAACCTCTTCCCGCACGCCGGCCCCGAACAGCTGTGTGAGTTCCTCGGACCATTCACGTACCCCCGGATAGGCCGGGCCGTCGCCCGCGCCGCCTCCGCCGAGGTCGCCCCCGGCCCCTTCACCCCGCCCCTGACCGTAGAGCTCGTCCAACGCCACGCCGTAGCGCTTGGCCTGCCCCTGCAGCTGCCCCTGCTTCTGGCCCAGCACCAGCCGCCACCGGTCGGCCGGGGCAAGGCTGACGGTGCCGGCCAGGCCACGCTCACGCAGGACCTCGAGAGCATGGGCGTCGGCCTGGGCCCAGCGTCCGAGCAGCACCGGATCGGTGGTCATCACCAGGTCGAGCCGGTCTTCCAGGCGGGCCTCGACCGCTGCCAGCAGACGACTGCGGGCGGCCGGGGTGAGGACGTCGAAGCCGCCGCGCACCGCCGGAAGCCTGCGCAGGAAAAGGGCGTCCGGCATCTGCTCGAGCCGGGCCAGCAACGGGTCGAGCACGTCCCCGCCGGCCTCCAGCAACGGGCCGGCCACGATGAGCAGGCCGGACAAGCGGGCGGTGAGCTCGACCGGAGTATCCAGGTCGAGCCAGCCCGCGGCCCGGTGACCGAGTTCGGCCGCGTCGTCCAGCCCGAGCAGCACCTGCACCGCCGCCCCGGCGCCCCGCATCAGCGGGCTGCCTTCGGTGGTCAGGCGTTTGAGCGCAGCCTCCAGGCGCAGCCCGGTCCCGAGCTGGTCGTGCCGCACGACCAGGGCCAGCAGGGCCCGGGCGTCGGCCGGATCGGTGGACCCGGCCAGGCCGTCCACCTGGCGGATCGCCGCCGAGTGCACCTCGTCGACGACCACGCCGAGCTGGATCTGGGGGTGGCCGGTCCAGGCCGCCGGGTCACCCAGGCCGGCCAGCCCCGGGATGGTCTGCTGCTCCAGCCGGCTGAGCAGGTCCAGGCCGGTCAGCAGCTCGGGCAGGGTGGCGGAGGCGGGCAGGACCCGGGCCACGTCGTCCAGCCGGTCGGCGGCCAGCCCGGGCAGCCCGCACTCGGCCGCCGCCAGCAGACCGTCGAGCACCTGCGAGGCCGTGCTGCCGCCCTCGGCCCGCTCCCGCTCGCGCTGCCTGCGCAAGGTGCCCTCGGCCGCCTGTTCCAGGGTCACGCCCAGGAGCCCGGCCATCTCGGTGAGGGCCGCGGACGACGGCGTCCACTCGGCCAGCCAGTGAGTGGTCAGAGCGGCGGCTGCCCCGACCCCCTGGACCTCGGCGGCCAAGGCGTAGTGAATGCCGCAGGCCTGGGTGCGCTGCAGGGTGATCTCGCGCCGCCGGTCGAGCGGACTACGCAGCGGATCGAGCCGGAGTTCCTTGCGCCCCGGAGCCTCTGGGTTCGGCAGCTTCAGCTCTCTGAGCAGGGCCTCGAGCGAGGGACCGAGCCCGGACCGGGGAGTGCCGGGGGCCAGCCGACCGCGACGCTCGCCGATCAGCACGCGCTCCATCGCCTGCGCCACCACCCGTCCGCGCCCCAGCGCCTCGCCCTGCGCCAGGACGGTGGTCAGCGCTTCGACGATCTCGCTGCGGCCGGGTGCGGGCAGACCACGCAGCCGGGCCAGGTCCTCGGTCAACCGCACCACCTCGCGAGCCTCACCCGGACCCGCCGGATGCCCGCCCGCCCGGATCTGCGCGCAGACCTCGACAGCCACCCTCGCAGCGGCGGTGGCGACCCGAGCGGGATCACCGCCGGCCCTGACCGTCTCGGCCTGCCAGCGCGGGTCGCGGATGCCGGCCGGATACCCAGAGCGGCTGTCCAGCAACGGATCGGCGTAAGGAACCAGGCTGGTGGTCACATCCCGGACCGGCCGGGGCTCGGTGAGCGCCTCGACCTTCGACTGCTCGGCCGGATCGGTGATGGCCGAGCCGACCAGTGCGGGCGCATGAAAGGCGCCGACCAGAACGGCAGTGCGGGCCTGCGGGTGCTGCTGCTGGTACTCGCGGATGACGGCCCGCATCTGCGCCTCGCGGCGGAGGTCGACCCCCGACACCCCGCCGTCGGCGGCCTCGTCGGCGCGTATCGCCCAGCCCACCGCCAGAGCAGCCCGCCGGACCTGTTCGGGGGTGGATCCAGGTGCGGGCGCCTCGACCACGCGGTCCCACAAGTCGTCGCCGTCGCGGCCGGTCTGGGCGTGACGTAGTGCGCGGGAGAAAGGTTGATGTGAAATAGTTTTCGGGCTCAGGTCGTCGCCGTGATCCGAACTGCTCCTCGCGTCGGCCGCGACCATGTTCTTCTTCTGGGCCTTCTTCGCCGTGCCCTCTCCCCAGCCCGCATCACCCAGCGGAAGGTCGCACGCAACGACCTTCACCCCGTGCGCGACCGCCCACCGGATCGCCACCAGTTCTGGGGAGAAGTCGGCGAACGGATAGAACGGCAGCGGCTCGCCCGAGCCCGCGAGCGCGACCGGGGCGACCGTGTCCGGATGCCCCAGCCAGGGCATCCACCGCTCGAACTGGCCAGGCATCTCGATCAGCAGGGCATCGGGCCGCAGCTCCTCGAGCAGGGTTGGGATCACCGCCGAAAGGGAGGGCGAATGATGGCGAACACCGATGAGATACGGGTGAGCGGCGACCATCTCGGCGACGGCCGCCCGGGGATCAAGCAACGCACTGCGCCGCTCGGTCGCGCGACCATCACGCTTGCCGGCTCCGCGCGCTCGGGGACGGGCGTCGCGGGCGACTGCGTCGCGGGCCGCTGCGTCCGACACGGCCAACGATCGTACGGCGGCGTCCTGCCCGGCCACGTTCTGCCCCGCGCTGTCCCGCCCAGCGCCGCCCTGCCCGGCGTTACCCCGCCCGGCACTGCCCCGCCCGGCACTGTCCCAACCGGCGCCGCCCTGCCCCGCGCCGTCCCGCCCGGCACTGTCCCGCCCGGCGCCGCCCTGCCCCGCACCGTCCCGCCCAGCACCGCCCTGCCCGATGCTTTCCTGAATCACCGCACCCCAAGAGGTATCTCGTGCAGCGTTGCCTCCCGACCGTCGACGCCCAGCACCGAAATCAGACCCGGTACCGGCGAGCCCTTCTGCAGACAGCACGGTTCCGACCTGCGGCGTCGCGTCGCCGCGGGCCAGATCGGCCGGCTCGGTCAGATTGGCCGGATTGGCCGGCGGGGGTGAACTTCCCATGGTTGTTCTCAGACCTCCAGCCTTCCGCGCAGCTCCCAGACCTGTCGCCAGAGCCGTCCACCGCGCTCGGCCCTACGCCGCACCGCTCCGTCCCAGTAGCCCAGAAGCCTTGCCGCGTCGGCCGGGTCGTCTTTACGGACCACCCCCAGCAGGTGCCCGGGCAGCAGCGAGAGCACGTCGCGGCCGGTCGGGAAGTAGGCCGAGGCGAGGCCCAGGGCAGCGGCCACGGACACCGCCTCGGCGGTGCTCATCACGGTGGACGGGCGTTCCACCTCCCAGCCCTCGACCGTGCTGCCGGTGCGCAGGTCGCGGAAGGCGGTGACCAGGACCTCCAGCACCGCGTCGTCCACGGTGAAAGGAGCCTGCACCCGCTCCAGCACCGCCGCGGCCTGACGCCGGACCAGCGCCGTCTCCAGTTCGATGTCGGCGATCGGCTGCACCTGCTCGAAGTTGAACCGCCGCTTGAGCGCGGCCGACATCTCCGAGACCCCGCGGTCACGCAGGTTGGCCGTGGCGATCAGGCAGAAGCCGGGGGCGGCGTGCACGGCCGAGTCCTCCCCGGTCAGTTCCGGCACCGCGATCCGGCGGTCGGACAGGATGCTGACCAGCGAGTCCTGCACCTCGGGAAGGCAGCGGGTGACTTCTTCGACGCGGGCGACGGCTCCGGACGACATCGCGCTCATCACCGGGGAGGGCACCAGGGCGGCGCGGCTCGGCCCCTGAGCCAGCAGGGCGGCGTAGTTCCAGCCGTAGCGCAACTGGTCTTCGGTGGTTCCGGCGGTGCCCTGGACCACCAGGCCACTGGTTCCGCAGACAGCCGCCGAGAGCAGTTCGGAGAGCATGGACTTGGCCGTGCCGGGCTCGCCGACGAGCAGCAGGCCGCGCTCGCCGGCCAGGGTGACCACGCAGCGCTCGACCAGGGCCCGCTCGCCGACGAACTTCTCCGAGATCGTCATCCGCTGAGGAATGCCCTCGCGCTGAACGCCTTGCGGCAAGGACAGTGGGCGCTCGCTACCGACGACGAAGGTGACGACGGCGCGGGGAGTGAGCCGCCAGCCGGGAGGACGGGCTCCGTCGTCATAAGCGGCCAGGAACTCCAACTCGGCGGCGAACTTGTGCTCCGGCGGATCAACCTGCCGCGGGCCGCCAGCCCCAGCCCCACCGGCCCCAGCCCCACTGGCTCCGACCACACCAGTCCCGGCCACACCAGTCCCGGCCACACCAGTCCCGGCCACACCAGTCCCGGCCACACCAGTCCCGGCCACACCAGTCCCGGCCGCACCAGTCCCGGCACCATCGGCCCCGGCACCATCGGCTCCAGCACCCGGCCCAACCACACCGACCCCGGCCACAGTCGTCCCGGGCACCCCCGTCCCGGCGCCACCAGTCCCGGCTGACGCTGTTTCCGTGCCGTCCGCCGGAGACTTGCCGGTCCGGCTAGCTGCTGCCTCGCTCATCGCCGTGCCCCTACCGTCATCGTCATTTCTGCACCGTCGTCTTCCGGCCCCAGCCGCCATCCTGGCTCAGCCCGCGCCCCTGACCATGGAGCACGCTCCTCAACCGGGCTCACGCCCCGGCCCCGGTCCTCCCCACCCCCGGGCTCACCCCGACCGAACTCGCGGCCCAGTTCATGGCCCAGTTCACGACCGAACCCGCCGCCGAACTCACGGCCGAGTTCACGACCGAACCCACCGCCGAGCCCGCCGCCGAACTCACGACCGAACTCACGGCCGGACTCACGGCCGAACCTGCTGCTGACTCCCGAACCTTCACCGCCTCACCCCCGGACGTCCGGTCTCGAGGGCCGCCATCCGGGGCTCGTCACCGGCCAGCACCCGTTCCCAGGCGCGGCGGTACAGCTCTCGCACCGACGTGACCGGCACCGCCAGGTGCAGCGGGGACGAGCCGTCTGGCTGTAGCCCGAGCAATGGCACCTTCCAGGCCTCCAGCGGCAGGCCTGGGGCCTTCACCGTGAGCCAGGCCGTGGGCAGGAACACGCTGCGCCCGGCCCGGGCCCGCTTGCCCTCGACCACCAGCCCGGCCTCGAGCAAGGCAGCCGTGGCCGTCTTCAGCACCTTCGGCGCCCACCCGTTCCACGTGCGGACGTTCTTGTCTGTCGGATCGGGCAAGGCCAAGAGCTGCAGGTACAGACGCGCGGCCTCGGTGCCGAGGTTGTGGCGCTGCGAGACCTCGGCCACCAGTTCGGGCACGCTGACCAGTGGGTCCTGCAGCCAGGCCAGCTCGGTTCCCGCGGTCGGCTCGGCCCGCACCTCGTCGATCAGCCGGGCCAGTTCACCGCTGCGGGCGATCAGCAGCGGCGCCGACTGGTAGCTGGGCAGGGCCCGGGCCAGCTCGAGCAGCGGCTCACCGCCCGCGTCGAGCTTGGCCGGGCAGACGAACACGGCCGAGTTCCAGCCCCGGCTGAGCAGATGCCCCACCTCTCCCAGCGGCACCACCTCGACCGGCTGGTTCGGGCCATCGGAAACAGGTGGCAGACCGTAGACCTGACGCAGGCCCTCGATCCGGCTGCCGTCGCCCTCGAGGAAGGTCAGCAGCAGGTCCGGATTGGCCAGCCGCTGCTGCAGCAGGTCGTACACCCGGGGCAGGACCGCCCGGACCGAGTCGCCCAGGGGCAGCCGGTAGGCCAGCCAGAGCAGGGCGATCACCGTGTCGGCCAGATGCTTGGCCCGGAACCCGGCGTCGGTGTCGCTCTCTTCCGGCTCCTGCACCAGCTGGTTGTCCCGGACGGTGAACCGCAGGTCGGTGGTGAGCCAGGGCGTGGATTCCGGGCCGACCATGCCCTGCAGGACCGCCGCCGGATCCTTGGCTCCCGTCCACGCGCTCTTACGGGCCGCGGAGAAGTCGGCCACCAGCGCGTCGGGTACCGGCACCCGGCGCCCGAACAACTCGTTCCAGCCCTCGGCCAGCCGGGCCACGTCGGGCCCCTTCTGCCACAGGTCGGCCGGGCTGTCCGGCATCGCCAGCGACAGCAGGTGCAGTCGCGCGTCGGTGGACAGCAGGCGGCTCAGACTGTCGCGGGCCGTCTTGGCCTCGGCCACCTTCAGGCCGAGCAGCTCACGCAGCGGCTTGGGCAGGAAGTTGTTCTCGTAGACGTCGATCCGGACCAGACCGGCCAGCAGCAGGGCGGCCTCGGCGCGGGTGACCCCGGTGGCCTGCGCCAGCTCTTCCACCGCCTCGGGACGCCACGGGGCCGGCCCGCGTTCGGCCAGCAACGCCAGCAGTTCGTTCAGCCGGCCCGCCCCGCCCCAGCCCCGGCCCTCGCGTGAGGCCGAGATGCCGTACCCCTTGACCGGGCCGAAATCGCCGGGCTCGGAGACATGTTCCACGGCATGGGTCACCCCTCGATAGCCACCGGCGAACCACTCGCTGTCCGAGCTGATCACGAAGGCCTGACCGCCCTTGGTGGGCAGCAGGGTGCCGAACGGCGCCAGCCCTTCCCGGGCCCCCTGCGGGGTGGTCGTCTTCTCGACCGTCAGCGTGAGCCGGCGCCAGCGCCCGTCCGCCTCGGCCAGCGGTGTCTCGGCAATGGCCGCGAGCAGCGCCGCAAGTGCGGGGCGGTCTTCGGCGGCGGTGGTGACCAGCGCGGCCCGCAGGGCCAGCGCCCCGAGCCCACCGACGGCCAGCGTCCAGTCGACCGAGGTCTGGGCCACCCCGGACTCCAGCCCGGCCAGCTTCTTCGCCCCGACACCGAGCTTGGCCAGAAGGCCCTTCCGGGGCTGCCCGGCAAGGGTTTCCACCACGCCGCGGAGGCTGGCGATCGCCGACTCACCAGAGTTGTGGTGGCTGCCCCAGTAGTAGCTGCGGTGAGTCGTCAGCCCGCCGAGAGCCCGGCGCAGATCGGTGTCGGGCACCGAGGAGGGCACCTGGACCCCCACCAGGGCCGGTGCCGCAGGCAGCTCCCCCTTCTCGCCGATCTCGGTGGCCGCCGGAGGGAGCGACGCCGTCTCGACCACCGCCGTGTTCACCGGCCGGGGCAGCGCCTCAAGCCTCTCCACCTGCGCGAGGGCGAGCTCGACCACCCCGGCGACCCCGAGAGCCAGCCTTTCACCGGTGATTTGGGGCAGGACCTTACGCACCGCCTTCTCGGCCTTGCCTCTACGGGCGGCGTCGAGCAGGGCCCGGGCCTGCTCGACGGTGATCGATCGCAGGGCTGCAGAGCCCTTCTCGTCCCGGGGGCGCAGCGCGTGCCAGAAGGCCAGCGGCGGCACGTACGCGGTGCCCTTGGCGTACTCGGAGCCCGCCGACGTGAAGTTCGCCGTGAACACCCGGCTGCCCCGGACCGAGCCGTCGGTGAAGGCCAGGCCGTGCCCGTGCCCGTCGGGCATCAGGGCGGCGGGCTCGCCACCACCCGGCATGCGGATCGGCCCGACCGCCGCGGGCCCTGGCCGGCCCCGGGCGGCACCGATCAGCGCGGGGCTGAGCCGGGCCGAGTCTCCACCGGCCGAGACCGCCTCGCAGGAGCCGTCGGCCAGCCGCACCGAACGCCAGCCCAGCAGGCCGTCGGACGTGCCGAAAGGCGTTGCCTCCAGACCGGGCTGGAGCGGGGCCAGGACACACCAGCCCTCGACCAGCTCGGCCCCCTCGCCCTGCAGACCGGCCTCGAAGAAGGCCGGCCGGGAGCGACGGCCGCCGTCGCCGGTGGCCGGGTCGAACTCGCGCCAGGACCGCCCCTGGGCCCCCTCCTCCAGCCGCCACCAGCCCGAGCCGTCGGTGGCCACCTCGCGGGACTTGGCCAGCGCCCGGTCTCCGCCCACCAGCGGGCGGCCTCCGGCCGTGCGCCCGCCCTCGGGCAACGGCAGGCTCGTACCGAAACGGCCGATTTGCTCGTAGTACAGGGACCCCGGGACGGTGAACACCTCACCCGGCCGGTTGCTCCAGTAGCCCGCCGTACCGTCGGGCCCCTCCCAGAGCACCCGCAGCTGACCATCCGTGTAGGCGACCTGCCACCGCCACGGGGTCGAGGTGCCGGGAGGCAGCCGGAAGGTGTGCCGCAGCAGCACTTCCGAAGGACCGACCACCACGGCCATCACCTTGTTGTGCAGGATGAGCGCGGGCCAGGCCTCGGTGACCGAGAACGCCGGCTCCGTCCAGCCGTTGGGATGCGGCTTCGGCACCGGGAACTCGGCCACCGCCTCTTCCAGGGCCGGCCAGCCCAGCTCGTCGACCAGGCCGATGCGCAGGGTGCCGGCCAGTGCGGCGGCGACGTCGGCCCCGGCGACCTCGTCCCGGGCCTGCGGGCGCACCCCGAAGACCTCGCCGTGCCAGACCGGCCGCATCCGGTCGAGTGCGTCGATCAGCGCGGGCAGACCACCCTCGGCCGTCTCCTGCGCGGCCTCGTCCAGCCAGCTCTCGAGCAGCGGCCGGGTGCCCCTGGTCTCGTAGAACACCCGCAGGTCGGCCAGCGGAATGCGGGTGTCCTCGGTCTGCTGGTAGCCACGCCGCCCGGCCAGGGCGTCGCGCAGCCCGAGCCGCAGCGGCTCCTGCGCCCAGCCGGCCTCGGCCAGGCAGGCCAGGTCTCGCCGGCCCGGTGACGTGTCGCTCTGCCAGCGGCCGAGCGCGAAGTGCGGCACCGGCCGCCCCTCGGGCAGCTCGACCCGCAGCCCGAGCGAGAGCACCAGGTCGAGCAGATCGAGGTCGGCGCCGTGCCCGAGCAGGGCCAGCGGCCGGTTCTCCGCCTGCAACTGCGGGGCCATCCGGCGCACCAGCTCGAGCACCTGCGCCGAGCGCCGGTGACCACGCCAGCCCTGGGAGCGCCAGGCCACCACGCGACTCAGCCAGCCGGACGAACCGTCGTGCGGCCGGGCGGCCTCGGGCTGCCCCTCGACCTCGGTCAGGCCGGCCAGCGCGCCGCAGTCGTGCAGCAGGCCGAACCAGAACTCCTCGGTCTCGCCCTGGTTGTTGCGCGGCAGCAGCCCGAGCAGGCGCCCGCGGATCGCCGGGTCCTTCTTCGAGAGCCGCTTCAGCGCCGGGGCGTACGACTTCCAGAACGGCAACGGGGCGTGTGGCAGGGCGGGCGAGTCGAGCAGCTGGGCGATCGCCTGCTCCTCCTCGGCCGCCTGGTTCAGCTTGGCGGCCCGGACCAGCCGGCGCAGATCGTCGGCCATGCCGGTGTAGGGCGGCAGTCCGCCGGCCACCCGCTCGGCACAGACCTGACGGAACAGCTCGTAGGCAGCCACCGGATCGGTGCGCTGGGCCAGGTCTTTCGCGTACTGGGTGAGCGACTTGGCGTTGAGGGCACCGCTGAAGGCGAACTCCAGGAACACGTCGCGCTGGCGGGTCTCGTCGATCGGCAGGGCGTGCATGCGCTCGGCCTCGCGGGCCTTGCCGAACATGATGGCCGCGCTCTGCTTGTTCTCGGCCGCCACGAAGGCCCGGCCGGCCTGCTCGTAGAACGTGGGCAGGAAGTGCGGCACCGAGGCCCCGAGCCGCCGGGCCAGCTCGTCGAACCCGTCGCGGGCGGCCCCCGGCCGGCTCTTGGCCTGCCGGGCCAGCCGCTCCATGTCCTTGACCAGGGCGAGCGCGTGGTGCCCGTTCTCCGGGTCGTTGATCAGGGCCCAGGCCGGGAACCCGAGCGCCTGGCGCCGGCCGGTACCGACCGGGACCGCCGGCTGCGACAGCTCGAACCCGAGGAACTCGAGCGCGAGATCCTCGGCCGGACCGAGGGTCTCGGGCACCAGCTGGACCACCGGGCGCTCGCCCAGGGCCGGGTGCCGGTAGACCCGGGCGGTGACCACGTCGGTCGCCTCGGGCTCGACGGCACCGGGAGCGGCCGGGACGATCGCCCCGGCCTCGATCAGCTTCTCGCGCGTCTGCCTGCTCATGCCGACTCTTCCTCCGTCTTGCGGCCGGCGTAGATGCGCGCGGCCATCCGCGCCCCCTCGGACCAGGCCACCGGGCCCACCTCGGTCAGCGGCACCGGCCGGGCCTGCTCGTCGACCCAGCCGAGTTCGCCCGTCCAGGTCTGGTACTCGGGTGCGTCGGAGCCGATCCAGTAGCGCGCGTCCAGCGCCCGGCCGCCCTCCCACACCCGCACCGTGGCGTAGCCGCCGCGCACCGCGTACCCCTGGGCCGCGGCCCGCCCGGTGGCGTGCCGCAGCTCGGCGAACTCGCCGTTGGCCCAGTCGTTCACCGACGTGTCCCGCGCGCGCAGCCCCGGGGGCCGGGTGGCGATCTCGCGGAACAGTTGCGCGACAACCTGTTCGACCTGCAGGTCGGCGACGAACTCGCGCAGCTCTTCCAGGTCGTCCAGGAGCACCGGGTGCGGCACGGTGACGGCTACGGAGGGCACGAACACCGTGTCACCGTCGAGGGTGACCAGCCCGACGCCCCGATCGGCATCGACGGCGCGCAGCAGGCCGACCTCACCGACCGGGGCACCGGCCTGGTCGAGCGGGCGGACCACCAGGTCACGCAGCACGCGCTGCCAGGCCGGATCGGGCCAGAGGGCCGCCAGTGCGTGCAGCGGCACCGGCAGCGAGCGGACCATCCAGGTCTCGACCTGGGCCAGGCACCGCGCCTCGTGCCGGGCCAGCCACTCGGCCACCTGGCGCAACTGCACCACGACCGGGTCTTCCTTCAACGCGGCCGGGACGCTCTTCAGCATCCGGCCGGCACCGTTACGGCACCGGACCCGCCCTTCGAGAAGAGCGACTTCGTGCCCACTCGCGGTCTTCGTCCAAGTCACGTCGCGGACGCTACCAACGCCCTCCGACAGTTTCGGCGGCCAGGCAGGTGAACGGTGGGCAGCGAATCAGACGGCGACCTGACCGTAGGTGCTCCAGCGGGCCTCGGCATCGCCCCGGCGCAGGCTGTCCACCCGGAACCGCCACTGCGGCTGCAGTCCGGGGTTGGCCGCCAGCACCGGCAGCACACTGGTGACCAACTGCAGTTCCCGCAGCCGCCGCAGGGCCGGGAACCCGGGCCAGGCCAGCACGTCCTTGCCGTAGCCGGCCGCGAACCGGGCGGCCAGGTCACCGCCGTAGTCGAAGCGCAGGGCCCCGACCGCGATCGGGGTCAGGTCCCACTCCCGCGGCCCCCAGCAGGTGGAGTCGAAATCGCAGAGCACCGGCCCGTTCTCGCCCACGATGACGTTGCCGAGGAACGAGTCGCCGTGGATCAGGCCGGCCGGCAGCAGCGGCTCCAGCCCGCTCAGCGCGGCCAGTTCCTCGGCCACCGCATCGGTCTCGGCCTGGAGGAAGGCCAGGTCTTCTCGCGGCAGCGGCCCGGCCGAGGCGATCCGCCGGCGGATCCCGGCCACCGGCCCCCAGCGCACCAGCGGCGACCGGGAAGAGGACTGCACCGGCAGGGGGCCGGTGTTCTGCCCGGGTACCGAGGGCTGCCGACGGCTCCGGCCCCGGCGGGCCGGGACGACCGGTGCGGCCGGAGCCTCGATCGGCACCGCGTGCACCGCCTTCAGCAGACCGGCCAGGTCTTCCGGGGTCGGGTCGCGCACCGGCCGCACGTCGTGCCAGACCGTGACCTCGTGGCCGTGCACGATCATCGGCTGGTCGGCCGCCTGGGCCAGCCGCACGGCCGGCACCCCGTGCCGTTCCAGCAGACGGGCCACGTGCACCACCCGCTGGGCCCGGTCGCCCACGGCGGCCGACCCGGCGATCCGGACCACCACCCCGGCGTGAGGCAGCCGCAGCACCGCGTTGTTGGTGAACTTCAGGACCGTGTGACCCCGGGGATCGAGGCCGAGGATCCGGCAGGCAGCCGTCACCGTTGCGGTGATCTCGGCCGGATCCAGTGCCGGACGGCTCAGCCCCGGACTGGTTTCGGCGTGGGTCACGAGACGAGGACCTGCTCTATCCGCCGCCCCAGGTCACGGATACCGTCGCCGCCCGGGCCCCGGTCGGGGCAGCTCAGGGCCAGCTCGCCCAGCGGGGCGAGACGGTCGGTGACCCGGCGCGAGCGCAACCGGTGGGCGTGCTCCAGGGCCAGCTCGCCGTACTCCAGCGCGGCCTGGCTGTCCTTGGTGAGCAGGCAGGCCGTGGCCAGCGCCCCCTGCTCGAACGCCAGGCTGCGGGCCATGCCCTGGTTGCGGCGGGCGACACTCGCCTCGAGCGCGCGCCGGGCCGGGTCGGCGTAGACCTGGTTGGTGCGGGCGATCGCCAGCTGCGTCATCCCCTCCAGCGCCATCACGTCCAGCTCGTGGAAGAACTGCACCCACGGCTCGGCGTCGGTGTCCTCGGCCCGGGAGAACTCGTCCGCGGCCCGGTTGAGGTGGGTGATCGCCTGGGCCTCGTCGCCCATCTCGGCATACGTCCAGGCGATGTTGGCGCACAGCATGGCCACCGTGCGGCGGGACCCGGAGTCCTGCGCGGCGAGCTGGCCGAGCTGGAAGAACCGCAGCGCCTCGCTGACCCGCTTGCGGTGCAGGTAGACCCGGCCGGCCCGGTAGAGCACGTTCGCGGTCAGCGAGGGCACCTTGGCCTGACGGGCGAAGTCGAGCGCGAGCGCGAGGTGGCGCCCGGCGACGTTGTAGAGGCCCACGTCGAACGCGGTCCAGCCGGCCAGATTGTGGACGTCCGCGGCCGCCACCCGCAGTCGGGTGCCGGTGGCGGGGCGGCTGGGGAGTTCACAGAGCTTGTCCACCCAGCGGGCGTGCGCCGACACCGCGTCGCGGCAGGCCCCGCCGCCGAAGCGGTAGTCGAGGTGGCGCAGCTGGGCGGTGACCGCCTCGGCCTGCTCCACGTCCTCCGGGCCGACCTGCCCGGGCAGAGGGGTGGCGGCGGCCGGGACGGAGGCCCACTCCGACGACAGCTCGCCGGCCGTGCCCACCGTCACCTCGGCCGCGTAGGCCAGCAGCGCGTGCCCCCGGGAGTCGTCCTCGTGGTCGCTGCGGGTCTGGGCCGGCACCAGGTTCTGGTCCAGCCAGGTGGCCGTGTCGTTGTCGTAGGCCAGGCCGAGGTAGCCGCGGGGCACGCCGAAGCCGTCGGCGACCCGGCAGAGCACCTCGTAGGCCATCACCCGGCGGCCCCGCAGGACCTCGTAGACCTCGGAGGACGACATCCCGGTGAGGGCCGCGATGGTCCGCTGCGAGGTGCCGTGCTTCTGCAGCAGCCGGAAGACCGTGCCCAGGTCGCGGGCGGCGAGCGCCCGGCGCATGTCGAGGCGCTCCCAGACCTCGTCGGCGGGCAGTGGACTTCTTGGTTCCACGTTCATCGCTCGACTCCTGTTTCCCCGTTTTCCCCGTCTTGACCGACGGTAGGGGATCCGTCACGGATTGGCTAACGACTCGAAAAGAATGTAGCCAAGCCGACTAGCCCGGCTAGGCAGTCGATGAATACATCCGCTTTGTCCTCTATAAAACGAGTCGTCCCGTGCCTGGCCGGACCGCCTCACCCGGCCGCCTAGCCGGGCAAGTCGTCTCCGGTAGGCAGAACGAGGAGCCGAGCCGTTCCACACGGCGGCTGTACGCCGCCGCCTGCCGGGAGCAATGCTTCTCAAACAGCGCCGGGACGGGTGACAGTCACCCGCCGACACCCTCCACCCGTCCCGGCGCCGGTACAGAAGTCCACACAGGTGAGTCGGTAAGACAGCGGCGAGCCCACGGGGGGCTCGCCGCGCCGGCACCAGCCGGCCGACCGCGACTGCGGTCAGCACCTTGCCACTGGGGCATGCAATATCAGGGACACCAGGCCACGCCCGGTGCACCCCCGGAGCAGCTTCCGTACGGCGACCGGACGATGCCATCCAGCCGTCGGTGACGGTGCAGGTTCGGGGGAAATCACCGGCAACTCCCGGCCTGCACCCAGTGACCCTGGGTCGAATGCTGACACCGCCGGGGCCGTCGGAGGACCGCCCGTCCGGAGCAGTTGCCGACCGGCCGTAACGGGAGACGGCCTTTCTCCGATAGCGCCCCCAGTGACTCTTTGCCATTCGAGATGGCACCGATTGATGGCAGGAGTGACACCAGCAGTGAGCAGCACCGATCAGCAGGTCACGGAGGTCCGGTCATGAGCCAGGTGAGCAGCAGTACAGGCACCGTCGGGGGTGTCTCGACGGGCTACGGCCCGTTCCGCGAGAGCGCGGTGACGATCAACCTCGAGGCCTGGACGGGACGCCTCACCTTCGACGCGAAGAACGGGCGCGGCTGGCGCGTCGGCACCGTGGTGGTCGACGTCGACCTGGCCGACCTGACGATCACCTACGGCACCCGCAAGCGGGCCGTCATCGACCGCGGCGACTTCCGCGACTGGCTGCTGCGGCCGGGCAGCCCGCTGCCGGTGGACGACGTGCTGTGGAAGAGCGAGGCCGACGGCATCTACATCGTGATCGGCGGGCTCACCTACGCGGTGCCGGACTTCGTGGTCCAGCGCCTCGACAACGTGATCTGAGACGGGCGTCGTCCCGGGCCGCCCGGCCCGGGCGCCCGGGGACATCTGAACGGGCCGGTTCCCCCGGTGCGCGTCAGGATTCAGTGCGTGGGAGCGCTGAACGGTTCGATCCTGACAACACCTCAGGAACAGGTCGGGGCCGCTACGGAAAGCGTGCTCTCCGTAGCGGATCGGCCACGCACGGGGAACATCGACCGTTCCGCCGCGGACTCCGCCGAGCGGGTGGCCGAAGCCGTGCGCGATCTGGCCGGCCGGCTCGATCCGGCCGGGCTGACCGGCCCGCTGCTGCCTCTGTGGCAGACGCTGGCCGCTCTGGGGCACTCCGACCTCTGCGTGGCCCGGCTGGCCGAGGGGCACATCGACGCGCTGCGCATCCTGGCCGAGGCAGGCCGGGAACCGGCCCCCGGCGCGGTCTACGGCGTCTGGGCGTCGGCCTCCGGCGGTACCGGCCTGAAGGCCAGGTCCACCCCGGAGGGCTGGAACGTCGAGGGAACCATGCGGTTCTGCTCCGGCGCCTGGTTCCTCGACCGGGCCCTCACCGTGATCTCCACCGACGCCGGTCCGGTCCTGGTCGACGTCGACGTGCGCCAGTCCGCCCTGACCCGGCGCGAGGACACCTGGCCGGCCGTGGGTATGGATGCCACCCGCAGCGTCGACGTGGAGGTTCACGACCTGGCCGTGCCGGCCGGCGCCGCCGTCGGCGGGCCGGGCTTCTACCTCGAACGGCCCGGTTTCACCCTGGGCGGCGCCGGAGTGGCGGCCGTCTGGCTGGGAGGCGCCCACGGCGTCCTCAATTCGATCCTGACCACCGCCGACCCCGACCGGGCCAGCCCCCACCACCGGGCTCATCTGGGGGCCATGGCGGTGGCCATCGCCTCGGCCGACGCGCTGCTCAGCAGTCTTGCGGGGCGCGGGGAACCGCTCGACCTGCCCGACATGACCGCCGCCCGCTCGGCGGTCGAGGCGGCCGTGACCGAGGTGCTCACCCGGGCCCCCCGGGTGACCGGCCCGAACGGCCTGTGCCGCAACGCCCGGATCGCGCACCAGCTGGCCGATCTGGAGATCTACGTGCGACAGCACCACGCCGAGGCCGACCACGAGCTGGCCGGGACGCACCTGCTCCGGACCGGCACCCTGCTCGGCCGGGCCTTCCGATGACCGATCAGCTTCCGGCCGCCACCGAGGTCACCGCACCGGGCCTGCCGCCCAGCCGGTGGCGTCCCCGGCTGGAGGCCGCTCCCAGCCCTCGCCTGCTGCCGGTCACGGCCGGCGATCCGGTCACGGTCATCGCCCCGCACCCCGACGACGAGTCGCTCGGCGCCGGCGGTCTGCTGCACCGTCTCTCCACCGCGGGCTGCACCCCCACCGTCGTCATCGTGACCGACGGCGCGGCGGGCTATCCGGGGGCCACCCCCACGCAGCGGCGTGAGCTCGCCCGCAGCCGCCGCCGGGAGACGTGGGACGCGATCCGCCAGCTCTGCCGCAAAGGCGCCCAGCCGGTGTTCTTCGACATCCCCGACGGGGAGGCGAGCGCACACGAGGCGGAGGTGACCGAGCGCATCGCCGCCGTCCTGCCCGGCAACGGCCTGGTGCTGGCCCCTTGGCCGGAAGATCCGCACCCGGACCACCAGGCGGTGGGCCGGGCCGCCCGGCTGGCCGCCGCCCGGACCGGGGTCGAGCTGTGGCAGTACCCGATCTGGATGCGGCACTCGATCCAGCCCGACGACCCGCGCGTCCCGCTGGCCGACCTGACCGTGGTCTGTCTCTCCACGGCCGAACGGCAGGCCAAGCGCCGGGCCATCGAGGCCCACGCGAGCCAGTTGCGCTCCCCCTTCCCAGATTTCGGTCCAGTGCTGCCTGAGCACGTCCTGGAACTGTTCGCCGACGGCCTGGAGCCGTTCTTCGTCCCGAGAAACTCCTAGATCCGTGCAACCGACCGATTTCGAGAAGCGTTACCAGGAGAACAGTGACCCCTGGGACTACCGCGGATCCTGGTACGAGCGGCGTAAGTACGCCCTGACCGTGGCCTCGCTCCCCCGGGAGAGGTACCGCCTGGTGTGGGAACCGGCCTGTTCCATCGGTGTTCTCACCCGCCTCCTGGCCGAGCGGGCCGATCGCGTGATCGCGTCGGACATCAGTTCCACCGCGGTCGCGCACGCCCGTTCGGGCGAGGTCCCGCCGAACGTGGAGTGGGACGTGGTCCGTCTGCCCTCGGTCTCCGGGATCACGGACGCCGACCTCGTCGTACTCTCCGAGATCCTCTACTACCTGGACCCTTCCGATCGCGAACGGGTACTGGCCCAGGCCTGGGACACCCTTGCCCCGGGAGGTGACCTGATCGTCGTCCACTGGCGGTCGTCCTCCGAGGACACCTACCTCTCCGGCGACGAGACCCACACCTGGCTGCGGGCCCGGCCCGGCTGGCGGCACCTGGTCACGCACGTGGACGAGGAGTTCGTGCTCGACGTCCTCAGGAAGCCGTGAGACCGGGCGGTCTCGTGGTGGTCGTGCCGGCCAAGGACGAGGAGGACCTGGTCCCGGCCTGCCTGGAGGCGGTGATCACCGCGGTCACCGGTATCCGCATCCCCACCGCAATCGTCCTGGTCGCCCATCGCTGCCAGGACGCCACCGAAGCGGTTGCCCGCCGGGCCTTCTCGAACCTGCCCCGGCTGGTCGAGGGCCTGGTGGTCCCCGTCGCGACCGGCACGGTCGCCACCGCCCGGGCGACCGGGACCATGGCCGGGCTCGGCGAACTGGCCGCCTACGGCATCCCTTTCGAGCAGACCTGGCTGCTGTCCACCGACGCCGACAGCGTCGTCCCGGCCGACTGGGTGCGGCGCTACCTGCCCTACCTGGGTTCCGGGGCGGCCGGGGTCACCGGGATGGTGCGGGTGAACGGCTGGGAAGCCGGTCCTCCTCTGGTCAGTTCCCGCACCAGCGAGGCCTACCGCCGGATCGTCACGGCCGGGCTGCACGTCAACGGTCACGACCACGTCTACGGGGCCAACCTGGCCGTGCGGGCCGACGCCTACCTGGAGGTCGGCGGCTGGCCGGAACAGGTGCCGGGCGAGGACGCGGCGCTGATCGCGGCCGTGCGCCGACGCGGGTTCCGGGTGGTGAGCGCGCCGGAGGTGGTGGTCACCACCAGCGGCCGGACCCAGGCCCGGGCCCCCGGCGGGCTGGGCGCCCTGCTCGGCCGCATCGTCGCCGACCACTCCTCCACCCCGCACCCGGCGGGTGGCCGGAATGCACGAATCATCCCCAGACAGGCACTACGCTCCCGCTCATGAAGTCCCCCGGGATCCTGATCGGCAGCTGGTTCGTGGCCGGCGCCGCCCTGACGCTGGCCGGCTGCAGCGACTCGTCCTCGGAGACCAAGCCCGACGAGGCGGCTCCCAGCCCCGCCGTCACCCAGGGGCCCGCCGACTGCGCCACCGGCGCCGACCTGGCCGGCCGGCTCAGCGATCCGCGGATCACCCAGGTCCAGATCGTGGGCGACTGTCACAGCGTCGCGATCAGCACCGGCCTGGCCGACGACGAGGCCGACCTGGCCCTTCTGGTCTGCGACTCGGCCGCCGAGCTGGCCTACGCCGATGCAGCGATCACCGGCGTCCAGGTCACCGGCGAGGCCGGCACCGAACTGGCCACCGGCGCCCGCGACAAGCCCTGCGCCGCAGCCTGACCGGCCTCAGAACGCCGGCCGCGCCACCAGCCGCAGGTCCGGCCCGGACCGGGCGATGTCGAGCAGCTCCAGCCGCAGGATGTCGGCCATCGTGCCGATCCCGGCGTCGAGCAGGCCGCTCTTGCCCGACCCGAGCAGGGCCGGGGCCACGTAGTTGATCACCCGGTCGACCAGGCGGGCGGCGATGAACGAACCGGCCAGGGTGGGGCCGCCTTCCAGGAACACGGCCCGAACTCCCCGTTGGTACAGCGCCTCCAGCAGCGCCGGAACCGAAAGCCCCTGTTCGGCCCGAGGTATCCGGATCACCTCGGCGCCTTGCAGATGACCGGCAGCGGCGTCCGGGGCCACCGCGATGATGGTCGGTGCGGAAGCGTCCAGAACCTTCGCGGACGCGGAGGTGCGGGCATTGGTGTCGACCACCACCCGGTAGGGCTGCCCCTCGGTCCGGACCGCCGACAGGTCCAGCCGCGGGTCGTCGTTCCCCCGCACCGCGAGGTTCGGGTCGTCCGCCTGCTGGGTGCCCGACCCCACCACGGTGGCGTCGCAACCGGCCCGCAGCAGGTGCACCTCGGCCCGGCTGGCCGCACTGGTGATCCACTGACTGGTGCCGTCCGCCGCGGCGATCCGGCCGTCCAGGGTGGCCGCGAACTTGTACACCACGAAGGGCCGCCCGAGCGCGTTCACCGCCGCCCACTCGTCCCGGCCGACCAGATCCGCCACCGAGCCGCCGAGAGTCAGCGTCACTGCGATCCCGCCTGCACGGCCCCGACCAGCGACTCGCCGAACTCGATCACCCGCCGGTCGGCGATGTCCTGGTCGGCCGCCACGTCGGTCATCGCCTGCAGTTCGTCCAGGGTGCGCCGCGACCCGGTGTCGACCGCGATCTCCAGCGCCTGGCTGCCCACGTCCACCGCCTCGTCGATCCGCCGCAGCATGGCCAGCGCCTTGGACTTGCGGGCCATGTGCAGCCCGCGCTCGCGCCGGTACTCCTGCGGCCACTCGGTCAGCGCCCGGTCGTAGGAGTCCACCGCGTCCTGCGCCCGGCCCAGGGTGATCAGCACGTTCGCCCGCTGCGCGGCCACGTACCCCTCGGTGCACCACTCGGCCAGCGACCACTGGTCGGCCACGGCCGGCCCGGGATCCTCCTGCACCAGGTCCAGCGCGTCGTCCATGGCCTGCAGGGCCCCGGTCTCGTCGCCCTCGATGGCCAGCCCGGCGGCCCGCTGCTGGGCGGCGGCCGCCCGGATCCGCGGCGCCGAGCCGGCCCGGCGCTCGGCCGCCTCGCCCAGGCCGATCGCCAGCGAGGACTCCTGCCCCGCGGCGGCCTGCTGGGCCCGGCGCATCAGCGTGTACGCGGCCAGGTCGCTGTTCTCGCTGGCCTGGGCCCACTCCACGGAGCGCCCCGTCCAGGCCCCGCTGCGCACCGACTGACCGGCGTCCTCGAACAGCCACCCCTGGAACTCCGCGTAGAGGGTGGCCAGGTCGAACACCCGACGCCTGAGGTCCCCCCGAGCGGACCCCAGCATGTCCTGGACGTTCGACACCTGCTCCCCCACCGTCGCGATCAGGCGCCCCGGGCCGAGCATCGAGTCGGAGCGGACCAGCGAGGCCCGCAGGGTGGTCAGCTCGTCGATCACCTGCGCGCTGACCGGCAGCGAGGGCCGGACCGCGCCGCGCCGCCCCTCCGGCAGCGGGGCCGGGTTGAACTCGGTCTGCTCACCGGTGCCGAGGAAGGCCTGGAAGCGGTGCACCGACTCACGGCTGGCCCGGCTCAGCGCGGTGTCCAGCGCAGCCTGCATCTCCGGCAGCGGCTCGATGTCGGCGCCGCGCGCCTCCCAGTTGCTCACCGTGCGGACCGCCACCCCCAGGTGGTCGGCGAACCCGATGACCGTCATCCGCAGCGCCCGGCGCAGCGCCCGGGTTTCCCGCCCTGTCCAGCGTTCGACCGCAATCACACGCCGCTCCATCTCCTCGGACCTCCCGGCCTTGTGGGCCGAGCCGGTTCCCGAAATCCCGAATCAGGTTAAGTCGGGTTTGACGGATTCCCCAGAGCCATTGCATTGCCGTTGCCATATCCGTCACCGCGCGTAACTGACGGTTACCGAGGCGCACGTTTGAAGCGCTCGACCACTCCCTGTCAGCACGCCCTTGTGGCGTGCATCACGCCAGGTCAGGACCCGGATGCGAGGGCTCTGGGCCGAGGCGTCAAGAAGCTGTCGGGATCTTTGCAAAACCAGTCAAGAGACTGTCAACGCATCTGCCCTTCCCGAACGCGCAGAGGTGTGCTGGTGGAGCCCGGCAGGAAGCCGGGCGACCCGCAATCCGAGTGAGGGATCAGCAGTGCTTGACCTGGTGTACCTGGTGGTGACCGGAGCGCTCTTCGGCGCCCTGGCCCTGATCGTCCGAGGGGTGGAGCGACTGTGACCCTCGTGAACCTGGCCGGCCTGGTGATCGCCGCCGGCCTGACCGTCTTCCTCCTGGCCGCCCTGCTCTTCCCGGAGAAGTTCTGATGAGCTCAACCACCGCGGGCGTCATCTTCGTGGTGTCGCTCGTCGTCGTGCTGGCGGCCGTGAACCGGCCGGCCGGCGACTACCTCTACCGCGTCTTCACCTCCACCCGGCACTCCCGGCTCGAGCGCGGCCTGTACAAGGTGATCGGGGTCGACCCGGAGGCCGAGCAGCCGTGGGGCGTCTACGCCCGCAGCGTGCTCGCCTTCTCCCTGGTCTCCCTGCTCTTCCTCTACCTGCTGATGCGCCTGCAGGGCCGGCTGCTGCTCTCCCTCGGGTTCGACGGGGTGGCCCCCGACCTGTCCTGGAACACCGCGGTCAGCTTCGTGGCCAACACCAACTGGCAGGCGTACTCGGGTGAGTCGACCATGGGCCACCTGGTGCAGATGACCGGTCTGGCGGTGCAGAACTTCACCTCCGCCGCCGTCGGCATCGCCGTGGCCGTCGCCCTGACCCGGGGCTTCGCCCGGAGCCGGACCGAGCACCTGGGCAACTTCTGGGTCGACCTGGTCCGGATCTGCCTGCGCGTCCTGCTGCCCGTCGCGGCGGCCGCGGCGATCGTCTTCATCGCCGGCGGTGCGGTGCAGAGCCTCTCGGCCGGCACCGAACTGCAGACCCTGGCCGGCGGCGCCCAGACCGTTCCGGGTGGCCCGGCGGCCAGCCAGGAAGCGATCAAGCTGCTCGGCACCAACGGCGGCGGTTTCTGGAACGTGAACAGCGCCCACCCGCTGTCCAACCCCACCACCTGGACCAACTGGCTGCAGATCTTCCTGATCCTGCTGATCCCGGTGAGCCTGCCGCGGGCCTTCGGCCGGATGGTCGGCAGCACCCGGCAGGGCTACGCGATCCTCGCCGCGATGAGCATCATCGCGCTGGCCAGCATCGTCCTGCTGAACCTGAGCAACGGCCTGGGCGGCGGCAACACCGTCCCGGCGGCGGCGGGCGCGGCCACCGAGGGCACCGACACCCGCTTCGGCGTGCTGAACTCGGCCACCTTCGGCGCGGCCACCACGCTGACCTCGACCGGTGCGGTGAACTCGTTCCACTCCTCGTACACCTCGTTCGGCGGCGGCCTGACCATGCTGAACATGATGCTCGGCGAGATCGCGCCCGGAGGCACCGGTTCCGGCCTCTACGGGATGCTGGTGATCGCCGTGATCACGGTGTTCGTGGCCGGCCTGATGGTCGGGCGCACCCCGGAGTACCTGGGCAAGAAGATCGGCTCCCGCGAGATCAAGTTCGCCTCGCTGTACCTGCTCACCACCCCCGCGCTGGTGCTGGTCGGCACCGCGGTGGCGATGGCCGACAGCACGGCCCGCGAGTCGATGCTCAGCGCCGGGTCGCACGGTTTCTCCGAGGTGCTCTACGCCTTCACCTCGGCCAGCAACAACAACGGCTCGGCGTTCGCCGGGCTGAGCGCCAACACCGGCTTCTACAACACCGCCCTGGGCATCTGCATGCTGCTCGGCCGCCTGCTGCCGATCATCTTCGTGCTCGCCCTGGCCGGTTCGCTGGCCCAGCAGAGGCCCACCCCGGAATCGGCCGGGACGCTGAAGACCTACCAGCCGCTGTTCGTCGGGATGCTCGTCGGCGTGGTCCTCGTCGTCGTCGCCCTGACCTTCCTGCCGGCGCTTGCTCTCGGCCCGATCGCCGAGGGACTGAGCTGAGAACCCCTGAGGGACTGAAGAGATGACTGCCACCACCACCGAACGCCCGCCGGCGCAACCGGCCCGCTCACGGACGTCCAAAAACCTTCTCGACCCGGCCCAGCTGGCGGCCTCGGTGCCGGACGCGCTGCGCAAGCTCGACCCGCGCACCCTGTGGCGCAACCCGGTCATGCTGATCGTCGAGATCGGCTCGGCCTTCACCACCGTCCTGGCCGTCGCCGACCCGTCGGTCTTCGCCTGGGTGATCACCGGCTGGCTCTGGCTCACCGTGATCTTCGCCAACCTGGCCGAGGCGGTGGCCGAGGGCCGCGGCAAGGCCCAGGCCGACACCCTGCGCCGGGCCAAGCAGGACACCACCGCCCGGCGCCTCACCGGTGACACCGAGACCGTCGTCGCAGCGACCGAACTCAGGCTGGGCGACGTCGTCGTGGTCGACGCCGGCGAGGTGATCCCCGGTGACGGCGAGGTGGTCGAGGGCATCGCCAGCGTGGACGAGTCGGCCATCACCGGTGAGTCGGCGCCGGTGATCCGCGAGTCCGGCGGCGACCGCTCGGCGGTCACCGGTGGCACCCGGGTGCTTTCGGACCGGATCGTCGTGCGGATCACCCAGCGGCCCGGCGAGAGCTTCGTCGACCGGATGATCAGCCTGGTCGAGGGCGCGAACCGGCAGAAGACGCCGAACGAGATCGCGCTCAACATCCTGCTCGCCTCGCTCACCGTGATCTTCCTGATGGCGGTGGCCACGCTCCAGCCGATGGCCGTCTTCGCCGTCGGGGAGCAGGGTTTCGGCATCGACGGGGTGGTGATCGACTCCGGCGGGGTGACCGGCATCGTGCTGGTGAGCCTGCTGGTCTGCCTGATCCCGACCACGATCGGCGCCCTGCTCTCGGCGATCGGCATCGCCGGGATGGACCGCCTGGTGCAGCGCAACGTGCTGGCCATGTCCGGCCGCGCGGTGGAGGCCGCGGGGGACGTGAACACCCTGCTGCTGGACAAGACCGGCACGATCACCCTGGGAAACCGCCAGGCGAGCGAGTTCGTACCGGTGCACGGCGTGGGTGTGGCCGAACTGGCGGATGCCGCCCAGCTCTCCAGCCTGGCCGACGAGACCCCCGAGGGCCGCTCGATCGTGGTGCACGCCAAGCAGGCCCACGGGCTGCGGGAGCGGGACGTGCACGACGCCACCTGGATCGAGTTCACCGCCCAGACCCGGATGTCCGGTGTGGACATCGGTGAGCGGCAGTTACGCAAGGGGGCGACCGCCCAGGTCACCGAGTGGGTCCGGACCAATGGTGGACGGGTGCCGGCCGACCTCGCGGGGATCGTCGAGGAGGTCTCCACCTCCGGGGGAACGCCGCTCGTGGTCGCCGAAAGCACCCGGATCCTCGGGGTGATCCACCTCAAGGACGTGGTGAAGCCGGGCATGCGCGAGCGTTTCGACGAGATGCGCCGGATGGGGATCCGCACGGTGATGATCACCGGCGACAACCCGCGCACCGCCGAGGCGATCGCGAAGGAGGCCGGGGTCGACGACTTCCTGGCCGAGGCCACCCCGGAGGACAAGCTCGCCCTGATCCGTAAGGAGCAGGAGGGCGGCAAGCTGGTCGCGATGACCGGAGACGGCACCAACGACGCGCCGGCCCTGGCCCAGGCCGACGTCGGCGTGGCGATGAACACCGGCACCTCGGCCGCGAAAGAGGCCGGGAACATGGTCGACCTGGACTCCGACCCGACGAAACTCATCGAGATCGTCGAGATCGGCAAGCAGTTGCTGATCACCCGGGGCGCCCTGACCACGTTCTCGATCGCCAACGACATCGCCAAGTACTTCGCGATCATCCCGGCCATCTTCGCCGCGGTGTACCCCGGCCTGGACACCCTGAACATCATGCGGCTGGACAGCCCCACCTCGGCGATCCTGTCCGCGGTGATCTTCAACGCGGTGGTCATCGTCGGGCTGATCCCGCTGGCCCTGCGCGGGGTCCGGTACCGGCCCTCCGACGCCGCCGGCCTGCTGCGCCGCAACCTGCTGGTGTACGGCCTCGGCGGCATCGTCACCCCCTTCGTCGGGATCAAGATCATCGATCTGCTGATCTCGGCGATCCCCGGAATCTCCTGAGGAAACGGAAATGCGACTTCCATCGTGGATCGGCCAGCACCTGGCCGCGGTACGCGTCCTGCTGGTCCTGACCGTGCTGCTCGGCCTGGCCTACCCGCTGCTGATCACCGCCGTGGCCCAGGTGCCCGGCCTGAAGGGCAAGGCGAACGGCTCACTGCTTGAGGACGAGGGTGGGCCTGTTGGTTCCGCCCTCGTGGGTCAGGCTTTCGTGGACTCCGAGGGGTCGGCCCTGCCGCAGTACTTCCAGTCCCGGCCGTCGGCGGCCGGGGACGGCTACGACCCCCTGTCCACCAGCGCCTCCAACCTCGGGCCGGAGGACGTCGTCGACACCCTGAGTGCCGACGAGGAGAACGCCTCGCAGAGCCTGCTCACCCAGATCTGCTCGCGCAGCCTGGCGGTCGGCGAACTGGAGGGCGTGGACGGTTCCCGCCCCTACTGCACCCCTTCCGGGGTGGGCGCCGTGCTGGGGGTGTGGCACGCCGACGGGGCGACCGGCCCGGTCACCCGCGTGGTGAGCCTGAACGAGGCCTGCACCACCCCGTTCCTGGCCCGGTACCAGGGCGTCGAGGTGGAGTGCGCGAAGCCGGACACCGAGTACACCGGCTACGTGACCACCCCGGTGCGCGGCGACGCGCCCGACACCCCGGCCGTGCCGGCCGACGCGGTCACCGCCAGCGCCAGCGGCCTGGACCCGCAGATCAGCGTGGACTACGCCGGCCTGCAGGTCGCGCGCGTGGCGCGGGAGCGCGGCGTGGACACTGGCGAGGTGCAGAAACTGGTGAAGGAGTACACCGCGGGCCGGGGGCTGGGGTTCATGGGTGAGCCGGGCGTGAACGTGCTGGAGCTCAACCTGGCCCTCGACGCTCTCGACAGCAAGGCGTAGGCGTAGGCATGGCGGGGCAGCTGCGGGTGCACCTGGGGGCCGCCCCCGGGGTGGGCAAGACCTACAAGATGCTCGAGGAGGGACATCGGCGCCGCGAGCGCGGCACCGATGTCGTGGTCGGCTACGTCGAGACCCACGGGCGGGCGCAGACCGAGGCGATGATCGCCGACCTCGAGGTGCTCCCGCGGCGCACCGTCAGCTACCGCGACACCACGTTCACCGAGATGGACGTGGACGCGGTGATCGCCCGGGGCGCGGAGGTGGTGCTGGTCGACGAACTGGCCCACACCAACGTGCCGGGTTCGCGCAACGCCAAGCGCTGGCAGGACATCGAGGAACTGCTGGACGCCGGGATGACGGTGCTGACCACGGTGAACGTGCAGCACCTGGAGTCGGTCAACGACGTGGTCCGGCAGATCACCGGGGTGCCGCAACGGGAGACGGTGCCGGACGAGGTGGTCCGCCGGGCCGACGCGATCGAACTGGTCGACATGGCGCCGGAGGCGATCCGGCGGCGGATGGCGCACGGCAACATCTACCGGCCGGAGAAGATCGACGCCGCCCTGGGCAACTACTTCCGGGTCGGCAACCTGACCGCGCTGCGTGAGCTGGCCCTGCTCTGGCTGGCCGACAAGGTCGACACCGAACTGGTCCACTACCGCGAGACCCACGACATCGGTGACACCTGGGACGCCCGGGCCCGGGTGGTGGTGGCGCTGACCGGCGGGCCGGAGGGCGACACGCTGATCCGCCGGGCGGCCCGTCTGGCCAGCCGGTCCCGGGGGGCCGACCTGCTGGCCGTGCACGTGGCCCGCAACGACGGGCTGAGCGGCGGCAGCCATGCCCATCTGGTGGCCCAGCGCACCTTGGTGGAGGACCTCGGCGGCACCTACCACCAGGTGGTGGGCAACGACATCCCCCGGGCCCTGCTCGACTTCGCCCGCGGGGTGAACGCCACCGAACTCGTGCTGGGCGTGTCCCGGCGTGGCTGGCTGCAGTCGCTCTTCTCCACCGGCGTCGGGGTGACCACCGCCAACGGCGCCGGGGCGATCGACGTGCACCTGGTCACCCACGCCGAGGTGCACCGGGGGCGGCAGGCGCCGCGGCCCGAGAGCGCGCTCAGCCGCGGTCGCCGACAGGCCGGGCTGTTCCTGGCCACCGTCGGTATCGCCGGGCTGACCTGGGTGCTGACCCAGCTGCGGGACCAGGTCTCGCTGGACAGCGACGTGCTGCTCTATCTGGCCGCGGTGGTCGTGGTGGCCCTGGTCGGCGGGCTCTGGCCGGCCCTGGTCGCGGTCCTCCTGGGCACCTTCCTGCTCAACTTCTTCTTCGCTGCGCCGCTGTACCGGGTCACCATCGCCTCCGGCGAGAACGTGCTCGCCCTGGCCGTCTTCCTGGTGGTGGCGATCGCGGTGAGCGCCACCGTCGACCGGGCGGCCCGGCGCACCCGGGAGGCGGCCAGCGCCCGGGCCGAGGCCGAGACGCTGTCCACCCTGGCCGGTAACGTGTTGCGGGGAGCGGAACCGCTGCCCGCCCTGCTCGGCCAGCTGCGCGAGACCTTCCAGTTCTCCGGGGCGACGCTGCTGCGCCGCCGGCCCGACTCGGCCCCCAGCCCTGACCTGCAGCACGACCCGGGTGCGTGGCAGGTGGTGGCCTCGGTCGGACGGCCGCTGGCGGCGCCCGGCGAGGGCGACGCCGAGGTACTCATCGACGAGGAGATCTCCCTGGTGCTGTGCGGGCACCCGCTGGCCGCCGCCGACCGCCGGGTGGTGCAGGCCTTCGCGGCCCAGGCCGTGGTGGCGCTGCGCCACCAGGAACTGCGCGAGCAGGCCGCCGCCGCAGGCCCGCTGGCCGAGGTGGACCGGATGCGCACGGCTCTGCTGTCCGCGGTCAGCCACGACCTGCGCACCCCACTGGCCGCGGCGAAGGCGGCGGTCGGCAGCCTGCGCGCCCCGGGCGTGGAGTTCAGCCCGGACGACCGCCAGGAACTGCTGGCCAGTGTCGAGGAGTCGCTGGACCGGCTGACCCGGCTGGTGGACAACCTGCTGGACATGAGCCGGCTGCAGGCCGGGGCGCTGGCGATGACCCCGCAGCCGACCAGCATCGCCGAGACCGTGGCGATGGCGCTGGACGACCTCGGTCCGGAGGGCCGGGCGGTGCAGGTGCACCTGCCGGAGGAGTTCCTGGAGGTGGACGGCGACCCCGTGCTGATCGAGCGGGTGCTGGTCAACCTGCTGCGCAACGCCCTGCGGTACAGCCCGGCCGACCACCCCCCGATGATCGTGGTCAGTGCCCACGCCGGAGCGGTGGAGACCCGGGTGATCGACCGCGGCCCGGGTATCCCGGCCGAGCTGTGGGACGACGTGTTCCTGCCCTTCCAGCGGCTCGGCGACCGGGACAACGGCACCGGGGTCGGGCTCGGCCTGGCCCTGTCCCGCGGGCTGACCGAGGCGATGGGCGGCAGCCTGACCCCGGACACCACCCCCGGGGGCGGACTGACGATGATCATGAGTCTGGTCCAGTCCGAGCAGTCGTCCCAGGAGGTTGAGCCCGCGTGACCCGGATCCTGGTGGTGGACGACGAGCCGCAGATGATCCGGGTCTTGAGGATCAACCTGCTGGCCCGTCAGTACGAGGTGGTGACGGCCGGCACCGGGCAGGCCGCCCTGGACGCCGCCCGGCAGGACCACCCCGACATCGTGGTGCTCGACCTGGGCCTGCCCGACCTGGACGGCGTGGAGGTGATCCGGCGGCTGCGCGGCTGGACCCAGGTGCCGGTGATCGTGCTGTCCGGCCGGGCCGACAGCCACGACAAGGTCGACGCCCTGGACGCCGGGGCGGACGACTACGTGACCAAGCCGTTCAGCGTGGACGAGCTGCTGGCCCGGATCCGGGTGGTGGCCCGCCGGCAGGGTGCGGGCGAGGCCCCGGCGCCCGACGTGCGGATCGGCCGGTTCCGGATCGACCTGGTGAACCACCGGATCGAGCCGGACGAGGTGCACCTGACCCGGACCGAGTGGCAGCTGCTGGCCGCGGTGGTGGCCGAGCCCGGCAAGCTGCTCAGCCAGCGCTACCTGCTGGAGAAGGTCTGGGGCCCGACCTACCGGGCCGAGACCCAGAACGTGCGCCAGTACATGGCCCAGCTGCGCCGCAAGCTGGAGACCGACCCGACCCGGCCCGCGCACCTGCTCACCGAGCCCGGCATGGGCTACCGCTTCCAGCCCTGAACTGCGACTTAGGTCTTCCTGACCATCGGGCGTTCAGCCGACCTGGTTAGCATGCGCCAATGCACGCCAGCGGGATCGAGCAGGACGGCCGGAACGGGTACGACGTAGTGGTGGTGGGCGCGGGCCCGGCCGGCAGCAGCGCGGCCGCGGCGGCCGCCCGGCTGGGGGCGCGCACGCTGATCGTCGACCGCGCCCGCTTCCCCCGCTACAAGACCTGCGGCGGCGGGCTGATCGGGGTCAGCCTGGCCCAGCTCGCCGAGGTGGACGTACCGGTGCGGCAGGAGATCGTGCACGCCTCCTTCACCCACCGCGGTCAGCAGCCGGCCCGGCGCTCGGCCCGGCGGCGGGTGCTCAGCCTGGTCGACCGCAGCGAGTTCGACGCCGCCCTGCTGGAGCACGCAGTCTCGTTGGGCGTTCAGGTGCGTTCCGGGGTCACCGTCACGGCCGTAACCGAGGACGCGTACGGCGCGCTGCTGTCCAGCTCGGACGGCCCGATCCGGGCGCGCTACGTGGTCGGCGCCGACGGCAGTGCCAGCCGCATCGCCCGACACGTCGGCGTGTCGCTGGGGCAGGTCGACCTCGGGCTGGAGTACGAGCTGAAGGCGGCCGAGCACCACCGGCAGGCCTGGGCCGGGCGGGTGCACATGGACTGGGGCCCGATCCCCGGTTCCTACGGCTGGGTGTTCCCCAAGGGCGACACGATCACCGTCGGGGTCATCGCCCGGCGCGGCACGGCCGACGAAGCACGTTCCTATCTGAAGACTTTCGTGGAGCAGCAGGGCCTGGCCGACGCCGAGGTGGTGCACGACTCCGGCCACCTGACCCGCTGCCGCACCACCGACTCCCCGCTCGGCCAGGGCCGGGTGCTGGTCGCCGGCGACGCCGCCGGCCTGCTGGAACCGTGGACCCGGGAGGGCATCTCCTACGCCCTGCGCTCGGGCCGGATCGCCGGGGAGTGCGCGGCCAAGGCCGCCGGACCCAACGGAATGCCGCCCAGCATGGGCGATCTCAGCCGGGTGGTGCGCGACTACACGATGCGCATCACCCAGGAGCTGGGGCCCGAGATGGCTGCGGGACGGGCGTTTCTGCAGGCTTTCGAGCGTCATCCCGCGGCCATGCACGCCCTGCTCACCCGCACCCCGCTGGGCTGGCGCGAGTTCCAGCGCCTGGGCCGCGGGCAGACCGACGTGGCGCGGGTGCTGCGTTTCGCCCCGGCCCGCTGGCTGCTGCGCGGCCTGAGCGGCCAGCCGGTGGCGAACCCGGCCTCGAACCCCGCCTGAAGCCGATTCGAGGCAGCTGACCGGCTTGAATCATGCTGAAACGCACCTGAAACCGTTCTGAACGCCGCTGAACCGCTCTGGCCGGGCCTGAAACAGGCCAGTTCTCGTCAGTGCGCTCAAGAGGACACTACTGCTGTCCCCTTGTGCGGCCTGCCAACGATGTCGCGTAACCCACTGCCGCTGGCAGCATCTCCGACCGGCAGCCCATCCGCCGGGCGCCCACGAGCCGGCGGGACCGCGGTGACGGACAGCCGCCAAGAGCCCCACCGCGGCCCCGCCCACCAACCGGCGGCACTCGTCATAGGCACGACACGCCTGCTCATCAAGGCTTTGCCGGACTACTCACCAGGAACCCGGTAGGAATTCCCTGGACAGGTGGTCAGACGGAGCGCGCCTCGGCGGCGCCACCTCGAGCAAAAGGGCCGAATTCGGGCTTACCCTTTTGTACAGGGTTGCATATTGTGATGACAGCAGCGTGCGCACGCCGCTCGGGCGGGCACGGTGCGACTGGACCTTTGATGGGAGGCCAGCCATGCCACAGCCGTTGCGCGACCTCGACCCCGACGCCTCCCGGCTCGCCCGGTTCGGTGCCTGCTTGCGCACCTACCGCACCCAGGCGGGCCTGGCCCAGTCCCAGCTCGGCCGGCTGGTGCACGTCAGCGGCACACTGATCGCCAAGATGGAGCGGGCCGAGCGCCGCCCGCAGCCCGACGTCGCCCGCCGTCTCGACGAGGTGCTCGGCGCCGAGGGCGAACTCGTCCGGCTGGCCTCCGCCGCCCTGGAGTTCGACCTGGCCGAACGCCGCATCGAAACCCGGCCGCGCAGGCTGGATTACGGGCTGGGCCTGGTCACCGCCGACGGCCCGGGGATCAGCGCACTGCACCGGCTGGCCGATCTGTACGACCTGCCCGACGACGGCCCGGTGCGCAGCATCGACGAACTGCGCCGGGCCACCGACGAACTCGTCGGCGAGCGGCTGAATTCTCAGTACCGGCAACTGCTGTCGACTCTGCCCGGCCTGATCCCGGAGCTCACCCGGGCCCTGATGGCCCAGCACACCGAGGCGAACCGGCAGGAACTGGCCCAGATGCTGGTGCAGGCCTGGCGGGCCGCCGACGCGGTGGCCGCCAAGCTCGGCCTGCACGACCTGTCCGGCCGGCTCATCCACATCATGGGCTGGGCCGCCGCGCAGACCGGCGAGCCGTTCAGCGTGGCCGCCACCTCCTACGTGCGGGCCGAGTCGTTCTTCCTGGGCCGCGAGCCGCGGGCCGGGCGGGTGATGCTGGAGCGGGCGGCCGACGCGGTGAAGGACCGGCCGCACGGGCGCCCGGCCGAGATGCTGGCGCAGTACGGCGCGCTGCACATGCGGGCCGCCATCGCCGCCGCCCGGGCCGGGCTCACCCAGCAGGCCTGGGACCACCTGGACGAGGCGAAGACCACGGCGGCCCAGGTGCACGAGGGCATCTGGGCCGGTACCGCGTTCGGCCCCGAGTCGGTGCGGATCCACGAGGTCTCCACCGCGGTGGAGCTCGACGCCCCGCAGATCGCCCTGGCCACCGCCCACAACTGGGCTCCCCCGGCCACCCTGCCGGCCGAGCGCCGGTCGCACTTCTACGTCGACCTGGCCCGGGCCCAGTTCGCGATCGGCCACCACGACGACGTGCTGGAGACGCTCCGCTCGGCCCAGCGGATCGCCCCGCAGAACGTCCGCGTCGACCCGGACGTGCACAGCACCCTCACCGCCCTGGCCGGGACCAGTTCGGTGAGGGCGGCGGCGGTGGAGGGCTTCACACGTGAGGTGCTCGCTCCGGCGGGGATGCGAGCCCCGGCTGCCGGGGTCCCAGCAGGGCCGGCAGCTCCCGTAGCGAGCCGACCACCCAGTCGGCCGTCCGCCTGACCTCGGCGTCGTCGGCCCACAGGTGGCCCCAGGGGCCGCGCCGCACCAGGGCGGCGTGGAAGCCCTGGGCCCGGGCCGGGATGACGTCGAAGTCCCGGTGGTCGCCCACGTAGAGGATCTCGTCGCGCTCACCGGGCGCCCACCCGGCCATCCAGTCGAAGTAGGCCGGGGAGGGCTTGATCAGGCCGAGGTCGCCGGAGACCATCACCCCGTCCGCCGGCAGGTCGAGCTCGCGCAGCAGGTCACCGCACCGGGCCGACTGGTTGCCCGAGACCCCGACCCAGTAGCCGGCTGCCCGCAGGGCCGCCAGGGCCGGGCGCACGTCCGGGTAGAGGTCGCTCTCGCTGATCTGCTCGCCGCACCCGGCGTCCTCCCGGCGCTGCCGTTCCGCCGGGATGTCGAAGCCCGGGCGGAAGTACTGGAAGGTCTCGCCGTTGTCGCGCCCGCCCACCACCACGGCGCCCATCACGGCGGAGAAGGTGTGCCGGGGCACCCCGATCCAGTCCGCCCACCGGCCCCACTCCGACGTGTCGTCCAGAAGCGTCTCGCCAACGTCGAACACGACCGAACGGATCATGTTTCTCGCGCCTCCCTGCGGCTTCACCCTCGTAGCACCATCTGGTGCTGATTCTCCGATCAGGTGAGACAGCATCGCCCGTCGACAAAGGTGCAATGAGGACATTCGTCCTGTCCTCATCGAACGGATGACTCCCGTCCTCATCCGTATGACCCTGGTGGTGTGGCCAAGCAAACGGGGGTTGGCCACCCTAGATCGGCGAGGCCAGCGGTTGGGGACCATCACCCACCGTTGGTCTCGCCCTCCCAGGCGTTTGGGGAGCCGGGCTCCCCATGAGGGGATGAGTGCGGCCATGGGTGCCGAGATGGAGATGCGGGCCGATCTGCTGAACCGGGAGTTGCGCGAACGGGGGCTCGTGCTGCTCGATGTCAGCGAGGACATGATCGAGCCGGACGTCCTGGTGGTCTACCTGCACTCGCAGGCCGGCCAGTGGCAGGACGGTACGGCCAGCCGGATGATCCGGGCCCTGCCCGACATCGTCTCGGTCACGCCCAGCGAGCAGTCGCCGGCCATCCTGCGGGTCAGGATCTCTCCGCGGCGCCGGTCGCGGGGTGGGCTGCACCGCTCCGACCGCTGGGTCGACTGGGTCGAGCACTCGACCCCGCGCCGGGGTCCGCGCCGCCACTGACACCGGCCCGGCCGACCAGCAGCAGCATCAGCACCGAGGCCACGAAGAAGCCGCTCATCAGCGCGGCCATCGGCAGCAGGGTGCTGTAGCCGAGCAGCCCGGTCAGCGGGGTCACCGCGGCCCCGCACAGGAAGGCCAGCCCACCGGCCAGGGCGGCCGCTGTGCCCCGCGAGCGCCGTCCCGCCTCCTGCGCCAGCGCGGTGGCCGAGGGGATGGTCAGCCCCATGCCACCGACCAGCACGGTCAGCAGCACCCAGGTCATCGCGAGCGGCGGCGGCTCCCCGTTCACCCGCTCGAACAGGGCCCCGCCGAGCACGCCCACCGCGACCACCGTGGACACGCCCATCCCGGCCGCCCGCAGCCGCTCCGGGCCGACCCGGCCGACCAACTGGCGGAATCCGATCGTGGCCGCGGCCATCGCCCCGGCGTTGACCGCGAAAATCGTGGCGTAGGTGCTCTCGGAGATGCCGTAGACCTCCTGCAGCACGAACGACGAGCCACCGATGTAGGTGAAGAACCCGCAGACCACCACGCTCTGCAGGGCCACGTGCCGCATGAACGACCAGTCGCTGCCGAGGTCGGCCATCCGGTGCAGGGTCGCACCGAGACCGCCACCGTGTCGCTCCGTCTCGGGCAGGGTCTCCGGAATGCCGAACAGCACGGCCAGCACCATCAGCCCGCCGAAGCCGGTGAGCACGAAGAAGATGGTGCGCCAGTCCCCCACGGCCAGCACGGCGCCCCCGGCCGCCGGAGCGATCACCGGGCCGAGGAAGACGATGGCGGCCAGGGTGCCGTAGCGGCGGGCTGCCTCGGCCGGTGGATAGGCGTCGCCGACCACAGCCCGGCCGATCGCGATGCCCGCCCCCGCCGCCAGCCCCTGAACCAGCCGCACGGCCACCAGGACCGGCCCGGAGGGCGCGAGGGCGCACAGCAGCGAGGTGAGCGTGAAGACGACTGCGCCACCCAGCAGCAGGCCGCGTCGGCCCCGCCCGTCGCTCACCGGGCCGAGCAGGATCTGACCGGCGGCCATGCCCACGATGAACGCCGTCAGGGTGAGCTGGGCGACCGCCGCCGAGGTGCCCAGCGAGACCTGCACGGCGGGCAGGGCCGCGACGTAGGAGTCGGTCGCGATCGGGCCGACCCCGGTGACCACCACCAGGGCCGCAGTGACGGGCGCGGCGGCGGTACGCAAAGACGGCACCGTCCCGAAGCTACCTCACGGTCAGGCACACCCCACGATGTGCGAGGGACGCCCGGCCAGGATGCATCAGGGGTTCACCGGTGGAACATCGCTGCCGCCGATGTCCACCCCGGATTCTTGACCCATGCCGCATCCCCCCGCCGTCGGGCTGTTCCGGGTTCCGCCGGGATCCCCTGACCCACGACGGCGCCGGGCCCGGATCGAGATCGCCCTGTGCGCCGGCGCCGAGGGGTACGCACTGCTGGACACCTTCGACCTGGACGACAGTCTGCGCGGCGAGGAGGAGACCCTCGAGACCGTGCGCTCGCTGGGCCGGCGGCACGGTCTGCACGCGCTGATCGTGGCCGGGCCGGTGTCCCGGGAGCGGATCGACGAGCTGGCCGACGAGATGCAGGTGATCACGGTACGGGTGCCCAGCACCCGCCTGTGAGGAATACAGCGGTTGAATCAACCGCATCAGCGGAGCTACAGCCCTGATCAATCCGCGTCTGCGGCTATGCTTGCCTCGTGCCCCTCTTCCGGATCCGCCAGGCCGCCGAGCTGCTCGGCGTCAGCGACGACACCATCCGTCGCTGGGCCGACTCCGGCCGCCTGCCCACCACGGTGGACGAGTCCGGCCGGCGGGCGGTCGAGGGCGCCGAGCTGGCCCGTTTCGCCGAGCAGCTGGCCCACGAGGCCCCCACTGCCGACCCGGAGGAGCGCAGCCGGTCCTCGGCCCGCAATCGCTTCGGCGGGCTGGTCACCCGGGTGGTCCGCGACACGGTGATGGCCCAGGTCGAGATCCAGGCCGGCCCCTACCGGGTGGTCTCACTGATGAGCCGCGAGGCCGCCGACGAACTCGGCCTCGAACCGGGGGTACTGGCGGTGGCCTCGATCAAGTCCACGAACGTGGTGGTCGAGGTGCCGGACGCGCAGTGACCGCGCGCCCGTTCAGAGCATTCACGGAAGAAGACCATGCGCAGATTCCCCTCGCTCGCCGTCGCTGCCGCTGCCCTGCTGGCCCTGGCCGCCTGCGGAAGCACGGACGATTCACCCGGCAGTGCGAACAGCTCCGATTCCGGCCCCTCGGGTGAGATCACGGTGTTCGCGGCCGCGTCGCTGACCGAGTCGTTCACGAGTCTGGGCAAGGCGTTCGAGGCCGAGAACCCCGGCAGCAAGGTCACGTTCAGCTTCGGCCCCAGCTCGGGGCTGGCCGAGCAGATCACCGCCGGCGCGCCCGCCGACGTGTTCGCCTCGGCCTCGGTCAAGAACATGGACCAGGTGGTGGCCGGAGGCGGCGCCACCGACCCGGTCACCTTTGCCGGCAACACCATGCAGATCGCCGTCCCGGCCGACAACCCGGCCGGGATCGACGCGCTCGACGACCTGGCCGGCAAGGGCGTGAAGGTGGTGCTGTGCGCCGAGGAGGTGCCCTGCGGGGTGGCCGCCCGTGAGGTGTTCAGCAACGCCGGACTCACCGTCACCCCGGTCAGCAACGAGGTCGACGTGAAGTCCACCCTGTCCAAGGTCACCCTGGGCGAGGCCGACGCCGGCCTGGTCTACGTCACCGACGTGCGGGCCGCGGGCGCGAAGGTGCAGGGCATCGAGATCCCGGCCGACGTCAACGCCACCACCGACTACCCGATCGCACCGCTGACCGACAGCAAGAACGCCGATCTGGCCGATGCTTTCGTCGACTTCGTGCGGTCCGACGCCGGGGTGGCCGAGCTCGAGGCCGCCGGCTTCACCAGGCCCTGACCTTGACCGTCACCTCGCGGGTCCGGGAGAGCGGGCGCTCCCCGGACACCCGCACCCCGTGGCCGATCGCACTGCCGGCGGCGGTCGCGGTGTTGTTCCTGCTGCTTCCCCTGCTCGGACTGCTGCTGCGAACCCCCTGGGCAGATCTGCCGCACCTGCTGTCCAGGCCGGAAACCCTTCAGGCGCTGCGTCTCTCCCTGACCACCGCCACCGCCGCGACCGGGCTCTCCCTGTTCTTCGGGGTGCCGCTGGCCTGGGTGCTGGCCCGCAGCCCGCGCCGGGGCATCAACGCGTTGCGGGCGATCGTGACGCTGCCGCTGGTCCTGCCTCCGGTGGTGGGCGGGGTCGCCCTGCTGGTCGCCTTCGGCCGCCGCGGCTTCTTCGGCCAGTACCTCTACGACTGGACCGGTTTCTCCCTGCCCTTCACCGTCTGGGCCGTGATCATTGCCGAGACCTTCGTGGCCATGCCGTTTCTCGTGGTCACGGTGGAGGGTGCGCTGCGCGGCGCCGACCGTGGGCTGGAGGAGGCCGCCGCCACCCTCGGCTCCCGGCCCTTCGCCACCTTCCGCCGGGTCACCCTGCCGCTGATCTGGCCCAGCCTGGTCGCCGGGAGCGTGCTGACCTGGGCCCGGGCGCTGGGCGAGTTCGGCGCCACGATCACCTTCGCGGGCAACTTCCCCGGCCTGACCCAGACCATGCCGGTCCACGTCTACGAGACCATGCAGAGCGAACCGGACGCCGCGGTCGCCCTGAGCCTGATCCTGCTGGGGGTCTCGGTCGCGGTGCTGGCCCTGCTCAGAGACCGCTGGATCGGCAGCGGGAGCCGACTGTGACCGACCAAGGCCCACAAACGTCCGTTGTCGGACTCGACGCCGACGTGACCGTACGCCGCGGCACCCTCGACCTGCACGCGCAGTTCCGCGTCGCCCCCGGCGAGGTACTCGCCGTACTCGGCCCCAACGGCGCGGGAAAGACCACTCTCCTGCGCACTCTGGCCGGGCTGCTCGCTCTGCGCGAGGGCAGGGTCAGCGTGGCCGGAACTACCTGGGACGAGCCGTCCTCCGGTGTCTTCGTGCCCGCCACCGATCGGCGAGTGGGGTTGGTGTTCCAGGACTACCGGCTCTTTCCGCATCTCAGCGTTCTCGACAACGTGGCATTCGCCGAGCGCGCGCGGGGAGTCCGCCGAGGTGCAGCCCGCGCTGCTGCCCGGGAAGTGCTGCGCCAGATCGACCTTGAGGCCCTGGCGGACCGCCGGCCGGGGCAGCTCTCCGGCGGTCAGGCCCAGCGGGTGGCGCTGGCCCGGGCCCTGGCCTCCGGACCGGCGATGATGCTGCTGGACGAGCCGCTGGCGGCCCTGGACGCCCGCACCCGGCTGGAGATCCGTGCCGAGCTGCGCCGACGGCTCAGCGCGTTCGCCGGCCCGAGCATCGTCGTCACCCACGACCCGCTCGAGGCACTGGTCCTCGCCGATCGCATCCTGGTTCTCGAGGAGGGCCGGATTGTGCAGACCGGGACGCCCTCGGAGGTCGCCCGCCGGCCGGTCACCGAGTACGTGGCCCGGCTGATGGGGCTGAATCTCTACTCCGGCCGGCTGGCCGATCCCGAGCTGGGGCGTATCGATCTGGAGGGCGGAGGGGAACTGGTGGCGGCCGCTGTGCCGGCGGGACTGCAGAAGGGCGACCGGTTGCTGGCGGCCCTGGCCCCCACTGCGATCTCCCTGCATCTGGGCGAACTTCCGGAAGGCTCACCGCGCAATGTCTGGGAGGGCACCGTCAGCGGCGTCGAACTGCTCACCGACCGGGTGCGCGTGGCGGTCGAGGGATCACCGGCCGCCCTGGTCGACGTCACCGCCGCTGCGGTCGCCGATCTGCGGCTGGCCCCCGGTCTGCGGGTGCGACTGTCGGCCAAGGCCGGTGAGGTCACCGCCTATCCGGCCCCCTGAGCCCCCACCTGCGGACATGACCGGGTGCAATCGGGCGGGTACGGATCCCTTCAGTCACGTAAGCGGGCTCGGTTAACAGTCCTGAGCAACCCCTCAGTAGAGTCCGACCCCCCGCCGACCTGCGGATTGGGCGGATCGGGCGGTCAGCGTCGAACATGGAGGACGCCGGTCGGTACTTGAAGATCGTACGGACCAGACCGGACGACGAGAGCCTGACGGGCGGGATGAGGGGCGGGATGCAGGAGGGACCGGGCCACGACCATCCGCCGGGCGAGAACCCGGACGATCGTCCGCTGCCTCCTGGCCAGTCCGGCCGCACCGACCGGCCGGTGCGCCACTACGGGCCGGTGCCCCGGGTGCGCGACCGCGACACCTGGCAGATGAGCTTTGGCGGGGCCACCAAGAGCGACGAGTCGTTCGTGGTCAGCCTGGCCGAGCTGGAGAAGCTGCCGCGGGCCGAACTCACCGCGGACATGCACTGCGCGGGCAAGTTCACCACGCTCGACAACGTGTGGGAGGGCGTCTACGCCCGCGACGTGGTCGAGGCCTATCCCCCGCTGCCGGGCATCACCAACGTGATCGTCTACGGCCAGTACGGCTACAGCGCGAACGTACGGCTGGACGATCTGCTGGCCGACAACGCCCTGCTGGCCACCCATCAGGACGGCGCGCCGCTGTCCCCCGAGCACGGATTCCCGGTCCGGCTGGTGATCCCGCACCTGTACTCGTGGAAGGGCCCCAAGTGGTTCCGCGGCTGGGAGTACCTGCTGCAGCCGCGCCGCGGGTTCTGGGAGGAGCGGGGCTACCACCTGCGCGGCCAGGTGTGGGCCGAGGAGCGCTGGTCGTACCAGGAGACCCATCCCAACCGTCTGCCGTCCCAGGCGCCGCCTCCGGGCCGCCGGGGCGGCCCGGACGACCGGCCGTCAGGGCAGGAATACGCGGGCTGAGCCGGCTCCGGGCGTGTACCGGCGTACGGCCCGCACCGCTAGGGCCAGGCCGATCACCAGGGGTACGAGCAGATCGGCCTCGGTGATGCCGCGGGTGGGGGCCAGCAGCACCAGGACCGTGCCTTCGCGGGGTTGGCTGACCCTCAGCCAGATCACGCTGCTGAGGACCAGCCCGAGCCCGGCCGACACCGAGGGGGCGCGGCTGCGGGTGAAGGCCACGGCCAGACCGGCCAGGATCAGGAGCACGCAGGCGAGAAGCATCCGGGGCTCCTGGCCCAGCACCTCCACGGCGTGCCGGAGCTTGGCCCAGGCCTGGCCCGGGCTACGGGGCAGGGCCTCGAGGATGCGGCCGGCGAAGACGTCCACAGGCACCGTCCCCCTCTCCCGTGCCCCGGGCAGTGTTCATCGACCAGGGAACCAGGGAACTGGACCATGGGCAGCCGGACCCGGGATCGGCTGACGCCCCGGTCGGCGCGGGACCGGGGCATCAGCCGACATCTGGGGTAGGTCGTCCGGTGGTGGCCCGCGCGGTGTCGGCATGCGGACGCGGGCCACTCCGGTCGGGTCAGCCGGCCAGGTAGTGCTCCACCCGGGCGGCCAGTTCCTCGGAACCGGCGACCCGGACCGGCTTGCTGGCCGTCATCACCCGGATGCGCCGGGCGATGGCCCGGGTGCGGGCCGAGCGCACGCCCGACATCGCATCCAGGGCCTGTGACCAGGTGGCCACCGCGTCGTCGTGACGGCCCAGCCGGGCCTGCACGTCGCCGAGGTCGCCGAGGGTGATCGCGTGCGCCCGGGGGAACCGGGATCTCTGCCGGCTCTGCACCGACCGTTCGAAGGCATCCTGGGCACCCCTCAGGTCTCCGAGGTCGCGCAGCACGCACCCGGACTGATGGGCCAGCGAGGCCTGACTGACGAAGAACACCCGGTCCGGCTCGACGTCCGAGGCCGAGGCCGAGGCCAGTTCCGCCTCGGCCTGCCGGAGCGCCACCATGGCGGCCGGCCGGTCTCCGGCCACCGCCAGGGCCCGGGCCTGCCCCATCGACAGCAGCGCCCGCTCGCGCGGGACGGCCCGCTGGTAGCGGGCACCGCTGACCGCGGCTGCGGCCAGGTCGAGGGAACGGTCGGGCTGCCCCAGGTCGAGCACCTGCCGGGACATCGCCCGCAGGGCGAATCCGGTCAGCGGGGCGTCGCCGGCCTCCGCTGCCAGTTTCACCGCGATCGATCCGGCCCACTGCGCGGTGGCGTGCTCGGCGTCGTCGTACGACATCCACCCGGCCAGGCAGGCCAGTTCCGCGGCCGCGGCGAACATCTGACGCCGCACCTCGTCGTCGGCGAACCGCCCGTGCAGGAAGGCGGACACGTCGGAGGTGAGGTACTGCAGCACGGCGGTGCGGGCGTGCCCACCACCGCGGCGGTGGTCGACCCGGCTGAAGAACGAGACCGTCTCCTGCACCGCCTCGACATCGCTGCGGCCCACCGTGACGTGACCGACCTGGGGTTCGGGAGCGTGCGCCCGGGCCGTGACCCAGGTGCTCTCCAGCCCCTCAGGAGGAGCGCAGGCCAGCGACGGGGAGACCGTGGGGGCCCCGCCCTCGGGCACCTCCGGCACCCGCAGCTGGACCAGCGGATCGGTGCTCCAGTCGGGCGCCCCGTTCGCCTGTGGGCCCGAGGGCCCACCGGGACTGCTCACCGGCTGCAGCTCCGGACCGGACGGCCCGGACACCCCCAGCTGGTCCGGCCGACGCCGGGGACGCAGCCGACCGGGGGCAAGAGTGCGGTCACGCACCGAGGTGCGTGGCCCGCGGCCTGCGGGCTCGGCCGAGACCGCGGCCGCCCGGGTGGCCCGGACCGAACGTCCGGCCCCGGCCGCCGGCCTGACCACCGGGGAGATTCCCGGTGCCGAGGCCGCCGCTGCCGCCGAGGACGAGGAGGGTGACTTCTCTGCCGAACCACGCCGCCGCCCGGCCGCCGCCCGGGCCGCCGTACCGGCCTGGATCAGCAGCCGGAATCGCTCGGCACTGGCCCGGTCGGCCCGGGCCAGGGCGGTGTCGAGCACCGCCTGCAGCTCGGGCATCGGCTCGATGTCGGCCCCTCGGGCCTCCCACTTGCTCACTGTGCGGGTGCCGACACCTAGGTATTCGGCAAATCCCACCACTGTCATTCTCAGGGCCCGGCGCAAAGCCCACGCCTCGTGCCCTGTCCAGCGTTCCACCGTCATCACGATGACCCCCGTCAATCGCGCAAATATGGTCCGCCGACACCTACTGCGCGTGCAGTAATTGTCAGCATAGGCACGAATTAGCCGCTTTCTCCAGCCGCTGGGAGAATTGGTTTGCAGGTGCACCGTGGGTGCAGTGCCACTGCGCACCTCCACCCACACCCGACGCACACCGACACTGCACCGTGCAATAACTCGGTCCCGGCCCACCATTCACGACGTAAATGCGCAAGCCGTCCCGGTCGATCGACCAGCATTCCATACGGGCGGTATTCGACTGCCCGAAATACCGATCCGGGGCTGGCCCGAACGGATTGCCGCAACGCACGTGAAGGGCCTTTCGCCGCGGATAGCATGAAGCCGCCGTTCAGCGCTGAACAGATGTCCGGACATTGCCCTGGGGGAACGCGCGTGACCATCGTTCAGTACCTGCACGTCCTGCGCCGGCAGTGGCTGGTCGTGCTGCTGCTCACGGCTCTCGGCGTGGGGGCGGCCTACCTCTACACCGACCGGCAGGTGCCCACCTACTCGGCCACCGCCGAACTGTTCGTCGGCAACGGCAGCGAGTCCCGCACCGGCGACGTCACCCGGATGAGCCAGGGCAGCTCGTTCATCCAGCAGCGGATCAAGTCGTACGCCGACGTGGTCACCAGCCCGGCCGTGCTCACCAAGGTCTCCCAGGGCTACGGCGTACCGGTCAGCGCGGGCCAGATCAGCGTGACCGCCCCGGCCGACACGGTGCTGCTCGACATCACCGTCACCGACACCGACCCGGCCCGGGCGGCGGTCATCGCCAACGGCATCGCCGAGCAGTTCCCCGGCTACGTGGCCCAGCTGGAAAGGCTTCCGCAGCAGGCGGCTTCACCGGTCCGGCTGTCGGTGATCGAGCGGGCCACCGAGCCCTCCGCCCCGGTCTCGCCGCGGGTCCCGCTGAACCTGGCACTCGGCCTGCTGGTCGGCCTCGGCCTGGGCATCGGGGCCGCCGTGCTGCGTGATGCGATGAACACCTCGGTGACCGCCGTCTCGGACATCGAGAAGCTCACCGGGGCAGTGCCTCTGGGCGTGGTGCCGTTCGACCCGGAGACCAGCCGGCAGCCCCTGGTCGACGGGGACGAGCACGGCGCCCGGGCCGAGGCCTTCCGCACCCTGCGCACCAACCTGCAGTTCGCCGACGTCGACTCCCCGCCCCGGGTCATCGTGATCACGTCTCCGCTGCCGGACGAGGGAAAGAGCACCTCCGCCTGCAATCTCGCGCTCACCCTGGCGCTCGGCGGAGCCCGTGTGGTGCTGGTCGACGGCGACCTGCGCAAGCCCAGCGTGGGCCGCTACCTGGGGGTGAGCAGCGGCGCGGGCCTGACCACGGTGCTCGCCGGCCGGCACGAACTGCGCGAGGTGGTCACCGTCTACGGCCGCGACATGCTGGCCGTGCTGCCCTCCGGCCCCACCCCACCGAATCCCTCCGAGCTGCTCGGATCCCAGCAGATGGCCGACCTTCTGGCCACCCTGGCCGAGCACTACGACGTGGTCGTCGTCGACGCTCCCCCGCTGCTGCCGGTCACCGACGCCGCCGTACTCTCCGCCGCCGCCGACGGCGCGGTGCTGGTCATCCGGCACGGTCGCACCCGCAAGGAAGACACCACGCGCGCCCTGCAGGCCCTGGACGCGGTGAACGCGAAGCTGCTGGGCTCGGTGCTGAACTTCGCCCCGAAGCGCAAGCGCGGCAATGGGTACGACGGATACGGCTATGGCTACGGGTACGGCGAGGCCCCCAAGTCGACCGCCGGCACGCCGGGCGCGCCTCAGGTGAGGCCGGCCAGCGTGACCCTGCCGGAGAACAGCCCGGCGCCGACCGCCTGAGCCAGACCCGAGCCCTACTTCAGCCGCCGCTCAGCCGCCCCAGTCCCCAGCCCGGTCCGGTCACGGTTCCGTCCCCCATGATCCGAGGGGGGCCGCGCCCGGTCCGGCGGGATCGCGGACCTGAGCGGCCTGCCTGATTTGCCGTCGAGGTTCAGGCCGAAGACCGCACTTGCCCTCGCGGAGGGTCAGGAGTGGTGCACGGACCGTGCCATCCGCCGACATCGTGGGGCGTCAGCTACTCCCGCACCCTGAAGACATGGCGGGCGTGACTCTTGATCTGCGCGATGCCGGGGGTGCCCCGGTGACGCTGGAGCTGCGCATCTACCGCGCCTATGTGGAGTGCTGGATGGGCGGGGAGTGCCATGCCGTGTTCGACCGCGACGCCCTGCGCCGCTGGCTCGCCCGCCCTAGTGCGGCCCTGAGTTATGACGGGGTGAGCTGGGTGCGCACCTACCGGGGGTCGGTGGCCGTGGTGGTGGACGGGGTGGTGCCGCGCTGGCCTCTGGCCGATCACGTGCTGGACGGTCTGCGCTCGCGGATCTGAGGGGCAAAAGGTGAAGGGCGCGAGCCTCCGGTGGGGAGGTCCGCGCCCTTCGGCAAGCTGTGGTCAGCCCTTGGGGCCGGTGACCTTGAGGTCGGTCAGCGTCACGCCGTAACGGCCGTCGCTTCGCAGTGCCGGACCAGTGACCCAGATCAACCAGTACTGGTGGGCCCCCTCCGACGAGGCGTCGAACGTGACCTTGCCGGTCTTCTCTCCCTGGGGAACAACCTTCTTCGAGAAGGCGCCGAGGTCGCTGGAGGTGTACTCGTCACCGGCCCGCAGCCCCACCGTCACCGGCGCACCGCCGACGTCGAAGCTCACCGAGGAGACCTTCTTGGCACTGCCCAGGTCGAGCATCAGTCCCACGCCGTCTTTCAGACCGGCGAAGTCCTGGGCGTTGTAACCCTCGGACTTGAAGACACCGCCGCCCTTGACCTCGATGCCGCTGTCCCTCTCGGCGAAGGACGAGGCCTCGAAGTTGAGCGCCACCGTCGGCGCAGCCTGCGTAGCGCTCGCCGAGGGCGTGGGCGCCACAGACGCGCCGGCGTTCTTGGCAGCATCGTCCGGCCCGCGGTTGCTGTACAGCACCCCGCCCACCAGACCCCCGATGACCAGCACAACCGCAGCCAGCAGAGCCCACCGGGTGGACTTGGACGGGCCGGGGTTGGTCGGCGGAGCCTGGTGCTGGGGCGGCGCGGTGGGCATGCCGACCGAGCCCATGGCGCTGACCGGCATCGCACCGGTGGGCACGTTGGGCTGGTAGGCGTAGCCCGGCTGCGGCACGTACCCCTGCGGCGCATAGCCCTGAGGCACGTACCCCTGGGGCGCGTAACCCGGCTGCGGCACATACCCCTGCGGCGCATAGCCCTGGGGGTAGCCCTGGGCCGGGTAACCCATCGGCACACCCGCAGTGCCGGGCGCGGGCATCGACATCGGACCGGTGGGCGGCTGCTGCGGGGTGGGCGCGGTCTGGGGCGTGCTGGCCGGGTCGGCCAGCGGGATGCCGGCCGTGTGTGCCCCGTGCTTGCGCCCCTTGCGCTTGCGGCTCTTGGCCGCCGGACGAGCGGGCGGCGGCGGAGCGGCGTGGTCGACCTGGGTCTGCGAGGTGCCCGGGGCACCCGGCTGGGTGATCGCACCGCTGGTGGGCTGGGCCAGACCGGGGGCCTGCATCGCCCCCGTCATCATCGAGGGCGGCAGGGGCGGGGCCATCACGATGGCGCGCGTCATCGCCTCGGCGGCGCGCCGCCGGGCCAGCACCTCACGCGGCACGAAGGCACCCGTGTCGGGGGTGCGGGCCGAGCGCGGGCCGCCCTGCGGTGACGGCGTGCCGAAGGCCGGCGGACCGCCCAGCGGATTACCGGTGGGCGGCGACACCGGCGAACTGGCCGGGTCGGGCACGTAGGCGTGCGGCTCGGTGGAGTCGGCGCCCGGGGTGGGCAGCGATCCGGAGGCCGGGCCCTGCGCGGGCTCGCCGGAGGACGACGATGAGACGGATGCCATATTCAGCGGAGCTCCCGTGGCCGCGAGCGCGGCGCCGACCGAGGCGGCGCTGAGCTGGAGGCCGGTGTCGGTGAGGTCTCCCGTCACATCCGGCAGGCCTGCGGTGGACAGCAGTTCGGCGGCGCCGGGCTGGGCCGCCCGCACCGTCGCGTCGGGGTCGGGGCTGAGCGAACCCGCCGCTGCTCCCGCCGCCTGCATCGCCTTCGAGGTCTCGTCCTCGCCGATCAGTCGCACTGGTCCCGAACCATCCGATGAGCTGGAAAACGACGCGTCAGTAGAGGTGGAGCCGATCAGATCGGTGCCCGCGGAGGTTCCGAGCAGCCCGGGATCGTGAGCCGTCCCGGCCATCGTCGAGGCGTACTCCAGTGTCCCGGTGTGTGACTCAGCCGCGTTCACTCCCTCGATGAGCGGGTTGCCCGATTCCTGCGACCTGCGCGCCGGCTCCGACAAGGCAACGCTCCTTCCCTCTACCGGGTACTACGGTACGCGACAGCAGCGATCCACCCGAACCGGATCGCCCCGGCCGCGTGGCTTTTGTCCGATCAATTCCCTGCGGAACGCGCTGCGTCCCACCTGAGCCTTCGGCTCTGACGCAGGAGACCCCTGGGTCGGTTGCGTCGGGAGGGACATCTTCGGGGATCAGTCTTCCAGTCCCCCGCCCCGGGGACGACCAGGCTATGCCCGTCATACCAACGGGTGGCAACCGGCAGCAGAAAAGTGAGGACGCCGGTGGTCAGGGTTCACCGGCGTCCTCACGTAGAGGCCCCCTAGATCGGATCGGTCAGGACGACGTCACCGACGTCAGTAGATGCTCACCCCGTAGGCGCTCAGCGCCTCCGGCACCGGCTGGAAGTAGGTGACCCCGCCGGAGGAGCAGTTGCCGCTGCCGCCGGAGGTCAGCCCGTAGGCCACGGTGCCGGCGTACAGCGAGCCGCCGCTGTCGCCGGGCTCGGCGCACACCGTGGTGCGGATCGTGCCGGTGACACTCCCCTCGGCGTAGTTGACCGTCGCGTTGAGCTGGGTCACCCGGCCGCTGCGCAGACCGGTGGTGCTGCCGCTGCGGTAGACGGTCTGCCCGACGGTCGGCGTCCCGGCGCTGGCGATGTCCTGCGAGGAACCGTTGTAGAGGTTGACCGTGCCCTCGCGGGTGATCGTGCCGGTGTACTGGACCAGGCCGTAGTCGTTCCCCGGGAACGAGGAGCCGGCGTTGCGCCCGATCAGCGTCCGGCCGTTGCCCCCGGCGTACCAGGTGCTGATCGACCTGGTGCAGTGCCCGGCGGTGAGGAAGTAGTCCGTCGTGCCGCGGCGCACGTTGAACCCGAGCGAGCACCGGCCGCTGGTGGGGCCGTAGATGGCGGTGCCGCCGTTGATCCGGGTGCTGAACTCGCCCGGCACCCGCTCCAGGGTGGCCTTCGCCCCGAGCTTCGCCACCGCGGCCTCGACCTTGGCCAGCCGGGCGCCCTTGACCGTGCTGTCCGCGCTGACCAGGACCCGGTTGGACGCCGGGTCGACGGCCCAGGAGGTGCCCGGGACCTTGGCCGTGCGGTTGAGCTGCTTCATCGCCGCGGACAGCTCGGCGGTGCTGTTGCCGACCAGGCGGGCCGTGGCGCCCTCGGCCCGGGCGGTCGCCAGGGCGGCCTCGGTGGTGACCGCGGCCTTCAGCTTCCCGCCCTCGTAGTAGACGCCGGCGCTCGCCTTCCCGAGCTTGGCCAGCAGGGCGTCGGCGGCCTTGTCCTGGGAGACGGAGGCCTGCTGGGCCACACTGACCGGGGCGAGACGGCTGGTGCCGCTCGTCTCTTTCTGGGTGGCCGAACTCGCCGGAGCGGCCAGCGACACCACGACCATGGCGGAAGTGGCGAGCGCGACAGACGTGCCGGCGAGCAGACGACTGGGTTTCACGGTGGATCCTCTCGGCAGACGCGATGGCAGAGCCATGTCAGGGAACACGTCCGGTATGACCCGGAAGATGCCCTATGTTCCGATTTGCCGAACGAAGATCACAAGGGTTCAACGCCAGAAAGTAACTCACCGGTCACAAAGCGCACGAAGAGCGGCCCACCCAGCGCCGGACGGACGCCGTACGCCACACCGGGACCTGCGCGGCGCCCGCTGCCGGAGGTCACTAACGTGTATGGACATGCCTGGTCATTACGACGTCATCGTTCTGGGAGCCGGCCCCGGCGGCTATGTCGCTGCCATCCGTGCGGCACAACTCGGCAAGCGAGTGGCCATCGTCGAGAGCAAGTACTGGGGCGGTGTGTGCCTGAACGTCGGGTGCATCCCCTCGAAGGCGCTACTGCGCAACGCCGACCTGGCGCACACGATCTCCTCCGAGGCCAAGACCTTCGGGATCCAGATCGAGGGCCAGGTGACCTTCGACTACAAGGCCGCCTTCCAGCGCAGCCGGTCGGTGGCGGACGGCCGGGTCAAGGGCGTCCACTTCCTGATGAAGAAGAACGGCATCGACGAGCTGAACGGCTGGGGCACGTTCAGCGATGCCCACACCATGCAGCTGAAGCTGAACGACGGCAGCACCGACAGCGTCACCTTCGACAACTGCATCATCGCGGCCGGCGCCACCACCCGGCTGCTGCCCGGCACGTCCCTGTCCGAGCGGGTCGTGACCTACGAAGAGCAGATCATGACCTCCGAGCTGCCCAAGAGCATCATCATCGCGGGCGCCGGCGCGATCGGCATCGAGTTCGCCTACGTCATGCGCAACTACGGCGTGGACGTGACGATCGTCGAGTTCCTCGACCGGATCCTGCCCCTGGAGGACCCGGACGTCTCGGCCGAGCTGGCCAAGCGCTACAAGAAGGCCGGGATCAAGCTCCTCACCGGCACCCGCGTGGACTCGATCGAGGACGGCTCCGGCCCGGTCAGGGTCACCGTCACCAAGGACGGCAAGCAGCAGGTCCTGGAGACCGACAAGGTCATGCAGGCCATCGGTTTCGTCCCCCGGACGAAGGGCTACGGCCTGGAGAACACCGGCGTCAAGCTCACCGAGCGCGGCGCCATCGAGGTCGACGACCACCTGCGCACCAACGTGCCCGGCATCTACGCCATCGGTGACGTGACCGCCAAGCTGATGCTGGCCCACGTGGCCGAGTCGCAGGGCATCATCGCGGCCGAGACGATCGCCGGGGCCGAGACCATGACGCTCGACTACGCGATGATCCCGCGCGCCACGTTCTGCAGCCCGCAGGTCGCCAGCTTCGGTTACACCGAGGCCCAGGCCCGCGAAAAGGGTTACGACGTCAAGGTGTCCAAGTTCCCCTTCACCGCCAACGGCAAGGCGCACGGCCTGGCCGAGCCGGTCGGCTTCGTGAAGCTGATCGCCGACGCGAAGTACGGCGAGCTGATCGGTGGCCACCTGATCGGGCCCGAGGTCACCGAACTGCTGCCGGAGCTGACGCTGGCCCAGCAGTGGGACCTCACGGTGCACGAGATCGCCCGCAACGTGCACGCTCACCCGACGCTGAGCGAGGCGGTCAAGGAAGCGGTGCACGGCCTGGCCGGGCACATGATCAACTTCTGATCCGGCTCTCGAGCGGCCGTGACCCGGAAGGGTTGCGGCCGTTCGGCTTTTCCGGCCGGGACACGGGGACAAAACAACAACGGCGACACGTCTTCGTGTCGCCGCATCATCATGGGCGCTGCGTCACTGGCGCGCCTCGAGGGTTGTCGTGCTGGGAACTACCGGTACCGGTCAGTGGCTGACGGCCTGGTTGTTGAGCAGGCTCTCCAGCTCGGCGATCTCGTCCTCGGTGTGCCGGCTGAGGATCGCGTCGAGTTCCTGACGCTCGGCCGGGGTGCTGTAGCTGGCCAGTTCCTCGGCCAGGCGGCGGGAACGCTGCCGGACCATCCGTCGCTCGGCGAGCTGGGTGCGCAGGTTGTTGATCATTGGTGCCCTTCGGTGGGTTTCCTCCGCGACTTCCGCGGGGCGGCGGTTGCGCCGCCACTTCAGTGAACGGCACTCCCCGCCCCGGTATTACCGGTTCGGGATGTGACGTCGCCCTCACACTGAGTTGTCCAGACAACTGGACAGGTGAAACCCACCAACGAAAAAGCGGTTTCGGTTTTTGCTCGAAACCAGATCAAAACAAAGGACGCGGGTGGGCGCCTGAGGCCCACCCGCGTCCTCAATCACGCACTTACCCGGACACCGAGTCCCGCCAGGACTGCACGTGCCCGCGCAACCAGTGCGCGCTGTCCTTCAGGGTGCGCTCCTGGGTCTGGTAGTCGACCCGGATGATGCCGAACCGCTTGTCGTACCCGTAGGACCACTCGAAGTTGTCCAGCAGCGACCAGACGAAGTAACCCCGGACGTCGGCCCCCTGGGCCACCGCCTCGGCCACTGCTTCGATGTGCGACTTGATGTACGCCGTGCGCTCCGGGTCGGGCACCGAACCGTCCGCCGCCACCTCGTCCGGGAACGCGGCACCGTTCTCGGTGATCACGATCGGGGTGCCGGGGTAGTCCCGGGACAGCCGCACCAGCAGCTCGGTGAAGCACTCGGGAACGATCTCCCAGCCCATCGCCGTCACCGGACGCCCCCGGCCGATGTCCCGGGCGACGAGGGCGCCGTCCGAGTCCACCGGGGAGCCGTTCTCGTCCAGGTGAGAGATCAGCCAACCGGTGTAGTAGTTGACCCCCAGCACGTCGATCGGCGTGCTGATCGCCTCGAGGTCCCCATCCTCGATGGGCAGCACGGCGTTGCGGCGGGCCAGGTCCTCGACGACGTCGGCCGGGTAGCTGCCCCGGAAGAGCGGGTCGAGGTACAGGCGGGAGTTCAGGCCGTCGGCGCGGCGAGCCGCGTCCACGTCCTCCGCACTGTCGGTGGCCGGGTGAGCCGTACCCAGGTTCAGCGTGATCCCCAGCTTGATCTCCCGGTCGCCCGCCGCCTCACGCAGGCGCTGGGTGGCCAGACCATGGCCGAGCAGGAGGTGGTGCACCGCACGAATGCCGGACGGGAAGTCCTTGTGGCCGGGCGCCTGCGCGGCGTACGCGTACCCCAGCATGGCCGAGCACCAGGGCTCGTTCAGCGTGGTCCAGTTGCTCACCCGGTCGCTCAGCTGCTCGAACATCAGCGCCGCGTAGTCGGCGAACCGGTAGGCCGTGTCCCGGTGCGGCCAGCCGCCCGCGTCCTCCAGCTCCTGCGGCAGGTCCCAGTGGTACAGCGTGACCCAGGGGTCGATGTCACTGGCCAGGAGCTCGTCCACCAGACGCTGGTAGAAGTCCACCCCCTTGGGGTTCAGCGGCCCGCTGCCGCCCGGCTGCACCCGCGGCCAGGAGATCGAGAAGCGGTAGGTGTCCAGCCCCAGGCTCTTGATCAGGGCCACGTCCTGCGGCATCCGGTGGTAGTGGTCGCAGGCCACGTCACCGTTGTCGTCGCCGACCACCTGGCCCGGGGTGTGCGAGTAGGTGTCCCAGATCGACGGTGTGCGGCCGTCCTCGGCCGCCGCCCCCTCGATCTGGTAGGCAGCGGTGGCGACACCCCAGCGGAATCCGGCGGGCAGCGTGAGTGACGTGCCGTCGGCGGGCTGGGCGAGCGTGGTGTCCATGTCTCTCCATCGGGGTAGGACGACGCGTAGGGGCGATCGGCGGCACAGCCACCGAAGCGCCCCAAACATGCGTTCTACATCCCCGCCCGGGGGCCAGACCAGACCTGCGGGCCCGCAGATTCACCACGACCCGGGCCATTGCGCATCAGCGGCCGGGACGGAACTATTGGTGAACCCGTGTCGCACGCGCCCGGGAAATTACCCCGGGTGAGTGACCGGCCCCGTACATTGCGCATCGCCGAATGCCCGGCCCGCATCTTTCCGTCACCCACCGTGAATAACCGAACAGCAATCTGCAGCCACAGGATCATCCCGGTGAAATCGACAGGAATACCGGCAACATCGGCGAGAACAGAAAAGCTGTCCGGACAATTGTGTGTCCGGACAGCTTTTCGAAATACTTGCGGGCCCTAGAGCTGACCGGGCGCCGGAACCTGTGGGGCACGGACCGGCGGGGCCGCCGCCGAGGTGGCACAGACCTCGGCCAGCGTGCGCATGAACTGCGGGTGCAGGCGCGCGGCCTGGTCCATGCTCAGCTTGAGATCGGCTGCCGCCCGGGCGTTCTCAGGGTCTGCGACCAGACGGTCGATGGCGATCTTCGCCCACCCGTCAAGCTTGGCGAGGTGCTGGAACACGGCTACCAGCGCGGGCGTGGCCGGCTCCTCGAGGGCGGTGGCGGGTGCGGAGTTCGCCGCCGCCTGCATGACGGTGAAACGGCGTAGTGCCTCGTCGACCAGCTGTGTCGGGTCCATCGCGGGTTGACCCCCATCTCCTTCTCTGTCGTCACGGCCTGCCGGGAGCCGGACGAAGGCCTTTCTCAACCCTCGCGCATCTCCAATGACCGCATCACAACAGTACGCCTGGCGAATCAAGTTCGTGCCCGTCATGGATGTGAAAACGCGGAAGTTGCCCGGAAGTGATAGATCCGCATTCATGCGGATCACGGACACGGCGGACCTTTGGTGGAAAACAGCGGTGGTCTATTGTCTCGATGTCGAGACATTTCTGGACTGGAACGACGACGGCACCGGCGACCTGGCCGGGCTCGCCCAGCGCATCGACTACCTGGCCGACCTCGGGGTCACCTGCCTGTGGCTGATGCCCTTCTACCCCACGCCCGAGCGGGACGACGGCTACGACATCACCGACTTCTACGGGGTCGATCCCCGCCTGGGCACCCACGGCGACCTGGTCGAGGCGATCCGGACCGCACACGACCGGGGCCTGCGGGTGATCGTCGACCTGGTCGTCAACCACACCTCCGACCAGCACCCCTGGTTCGTCGAGGCGCGCAGCTCGAAGGAGAGCAGGTACCGGGACTGGTACGTGTGGGTCGACGAGCCGCCGGCCGGGAAGCAGCCCGAGCCGGTGTTCCCCGACCAGGAAAACAGCGTCTGGACCCTGGACGAGCAGACCGGGCAGTACTACCTGCACCACTTCTACCGGCACCAGCCCGACCTGAACGTGACCAACCCCGAGGTGCGCGACGAGATCGCCCGGATCGTCGGGTTCTGGCTGGCGCTGGGGGTCTCCGGGTTCCGGGTGGACGCCGTCCCGTTCTTCATCGACCCGCTCGGCGAGCCGTCCGGGGCACTGCCCGATCCGCACGAGGTGGTCCGGCACCTTCGGGCATTCCTCAACCGGCGCACCGGCGACGCGATCCTGCTCGGCGAGGTGAACGTGCCCTACGAGCAGCAGCTGGAGTTCTTCGGCGGATCGGAGGGCGGCGAGCTCACCCTGCAGTTCGACTTCATCACGATGCAGAACATGTACCTGGCCCTGGCCCGTCAGGACGCCGCCCCGCTGGCCAAGGCGCTGCAGGAGCGGCCGGCGATCCCGCCGGAGTGCCAGTGGGGCACGTTCGTGCGCAACCACGACGAGCTGACCCTGGACAAGCTCAGCGAGTCCGAGCGGCAGGAGGTGTTCGACGCCTTCGGGCCCGAGAAGCGGATGCAGGTCTTCGGCCGGGGGCTGATCCGCCGGCTGCCCCCGATGCTCGACGGCGATCCCGACCGGATCCGGATGGTCTACAGCCTGCTCTTCACGCTGCCGGGCACGCCGGTGCTGTTCTACGGCGAGGAGATCGGGATGGGTGAGAACCTCGACATCGGCGACCGGAACTCGGTGCGCACGCCGATGCAGTGGACCAGCGGGCCGGGCGCCGGCTTCTCGATCGCCGAGGACCTGACGGCGCCGGTGGTGACCGGCCGCTTCGGCCCGGAGCAGGTCAACGTGCAGGCGCAGCGGGCGGATCCGGACAGCCTGCTAACCTTTGTGAAGCTGCTGATCTCGCGCTACCGCAACAGCCCGGAACTGGGCTGGGGCGAGTTCGCGGTGCTGGACCAGCCGCACCCCGCGGTGTTCGCCCACCGGGTGACCTGGGAGGACGAGACGCTGGTGGCACTGCACAACTTCGCCGCCGAGAAGGTGAGCGTCCCGCTCGACCTGGGCGATTCCGTCCGCAACTGCGACCTGATCGATCTGCTCGGTGACCAGAACACAACAGTGGACGATCGGGGTCGCCTCGAGGTGGAACTCGGGCGTTACGGCTACCGCTGGCTCCGGGTCGCCCGGCCCGGTTCCCGCCGGCTGCTCTGAAACGGGAGCGGGCGCGACCACCCGTGGTGGTCGCGCCCGCTCCGGCCGGAGGTCTCAGCCCTCGGACTGCTCGATCTTCTGGTTCCAGTCGCCCTTCACCGCGCGCCACTCCTCGTCGTTGGCGCCGATCCGCCAGTAGCCGGAGATCGACAGACGCGCCTGCTTCACGCCGCGCTCGCGCTTGAGGAACCGGCGCAGGTCACGCACCCCGGCGGCCTCGCCGTGCACGAACGCGTGCACGTCGCCCTCCGGGAACGGCAGCCGGGTGACCGCCTCGACCAGGGCGACGCCGGGAGCCCGCTCGGTCTCCAGCACCCAGGTGACCTGGACGCCGGCCGGGGCGGTGAGCTTGAGCTCGGAGGCCGGGTCGTGGATCTCGATCAGGGCGTGCCCGACCGCGTTCTCCGGCAGCACCTCGAGCGAGGCGGCGATGGCGGGCAGGGCGCTCTCGTCACCGGCCAGCAGGTGCCAGTCGGCCTCGAGGTCCGGCGTGTAGCCGCCACCCGGGCCGGCCAGCCAGATCTGGTCGCCCGGCTTCGCGTCCCGGGCCCACGGACCGGCCAGACCCTCGTCCCCGTGCACCACGAAGTCGATGGTCAGCTCGCGAGCGGCCGCGTCCCAGCGGCGAACCGTGTAGGTACGGTTCTGCGGCCACTGTTCCTGGGGCAGCGCGCCCCGGATCGTCTTCATGTCGAACGGCTCGGGGTACTCCACCCCGGCCCGCGGGTAGATCAGCTTCACGTAGGCGTCGCTGAACTCGTTCATCTCGAACTGGGCCAGGTCGTCACCGGTGAAGACGACGCGAACCATGGTGGGGCTGAGCTGCTCGGTGCGGGCCACGGTGATCGCCAGCGTCGAGCCGCCCCGGCCCTCGCCGCGACCGCCGACCCGGTTACGAACCCCTTCGGCCATGCGCGAGACCATGGACATGCGGGTACCACCTTCCAAAGTGAGGTATGCCTAACCTAACAGCGGAATCTGTGGACCACCGTCTCAGTTCGAGACGGTCAGGCGGCCGAGCGCCACCGGGCCCGGTCGTCGCCGTCCTTCACACTGCAGGTCAGCTTGTCGCCGTCGGAGTCCTCGGCCTTCGCCCCCTCGGGGGAGCAGAACGCGCCCGGGGTCTCCGCCTCACCATTGTTGCCCTTCGGAGCCGGCTTCTTGTCGTCGGCCCCCTTCTCCCCCTTCTCCGGGGCGGCCACCGCGCCGGAGGTGGGCACCCGCTGCTCGGGGCAGCTCTTCAGGACGCCGCTGATCGCCGCCTTCTCGGCCTTGGTGACCCAGTTGCCGTACTTGGACTTCACCGCGACCTGCCGGGCCACGTAGTCGCAGCGGAACGCCTTGCTCGGCGGCAGCCAGGTGGCCGCGTCGCCGGCCCCCTTGGCCGAGTTGGTCGGCCCGTCGGCGGCCAGCAGGTTCAGCGGGTCGTTGGCGAACTCGGTGCGCTTGGCCTCGCTCCAGGCGAAGGCGCCGGTGACCCAGGAGTTCTGCAGCGCGACCACGTGGTCGATCTGGATCTCGGAGGCCTCCGCCTTGCGGAACTCGATGCTCTTGCCGGTGTACCGGTCCTGCAGGGTGCCGCTGACCACCACGCACTTCTTGGTGCCGTCGCGGAACTTCTCCCCGGTGAGGTCCCGCTTCAGCACGTCGTTGCGCTGGTCGCAGCCGTTGCGGTCGACGTCCTTCCAGGCACTGCCGAACTCGTCGCGGTCGTACCCGGTCTCCGCCGCCCGGCCCTTCACCGACAGGGTGCCCAGCACCTTCGTGGCCAGCGGGCCGTCGTTCTGGTCCTTGACCGACGCGCCGGAACCGGCGTCGGTCGCCTCGGCACTGCCCAGGTCGACGTTGCAGGCGCTCAGGCCGAGAGACAGGACGAGGGCCGACAGGGCCGCGACACCGGACCGAACAAGATTCACATCCGGCACGGTATCGCCGTCCCGGACGCCCCGCTCGTCACGACCTGTCGCGTCTGTGACGGGATCACCGGATTGGTGGTTCACCCGATCTGGCGAACAATGGGAGCCACCGAGGGAAGGACTGGGGATGGGTGACAACACCACACTGATGGTCGTGGTCGGGTTCGTCGCGGTCCTGCTGCTGGTCGCGGTGACGCTGCTGGCCGTCGGGCTCTTCGTGATCTACCGCTACCGGGTGCCGCTGCGTGGCATCGCCACCATGGCGGCCTCGTTCGCCTACCTGATCAGCCCGGTCGACGCGGTGCCGGAGGCCGTGGTCGGGCCGTTCGGCATCCTCGACGACGCCGGGGTGGTCACGCTCGCCGCCTGGTACGTCTACCACCTGATCCGGGCCCGCCGCACGAACATGCCGATCCGCAAGGCGGCCGGCATCGCCCTGCGCGACACCGCCCAGCAGGAGTTCCGCCGCAAGAACGAGCTGCGCCGCCCGGATCGCGATCTCAAGGGCTGAAACCGCCCGGCGCAGAACGCTCCTGACCGACCAGAACGGCCCTCAGGCGGGCATTAGGCCAACCACCGGACATGTTGTGACCAACCGAGTACGCTCTGTGGTCATGGAGGAGCTGATCCTGTCCGGGTTCGTCGCCGTGCTCGCCGGCGGCTACATCGCCACCGGCCGGCTGAGCCGGGCCGCCCGTCGCCGGCGCGAGGCCAGGGCGCTGCGCAGCCATGTCCTGGCCGAGGTCGAGGCCGGGCGCCGCCGGCTCGACGAGGAGGTCGTGGCCGACGTGCTCAGCTGGTGCGACGAAGTGGCCCAGACCGGCCGCGACGTTCCCCTGACTGTTCGGTAGCCGTCCGGCCGACTGGGCGGATCCAGCGGGACCTGCTTGACTGCACCCGAATCACGTGACCCAGAGCAATCGTTCAACACCACTCTGTAGCCAAATATGGGTACGGTAGGGCGCTCAGGCCGGTGAAGGAGTGCAATGACAAGGCGGCGCATTCGGTGACCCAGACATGACCCTGACCCAGTACCTGAAAGTCCTGCGACAGCACTGGCTGATCGTCCTGGCCCTGGCGGTCCTCGGCGTGGCCGCCGCCACGGCCTACACCAGCCGGCAGACGCCGATGTACCAGGCCCAGACCCAGGTCTTCGTCTCGGTGCAGGGCCCGGGCGGCGGCGACACGCTCAACGAGCTGTCCGAGAGCAGCACGTTCAGCCAGCAGCGGGTCAAGTCCTACGCCAGCATGGCGACCAGCAGCGCGGTCACCGAGCCGGTGGTGCGGGACCTGCGGCTGCCGTACACGGCGGCCGTGCTGGCCGGTCAGATCGAGGCCAGCCCGCAGCTGGACACCGTGCTGATCGACCTCACGGTCACCGACGCGGACCCGGCCCGGGCCGCGGCGATCGCCGGCTCGGCCACCCAGCACCTGCAGAAGGTGGTCGGCGACCTGGAGTCCAACGGCGGGAGCAGACCGTCCTCGGTCAAGCTCACCGTGACCCGGCCGCCGGTCGAGCCGCATACCCCGGTCTCCCCCCGGGTCCCCCTGAACATCGCGCTCGGGCTGCTGCTCGGTCTCGGTCTCGGCGTCGGCGCGGCGGTGCTGCGCGACCAGCTCAACACCACCCTGCGCGGCAGTTCCGACGTGGAGCAGCTGACCGGTTCGGTGCCGCTGGGCGTGGTGCCGTTCGACGCCTCGGCGCCCAAGCAGCCCCTGGTCACCGCCGACGCGTTCGGCGGCCGGGCCGAGGCGTTCCGCACCCTGCGCACCAACCTGCAGTTCGCCGACGTGGACCGGCCGCCGCGGGTGATCGCGGTGACCTCCGCCCTGCCCGACGAGGGCAAGACCACCACGGCCTGCAACATCGCCCTGACCCTGGCCCAGAGCGGCGCCCGCGTGATCCTGATCGAGGGTGACCTGCGCAAGCCCGCCGTGGGCAAGTACCTGGGCATCAGCAACGCGGCCGGGCTGACCAACGTGCTCGCCGGTCAGCACGACCTGCGCGAGGTGGTGGTCGGCTACGAGCGCGACCTGCTGGCCGTCCTGCCCTCCGGGCCGACCCCGCCCAACCCCTCGGAACTACTGGGCTCGCAACAGATGCGGCACCTGCTGGACACGCTGGCCCAGCACTACGACGTGGTGGTCATCGACGCCCCGCCGCTGCTGCCGGTCACCGATGCGGCACTGATCGCCACCGCCGCCGACGGGGCGATCCTGGTGATCCGGCACGGTCGCAGCCGGCGCGAGGAGGCCGAGCGGGCGCTCAAGGCGCTCGAGGCGGTGAGCGCCCGGATGCTCGGTACCGTGCTGAACTTCGCCCCGCGCAAGAAGGGCCGCAACGGTTACCAGGGCTACGGTTACGGGTCGGCGCCCGCGGCTTCGGCTCCGGGTCAGCAGCCCGAGACCACCTCCCGGCGGGCCCGGCGTGGCGGCAAGGACGAGGTGGCCGCGGCTCCGGAGCGGATCGTCCTGCCCGATGCCGGCGCAACCTCCCTGCCGCTCGAGCCGGTTTCGCCCGAAAGTCCCGACGAGCCGGGTGGTTCGGGGTCGGGTCCCGAGAACCAGAGGACGCCCGGGGGCACCGGGGTGCCGGCCGGTCGCCCCGGTAGGCCCAACGGTTTCGTGAACACCTCGGAGCAGTGGGCGCCGGACATGGGCTGGGCCCCCAGCCCTTCTGACGGCTGGGCTCCGATCGCCGACTCCCCCAGCGCCGGAAGCCGCGCTCCGCAAGCCTCTTCGACCGGGGGCATCTCGGTCTTCGGCGGCCTGTCCTCCACCGGCCCACTGCCGGTGGTGACCACTCCGGGCACCGACGGGCTGGCGGTCGTCTCCCGGGCCGAGGGTCTGGAGGTGCTGCGCACGGCCGAGCCGGAAGGTCCGGCGCCGCAGGTGATCCCCCAGCGCAAGCCGGACCGCCTGGAGGTGCACCACGACACCGCAGTCAGATCGGCCCGCGAGGTTCCGGAAGAGCTTCGCCTGCAACCACTTCCGCCCGAGACCGGCTACCGGGCGCCGGACACCGCCCCCAAGGGCATCCCGCTGCCCGTCGAGAACCCGGCCGCCTGGAGTCAGACCTCCTGGTTCGCACCCGAACCAGCACCCGAGCCGACTCTCGAGCCGGCACCCGAACCCGCACCGGCGGCCCAGGACGACAGCCGGGAGGGGTTCGAGGAGATCCCCCCGCTGCTGGTCGACCTGCACACACCGCCGGAGCTGGACCTGCTGGAGGACGAGCGTGAACTGCTCATCCCGCCCCAGTCGGTGATGCCCCACGTGCCCACCGGCGTGCCCCGTCACCACCGGTCCAAGCGCTCTATCTGAACTGTTCGACAGAACGCGGTGTGGCACTCAGTGCCGCACCGCGTTCTCGCGTCCATGGGCCGAACGCTCGCGAGATCCGCTGAGCCCGGCCTGAGAAGCGTTGCGTGACAAACCGGATTCACCCTTCCCCGCACCCTTTGCCGCCCCTAGGATGAACGGAAGATGTCGACGCGGACACTCCCGGAAGGAGCGACATGAACGCCGTATTCGGGGCCCTTCTGGCGCTCGTCGCCTCCGTCCTGTACGTGACCAACCTGCTGCTGGGCGACTACGCCCTGCTCTGGTTGCCGTCCCTGCTGCTGGTCGCCGGCCTGGCCCTGCTGCTGCGCAACCGCCGGGACGACGAGTCCGACCAGAGCGGGCCGGAGTTCTGCGCCACCTGCCACGACTCGGGCACGGTCTACACCGCGGAGTGGAACGACTGGCGCCGTTCCGGCCCGATCCGCAGCATCCGTGAGCTGTGCCCCGCCTGCGAGGGCGTACTGCCTCAGCGCCAGGCGTGAGAAGGCTTCTGCCGCAGCCGGGCCCGGTCCCGGCGCAGGGCCGGGCCCCGGAACAGCAGGGGTGCGCAGAAGTCCTCCACCGCCGCCTGTAGCCGGCCGAAGACCTGCGGGTGCCGGCCGCCCCGGTGCGGATCGGGCAGCTCGTCGTCGTCCTCTTCGTCCCGCGGCGCCGACCCCCGGTTGGCGTCCAGTTCCTCCACCAGCCACAGCAGCCGGTCAGCCAGATCGGCACTACGAGGCGGGGTGCGCCCGGCCGCCGCCAGCCACTGCGCGGTGCGGGCGGCGTGCAACAGCGTGAACGTGCGCACCTGGGCCGACGGGCGCATCTCGATCACCCGGCCGCGCTGGGTCTGCGAGGCGGTCAGGATCACCGTCGAGGCGCGGATGTCCTCGACCTCCAGCGGTCGCGACCCGTGCGCACCCCCGGCCCCGCCGTGACTCTCGACCCAGGAGGCCGAGAAGTCGCAGATCCCCGCTCCGGGGACCGCCCGCGTCCCTCGGCTGAAGAACTCGACCCCCTCGCCGAGGCGACCGGCGAGCAGCCGTTCGGCTCCGGGAGAGCGGCAGATGTTGGCGGTGCAGACCAGCAGCACCCGGGGACCCATGCGTCGACCCTTCGTCGGAGGTGAACCGGCCGCGGCCCGCCGCACCGAATCGTTACCTTGATCAACTCGAGCCGCTCGGCGCCGGCGGCAAGGCCCTGACCACGGCAGTGAGGCGCAGGGTGAGCACGAGATTACTCCAAGTAGGGGATCTGCGCGCCGGGATCGACCTCACCCGGCGGGCCCGTGGGCAAGGCGCCATGCCCCCTCGCCCGATGCGTGCCAGACTTCCCGACATGGCACAGTCTCCGACTTCGCAGACCCCCGTCGAAGCGAGTACCGAAGCGCTGGCCGGCGCCGAAATCGTCGTGACGTCCACGGTCAAACCGGTGGATTCCGACGTTCTGGCCAAGGTTGCGGGCGGCGCCTACTACAACCCGCACTCGGTGCTGGGCGCGCACCCGTACGGCGGGCGGGTCACCGTCCGCACGCTGCGCCCGCTCGCCACCGAGGTCGCGGTCCTCACCGAAGACGGTGAACGGCACCCGCTCTCGCACGAGCAGGACGGCATCTGGGTGGGCGTGCTCGAGCGCGCGACGGTGGGCGACTACCGCCTCGTGGTGCGCTACGACGACGAGGAACAGACCCTCGACGACCCGTACCGTTTCCTGCCCAGCCTGGGCGAGATCGACCTGCACCTGATCGCCGAGGGCCGGCACGAGGAACTCTGGCGCGCCCTGGGCGCCCACCCCCGCCGCTTCCCCGGCCTGATCGGCGACGTGGAGGGCACCTCCTTCGCGGTCTGGGCGCCGAACGCCCAGGCGGTGCGCCTGGTTTCGGACGTCAACAACTGGGACGGCCGCGGTCACTCGATGCGCAGCCTGGGCGGCTCGGGCATCTGGGAACTGTTCGTCCCCGGCCTGGGCACCGGCACCCGCTACAAGTTCGAGATCCTCGGCCAGGACGGCCACTGGCGGCAGAAGGCCGACCCGATGGCCTTCGCCACCGAGATCCCGCCGCTGACCGCCTCGATCGTCACCGAGTCGGGCTACGAGTGGAACGACTCCGCGTGGATGGCCGAGCGCGCGCAGCACGAGGCGCTCAGCCGCCCGCAGAGCACCTACGAGGTGCACCTGGGTTCCTGGCGGCAGGGCCTCTCGTACCTCGAACTGGCCGACCAGCTCGTCGGTTACGTGCAGGACCTGGGCTTCACCCACGTCGAGTTCCTGCCGGTGGCCGAGCACCCGTTCGGTGGTTCCTGGGGCTACCAGGTCACCGGCTACTACGCGCCGACCTCGCGGTTCGGCAGCCCGGACGAGTTCCGTCACCTGGTCGACCGGCTGCACCAGGCCGGGATCGGCGTGATCATGGACTGGGTGCCCGCGCACTTCCCGAAGGACGAGTTCGCCCTGGCCCGGTTCGACGGCCAGCCGCTGTACGAGCACGCCGACCCGCACCGCGGCGAGCACCCCGAGTGGGGCACGCTGATCTTCGACTTCGGCCGCACCGAGGTGCGCAACTTCCTGGTCGCCAACGCCCTGTACTGGCTCGAGGAGTTCCACGTCGACGGCCTGCGGGTCGACGCGGTGGCCTCGATGCTCTACCTCGACTACTCCCGCAACGCCGGTGAGTGGACGCCGAACAAGTACGGCGGCCGGGAGAACCTGGAGGCCGTGGCCTTCCTGCAGGAGGTCAACGCCACCGCCTACAAGCACCACCCGGGCGTGATGATGATCGCCGAGGAGTCCACCGCCTGGCCCGGCGTCACCCGGCCCACCCACCTGGGCGGCCTGGGCTTCGGCCACAAGTGGAACATGGGGTGGATGCACGACTCCCTGGGCTACGTGTCCAAGGACCCGGTCCACCGCCAGTACCACCACCACCAGATGACGTTCTCGCTGATGTACGCGTACAGCGAGCACTTCGTGCTGCCGATCAGCCACGACGAGGTCGTGCACGGCAAGGGCTCGCTGCTGGGCAAGATGCCCGGCGACCGCTGGCAGCAGCTGGCCAACGTGCGCGCCTACCTCGCCTTCATGTGGTCGCACCCGGGCAAGCAGCTGCTGTTCATGGGCCAGGAACTGGGCATGGAGCGGGAGTGGTCCGAGGAGCGCAGCCTGGACTGGTGGCTGGAGGACGCCCCCTGGCACGCCGGCCTGCAGCAGATGGTGCGTGACCTGAACCGGATCTACCGGGACCGGCCCGAGCTGTGGGAGGCCGACAGCGACCCGTCCGGCTTCCAGTGGATCGACGCGAACGACAACCAGCACAACACGTTCTCGTTCATCCGCCGCGACGCAGCCGGCAACCCGCTGGTGGCGGTGGTCAACTTCTCCGCCCAGCCGCAGGAGGGCTACCACCTCGGGGTGCCCTCGGGCGGGCGCTGGCTGGAGATCCTGAACACCGACTCGGAGAACTACGGCGGTTCCGGCGTGGGCAACCTGGGTGCGGTCGACGCCGTGCCGGTGCCCTGGCACGGTCAGCCGTCGTCGATCACGCTGCGGGTGCCCCCGCTGGGCGCGGTCTGGCTGGTGCCGGAGTCCACCCCCGAGGGTGGCTGGCCCAGCGGCAGCGCGCCCGAGGTGCACCACGAGTCCGGTCCGGGCTTCACCCCGCCCGCGATCACGTCCGAGGCCGCGGCGGAAGACGAATCAGCGCAGGGCTGAACCCGGGTCCTGTCCGGATCGGGGGGTTGGTCGATACGCTCGGGCGATGACGTCCGGTATCGAAACCGAGCAGCTCAACCCCTCGATCAGGCCTCAGGACGACCTGTTCCGGCACGTGAACGGGAAGTGGCTGGACACAGCCGAGATCCCCCCGGACAAGTCGGTCTACGGCACCTTCCACCGGCTGCGCGACGAGGCCGAGGCCCAGTTGCGGGTGATCGTGGAAGACGCAGCGAGCGCCTCCGGTTCCGCCGCGCCCGGCAGTGAGGCGCAGAAGGTCGGCGACCTGTACGCCAGCTTCATGGACGAGGCCGCGATCGAGCGCCTGGGCACCGCCCCCATCGCCACCGACCTGGCCCTGGTCGAGGAGATCACCGACCTGGCCGGCCTGGTCCGGGCGTTCGGGGTGCTGGAGCGCTCCGGCAGCGGCGCCCCCTTCGGCTACTTCGTCAACAACGACGCGATGGCCTCCGACCGCTACGTCATGTACCTCACCCAGGGCGGGCTCAGCCTGCCCGACGAGTCCTACTACCGCGAGGACACGTTCGCCGAGATCCGCACCGCGTTCCTCGGCCACGTCACCCGCATGCTGGTGAAGGCCGGGATCACCGACGAGGCCGGGGCGGCCGGCGCGGCCGAGCGGATCATGGCGCTGGAGACCCGGCTGTCCCGCTCGCACTGGGACCGGGTGACCAACCGCGACGCCACCAAGACGTACAACAAGGTCGACCGCAAGGGCCTGGAAGAGCTCATCCCCGAGTTCGACTGGACCAGCTGGATCGACGCGCTGAACGTGCCGCAGAGCGCCTTCTCCGAGGTCGTCGTGCGCCAGCCCAGCTTCTTCACCGCGCTCGGCAAGGCCCTCACCGAGGTCCCGCTGGCCGACTGGAAGACCTGGCTCACCTGGCGCACCGTGCACGGTTCGGCCACCCTGCTGAACGCCGAGCTGGTGCAGGAGAACTTCGACTTCTACGGCAGGACCCTCACCGGGGCCACCCAGCTGCGCGAGCGCTGGAAGCGCGGCGTCGGGCTGGTCGAGGGCTCGCTCGGCGAGGCGGTGGGCAAGCTCTACGTGGAGGCGCACTTCTCCCCCACGGCCAAGGCCCGGATGGTCGAGCTGGTGGCCAACCTGGTCGAGGCGTATCGGCAGAGCATCACCAAGCTCGACTGGATGAGCGCCGAGACGCAGGAGCGCGCCCTGCAGAAGCTGGACAGCTTCACCCCCAAGATCGGCTACCCGGACAAGTGGCGCGACTACTCCAGCCTCGAGATCCGGCCCGGCGACCTGGTCGGCAACGTGCGCCGCGCCGGCGACTACGAGATCGCCCGGGAGATCGAGAAACTCGGCAAGCCGGTCGACCGCGACGAGTGGTTCATGACCCCGCAGACGGTCAACGCCTACTACAACCCGCTGATGAACGAGATCGTCTTCCCGGCCGCGATCCTGCAGCCGCCGTTCTTCGACGCCGAGGCCGACGACGCCGCCAACTACGGTGCGATCGGCGCGGTGATCGGGCACGAGATCGGCCACGGGTTCGACGACCAGGGCTCCAAGTACGACGGCTCGGGCAATCTGAACGACTGGTGGACCGACACCGACCGCACCGAGTTCGAGAAGCGCACCAAGGCGCTGATCGAGCAGTACGACGTGCTCGAGCCCCGGCAGACGCCGGGTCACCACGTCAACGGCGCGCTCACCGTCGGCGAGAACATCGGTGACCTGGGCGGACTCTCGATCGCGCACACCGCCTACCGGATCGCTCTCGACGGGGCCGAGCCCCCGGTGCTCGACGGCCTGACCGGCTGGCAGCGGTTCTTCGTCGCCTGGGCCCAGGGCTGGCGCAGCAAGGGCCGCGACGCCGAGGTGATCCGCCGGCTCACGCTCGACCCGCACTCGCCCGAAGAGTTCCGCTGCAACGCCGTCGTGCGCAACATCGACGAGTTCCACGAGGCGTTCGGGGTGCGCGAGGGTGACGAGCTCTGGCTCGAACCCACCGCCCGCGTGCACATCTGGTAGCTCGCTCCCGAAAAGGGCCGATCACCTCTGGTGGTCGGCCCTTTTCGGGTGTCACCGGCCGAGCTGGCGCGGGATCCAGGGCCGGCGCCCGCCGCGCCGGCGCGAGGGGTGGTTGGCGCCCGGGTCGGTGCGCACGTCGCGCACCTCTCCCCCGACCAGCCCGCTGCGCCCCGAACCGTCGGTCTCGACCACCGGCTGCGGGGTTTCGTCAATCATGGACGTCTCCGGGCCCGGAACGTCGTCGGCCTCCGGGATCGCCGGCCGCGGGTTCTCCGGGGCGGGCTGCGGCCGGGTGCGGTACTCGCTCTGGCAGCCCGCCTCGTCCTCGCCGAAATCCGTTGCGTAGTAGTGCGGCCCGCTGGCCAGCATGCTCAGTGCCTCCATCTCGGCGTCCAGACGCTGCTCGAAGCCCGAGTTCACGCCGACCACCGCACTGAGCAACGGCATCGGCAGGCCGAGTTCCTCGGCGAAGCCCAGGAAACCGCGGGTGTCGCTGGGCAGCTGGTGACCGCTGTAGGGGGCTCCGCCCCAGATCCCGTACTCCGGGTTGAGCGATCCCTCGGCCGAGGTCGCCACCATGCTCGCCACCTCGTCCGGGTCCAGGCCGAGCCGGTCGCAGACCCGCCAGATCTCGTTCCAGAAACTGATCTTCGTGGCGTTGAACAGACTGTGCGCGCACTTCACCATCTCGGCCTCGGCCGGGTCCTCGAGCAGGCGCATCTGCCCGCCCGGCGGGACGATCGGGTTCAGCACGTCCCGCACGGCGTTGACCACCCGCTCGCTGTCGGCGCCGATCACGGTCAGGGGCGGGCGCACCGTCTCCAGCGCGTGCCGCCCGGTGCGGCCGTTCCCGGCCCGGGAGTCGAAGTGCGGGCTGGCGGCGATGCTGAACCCGGTGCCCTCGCGGCGGCCGGAGTGCAGCTCGACCAGCGGGCGCACCAGGTCGCGGGTGGTGCCCGGAGGAACCGTGGAGCGCACCACCACGGTGTGCGGAGTGTCGGCCCGGGCCATCGCCCGGCCGATCAGCTCCGCCCCGGAGGCCACGTCGGCCAGGTGGTGCCGGCCGGCCTCCACCCGGGTGGGTGTGCAGAGGAAGATGAACGACTCCGGCTCCCCGGCCAGGTCCAGGTCGCGCCGGGCGTCGAGGCCCTCGTTCACCAGGACGGCCACCCGGCGCGGGTCGATGTCGACGAACGTGACCCGGTGGCCGGCGTGCCCCAGGGCCCGGCCGGTCGCGGCGCCCACCGTGCCGGACCCCACGATGAAGATGCGCGACATACGACCCCTCCAGGCCCGGGCCGAACCCGGTGAGCATGACAACGATAACGACTTACTGTTATCGCCCGATGACATGGAGTCACGGGATGTCGTCATCTAACCTCGGCGCAGGCGTGATGGCCCGGTGCGCAGGCCCGACATCGGCCAGAATCCGGCGAACGGAGGGTCGCTCGGTCGCCCGCTCGCCAGACATTCCGCAGGATGGGCGGACATCGGTGACCGACCGGTGACCAACCAGAGACGGTGCCGGTCCCCGCGAAGGGGCCCGACACCGTCCACTGTTGGAGAAAAGCCGATCAGAACAGCGCGTTCGCCAGCGCGATGCGGGCCTTGCCGACCCGCGGGTCGTCCTTGCCCACCACCTCGAACAGCTCGACCAGGTGCACGCGCACCGCGTCCCGGTCGTCTCCCGAGGTGACCCGGACGGTGTCGATCAGCCGGGCGAAGGCGTCCTCGATGTGCCCGCCGAGCACGTCCAGGTCGGCCACCACGATCTGGGCCTGCGGATCGGCCGGGTTCTCGGCGGCGGTCGCCCGCGCCTGGTTCAGGTCCACCCCGCTGGTGCGCTGCATCAGCTGCACCTGGGCCAGGCCGAGCTTGGCCTCGTCGTCGGCCGGGTTCTCCTTCAGGGCCTGCTGGTAGGCCGCGATCGCGGCGTCCAGGTCGTCCCGCTCGATCGCGTCGTAGGCGGCCTGGTGCAGCGGCGGCAGCGCCTCCTCCTCCGGCTCCTCGTCGCCCTCGCCGGCCGGCTCGGCGGCCAGCCGCCCGGTGACCCCGTTCGCCTCGGCCACCCGCATCAGCTCGTCGAGCACCGCGCGTACCTGCGGCTCCGGCTGCGCCCCCTGGAACAGCGGGATCGGCTGGCCCTTGAGCACCGCGAACACGCTCGGGATGGACTGCACCTGGAAGGCCTGCGCGATCTGCGGGTTGGCGTCCACGTCGATCTTCGCCAGCAGGATCCGGCCGCCGTACTCCGCGGCCAGCGACTCCAGCACCGGCGAGAGCTGCTTGCACGGACCGCACCAGGTCGCCCAGAAGTCCAGGACGACCGGGACGGTCTGCGACTGCTGGATGACGTCGGTCGCGAAACTCGCGTCCGTCGTGTCGATGACGAAGGAGCCCGGCGTCGCCGCCGGGCCGTTCGAGGCGCCGCCACCGGCGCCCGAGGGCGCGGGCCGGGCGGCCAGCGCCCCGAGATCCACTGCACCGCGCAGGTTGAGCGAAGGCCTGCCCGCGCCCGCGCGCATCCCCGGCTGGTTCGTCATCGAGGGTTCCTTTCTCCTTGCCCCGACATATGAGTCACTACTTCACCACGGCCTTGACGTCGCCCTTCTCCGCGGCGACGACCCGGATCCGTTCCTTCGAATCCTTGGCCGGTACGTGCAGCACCACAACCTCCACCGCAGAACGGGTGAAGGACTCGGCGAACTGCAGTTCGTCCTTCTCCCCGGCGAGCGCGGCCAGGTCGGCGTCCTTGACCTTGACCTTGCCCGAGTCCGGCTTGACCTTGACCGTGTAGGTCTGGCGCAGCTGCCCCACGACCAGCGCACCACCGTCGTCGGTGCGCATCGCCATCGGGGCCTCGTCGGCGGCGGTGTGCCTGCTGCTCACCGTCGCCACCTGCTCCAGGCCCTCCTCGTCGGCGGCCAGCTGCTGCAGCAACTGGTCGCTGTACTCGCTGCGGCGGAAGTTCTCGGCGCCCTTCCCCTTGCCCTTGCCGTTGAGGTAACCGGCGAAGCCGTCGATCGCTTCCTCGGGCGAGAGCAACAGGTCGTCCGTGTCGGCGGCGAGCACCGAGCCGTCCTGCGCCGTCTCGGGCAGGCTGGCCCCCGGCAGCATCATCGTCTCGGCCCACAGGCCGTACGGGTCGCGGGCCGAGTCCGAACGCAGCACGCGTACAAGGTATGTGGAAGCCTGCTCGCTGCGCCCGACGGCCAGGAAGAACCGCGGCCAGGCGGCGCTGCGCGGCACGATCAGCGCCTCGCGGGTCACCTCGGCCGCGGCGCCGAGCTTCTTGCCGAGCTCGTCGGCGACCCGGGCCTGGGCCAGCCGGATCTGCAGGTAGGGGCCGGTCAGCCGGGCATCGGCGGTCTCTTCGGTGTCCTTGGCGCTCACCCCGGCCGCAACCGCGGAGTCCACCGCGTCGAGGATCGCCTTCGCCTGCCCGGCCTCGACCACCGGATACACCTGGGTGTCAGCCGCCGGCGCGCTCACCACCAGCGGCTCCTGCCCGCAACCGGCCACCACGAGCGGGGTGAGCAGAAGACCGAGGGCGGTCCGGCGCCGGATCACGACGCCCTCCTTCCCCGCGCCCGCGACCAGAGCACGGCCGAGCCGACCAGCCCGGCGACCAGAAGCACGACCCCCACCGCGATCCAGGCCGGGGCGGAGTTCTCGGGTTCCTGGCCCGACCAGGTCAGGGTGACGTTCTCGGGGGCGGGCCGGGAGCCGTCGGTGGCGATCACCAGTCGCCACTGCCCGGAGCTGGTGTCGGGCCAGCTCAGCTTCGCCGACCCCGGACCGAGCGCACTCACCGCCCAGACGTCCGCGCTGGCCGGGTCGAGCACCTCGGCCTGGTCGCGGCCGGAGGTGGTGGTGATCAGCGTGCCGGTCTCCCGGTCGAGCCCGGTGATCCGGTCGGTCGCGCTCTCGCCCAGGTAGGCGTCCACGTCCGAAGCGCGCCCGATCCCGACGAACACCGGATCCCCGGCGGCCCCCGACACCTGCACCTGCAGCCGCGGCCCGGCCAGGGCCAGCGCGCCGACCTCGGTGGTGACGAACTTCTGGCCATGCGTGCCGAGCGTGCCCACGACCACATCGCTCGGGGCCCAGACCGTGGCCTTGAGCCCGCCGACGGCGAGAACGACACCACCCGCCACAACGATCAGGGCGGCAAGAATGCGCGCCACCAGTCCGAGTTTTTGCTTTTGGACGTTTGTGCTGGCCAACGCTGTCGACGCGGCCGAGTCGGTGGCGGGGTTCGCGGAGGTCGTCCGACTGCCCGGCCTGTCCTCCCCGGCCACCGGCAGACCGCCCGGGGCCGTCGCCGTAGAGGTTTTCGGTGTGGCTGCGGGCCGGGGAAGACTGATCTGCCCGGTCTCGTAAAGCTTGCGCTCGCGACGGGACGCGAACACCGGCTGCGCCGGGACCGGCGCCTTCCCACCAGCGCTCGCCCCTGCAGCAGGCTCCGCCGGCTTCGGCAGAGCCTCCGGACCAGCCGAGCTCGCGAGCGAACCGCCCACAGCCTGCCCCAGCCCGGCCTCCTCCCCACCCTGTGCGCCGACCTTCGGCAAACCCCGAGGCGCCGTGTCCGGAGCAGAGCCGGTTCCGCTGACCGCCACCACCGACGCTGAGTCGGGGGCCGGTGTGCGGCCCAGGGCCAGACCGTCTGGTGCAGTCGCTCGCTCTGCTCGCTCTGGGACCGAGGGTGCCTCGACCGAGCTAGCACTCGGACCGGCGGCGGATTTCGCAGTCGAGGTCGGCCCGGTTTCTGGAGCAGACGCCACCTCGGCGCTCGAAGCCAAGCCAGCGCGCTGACTCGGGGCCGAGCCTGTGTTCCCGCCGAGGGAGGAGCCAGCATGCGCACCAGAGGCCGAACCAGCGCTCTCACCGGCGGCCGGGCCCACAGTCGAAGTCGGCCCAGTCGCTGGCGAGGAATCCACCTCAGCGCCGGGAGCCGAACCAGCACGCTTACCCGGCGTCGAACCAGCACTCGGACCGGCGACCGAGCCCGCGGTCGAGGTCGGCCCAGTTGCCGGCCCGGACGCCTCATCCGCGCTGGCAGCCGCGTCGGCACTCCCGCCAGAGGACTGGCCGGCGCTTCGGCTTGGTGCCGAGGCACCCGCCGACGAGGTCACGTCCCTCTCCGAAGCCGAGGCCAAGCCCTCAGCCGAGGACGAGGCCGCATTTCTCCCCAGAGCCGAGACGGGACTCGATGCGAAAGAAGGTGGGGTGGAAGCGGGCCGACCCGCATTCAGAGCCGGGTCAGCACTCTCACTCGGGGCCGGAGCAGGGGGCGCGCCAGGGACCCTGTCCCCAACCGGAGCGACGCTCTCACCTGAGCCCGAGGCACCATCCCTGCCCGAGAACGAGGCCGCGCCCTCACCCGAGGACGAGAACGGGGCCGCGCCGGGGGCTGCACTCCCACTCGAAGCCGGAGTAACACCTCCACCCCAAGCCGGGGAAACATCCCCCGCCGGAGCCGAGGAAGTCTCCCCGTCCAGGGACGAGGTGGCACGTCGACCCGGAGCCGAGGTGACACTCGGCCCCGCTGAAGGTGGTGTGGATGGGGGCCGGTTTTCGCCCGGTGCCGAGGTGGAAGGCTCACCCGGAGTCGGTGCGGTCCTTCCACCAATAACTGGGGCAGTAGTCCCGCCCGGGCCTGAGGTGGGTGTCGCCGCTGCGGTAGGTGACGTGGTCGGGCTAGCACTCCCGCCCGGGACCGAGGTGGCACTCTGCTCCCCGGTGGAGGTGGACGCCGAGGTGGGTGCCGGAGCCACAACAGGTCCCGACGCAACGGCAGGTGATGTGACCGGGCTAGCACTCCCGCCCCTGCCCGAGGTGACACTCGGCTCCCCGGCGGGAGTCGACGGCGAGGTGGGTGCCGAAGCCACGACAGGACGTGTGCCCGGGGTGGCACTCCCACCCGGACCCGAGGTGACACTCGGCTCAGCGGCGGGTGCCGGAGCCGAGGCAGGTCCTGACGCCATGGGAGGGGCCGACGCCACGGCAGGTGGCGTGGCCGGGGTGGCACTCCCACCCGGGCCCGAGATGAGGCTCGGCTCTACGGCCGGTGTCGGAGCCGAGGCAGGTCCTGGCGTTGCGGCGGGTGATGCGGCGGTGGGCTGGAGGCCGGTCAGGGCCGAGGTTGGGGGCGGGGTTGGGCGCTGGGGCAGGTCGGTTACGGGACCGGACGCTGGCGCAACCTGGGGCGGGCGGGGTCCGGGTTCTTCCGGCTTGCGGTTGGTCTCGGGTGCTGCCGCGGCCTGGTCGCTGCCGGTGGTCGAAGTGGGCCCGCCGTCGGCTTCCTTGGCCTGCTCAGCCTTGCCTCCCCGGCCCAGGCGGCCGAGGAGGCCGGGCAGGTGGGAGACAACGGGGAGGTGGGGGAGGTTCGGCAGGCTGGGGACGCCGGGGATGAGGTGGCGGCGCTTGGGTTCCGCGTCACCTGTGGCCGGCTGCGGAGCATCGGCGGTGGGACTGTTTTCGGCCGGAACGGCTGCGGCCTGGTGGCCAACTGCGGAGCTGTCACCGGTCTGGGTAACTGCTGCGGGGCTGTCGGCTGCGCTGCGACCCGCTGCTTGAGCGGGGAGCTCGGGGGAAGGCGTCTCCTGCGCCGCGCGGCGGGCGGCCTCGGTGTCGGGGAGGGCGATCTCGCGGGCCTGGCGCTGTTCCAGCGACATCCGCCAGACGGCCCCGGTGGTGGGACCCAGATCGCTCGGAGTGGCGGGGCGGCGGAAGGCGCCGCTGCGTTCGGGGCTCGCCTCCCCCGAGGCGGGGGCGCTGGGCTGTGTGTCCGGCTCGCCCGGGCTGTGGTGCACCGAGAGTTCTTCGGTGCCCTCGGGCGCGGTTCCGGGGCCGCCCGGGCGGGCGGATCGGGGCAGGCCGGAAGGATTGGTGTGGCTGTCTGACATGGGCGCTCCGGATCAGTCGGTGGCCACCGGCGCCTCGCCGGTGACCGGGCCGTCCTGGCCTTGGGAGTCTGCGCGCTCGCCGAGGGCGGCCTCGAGCCGGTCGATCTTGGCGCTCATCTCACCCGTGTAGCCCGGGCGGATGTCGGCCTTGAGCACCAGGGAGACCCGGTTGCCGTGCTTGCCCACGGCTTCGCAGGCGCGTTTGATCACGTCCATGCACTCGTCCCACTCACCCTCGATCGTGGTGAACATGGAGTCGGTGCGGTTGGGCAGACCGGAGGCGCGCACGACGGCAACTGCGTCGGCCACCGCCGCGGACACTGATTCGCCGGCCCCATTGGGCGCGACCGAGAACGCGAACAACACGCCCTCCACCCTAGCCGCAGTTGCCGGGCAAATATTTCGCGTCCATAACAACCACGGCCTGAGCTGCGGCGTTGTGACGCCCGCCGCACCTGGTGCGCAGTCGTCAAGCCGGCCCCGCGGGCGGCGTGGCTAGGCTTTGGGCAACGGCTGGTCGACGGCCGATCGATGACCGCGCAATGGCCGAGCAATAGCCACTGAGGGGCAGAGGCTTCGGATGGCACTTCGATTCAATCCCGCGCCGGGCTGGCCGCCGCCGCCCGAGGGCTGGGAGCCACCGGAAGACTGGCAGCCCGATCCGCAGTGGCCGGCGGCTCCCGAGGGCTGGACCTTCTGGGTGCCCGAAGAGACACCGGCCAACCCCCCGGAGAAGCCGGCGGAGTCCGGGACGCCGGCCATCTACTGGTCCACCCCGGAGCCGCCGCACACCTGGACACCGGTCCCGGGGCACACCGCAGAACCCCAAGAAGCACACCACCAGCCACCGCCCGGCCCGCAGGTCCCGTCCACGCAGGCCGGCCAGCCCTTCTTCCCGAGCCTGACCGGTGACCCGAGTATCTGGCCGAACCGGTCGCCGGTCCGGGGATTCCAGCGCAGCCAGGTGGTTGCGCTGGTGGCCACGCTGGCCGTGGCGCTGGGCTCGGTCATCCCGTTCGTCAGCTACGAAGAGCCCTCGTTCCTGCGCACCTGGCAGATCCCTACGGGCGCGCTGGCGTTGTCCTTCCTCTTCGGTGCGGCGCTCACCGCCCTGGTCGTGCTCACCCGCCGGGCCGGGCTGCGCACCGCGGCCTGCCTGAGCCTGCTGGTTCTGGCCCTGCTCGGGTTCTGCGCCTACCTGATCTTCACCGTGCTGGGGCTCACCAGCGGCATCGAGACGACGGCCACGTTCCACGGCGGCGTCTTCCCGGGTACGCAGACGGTGCACTGGTCACCCGGGATCGGCATCGTGCTGTGCATCGTGGGCACCGCGGTCACCGCCGTGCAGTCGGTCCTGATCCTCCGCGACCCGAGCTGACCCGAGCCGACCCGGACCAGCCCTCCCAGCAGGCCCACAGACGTCCTCAAACCAAACTGCGCAACCCCCGCCCGCGAGCGCTACGGAGCCACCCGCAGAATCAGCGCGTCACCCTGGCCGCCCCCGCCGCAAAGGGCCGCCGCCCCGATTCCTCCACCTCGGCGCTTCAGCTCCAGAGCGAGGTGAAGCACCACCCGCGCCCCTGACATCCCGATCGGATGCCCCGTGGCGATCGCTCCCCCGTTCACGTTCACCTTCTCGGGGGCGATTCCCAGCTCCTTGGTGGAGGCCAGGCCGACCGCCGCAAAGGCCTCGTTGATCTCCACCAGATCCAGGTCGGACACCTCGAGCCCCTCCCGGGCCAGCGCCTTACGGATGGCGTTGGCCGGCTGCGACTGCAGCGAGGAGTCGGGCCCGGCGACCTGGCCGTGCGCCCCGATCTCGGCGATCCAGGTCAGGCCCAGTTCCTCGGCCTTGGCCCGGGACATCACCACCACCGCGGCCGCCCCGTCGGAGATCGGCGAGGCCGAGCCCGCGGTGATCGTGCCGTCTTTGCGGAACGCCGGGCGCAGGCGCGCGAGCTGCTCCAGCGACGTGTCCGGGCGCACCCCCTCGTCGGTGGCGAAGACCAGCGGGTCACCCTTGCGCTGCGGGATCGACACCGGAACGATCTCGTCGTCGAACACGCCGTTCTTGGCCGCCAGCGCCGCCTTCTGGTGCGAGGCCACCGCGAACGCGTCCATCTCGGCGCGGCTGAACGCCCGGTCGTCGACGTTGGCCGCCTCGGTCAGGGCCCCCATCGCCTGATCCGTCCAGGCGTCGTACAGACCGTCCAGGTCCATGTGGTCCTTCATCAGCACGTCGCCGTACTTGAAGCCCTCGCGGCTGCCGACCAGCAGGTGCGGGGCCCGCGTCATCGACTCCATCCCGCCGGCCACCACGATCTCGACCTCGCCGGCGCGGATCAGTGCGTCGGCGGTGGCGATTGCGTTCAGCCCGGAAAGGCACAGCTTGTTGATCGTGATCGCCGGCACCGTCATCGGGATGCCGGCCTTGGCCGCGGCGATCCGGGCGGGGCCCTGGCCGACCCCGGCCTGCAGCACCTGCCCCATGATCACGTAGTCGACCGCGGCCGGGTCGACGTGGGCCTTCTCCAGCGCACCACGGATCGCCACGGCCCCGAGCTCCGGCGCCGCGAAGTCGCGCAGCGACCCCAGCAACCGGCCCATGGGGGTACGGGCCCCCGCAACAATGACGGACGTCGGGCGTACGTTCTGGTCGGTCACGGCATCCTCGCTCGACTCGACTCCCACAAACCGGGGCTGCGTCCCCAACTTAACAACCGCGGGCCGGAAGGGAATCCACCGCTGTCGCCGACCGGTTGAAAGACCTGCAAGCGCTTCCACGAATGCACCGGCACTGCACTCAGCAGCCGGCTTCACCCACCGGAGAACACCCTGCCCGAAGGTCACACCATCCACCGGCTCGCCCGTGATCTGGACGAGCTCTTCACCGGCTCCGTCGTGCGCGCCAGCGCTCTGCAGGACAAGTTCGCGGTCGGGGTCGCGATGCTCGACGGCAGCACGGTTACCAGCACCGACGCCTGGGGTAAGCACCTTTTCGCGCAGGTGGCCCCGGCCGGCGAACGGCCGAAGGTCTGGCTGCACGTCCATCTCGGCCTCTACGGCAAGTTCCCACACGGCAGGGGGCCGGCGCCGGCCCCCTGGGGCCAACTGCGGTTACGGCTGGAGAGCGAGCAGGGGTGGACCGACCTGCGTGGGGCTACCGCCTGCGAGCTTTTGGACGAGGTGGCGCGGCAGCAGGTCATCGGCCGCCTGGGTGCCGATCCGCTTCGGCGACGAGTCGATCCGGACCAGCCGCTGGCCCGGATCGCCAGGTCGCGCACGCCGATCGGCGCGCTGCTGATGGACCAGGCGGTGGTGGCCGGGATCGGCAACGTCTACCGGGCCGAGATCCTGTTCCGGCACGGCATCGATCCGCACCGCCCGGGTCACGACGTCACCCCCGAGCAGTGGCGGGAACTGTGGGCCGACCTGCAGGTGCTCATGCGCGCCGGGGTACGCAGCGGCAAGATCGTGACCACCCGGCCGGAAGACCGCCCCCGCGGTCGGCGCACCGCCTCGACCGTCCGGCGCGAAGACTCGCACTACGTCTACCGGCGGGCCGGCGAACCCTGCCGCACCTGCGGCACCCCGGTGGCCACGGAGGCGATGGTGGCGCGCAATCTGTTCTGGTGCCCGAAGTGCCAGCCGGAGTGAACGGCAGGCCCGGTGGCACAGCTCACCGCACTCCCCCTCCGGATCCGGAACAGCACGCCTACGCTGGCCGTATGACCGAGGTGACCACCCCCATCGCCGGGCAGCTCTTCACCACCATCGACCACGTCGGGGTCGCGGTGCCGGACCTCGACGCCGCCGTCGCCTACTACCGCGACGTGCTCGGGATGCGCGAGACGCACCGCGAGGTCAACGAGGAGCAGGGGGTGGCCGAGGCGATGATGGCCGTCGGCGATTCCGGCGTCTGCGTGCAGCTTCTCGCCCCGTTGGACGAGACTTCGACGATCGCGAAGTTCATCGGGCGTTCCGGCCCGGGCCTGCAGCAGATCGCCTACCGGGTGCAGGATCTCGACGAGGTCTGCGCGACGCTGCGCCGCCGCGGTGCCCGCCTGCTGTACGACGAGCCGAAGCGGGGCACGGCGAACAGCCGGGTCAACTTCATCCATCCGAAGAGTGCCGGCGGCGTGCTGGTCGAGCTGGTCGAGCCCGCTGCTGGTCACTGAGCAGTAGGCCTGCGGTGGGCCGCGGTCACGGCCGCGGTTACGGCCGCGTCAAGATCCGGTCACGGCGATCGCTTTCCGTGGATGACCTTGAAACACACCGTAGGATCACTCTTCGCGGACCACGCCCTCGACTCCATCGACCAAGGCGGCGACGACGCTTGCGGCCATCTTCGGCAAAGGCACGGTCGGAGTACCCTGCCTGACACCGGGTGATGACTCGGCGTTCGCGGTGCGGCGAAGCGCGGGCGGGCACACCAGCAAACTCGAGGTTCAGGAACGTCTAGGCCCGGGCGGCGGGCCGTCAGGGAGGACTGAGTAGTGGCCGGCGAACAGAGCCCCCATGGATTCCAGATCGTCATGCGTGGTTTCGACCGCGCGCAGGTGGAGGAACGCATTGCCTCCCTGGAGTCCTCCCTGCGTGATGCCAGAGCCCGCGTCGAGGAGCTCGACACCCGGGCGCTGAAACTCTCCGGCGAGGTGGCCGAGGCCCACCGTCAGCTGCGGGAGGTGGAGCGGCCCTCGTACAGCGGTCTGGGCTCGCGCATCGAGCAGCTGCTGCGGCTGGCCGAGGAGCAGGCCAGCGACGTGATCGCGGCGGCCACCAAGGAGGCCGAGGAGACCGTGGCCCAGGCCCGGGTGGAGGCCGCCCAGCACCGCACGGCCGCCCAGAACGAGGCCGCCGAGACCACCGCCACCGCCCAGCGGGAGACCGCCGAGCTGCGCCGCACGGCCGGCAGCGAGGCCGAGGACATCGTCGCCACGGCGACCCGCAAGTCCGACGAGATGCTGGCCGTCGCCGAGCGCGAGGCGTCGAAGCTGAAGTCGGTCACCGAGCACGAGACCTCGGAGAAGCGCACCACGGTCGACCGTGAGCTGGCCCGGCTGCGGGCCACCGCCGAGCGGGAGGTCACCGAACTGCGGGCGGCCACCAAGCGGGAGACCGACGAGGCCCGCGGGCACGCCAAGCGCGACGCCGAGGAGCTGCGCTCCACCGCCAAGCGCGAGTCCGAGGAGATGCGCGCGGCCGCCACGGCGACCCTGGAGCAGGCCCGCGACCGGGCCGAGCAGATGAGCACCGACCTGGAGGTCAAGCTGGCCGCCCGCCGCGAGGAGGCGGAGCGGCTCGACGCCGAGCGGCACGAGCAGGCCGTGGCCCAGGCCACCCAGCTGGTGGCCGAGGCCGAGCAGCGGGCGGCGGCCGCCGAGACCCGGGCCGGGAAGGCCGTGGCCCAGGCCGAGGCGGTCCGGCGCGACGCCGACGAGCACGCCAAGACGCTGGTCGGCAACGCCCGGCGCAACGCCGACCAGGTGATGGCCGAGGCCCGGGCGCACGCCGACAAGGTGCTGTCCGAGGCCAAGGGCGAGGCCGACCGCAACCGCCGGGCCGCGCAGCGTCAGGTCGACGAGCTGATCCGTCAGCGCGACAGCATCACCGGTCACCTCGACCAGCTGCGGGCGCTGCTGGGCAACACCATGCCGATGAACGCCGGCGCGCTGGACAAGGTGGCCCAGGCCGCCTCGCACAACCCGCAGGACGAGCCGGCCGGTGAGCAGGGCCAGGACGGCGAGCAGCGCACGATCGTGCTGCCGGACGCGGCTCCGGCGGGCTCCAAGCGGTAGAAGATCACTCACCGAAACGCCGCCCGGTCCAGTACCGGGCGGCGTTTCCGCGTTTGGGTGAGAATGCTCGGGCCCATCAAGATCACGCCCGCAGTCCACGGAACGGAGACCTCGCGGTGCCAGAGCAGCCGGAGCCCGAAGAGAAGTCCACCCTCGGGGCCGAGCCCCCGGCTTCGGAGCCCGCACCGGTGGCCGGTCCCACCCCGCAGCACCCGGCCGGCGAGCCGGTCGACACCGAACCGGCCAACACCGCGCCGGACAACGCCGAGCTGGCCAACGCTGAACCGGTCAAGGTCGAGCCGGTCAAGCGTTCGGGGGTGAACGCACCGCAGACCCGCCCGGCCGGGGGACGGCCGTCCCGGGGAGAGAGCAAGGCCGAGTACCGCCGGCGCACCCAGGGCAACCCGCGCTACGGCCGCCCCGGACCGCCGATCAACCGGAACGGGCCGTTCTACTTCGGTTTCGTGGCCACCATCGGCGGTCTGCTGGCCTGGCAGCTGATGAAGATCGTCACCGACCTGTCGCAGACCATCACCCTGGTGGTGATCGCCGTGTTCCTGGCCGTCGGCCTGGACCCGCTGGTGCGCTTCCTGCAGCGGCGCGGGCTGAGCCGGAACTCGTCGGTGGGCATCGTCTGCATCGCCGTGCTGAGCCTGTTCGGCGGCTTCGCCGCGATCGTCATCCCGGACATGGTCGACCAGGCCACCGAGCTGATCGACTCGGCGCCGGACCAGATCGACAACCTGACCAAGACCCCCTGGATCAACGAGCTGAACGCCGAGTACGGCGTGATCGACAACCTGAGCCAGCAGATCCGCGACCGGGCCAGCAGCGGCGACACCGTGATGCAGGTGTTCGGCGGGGTGCTCGGCGCCGGCCGGGCCGTGCTGTCCGGTCTGGCCAGCACCTTCACCGTGCTGATCCTGACGCTGTACTTCCTGGCCTCGCTGAACTCGATCGCCGAGGCCGGCTACCGGCTGGTGCCGCGCTCGCGCCGCGACCGGGTGCGCCGGCTGGGTGACGAGATCCTGCGGCGGATCGGCGGTTACGTGGCCGGGCAGGTGGCGGTGGCCACGATCAACGCGGTCGCCAGCTTCGTGATGATGACCGTGCTGGGCATCCCCTACGCCGCGGTGCTGGCCTTCGTGGTCGGCCTCCTCGGCCTGATCCCCCTGGTCGGCGCCACGATCGGGGCGGTCATCGTGATCATCGTCGGGCTGTTCCAGTCGCTGCAGGTGGCGATCGTCGTCGGCGTCTACTACCTGATCTACCAGCAGGTGGAGAACTATCTGATCGCCCCGCGGATCATGTCCCGCACGGTGGCCGTACCCGGGGCCGTGGCGCTGATCGCGGCGTTCGGCGGCGGGGCGCTGCTGGGGGTCCTCGGGGCCCTGATCGCCATCCCGATCGCCGCTGCGATCCTGCTGATCATCCAGGAAGTCGTCATCCCGCGTCAGGAGAGAGCATGACCCGCGTACTGCACATCGCCCTGGCCGAGGACTGGGCCCAGGCCCGGACCGCAGGCCGCTACGAGATCTCCACCCGGGGCGTCACGCTGGCGCAGGAGGGGTTCATCCACTGCTCCACCCCGGCCCAGGCCGAGGGGGTGCTGAAGACCTTCTACGGCGACCTGCCCACCGAGCAGCTGCGCCTGCTGGTGGTCGACCAGGAACTGTGCGCCCAGCAGGGCACGCCGATGCAGTGGGACGAGGTGCCCGGCGCCGAACGGCCCTTCCCGCACTTCTACGGCCCGATCCCGGTCTCTGCGGTGGTGGCCGTGCTGGAGTTCACCGGGCCGGAACTGCCCGACGTGAGCGGCTTCCTAGACTGAGGGCACCTCGGACAGCATGTCCCGCAGCTTCGCCAGGCCGCGGTGCGCGTTGCTGCGCACCGTGACCTCGGAACACTTCAGCAGCACGGCGATCTCGCTGTCGGGCAGCCCCTCGTAGTGCCGCAGCACCAGCACCGCCCGCTGCTTGGCCGGGAGCCGGCGGAGCAGGGCGATCAGCTGGTCGCGCTCGGCCCGGTTCTGGGCGCCGTCGGCCGAGGGGGTGTCCAGCACCAGCACCGAGTCGGTGGCCCGCTCGCGCCGGGCGGCCCGCCGGAACCACGAGGTGCAGGCGTTGACCACCATGCGGCGCACGTAGGCGTCCACGTCGTGCGCGGCGCTCACCCGGGACCACTGCAGCAGGGCCCGGCCCAGCACGTCCTGCACCACGTCCTCGGCCAGGTAGGGGTCGCGCAGCAGACCGCGGGCCAGGCGCACCAGGGCGGGCCCGCGGGTGGCCACGAACTCCTCGAAGACCAGCGGCGCGGGCATCGCGTGCTCGACCACCGGGCCGGCGGCAGGGCCGAGGCCGGCATCGTCTGCCGAAGCGTCGACAGGCTGCTGCACGACCACATTCCCCTCGCAGATCTCACCGATGACCGGCCCGACGCCGGCGCCCCCCAGGGACCGGCTCCCACACGCCGCGTCCCGCACAATCGGGCGCCAGCCTAACCGGATCGGACGACAGTCTGTGTACAGAGCTGGTCTCGAACAGGGATTCGTTCGGCACTTATCGGGCACGAATAACAGTGAGTGACCAGTTGTCGGTGAAGCCGTCACACCCCGGAGCCGGGCTCGTCCGGCTCACCTCTACAGAGTCCGGGGACCCGGAGCTGATACATCCCGGACATCTTCGGCGCCCGATCGGTCCCTACCGTGATCACCCCACCACGTCCGGTCAGAACCCTCCTCACCGACCGTCCACCGACGGTTACCCACGTCAGAACACGTCTCTCGTCACAAAATTGTTCGCCATTGTTCAGTCCGCGCGAAAGAACCTGTATAAAACATGCCGGTATGTGAACTGCTTTGCCGCTTTTGATCCATTCCGATGGATCTTCCTCAGCAGCCACGTCCGAGGCACCGCCGGTACTTCAGCAGCATCCAGCTCGTCCGTTCCACCCCGCGCACTCCCCCGCGACGAAGGGACCGAATCGATGCGACAACTGGGCGTCTATCTGGTGACGGCGATCACTGCCGTCGCCGGAACCGCACTGGTGGCCTCCACCCCGGCCGCGGCCGCTCCGGCGCCCGTGGCCCAGAAGGCCGCGGCGACCGACTACATCGTTCTGCAGGAGGCCGGCGGCACCCTGGCCGCCAAGGCCGCGGTCGAGAAGGCCGGCGGCACGGTGGTCTCCGAGAACGCCGCGCTCGGCTACGTGGTCGCGCGCAGCGACAAGGCCGGTTTCCAGAGTGCGGTGAACGCCGACGCCTCGGTGCTGGGGGCCGCCCCCGACGAGGTGATCGGCCGGGCGCCCAAGGCGAAGAAGGCCGACGCCGCGAAGATCGAGCTGCTGCGGGCCCAGTCCGGCGCGCAGGGGGGCACCGCCAAGGGCGGCGGCAAGACCTCCAGCAGCGAGCCGCTGGCCGACCTGCAGTGGGACATGAAGCAGATCGACGCCACCCCCAAGGGGTCCTACGGCAAGCAGCCCGGCAGCAAGAAGGTCCTGGTCGGGATCATCGACACCGGCGTCGACGGCAGCCACCCGGACATCGCGCCGAACTTCGACAAGAAGCGCTCGCGCAACTTCGTCACCGACATCCCCGAGATCGACGGGGCGTGCGAGGTGGCCGACTGCAAGGACCCGGCCGACGTCGACGACGACGGCCACGGCACCCACGTCGCCAGCACGATCGGCTCCCCGGTCAACGGCCTCGGCATCGCCGGTGTCGCCCCGGAGGTCACCCTGGTGAACATCCGGGCCGGTCAGGACTCGGGCTACTTCTTCCTGCAGGCCACGCTCGACGCGCTCACCTACGCCGGCGACATCGGCGTGGACGTGGTCAACATGAGCTACTACGTCGACCCGTGGCTCTACAACTGCACGAACAACCCGGCCGACACGCCGGAGCAGCAGAAGCAGCAGCAGGTCGCCCGCACCGCGGTGCAGCGGGCCGTCGACTACGCCCGCCACAAGGGCGTGCTGCCGGTCGCGGCCGAGGGCAACGAGAACCACGACCTGACCAAGTCCCGCACCGACGCCACCTCGCCGAACTACCCCGAGGGCCAGGCCCACACCCGCACCGTCGACGCCTCGTGCCTGAACGTCCCGGCGCAGAGCAAGGGCGTGGTCACGGTCAGCTCCACCGGCCCGAGCAAGCGCAAGGCCTACTACTCCAGCTACGGGGTGACCGACGTGGCCGCCCCCGGTGGTGACGTGTACGACACCCCCGACCAGAAGCGGAACTTCGGCGCCGGCATCCTCGCCGCCTACCCGAAGCACCTGGCCGTGCTGAACGGTGACATCGACGCGAACGGCGAACCGACCAACGCCGCCGTGGTGAAGTCCTGCAAGGGCAAGGTCTGCGGGTACTACCAGTACCTGCAGGGCACCTCGATGGCCTCGCCGCACGCCGCGGGCGTGGCCGCCCTGATCGTCAGCGAGTACGGCAAGAAGGACCGCAGCGGTCTGGGCCTGAGCCCGGCCAAGACCGAGGCCAAGCTGCTGAAGTCGGCGGTCGAGACGCCGTGCCCGACCCCGGCCACCGTGCAGTACACCCGGATCCTCCCGGACGGCACGGTCGCGCAGAGCACCTCCACCTGTGAGGGCCCGAAGCACGACAACGGCTTCTACGGTCACGGCATCGTCAATGCCAAGGCCGCGGTGACCGGAAGGCTCTAACTGCAAGGGCACCACGAACTGAGGACGTCGGTGGGCACCCATGGTGCCCACCGGCGTCCTCAGTTGTTGATCGGGTTTACCAGGCCCAGTACACGCTGACCGGGAGAACCAACAGCACTACCGCGACCAGCCAGACGTTGAACACGACCAGTGCGGCCCCGGCCAGCGCTGGCAGCCGACGGCGGCCGAGCTCGACGCTCAGCACCAGCAGACCGAGCATGGCCAGCCAGGTGAGTGGGCTGTGCGGCAGCCCCAGGTCCTTGCCCAGCGGCTCGTGAATGCTCTGGGCGCCGAGCTGGGAGATGTACCAGTAGGCCAGGAAAGCGCGAAAAGCCCACCAGGACGGGCGGACCGCGCGCAGGAAGTCCCGCAGCCCGGGCCACCAGCGGCGGTCGGCCAGGGCCGCACCGAACTGGTACCGGACGTCTTCCCGGATCACGTCGAAGGCCCGCGACAGACCACGCGCGAACGTCCAGGAACGACCGCGGGGCAGGCGGATGCGCGGACGGCGGCCCAGCCCGGCGGCGCTGCGCAACTCGGCGGCATACGTCGCCGGCAGGCCGAACATGTCCACCGCGGTGGTCGGCTGGTCCTGCTGCACGGCCATCGTCTCGGTCAGGTCGGCGGCCAGGCCCTCGGTGAGCTCGGCCACCGCGTCGGCCGGCAGGTCGGCCAGTTCGGCCCGCACGGCGTCGACGTAATCTCCTACGGCGTCGGTCTTCTGCGCGATGGTGCTCATGGCGCCTCATCCCCCGGGATCGGCTCGGTGTCGGGCAGTGTGTTGGGCACGGTCGGCGGCGTGACCGGGTACTGCATGCGGCTGGGAGCGGTGGCGTCGCGCAGGTTGCGCAGTACCGGATTGCCGAAGCCGTCGTCCTCGGCGTTCAGAGTCTCCTTGAGCGGGTAGACGTTGTAGCGCAACTGCTCGTCGGCGGTCTGGGCCGGAGCCACCTGGATCTGGTTGTTGAACTCCCCCTCGTACCAGAGCTTCTCCGAAGGAACGAGCGGCCGCCCCTGGTCGTCGAACAACTGCACGTCTTTCAGCAGATTGCCCTCGGCGTCGTAGGGGAAGATGTTGCGCACCAGCTCGCCGTTGTTGAGAACGCCCTCGTTGGAGGACACTTCGACGTAGCCCGCCATAGTCTCGCTCTCGCTGTCAACGGGCTGAGCCCAGGACAGCAGTGAGGCGACCCCGAGGAACAGGGCGATCCCGGTGGCCAGATTGGCTGCCCGGGTCAGACGGATGCTGATCCGGTTGCGCAGGGCCAGGTTCCGGCGGCCGACCTCAATGCTGGCGATCATCAGCACCAGGCACAGCAGCCAGCCCGCGATCCCTTCCGGCGCCCAGCTCTCCACCCCGCTGACCACCTGGATCAGCTGATACACCACGTATCCGCGTAGAGCCCACCACAACGGCAGGCAGGTGACGCCGAACGCCCGCACGTCCGGACCGATCGGCTGGGCATCGAGCCAGGTGACGAAAGCCTGCTTGCGGCGGTCGATCTCAGCCAGCAAGCTGAACCGGCGCGGCGACGGCTTGGGCTCGTCGACCCGGGCCGGCAGCCCGGCCGCCGCTCGCAGCTCCGCCGCATAGACCTCGGGCCGGCCGAACAGTTCGTCGGGCAGGGCCGTGCTCTCGGCCAGTGCGTCGGCCAGGTCGGCCTCCAGCCCGCCGGTCAGCTCCTCGATCTCCTCCGGCTCCAGATCACTCAGAGCCTCGCGCACCGCGGCCACGTACTGCACCGGGCCGGGCGCCTCGACCACCGCGCTCATCAGTTCCCCTCCGAAGCGTTCGCCCACCGGCGGCCGGCCAGGGGCACCGTCTTGCCCGACGAACTGCCCGGCTCGGCCAGGAGCGCGGTCATCGTGTCGGCGAATCCGGCCCAGGTCTGCCGCTGGGCGCCGAGTTCCTCACGCCCGCGCGGCGTGATGCCGTAGTACTTGCGGTGCGGGCCCTCGTCCGAGGGCACCACGTACGAGGTCAGCGAGCCCCCGGCGTAGAGCCGGCGCAGCGTGCCGTAGACCGAGGCGTCGCCCACGCCCTCCAGCCCGGCCGTGCGCAACCGGCGGACCACGTCGTAGCCGTACCCGTCCTCCTGCGCGACCACGGCGAGCACGGCCACGTCGAGCACCCCCTTGAGCAACTGCGTCGTGTCCATCCCTCTCCTCAGCCCGTGATCCGCGAACCGGCCCCTGCCCACTGCCGCGGCACAGAAGGTACCGCGCATTGCGCAGTAGTGTCCACGATGCAGGAGCGGATGTCGGCCGGCCCAGCTGAGCCGGCCGGTCCGGCCCGCGCGGGATGCCCGGTTGCCGACGTCCGGTCCGGGTTCCAGCTACGCTCGTCCACCGTGCGTCTGGTTATCGCTCGTTGTTCCGTTGACTATGCCGGGCGGCTGACCGCCCACCTTCCGCTCGCCACCCGTCTGCTGATGGTGAAGGCCGACGGCAGTGTGCTGGTGCATTCCGACGGCGGCTCGTACAAGCCGCTGAACTGGATGAGCCCGCCCGCCAAGCTCTCGGTCGCCACCCCCGACGAGACGGCCGCCGAGGCCGGGGTGGTCGAGGTCTGGACGGTGCAGAGCGCGAAGACCGACGACCGGCTGATCGTGAACCTGCACGAGGTGCTGCACGACAGCACGCACGAGCTGGGCGTCGACCCGGGCCTGGTCAAGGACGGGGTCGAGGCGCACCTGCAGAAGCTGCTGGCCGAGCAGGTGGAGCGCTTGGGCGAGGGCTGGTCGCTGGTCCGGCGCGAGTACATGACCGCGATCGGCCCGGTCGACCTGCTGGTGCGGGACTCCGGCGGGGCCTCGGTGGCGGTCGAGATCAAGCGGCGCGGCGAGATCGACGGGGTCGAGCAGCTCACCCGCTACCTCGAGCTGATGAACCGCGACCCGCTGCTCTCCCCGGTCAGCGGCGTCTACGCCGCCCAGGAGATCAAGCCCCAGGCCCGGGTCCTCGCCGAGGACCGCGGGATCCGCTGCGTGATCCTCGACTACGACGAGATGCGCGGCCTGGACGATGTGGAGACCCGGCTTTTCTGATGCTGTACCGACTTGTCTTCAAGCACCTGCTGGTCCGGGTCCCGGCCGAGACCGCGCACCACGGCGCCTTCGCCCTGATCCGCCTGCTCGAGCGCGTCCCGGCGCTGCGCACCCAGTTCGAGAAGCTGCTCGCCCCGGGCGACGAGGTGCTGCGCACCCGGGCCCTCGGCCTGGACTTCCCCGGCCCGCTCGGCCTGGCCGCCGGCTTCGACAAGGACGCGCTGGCCCCCGACGCGCTGGCCGCGATGGGCTTCGGCTTCGTCGAGATCGGCACGCTCACCGGCCGTCCCCAGCCCGGCAACCCCAAGCCCCGGCTGTTCCGGCTGCCCGCCGACCGGGCCCTGGTCAACCGGATGGGCTTCAACAACCACGGTTCCACCGCAGCCGCGGTCCGGCTGAAGAGCCGTCAGGGGCACGCCCTGGTCGGCGCCAACATCGGCAAGTCCAAGGTGGTCGGCCCGGCCGACGCGATCGAGGACTACGTGGCCAGCGCCGCCCGGCTCGGCCCGGTGGCCGACTACCTGGTGGTCAACGTCAGTTCGCCGAACACCCCCGGGCTGCGCGACCTGCAGGCGGTGGCCTCGCTGGGCCCGCTGCTGAGCGCGGTTCGGCGCACTCTCGATGCATCCGCCCCGGCCGGGCGGGGAACCGGTACCCGGCGGGTGCCGCTGCTGGTGAAGATCGCCCCCGACCTTTCCGACGAGGACGTGGACGCGGTCGCCGACCTGGCCCTGGAACTCGGCCTGGACGGCATCATCGCGACCAACACGACCATCTCCCGGGCCGGCCTGAACACCCCAGCCGACCAGGTGGAGGCGCTCGGTGCGGGCGGCCTGTCCGGTCCGCCAGTGGCCGAGCGCGCGCTGGAGGTGCTGCGCCGGCTGCGCGCCCGGGTCGGCGACGACATGGTCCTGATCGCGGCCGGCGGCATCATGACCGGCGACGAGGCCTACGAGCGCATCCGGGCCGGGGCCACGCTGGTGCAGGCGTACACCGGATTCATCTACGGCGGGCTGCTCTGGCCCCGTCAGGTGCAGCGGCGGATCGCGGAAAGGCTTCGCGCCGACGGGTTCTCGTCGGTGAACGAGGCCGTGGGAGCCGACACAAAGGCGGGCTGACCGACGTCCTCGATCTGTGGACGTAAGCCAGCTCGCCGACCGACGAAGGCGGCTCAGAGGCTCATAGCGATCCTCAGGCCGTCTTCCACATCTCGCATCGTCGGTGCCGTCAGCACACCCATGTGCCGCTTCAGCTCGTCGTGGAACAGTTGGACCAGGTCGTCGCACAACGCCCAGCCGACCAGAGGATCGTGAGCAGACAGTGGCACGACCGTAGGCGCCGCCGCTTGTTTGTCGGTGGTCGTGATGCGCACCGCCAGAACCGTGTCCAGGTTCCCGTTGCGGTGGTTGTTCGACACGACCAACCACGGCTTGTCGCCGTGCCCCACATCAGCCATGTAGACGTGGTTGCGGATGGGCTTGAGCAAAGTTCCCCCGAAAGTGACGGATCAGTCGTCGGTGCTGGAGCGCCGCCGGCGCGCACGCAGAGCCTGCTGGTAGCTGATGGTGTCGGCGTCCTCCTGACGCTGGGCGGCCATGTCGACGTACGCCTGCTCGAGCACGGCCTCGTCGAGAGCCTTCACCCCGAGCTGCACGAGCGCGGTGAGGGTGGTGGCTTCCGACTTCGCGGCCGAATGACCGGCCAGATGGGTGAGGGCGTAGTTGTAGGTGGAGCCCGGGGTACGGGCGGCCTCGACAGCGTGGATCAGGTTCTCGTCGAGGGGCACGTTCTTGCGGATAGGTGCGGTCGGGCTCATGAGTCAGATAGTGACCCAGAATGTGAGTCACTTCAACCTGAGTAGGCCGGACGGTGAGGACCCCAGCCGTCCCGGCGCAACGGAGGGCACCCTGGCCTCCCCAGACGTTTTCTGCCTAGACCCGAATGGTGGACGTCAGGTAGCACGCTGACACCCGGTCACGGCACCATCCCTCTTATGGCTGCACGGATCACCGTCATCGGCGCGGGTGTCATCGGCTTGTCCTGCGCGGTCCGGCTGGCCGAGGCGGGTCACGCGGTCGACGTGATGGCCCGGGAGATGCCGCTGGAGACCACCTCGGCCGTGGCCGGGGGACTGTGGCAGCCGTTCCTGGCCGAGCCCGCCGACCTGGTGGCCGGCTGGGCGCAGGCCACCTATCACGCACTGTCCCGGCTGGCCCAGGAAGACGAGACGGGCGTGGTGCTGCGGCCGGGGTACATCGTCGGGCTTTCCGAGCGGCCGACCTGGGCCGACGGGCTGCCTGTCGACCTGACCTACGTGAATCATCCGCACCCCCGACACCGCGGCGGTTGGCACCTCACCGTGCCGATGGTCGACATGACCGTCTACCTGCCGTATCTCGTCGCCCGCCTGCAGGCCGCGGGCGGCACGCTGACCCGGATGCCCCTGAGCGCCCTGCCGGCCCGGGGCCTGGTGGTCAACTGCACGGGGCTGGCCAGCCGGGCTCTGGCGGCCGACCCGAGCGTCTACCCGGTGCGCGGTCAGGTGCTGCGGATGTCCAACCCGGGCATCACCGAATGGTGGGCCGACGACACCGACCCAGACGTGCTCACCTACGTCCTGCCCCACGCCCGGCACGTGGTCGTCGGGGGTACGGCCCAGGTGAACGACTTCGAGACCACCCCCGACCAGGCGCTGGCCGCGCAGATCCTCGAGCGGGCGAAGGAACTGGTGCCGGCGCTCGAGCGGGCCACCGTGCTCGCCCACCGGGTCGGTCTGCGGCCGGCCCGGCCCGCGGTCCGGCTGGAGACGGTACGAGGCGCCGAGGGCACCACGATTCACTGTTACGGCCACGGCGGCAGCGGGGTCACGCTTTCCTGGGGTTGTGCCGACGATGTGCTGGCCCAGGTCTCCGCACTGACGTAGAAAACTTCCCGAGGGCTGTCGATCGGCCCGGTCCTGGCTCGTCATCACTGCGAACCAGACCTGCCCGTGCGACGACGAAGGGAAAGAACGTCATGCGCTACACGCTTCTCATGCACGTCTCCGAAGAGGCCGCCCAGGTGCTCCCGCCCGAGGTGATGGAAGCGGGCCGGCAGGCGATGCGCAGCTACGCCGCCACCCTCCAGGCCGCCGGGGTACTGATCGCCGCCGAAGTGCTCCAGCCCTCGTCCGCCACCACCACGATCCGGGTGGTGGACGGGTCGCTGCAGGTGCAGGACGGCCCGTTCGCCGACACCAAGGATCAGCTGGCCGGAACCATCGTGATCGATGTGGCCGACCTGGATGCGGCGATCGCCTGGGCCCGGGAAGCGCCGCAGGCGCAGTGGGGGTCGGTGGAGATCCGGCCGGGAGCCGTGCACACGGTGGCCGGAGTCTGGACGCCCAACACGTGAGCGAGGAGGCGCGGGCGGCGGCCGAGCATGCCGCCCGCTCCTCCTACGGCCGGTTGGTAGCGCTTCTGGCCGCCCCCACCGGGGATCTCGCGCTGGCCGAGGATGCCTTGGCCGGGGCCTTCGAGGCGGCGCTGCGCCACTGGCCCGCTCAGGGAGTGCCGGACAACCCGGAGGGCTGGCTCCTGACCGTGGCCCGCAACCGGCAGCGCGATGTCTGGAAGTCGGCCGCAGCCCGTACCTCGGCGCCGATCGACGAGGGGGACGCCGCGTACGACCCCTTGGCTGACCACGACCCCCTGGCCATCGGCGAGCGCCGCCTCGAACTGCTCTTCGTCTGCGCCCACCCGGCCATCGACCCGGCCGCCCGTACCCCGCTGATGCTGCAGGTGGTAATGGGTTTCGAGGCGGCCGAGATCGCCCGGGCGTTCGCTGTGCCGTCGTCCACCATGGCCCAGCGGCTGGTACGGGCCAAGCGCCGGATCAAGAACACCCGCATCCCGTTCTCCGTGCCGGACCGCCGGGTGCTGCCGGAACGCCTGACCGCCGTGCTGGAAGCGGTCTACGGATGCGCCGCGATCAGCACCAGCGCCGGCGAGGCGCGGTACTTGGCCGTGACGCTGGCGGCGCTGCTCGAAGACGAGGCCGAAGCTTGGGCGCTGGCCGCGCTCACCACCCTTACCCTGGCCCGTTCTCGTTCCCGCACCGGCACTTTCGTGCCCCTGGAACAGCAGAACCCGGCCGAGTGGGACTCGCAACTACTTGATGAAGGGGAAGCGCTACTGCGCAGGGCACGGCCGTCCGGCCCGCCGGGACGCTTTCAGTTGGAGGCCGCCATCCAGGCGGTGCATGTCGACCGCCGGCGCACCGGAAGCACCGACTGGGCCGCGCTGAACATTCTGTACACGGCACTTCTGGCGGTGGCCCCCGGGCTCGGCGCCAAGGTTGCGGCGGCGGTAGTCACAGGACGGCTGCACGGCCCCGAGGCGGGCCTGGCTCAGCTGCCCGCGTCGGGAGTAGAGACTTTTCAGCCCTACTGGGCGGCCCGGGCGGATCTGCTCGCGCGGGCCGGGCGGGAGGCCACCGAGGCGTACCGCCGAGCGGCCGATCTGGCCGAACTGGCCGGCGACGAGAACGGGGCGCAGTTCCTGCGTTCCCGGCCGACGCCGGGTTCCGGATCGTAGCCTCACCGCAAGGCCGCCGAACACAGCGTCACCCAGCCACAGCAGGGCGCAAGATTCGTGCGGTCGCCGCTCACCCTCGTCATTAATTTTTCCGGCTCCTGCGGCCCTCCAGCACCAAGAAAATACGCACTTTCATTAACTCGGCTTAAGGTTTTCACAGGGTTGCCGAGGGCTTCGCATTCTGCGTTGAGTGCTTCTTGACGCTGGTTTGACTTAACCCGTAACCGCGCGCTCACCAGCACATTTCCGCGGCTCAACCCCCTTAGTCGGATGCCGCTGGTCAATGGTTGCCCCACTTGGCGAAAAACTTGTAAGTTTCCTGCGACTTCACACGATGCCCCGTCCCCCGGGCGCGGTTGCAGGAGGAATACACGGATGACAGAGGGCTTTCCGCCGGCTGGTGAGAACACCGGTGACCAGGCGGGCCAAAAGGTCTCCGCGGAGAATTCGTCCGCACCCCTCACCCGCCCCCGGCGCACGAGTGCACCGGCGCGTCCACTGGTCGCGGCCGGCGTCTCGCGGCGCAGCATGCTGGTCAGCGGGGCCACCGCCGTGGCGGCGGCGGGCGGCACCGGCTACCTGCTGATGCGGGGCGGGGGCAGCGGCAGCGCCACGGCCGCCGCCACCCTGACCACCGAGCAGGCCGTCGCCGGCAGCGCGAGCACCGGCGCGGGCCTGACCACGAGTGCGGGCACCGGCGCCGCGGTCTCCTCGTCCGGCGCCTCGGCGACCGTGCTGCACGGTTCGTCCAAGGCCGCCACGCTCACCGGTACCACCGGTGCGGCCGCCGCCGCCAAGAAGAAGATCAAGGTCGACGCCGACCTGCTGATCGGCCGGGCCACCTACGGGCGCACCGTGGCCAGCGACCGCTCGATCGAGCGCCTCGGCGCCTCGGCCTGGCTGGAGCGCCAGCTGCGGCCGGCCAAGATCAAGGACCCGAAGGGCCAGGCCGTCGACGCCCAGTTCCCGGACCTGCGCTGGAGCATCGCGCAGACCCGCAGCGGCCTGAAGGTCGGCGCCTGGGACGTGATGATGGACGTCTGCGCCAATCACCTGGGCCGGGCGCTGTTCTCCAGCCGCGAGCTGTACGAGGTGATGGTCGACTTCTGGTCCAACCACCTGAACATCGCCTGCCCGAGCAGCGACGTCTGGGACACCCGGCACCGCTACCAGATCGACGTGGTCCGCAAGCACGCCCTCGGCTCGTTCGAGGACCTGTTGCTGGCCAGCGCCTTTCACCCGGCGATGCTGACCTTCCTCGACGCGGCCAACTCGACCAAGGACGCGCCGAACGAGAACTACGCCCGTGAGCTGCTCGAGCTGCACACGGTCGGGGTGAACGGCGGCTACACCGAGAAGGACATCCAGCGCTCGGCCCTGCTGCTGACCGGCTGGACGTTCTGGGACGGCAAGCGCAAGTACGAGCCGCAGCGCCACTACACCGGCCGGATCAAGGCCTACGGTTTCAGCATCGCCAACGCCGACGCAGCGAAAGGTCAGGTGGCGCAGCGCAAGTACCTGCGTTATCTGGCCCGGCACCCGAAGACGGCCCGCAACATCGCCACCAAGCTGGCCACCCACTTCGTCTCCGACAGCCCGCCCAAGTCGCTGGTGACCAGCCTGGCCAAGGTGTACACGAAGAACGACACGGCGATCGTTCCGGTGCTGCGCGCGCTGTTCAGCTCGCCGGAGTTCGCCGCCTCCAGCGGTGAGAAGATCCGCCGGCCGATGGAGCAGGTGGTGGCCAGCGCCCGGGCGATCGGGGTGAAGAACGGCTCGAACGGCAAGGCCCTGCTGGACCTGTACTACGTGGTCAAGGACGCCGGGCACGGTCCGCTGGGCTGGTCGATGCCGAACGGCTACGCCGACCGGGCGGCCTCCTGGCAGTCGCCGGCCGGGGCGCTGCAGGTGTTCAACTCCACCACCGCCATGGTGCACGGCTGGTGGCCGAGCAAGATGTCGCTGCCCGGGCCGGAGAAGCTGCTGGGCAAGAAGCCGACCACGCGCGCCGGGGTGATCACCGCGGTGGGCAAGAAGATCTTCGGCCGCAACCCGACCAAGCGCGAGCGCTCGGCCGCGGTCACCCTGCTGAACGGCACCAAGCTGCCCAAGACGTTCAACGCCAACTCCTGGGAGCAGCACGAGACGATCGCGCTGACCGCGACGCTCTTCCTGTCCGCCCCGGCCCACCTCTCGGTCTGATCGCCGGTCCGTCTGAACAGAACGGTTGCAGAACTGATGACGACGATGATCCCGCAGACGCCGGAGCAGATGCTCGACTGCGGTTGCCCGGAGAACCGGGGCGTCTCCCGGCGCACCCTGTTCCGGATGGCCGCAGTGGGCGGACTGGCCACTGCCACCACGGTTTCCGGGGCCACCCTGGCCTTCGGCGCCCCGGCCGGCACCGGCACTCTGGTGGTGCTCTCGCTGCGCGGCGGCTTCGACGGCCTGTCCGCCGTGGTGCCGCTGGGCGACCCGGCCTACGCCAAGGCCCGCCCGGGCATCAAGGTGGCCGCCGGGCAGTCGAAGAAGCTCGACTCGATGTTCGGCCTGCACCCGGCCATGGAGCCGGTGTTCAAGCTGTTCGACAACGGCACGATGGCCGCGGTGCACGCCGTGGGCCAGGCCGACCCGACCCGCTCGCACTTCGAGGCGATGGCCGAGATGGAGCGCGCCGCACCGTCGTCCAGCCTGCGCACCGGCTGGATCGACCGCACCCTGGGCAGTCTGGGCGACCTCGGTGGTTTCGCCGGCACCCAGGTCGGTTCCGGCTCGCTGCCGGACTCGATGATCGGGCCGAACATGAAGTTCGCGATGAACTCGATCGCCGGGGTGAAGCTCTCGGTGGCCGAGGACCTGGTGCCGCTGTCGCGCTGGCGCTCGGCGATGAAGACCCTGCACACCGGGGCCGCGCCGGAGCTGAAGGCGCCGATGACCAACGCCCTGGGCGCGGTCGGCCGGATGGGCAAGCTGCAGAAGAACGCCGGTAAGTCGGCCAAGGACCTGGGTTATCCGGAGAGCGGGCTGGGGAACGCCCTGCACGACGTGGCCCGGCTGATCAAGGCCGACATGGGGCTGCGGGTGGCCACGGTCGACTACGGCAACTGGGACATGCACGTGAACCTCGGCAAGTCCGACGGCGGCTGGATGTTCAACCAGCTGCAGGAGATGAGCAAGGCCCTGGCCGCGTTCGCGGCCGAGCTGGGCACCGACGGCCTGAAGCGCACCACGCTGATCACCCTCAGCGAGTTCGGCCGCCGGCTCGAGGAGAACGGTTCCGGCGGGCTCGACCACGGCCACGGCAACGTGGTGCTGGCCCTGGGCGGCGGCCTGAACAAGGGCGTGCACGGCCGCTGGCCCGGTCTGGGCGCGGCCAAGCTGGTCGACGGAGACCTGGCCGGGACCACCGACTACCGCTCGATCGTCTCCGAGGTGCTGAAGAAGCGGGTCGGCGTGGACTCCACGACCGACATCTTCCCCGGTTACAAGCCCAAGACGGTTGGCTTGGTCAAGTAGCCGAGGGTCGCTGGAGGGACGGAGCCGGACTGTGAGGGGTCCGGTTCCGTCCCTCTGTCATGAGGGTTCAGCCCAGTTCGGAGTCCACGTAGCACCAGCGCCACCACTCGCCCAGCTCGATGCTGCGCATCACCGGGTGCCCGCTGCTCTCGTGGTGCGCCTGGGCGTGCCGCCGGGGTGAGGAGTCGCAGCAGCCGACGTGCCCGCAGTCCAGGCACATCCGCAGGTGCACCCAGTGGCGCTCGCCCAGCTCCAGGCAGTCCGGGCAGGCGTCCGGCCGGGAGGCCGGGGCGACGGTGAGCGGGCGGTCCTGAAGGTGCGAGCAGGCCCCGGGTTTCGGCGCGGTGAGCATCGAGGACTGTTCCGCCGCGGACGGTCCGGTGCCGGTGGAGAAGCCGTCGAGCATGGCCTCCTCCTGGTCGATCCGTTCCAGCACCCGCTCGACCAGGTCGTGCGGCACCGAGCCGTCACGGCGCACCCGGGCGGTGACCTGCCGCTCCGCCTCGAGCATCTCGACCCGCAGCCGGTGGAAGGTGGCGGCCGGGGTCTCCTGCGCGTTCTCGTTCGAGCCCAGGCGTTCCCAGGCCGCGTTGGCCACCCGCTCGCCCCACGACTCCAGCGTCTGCACCACGTCCGGCGCGTCCTCCGGCCGACGGGTCGCGGCCAGCCGGTCCAACCCCGCCTCGGCCGCCTGCTGCTGGAGCAGGGCCTCCTGCAACGCGTCCTGGGCCGGATCCGGGCCGGCCACCTTCAGCCGGCGCACCAGCCAGGGCAGGGTGGTGCCCTGCACCAGCAGCGATCCGGCGACCACGGTGAAGGCCGCGACCACCAGGGCGGGCCGGCCCGGTACGTCTTCCGGGATGGTCAGGGCGGCGGCCAGGGTGACCACCCCGCGCATCCCGGCCCAGCCGACCAGGGCGACCTCCGGGACGGTCGGGCCCGGCTGTCGCCGGTTCAGGCGGCCCAGCAGGTAGACCGCGGGGAACACCCACAGGCCGCGCACCACCACCACGGCCAGCAGCACGGCCAGGCTGAGCACCAGCACATCGGTGTTCGGCGTCGACTCGTCCTCGATGGCCGCCGTGACCAGGTCCTTCAGCTGCAGCCCGATCAGCAGGAAGATCGCGCTCTCGAGCAGGAACTGCACGGTCCGCCAGATCACCCGCTCGGTGACCCGGGACATCGCCGACTGGATCTCGGTGGCCCGCTGCCCGAGCATCAGCCCGGCCACCACCACCGCGATCACCCCGGAGCCGTGCAGCTGCTCGGCCCCCAGGTAGGCGGCGAAGGGCACCAGCAGCGAGACGCTGGTGTCCAGCACCGGGTCCTCGACCTTGCGGCGCATCAGCGAGACCAGCTGGGCCAGGACCCAGCCGACCAGGACGCCGCCCAGCACCGCCCAGAGGAAGTCCAGCCCGATCGAGAGCACCCCGACCGAACCGGAGACCGCCGCGATCGCGCTGCGCAGGGTGACCAGCGCGGTGGCGTCGTTCAGCAGGCTCTCGCCCTCCAGCAGCGACACCACTGAGCGGGGCATCCGGACCCGGCGGGCCACCGCGCTGGCGGCCACCGCGTCCGGCGGGGCCACCACCGCACCCAGGGCCAGCGCGATCGCGAACGGCACGTCGGGCAGGACCAGCTTCACCACCAGCGCCACCACCAGGGCGGTGACAACCACCAGCACCACTGAGAGCAGCCCGATCTCGTTGCGCTGACGGCGCAGGTCGATCAGCGGGGTACGCACGGCCGTGGCGTACAGCAGCGGCGGGAGCAGCCCCTCCAGCACGATGTGCGGTTCCAGCGGGAGCACCGGCATACCGGGCACGAACGACAGGATCAGACCGGCGAAGGTCAGGAACAGCGGCGCTGAGAGGGCCAGCCGGCCGGCCAGGGCCGCCGTTCCGGCAGCGATCGCAAGGAGAATGACAAGTTCGACCGCCAGAGACACCGCGGGATCATCTCACGGTGTCGTCCGGGGCCTGAGAGAGAATTGAGGACGCCGGTGAGGGCCGGTTCGGTCAGCCCACCAGGGCGGCCGGCCGGATCGAGGAACTCCAGGTCACCCGGGCCACCCTGAGCAGCCGGAGCTCACGGGGACGGACCCCGGTGAGGACCAGTTGGCGGCCGGCCTGACGGGCCCGCCGTGCGGTGCCGACCAGGACGCCCAGCCCGGCCCCGTCCCAGATCTCCAGCTGGTTCATCTCGACCACCAGCTCGTCGCCGCCCTGGCCGCCGTCGACCGCCTCGTGCAGCGCCGACCGGGCGGCCGGGGCCGAACGCGCGTCGAGGCGGCCCTTCAACCGGACCAGGGTGCCGGGACCGGGTACCTCGATGCTCAGCCGAGGGCCCGGGGCCGGATCCATCGGTGCGCGCGGTTCCGGTGGCCGCGGTGGTCCGGTCATCATTCCCATCTCGTGCTCCCCCCAAGTCGCCCCGCCCGGTGCCGCCGGTTTGCGCGTGGTCCCACTCCCAGGGAGGCCGGACGTCACAGAGCGTCGGGCTACTGTGACACGGAAAGCCCGCTGAGCACAGCACCGACCCGCCTGACTCAGGCCCGGAGGTCCTCGGCGACGGCCGGTGGCGCCGGATCCGGCCGGACGAGGACACTGGTGCCATGTTGTACGGCGACGGCACCTCCTACCTGTTGTCGATCCTCGTGGTGCTGGCCGGTTTCGGCGTGATGATGCTGTTCCTGCGCTGGACCTTCAGCTCCGGCAAGTCGCTGGTGGAACGGCGGCCCCGGCAGGGCGGCGAGAACGAGTACGGGTTGTTCGTACCGGTCGCCGCCCCGGCCACGATGATCGAGGGCGAACAACTGCGGCTCCGGCTCGAGGCCGGCCAGATCCGCGCCAAGCTGGTGCAGACCAAGGACGGCCCGCGCCTGATGGTGTTCGAGCAGGACGAGAAGATCGCCCGGGCCGTGCTCGCCGCGCCCCCGCCGCCGCCCTCGACCGGCTTCTAGGTCAGGAGGCCGCCGGGGCCTCGTTCACCTCGAACCGGCGCACGTCGGCGCCGAGGGTGCGCAGGGCGTGGTCGAACCGGTCGTACCCCCGGTCGACGTGCCCGGCCTCGTAGACGATGGTCTCGCCCTCGGCCACCAGCCCGGCCAGGACCAGCGCGGCCCCGGCCCGGATGTCGCTGGCCTCGACCGGCGCACCGGAGAGCTTGGGCACGCCCCGCACGAACGCGTGGTGCCCGTCCATCCGCACGTGCGCGCCCAGCCGGGCGATCTCCTGGACGAACCGGAAGCGGGCCTCGAACAGGTTCTCGGTGATCATCGCGGCACCGCCGGACACCGCGCACAGGGTGACCATGAACGGCTGCAGGTCAGTCGGGAAGCCGGGGTAGGGCAGGGTGGCCACGTCCACCGCCTTCGGCCGCTCGGCGCCCTTCACCCGGAAGCCGTCGGCCAGGGTGATCACCTCGCTGCCGGCGTCGACCAGCTTGTCGATCACCAGCTCCAGGTGCCCGGGCTCGCCGTTGTGCACGATCACGTCGCCGCCGGTGATGGCGGCCGCGAACGCCCAGGTGCCGGCCACGATCCGGTCTGGCACCACACGGTGCTCGACCGGCGAGAGGCTGTCGGTGCCGATGATCTCCAGGGTGGAGCCGGCCACCCCGTCGATCTTGGCGCCCATCCGGCGCAGCATCCGGCACAGGTCGACGACCTCGGGCTCGCGCGCCACGTTGTCCAGCACCGTGCGCCCGTTCGCCAGGACGGCCGCCATCAGCAGGTTCTCGGTGGCCCCGACGCTGGGGAAGTCCAGCCGGATCTCCGCCCCGCGCAGGCCGCCGGGGGCCTCGGCGACCAGGAAACCGTGCTCCACCGCGATCTTCGCACCGAGCGCCTCCAGGCCGGAGACGTGCATGTCCAGGCCTCGTGAGCCGATCGCGTCACCGCCGGGCAGGGCCACCTGGGCGGCGCCGCAGCGGGCCAGCAGCGGGCCGAGCACGCTGATCGAGGCGCGCATCGCCCGCACCAGGTCGTAGTCGGCCTTGTGCCCGGGCACCGCCGGGGTGGTGATCGAGAGCATGCCGCTGCCGTCGACGTAGTCCACCCCGCAGCCGAGCCGGGTCAGGAGTTTCACCATGATCCGGACGTCGAGGATGTCGGGGACGTCGACCAGCGTCGTCGTCCCCTCGGTCAGCAAGGCGGCGGACATCAGCTTGAGCACGCTGTTCTTCGCGCCGGCCACTCTGACGCCGCCCTGCAGCGGCGCTCCACCCACGATCCGGAAGGCTTCCACGACACGGCATCGTATTGCCGATCCGGCCGGTGTGGCCCACATCCGGGCAGGGGTTACCGCCCGTGCGTCCCGCAGCATTCTGCGTACTCACAGGTGAAGCCCATATCGCTGGGCCCGGCCCGGGCGTTACGGGTTCTCGTAGGCTGACCGGATGGTGAACCTGACCCGGATCTACACCCGGACCGGCGACGACGGCACGACCGCGCTGGGCGACTTCAGCCGGACCTCCAAGAACGACCCGCGGCTGATCGCCTACGCCGACTGCGACGAGGCCAACAGCGCGATCGGGGTGGTCCTGGCGGCCGGTGGCGAACTGGACCCGCAGATCGCCCGGCTGCTGCGCCGGGTCCAGAACGACCTCTTCGACGTGGGCTCGGACCTGTGCGTGCCGCTCACCAGCACCCCGCCCAAGCACGAGCCGCTGCGGATCACCGCCGACTACGTGGAGCGGCTGGAGGCGGCCTGCGACGAGTTCAACGCCGCGCTGCCCGCCCTGCGCTCGTTCATCCTGCCCGGCGGCTCGGTCGCCTCGGCCTACCTGCACGTGGCGCGCACGGTGACCCGGCGGGCCGAGCGCTCGGTGTGGGCCGCCCTGGAGGCGCACGGCACGGCGGCCGACGGCGGCGTCAACCCGCTCACCGCCAAGTACCTGAACCGGCTCAGCGACCTGCTCTTCATCCTCTGCCGGGTGGCCAACCGGGAGTCCGGCGACGTGCTCTGGGTGCCCGGCGGCGAGCGGGACTGAACAACAGCAACGGCTCTTCCCACATCGGGAAGAGCCGTTGCCGGGGTCGGTCAGTCGTGCAGGGCAGGCACCCAGCGCGGCTTGCGGTGGGCCCGCTCCCCCAGCACCGCCAGCACGGCCGGCAGCAGGATCCCCCGCACCACGGTGGCGTCGATGAACACGGCGGTGGCCAGGCCCACGCCGAGCTGCTTCATCTCCAGCACCGACATGGTCGCGAAGATCGCGAACACCGCCACCATCACCGCCGCGGCACTGGTCACCGTGCCGGCGCTGCGGGCCACCCCGAGCCGGACCGCGTCCTTCGGGCTGTTCCCGGCCCGCCAGGCCTCCCGCACCCGGGAGACCACGAACACGTGGTAGTCCATCGACAGGCCGAACAGGATCACGAACATCAGCAGCGGCAGCCAGGCCGCGATCGTGCCGATCGAGGTGAAGTCCAGCAGGTCCTCGGCCCAGGTGTTCTGGAACACCATGGTCATCACGCCGTAGCCGGCCCCGACCGAGAGCAGGTTCAGCACCACGGTGGCCAGCGCCAGCGACGGCGAGCCGAACGAGAGCACCATCACCACGAAGGTCAGCACCAGCACGAACCCGACCACCGGCAGCAGCCGGCTGTCCATCCACTCGCTCAGCTCGGTGCCCTCGGCCACCCCACCCAGGTGCACCTCGGCGCCGGGCACGCCGGCTAGGGCCTTCTCGACCACCGGGACCACCTGCTCGCGCACGGTCTCCACGGCCTGGCCGGCCCGCTCGTCCGAGACGTCGAACGGGATCGGCAGGTGCATCACCGAGACCGTGCCCTCCGCCGAGGTCTGGATCTCCGGTGACTCCCCCGCGACCTGACCGGTCCCCTGGGCGGCGGGCCAGGCGTCCTCAAGCGCCGAACGCACCTGCGCCGCGCTGTCGGCCGGCGCGCCCACCACCATCGCGATCGTGGATCCCTCCTGCGGGAACGCGTGGGTCATGGTCATCGTGGCCCGCACCTGGGGCACGTCCTGCGGCAGCGACTCGACGCCGGCCAGCGAGGTGCGCATCGAGGCGGCCGGGACCGCCAGGGCCACCAGCAGACCGGTGGCGGCCAGCGTCCAGATCAGCGGGCGCCGGGTGACCGCACCGGCCAGCCGGCCCCAGGGCCCGTCGATGCTCGCCTCGCGGCCCACCCGGCGGCCGATGAAGGGCAGGCGCAGCCGGTCCACCTTGTCGCCGAGCAGCGACAGGATCGCCGGGAGCACGGTGGCCGAGGCGATCACCGCGATCCCGACCACGATCATCGCGCCGATCGCCAGCGACGTGTACAGCCCGCCGGCCACGAGCATCCCGGCCATCGAGACCACCACGGTCACCCCCGAGATGATCACCGCCCGGCCCGCCGTGCGCCCCGCCACCTGGATCGTCTCGCGCACCTCGAGGCCGTGCGCCCGCTCCTGCCGGGCCCGCCGGATCACGAACAGCGCATAGTCCACCCCGACCGCCAGCCCGATCAGCAGCACCATGCTCTGGGTGTTCTGGTCGACCTTGTAGGTCTGCGAGATCAGTGCCGTCAGCCCGAGTGCGGTCCCCACCGCCGCGACCCCCAGCAGCACCGGCACGAAGGCCGCCACCACCGAGCCGAAGGCCAGCAGCAGGATGGCCAGAGTGACCGGCAGAGAGAAGATCTCGGCCTTCTTCAGGTCGTCCTCGATCTGCTCGCCGACCCCCACGTTCAGCGAGCCCTCACCGGTCTGCCCCACCTCCAGGTCCGGGTGGGTGGCGGCCAGCCGGTCGGTGATCGGCAGCATCGCCTCGGCGGTGCCGTCGATCCGGTCGGAGTCGTCCACCTCCGCATCGAGCTCGACCGTGGCCAGCATGGTCCGGCCGTCGGCGGAGACCACCGGCTCGCCGATCGAGGCGACCCCCGCCACCCCGGAGAACGCCTGGCTGATCTGCTCCCCCAGGTCACCCACCTGCTCGTCGCTCAGCGTTCCCCTCCGCGCGCTGATCACGACGTGCTCGGTCGGACGGTCCCCGAAGTCGGCTCCCTCCAGCAGTTCTGAGGCCTTGCGCGAGTCCCCGACCAGCTGCTCGGCCCCCGTCGACGTCTTCAGCCCGCCCCCGAGCATCACGACGCCGGCCGCCACCACCAGGAGCGCGGCAAGAAGAGTGACCCACCGATGGCGGGCGCACCAGGAGGCGACGGACCGGCCTCCTCGTCCCACCGGCTTCTGCGGTGGGGGAACGAGACGTGAACGTTCCGAGTTCGTCGTTGTCGTCATGGTGATCAGCCTCGGGCCGGCGCGCTCCAAGATCACTGGTGCGTCCCCCTCGATCGGGGGTGGGGTTATCCCCACCCCCTCGGGGGTGGCTCCGGTATCCCCACAGCGTGCTCGGCGGCCTACCTTGATGGGGTGATCAAGCCAACCGACAAGGCGCTCGTCGCCCCCGGGTTCGATCTGTTCGACCCGGGCGAGAAGTGGTGGCTGTGGGGCCTGCCCACCGCCTCCGGGGCCCGCCAGGCCGTGGGCTGGTGGCTGCGCGGGTGGCCCGCGGTCTGCCACCTGACGCTCGACATCCTGGTCGCCGTCCCGTATCTGGCCCTGACCGTGCTGATGCTGGTGTCGGTCGTGCTGGTGCCGGTCTTCGGGATCGGCCTGCCGATGCTGCTCGCCGTCCTGGCCTGTGCCCTGGTGGCCGCCCGGCTGGACCTGTTCCGGCTGCAGGCGCTGGCCTACACCCGGCTGGAGTGGATGGGCCCGTCCCCGGCGGCCCCGAAGCGTTCGTTCTGGCGGCGCGGGCTGCTGGGCGGGCCGCAGTGGCGCTCGATGGCCTGGGTCTCCATCCAGGCCTGCTGGGGCCTGGTCACCGGCACCCTGGTGGTCTGCTTCGCCTCGGTCACCCTGGCCCTGGTGCTGGCCCCGGTCTACGTCTGGTTCCTGCCCGGCGCCGAGATGTACTGGCCCTGGGGCGGAACCACGTCCGGGCCGTGGTGGCTGCTGCTGGTGTTCTTCCTCGGGCTGGTCGGCCTGGTCGTCACCCCGCTGACCGCCACCGGCCTGATGGCGCTGAACGTGCTGATGGCCCGTCTGCTGCTGACCCGCCAGCCGCGCTCGGAGGAGGTGCGCCGGCTCAACCAGCGGGTGCAGACCCTGACCCGCACCCGGGCCGCGGCGGTGGACTCGGTGGAGGCCGAGCGCCAGCGGATCGAGCGCGACCTGCACGACGGCCCCCAGCAGCGACTGGTCGCCATCGCGATGGACCTGGGCCTGGCCAAGGACCGGCTGAACCGCGACCCGCAGGGCGCCCGCGACCTGATGGACAAGGCGCACAGCGCGGCGAAGGAGGCCGTGGTGGAGATGCGCCAGGTCGCCCGGGGCATCCACCCGCCGATCCTGACCGACCGCGGCCTGGACGCGGCCCTGTCCGCCCTCGCGGCCAGCGCCCCGGTCCCGGTCAGCGTGCAGACCGTGCTGCCCACCCGGCCCGACCCCACGGTCGAGGCGATCGCCTACTTCTGTGTCAGCGAGGGCCTGACCAACGTGGCCAAGCACGCCCGCGCCCGGCAGGCCCGGGTGCTGGTCAGCGCGGTCGGCGAGTGGCTGCGGATCGAGGTCGAGGACGACGGGGTGGGCGGCGCCCAGCCCGGCAGCGGCGAGGGTGGGGGCACCGGTCTGCGAGGGTTGGCCGACCGCGTGGCCGCGATCGACGGCGCTGTGCACCTCTCCTCACCGGCCGGCGGCCCCACCGTGCTGACCATTCATCTGCCCCTCACCCCCGGGAGTCCGTCGTGAGCATTCGAGTCGTGCTGGCCGAGGACTCGGTCCTGCTGCGGGAGGGCCTGCTGCGCCTGCTGGCCGAGACCGGCTTCGAGGTGGCCGAGGCCTGCCCGGACGGCGACTCCTTCCTGAAGGCGGTCGAGGCGCACCGGCCCGACCTGGTGATCGTCGACGTGCGGATGCCGCCCACGTTCACCGACGAGGGGGTGCGGGCCGCCCTGGTGGTGCGCCACCAGTACCCGAAGATCGCCGTGGTGGTGCTCAGCCAGTACGTCGAGGAGAACTACGCCACCGAGCTGTTCGCGGCCCGTTCCCGGGGCATCGGCTACCTGCTGAAGGACCGGGTGGCCGACGTCAGCGAGTTCGCCGAGACCCTGCGCCGGGTCACCGACGGCGGCACCGCCCTCGACCCGGAGGTGGTGGCCCAGCTGTTCTCCCGGGCCACCCGCAAGGATCCGCTCGGCCGGCTCACCCCGCGTGAGCGTGAGGTGCTCGGCCTGATGGCCGAGGGCCGCTCCAACACCGCCATCGCCGCCGCCCTGGTGATCGGCGAGGGCGCGGTGGAGAAACACGTCTCGAGCATCTTCGGCAAGCTCGACCTCCCCCCGGCCGCCCAGGACCACCGCCGCGTCCTGGCCGTCCTCCGCTGGCTCGGTTCCCAGGCACAGGAGTCCTGAAGACATGCCCACGACGACTTTCGAACCCGGCTCCCCCGAGGCGAAGGCCGAGCAGGAGCGACTGGCGGCCGCGGCGCGCCGGCGCAGCCCGTGGACCGGCCCGGTCCGGATCGCCACGGTGGTGCTCGGGGCCGGGGTGATCGGGATGGGCACGATCAGCGTGGTGACGCTGTTCGCCACCCGGGTCAGCACCGAGTCCCTCACCGTGACCGACCGGATCACCGCGATGCGGGTGGACGTGGAGTCCGGCGACGTGGTGATCCGAGACGGGGCGCCGGGTGATCCGGTCACCCTCGAGGTGCGGACCACCTCGTCGCTGACCGACGCCCGGTGGACGCACTCGGTCCAGCAGGGTGTCCTCGCCCTGGAAGGCGGCTGCAGCGGTGGCTGGCCGATCGACAACTGCTCGGTCGACTACCAGGTCGTCGTGCCCCCCGACGTGAAGGTGGACGTGACCACGGGCGCCGGCGACGCCACGGTCACCGGCCTGACCGGGGCCACGAAGGTGCGCACCGGCTCCGGCGACATCCGGCTGGGCACCATCGGCGGCGACATCGAGGCCCGTACCGGCAGCGGCGACCTGCGCGCCACCCAGCTCGACTCGGCCCGGGCCGAGCTCCGCACCGGCTCCGGCGACCTGTCCGCCGACTTCACCGCGCAGACCACCCAGGTGCGCGCCCGCACCGGCTCCGGCGACATCCGGACCTCGTTCAGCGTGGCGCCCCCCACCGTCGAGCTGCGCACCGGCTCCGGCGACGTCGGGGTCAGCCTGCCCCAGGACGGCACGTCGTACGACGTCACCGGGCACACCGGCAGCGGCGACCGGAAGATCGACGTCCCGACCGGCAGCGCGAAGAACCGGATCTCGGCCACCACCGGCTCCGGCGACGTGCACATCGGGTTCGACTGGAAGGTCTCGTCCCGGCCCTCGAACGGCTGATTTCACGCCGGACCAGCAGGCCTGCGGATAGTTGACGGCTTGACCGCAATTCCGGCGGAAGAAATGGGACGGAACGTGTTTCAAGACCCGCGCACGGGGTATCACTAAGGGCGAGGAGTGGCGAAACCGCGAGATCCGAGGAGGCGGAGCCTACAACTCAGCCGCAAGGCGCCGAGGTCCTGCCGCCGAGAGGGACACCCGTTCGCGGGTGAGGCGGGAGGGCGCAGCAGATGGCGGGCCAGGTCGTCCACGCCGATCAGGTGGGTCAAGCGTGTGGGCGGCCCGGCCAGGCTGATGGTCGAGGTCGAAGCACGAACAGCCGGTGTGAACTCACGCGCTGAACGGTTGCATGCCGGGCGGTGCGGATTCCAGCCAAGTGGCGAATCCGGTGTAGTCCGACCGCGTCATGGCCAGCTCGACGATCTCCGGATCGTCCAGACCGTAGGTACATCGAACGATCACTGCCCCCGGCAGGATCGAGTGCACGTCCTGCTCACCGGGCTGCTTCCACTCCAGCAGATCGAGCTGCGAGCGGATCAGCACCCGAGTCGGTCGTGGGCTGACCGTGAAGATCCGGAACCACTCGAGGCGGTCCTCCCCGTACCGCGCGACGCCCAGGATCCAGGCGCTCGCGCGGCGGGGGTGCTCGCGTCTCAGCGAGCAGTCGAACGTGGCGCCGTTACGGGCCAGCAGGTAACGGCGCAGGATGAACAGAGCAAGGACCAAGCCGAACAGGACGAGGAGGGCACCCAGAATCTCGAGCGGGGCTACCAACTGTCCCAACTACGGCCGGGCCCGGACTCAGCGGGCCGAGTCGGGGACGAGGCTCGCGGTGTCGGCGACCACCGTCACCCGGTCGTGGTCGATGGAGAGGAACCCACCGTCCTCGACCTGGGCGATCACGGTCTCGCCGGCCTCACCGCGGATCGTGACCCGACCGGGGGCGAGCAGCGCCAGCGTGGGCTCGTGACCGGTGAGCACACCGATCTCGCCCTCGCTGGTCCGGGCGATCACCATCCGGGCCGCGCCCGTCCAGACCTTCGCCTCGGCACTCACCAGTTCTACCTGGAGCGGCACGACGGTTCCTCCGTGTTCCTCAACCCGTCACCCGCTCCGAAACGTGGGTGCGAGCGCTGTCGACACAATATCGGCTCTGTCGAGCCGGATGCGGGGGTCGGCCCGACCGGGCCGGCCCCCACACTCGATGACCGGATCAGGCGCCGGTCTTCTTCTGGATCTCGGCCCACTTGCGCTCGACGTCGTCCAGGCCACCGCACATGAAGAAGGCCTGCTCGGCGACGTGGTCGAACTCGCCGTCGCAGATCCGCGTAAAGGCGTCCACGGTCTCGTCGACCGGGACGGTCGAACCCTCGATACCGGTGAACTGCTTGGCCACGTAGGTGTTCTGCGACAGGAACCGCTGGATCCGGCGGGCCCGGTTGACGACGATCTTGTCCTCCTCGGACAGTTCGTCGACACCCAGGATCGCGATGATGTCCTGCAGTTCCTTGTTGCGCTGCAGGATCTGCTTGACCCGCACCGCGGTGTTGTAGTGGTCGGCCCCGATGTACCGCGGGTCCAGGATGCGCGACGTCGAGGTCAGCGGGTCCACGGCGGGGTAGATACCCATCGACGCGATCTCGCGGGAGAGCTCGGTGGTCGCGTCCAGGTGCGCGAACGTGGTGGCCGGGGCCGGGTCGGTGTAGTCGTCGGCCGGCACGTAGATCGCCTGCATCGAGGTGATCGAGTGACCCCGGGTCGAGGTGATGCGCTCCTGCAGGAGGCCCATCTCGTCGGCCAGGTTCGGCTGGTAACCCACGGCCGACGGCATACGGCCGAGCAGCGTGGAGACCTCGGAACCGGCCTGCGTGAACCGGAAGATGTTGTCGATGAAGAGCAGCACGTCCTGGCTCTGCACGTCGCGGAAGTACTCCGCCATCGTCAGGGCCGAGAGGGCCACGCGCAGACGCGTGCCCGGCGGCTCGTCCATCTGACCGAAGACCAGCGCGGTGTTCGGGAGAACGCCGGCCTCTTCCATCTCGACGATCAGGTCGTTGCCCTCACGGGTGCGCTCGCCGACCCCGGCGAACACCGAGACACCGCCGTGGTCGCGGGCGACCCGGGCGATCATCTCCTGGATCAGCACGGTCTTGCCGACGCCGGCGCCACCGAACAGGCCGATCTTCCCACCCTGCACGTACGGGGTGAGCAGGTCGATGACCTTGATGCCGGTCTGGAACATCTCGGTCTTGGACTCGAGCTGGTCGAAGGCCGGGGCCTTGCGGTGGATCGGCCAGCGCTCGGTCACCTCGAAGGTGTCGTCACCCTCGAGGTTCAGCACCTCGCCGATCGCGTTGAAGACGCGGCCCTTGGTGACGTCACCGACCGGGACGCTGATCGGCGACCCGCTGTCGGCGACGGACATGCCACGGACCAGGCCGTCGGTCGGCTTCAGGGCGATCGCGCGGACCAGGTTGTCCCCGATGAACTGGGCGACCTCCAGCCACAGCCGGATGTCACCACCGTTCAGCGTGTAGTCGATGTACAGGGCGTTGTACATCGAGGGCAGCTGGCCCTGGGGGAACTCGATGTCGACGACGGGGCCGATGACCCGGGCCACCCGGCCGACGCCGGCCTGGCCGCTGGTCGCACCCGTTTCGGTGACGGTGGCGGTCATTTGACTCTTCTCTCTGTCATGGCTTCAGGTGACTCGGACACGGCGGGCATCAGCTGGCCAGCGCGTCGGCGCCGCCGACGATCTCGCTGATCTCCTGGGTGATCTCCGCCTGGCGGGCCTGGTTGGCCAGCCGGGTGTACATACGGATCAGTTCCTTGGCGTTGTCCGAGGCGGACTTCATCGCGCGCTGGCGGGAGGCCAGCTCGCTGGCCGAGGCCTGCAGCAGCGCGTTGAAGATCCGGCTGTTCACGTACTTCGGCAGCAGCGCGTCGAGCACGTCCGCCGAGTTGGGCTCGAAGGCGTACAGCGGCAGCTTCTCGTCCGGGGCCGGCGGCTCGATCGAGTCGACGACCTCCAGCGGCAGCAGCCGGATGATCTCCGGCTGCTGGCTCACCATGCTGACGAACCGCGTGTAGACGACGTGGATCTCGTCGACGCCGCCGTCCTCGTAGTCCTTGACGAACGCCTCGACCAGGGTGTTGCCGATGGTGTCGGCAGCTTCGTAGGTCGGGGCGTCGGAGAAGCCCGTCCACTCCCCCGCGATGTCACGCTTACGGAAGCGCAGGAAGGCGACACCCTTGCGTCCGGTCACGTAGGTGACCACCTGCTTGCCCTCGGCCGTGAGGCGCTCGCGCAACTGCTCGCTCGCCTTCAGGGCGTTCGAGGAGTAGGCGCCCGCCATACCGCGGTCGGCCGTGACCACCAGGATCGCGGCGCGGCGGACGTTCTCCTTCTCCGTGGTAAGGATGTGGTCCACGTCGGAGTAGGTCGCGACCGCCGACACCGCACGGGTGATCGCCTGTGCGTACGGGGTGGAGGAGGCCACGGCCGCCCGCGCCTTGGAGATACGCGACGAAGCGATCAGCTCCATCGCGCGGAAGATCTTCTCCAGCGACGCGGTCGACCGGATCCGGGCCCGGTAGACCCTCTGCTGCCCTGCCATCTGGCTCTAGCTCCTTATGCCGGTGGCGTCGTCAGTGGCTCTGCCGGACGATCTTCTCCTGGGAGATCTCGCCGTCCGCGGTCGCTTCGTACTCCTCGTCGACGGTGCCCACGATGCCTTCGTCGGAACCGGCCTGGAAGGTCTGCGCGAACGCCTCGACCTCCTTCTCCAGGCTGGCCGCGGTGTCGTCGCTGAACTGCAGCGTCTCGCCGATCGTGCTGAGCACGTCGGTGTTGCGGCGCAGGTGGTCGAGGAACTCCTGCTCGAACCGGCGCACGTCACCGACCTCGACGTCGTCGAGGTAGCCGTTGACGCCGAGCCAGATCGAGACGACCTGCTCCTCGGTCGCGTAGGGCGAGTACTGCGGCTGCTTGAACAGCTCCATCAGCCGCTGACCACGGGCCAGCTGCTGCTTGGAGGCGGCGTCCAGGTCGGAGGCGAACAGGGCGAACGCCTCGAGCGCGCGGTACTGCGCCAGCTCGATCTTGAGCGAGCCGGTGACCTTCTTCATCGCCTTGGTCATGGCCGAGCCACCGACCCGGGAGACCGAGATACCGACGTCGACCGCCGGGCGCTGGTTGGCGTTGAACAGGTCCGACTGCAGGAACAGCTGGCCGTCGGTGATCGAGATGACGTTGGTCGGGATGTAGGCCGACACGTCGTTGGCCTTGGTCTCGACGATCGGCAGACCGGTCATCGAGCCGTGGCCCAGCTCGTCGGACAGCTTCGCGCAACGCTCCAGCAGACGGGAGTGCAGGTAGAAGACGTCACCCGGGTAGGCCTCACGGCCCGGCGGACGGCGCAGCAGCAGCGACACGGCGCGGTAGGCCTCGGCCTGCTTGCTCAGGTCGTCGAAGACGATCAGGACGTGCTTGCCGGCGTACATCCAGTGCTGGCCGATGGCCGAGCCGGTGTACGGGGCGAGGTACTTGAAGCCGGCCGGGTCGGACGCCGGGGCGGCGACGATGGTGGTGTACTCCAGCGCGCCGGCCGCCTCGAGCGAGCCCCGGATCGACGCGATGGTCGAGCCCTTCTGGCCGATCGCGACGTAGATGCAGCGGACCTGCTTGTCCGGGTCGCCGCTCTCCCAGTTGCGCTTCTGGTTGATGATCGTGTCGATCGCGATCGCGGTCTTGCCGGTCTGGCGGTCGCCGATGATCAGCTGGCGCTGGCCGCGGCCGATCGGGGTCAGCGAGTCGATCGCCTTGATCCCGGTCTGCATCGGCTCGTGCACCGACTTACGCTGCATGACGCCCGGCGCCTGCAGCTCCAGGGCCCGGCGGCCCTCGGAGGCGATCTCGCCCAGGCCGTCGATCGGCGCACCCAGCGGGTCCACCACGCGGCCGAGGAAGGCGTCGCCGACCGGGACGGAGAGAACCTCTCCGGTCCGCTTGACCTCCTGGCCCTCCTCCAGGCCGCTGAACTCACCGAGAACGACGACGCCGATCTCGTTGACGTCCAGGTTCTGCGCCAGGCCGAGCGTGCCGTCCTCGAACAGCAGCAGCTCGTTGGCCATCACGCTGGGCAGGCCCTCGACCCGGGCGATGCCGTCGGCCGCCTCGGAGATGATGCCGACCTCTTCGCGGCTGGCCGTGTCCGGGTCGTAGGACTGTACGAAGGCGTCCAGCGCGTCCCGGATCTCGTCCGGACGGATCGTCAGCTCCGCCATCTGGATCCCCTGCTCTCTCGTCGTTGTCCGGCGTGAGCCGGGCCGTGGGTCTTCTTCTTTTTCTTGCTACTTACCTATGCCTGTGTGCGTACATCATCGCGCGCCGCGGCGCACAGCTGTGACCAGGTGGTCAGCAGCTGTGCGACGGGTCAGCCTGCGATGGTCCGCCGGGCCGTGTTCAGCCTGCTCAGCACCGTGCTGTCGATCAGCTCACCGGCCACCATGATCCGCAGCCCACCCATGACCTCGGGGTCGAGGTCGAGGTTGATGCGGATGTCACGGCCGTAGAGCCGGCGCAGCGCCGTGCTCAGCCGGGCCCGCTGGCCCTCGGTGAGCGGCGTGGCCGCGACCACGTCCGCCACCAGCTGCCGCCGACGGGCGGCGGCAGCCTCCAGGAACTTCTCCAGCACCTGCTCCACCCGGCGACCTCGCGGGGAGGTCACCGCCTGGGCCGCCAGGCGCAGGGTCTCCGGAGCCACCTTGCCGACCAGCAGCTGGTGCACCAGCTGGCGCTTGCGGTCGGAGCCCGGCGTCCGGATCGCGAACGCGTCCCGCAGCGAGACGTCACCCGCGATCGTGCGACCGAAGCGGAACAGCTCGTCCTCGACCCGGTCCAGACGCTCGGCCCGCTCGGCACCGAAGAGCGCGGCGGTGACCGCCAGGCCCTCGAGCGCCTCGGTCAGGTCCGAGGAGTCCGACCACTGGGAGCGGACCAGTCCGGAGACCAGGTCCAGGGCCGGCCCGGAGACCTTGCCCTCCAGCAGCCGGGCCGCCAGGGCGGCCCGGGTCTCGGCCGGCCGCGACGACTCGGTCAGGGCCCGGCGCAGGGCGGCGTTGGAGACCACCAGGTCGGTGACCGCGAACAGGTCGTCCGCGAGCCGGGCCGCGTCGGTACCGACGGAGTTGAGCAGCATCTCCAGCCGGTCCTGCCCGGCGGCGAGCGCCACCCGGCTCGGGCCCTGCATCCGCACCTGCGCCGCCATCAGGAGACCCGGCCCGAGGTGGGGGCCGTCTCGGCCTGCTCGAGCTCGTCCAGGAAGCGGTCGATCACCCGCGACTGCCGGGCCGAGTCCTGGAGGGACTCACCGACGATGCGCGAGGCCAGGTCCGTGGCCAGGGCACCGACGTCGGACCGCAGCTGCACGACCGCCTGCTGCCGCTCGGCAGCGACCTGCTGCTGGGCGGAGGCAACGATCCGGGCCGCCTCGGCCTGGGCCTGCTCCCGCATCTCCGCGACGATCTGCGCACCCTGGGTGCGCGCCTCCTCGCGGATCCGGCCGGCCTCGGCGCGAGCCTCGGCCAGCTGGCTCTGGTACTCGTCCAGAGCGGCGGCAGCCTCGGCCTGGGCCTGGGCCGCCTTCTCGATGCCACCCTCGATCTCGGCCGTACGCTCGGCGTAGACCGCCTCGAGGCGAGGCACCACGTACTTCTTCATCACGTAGTAGACGATCGCGAAGAAGACGAGGCTGAGGATCAGTTCCGACGGGTGCGGAACGATCGGCAGCTCCGAGCCCCAGCCAGTTGCGTGGCCAACCTCTTCGGCGTCACCTGCTGCAATGAGCGGTTGTGCAATCACAGTGTCACCCTCCTTCCCGTCGGGTCAGCGGAAAAAAGGATGGTCACTCGCGGAAGAGGAAGGCGAAGACCAGACCCAGCAGGGCCAGCGCCTCGGTCAGGGCGAAGCCGGTGAACGCGATGGTCTGCAGCACGCTGCGGGACTCGGGCTGACGGGCCACACCCTGGATGTAGGCGGCGAAGATCAGACCCACGCCGATGCCGGGGCCGATCGCGGCGATACCGTAGCCAAGGAATGCGATGTTGCCGGTCATTGCAGTTTCCTGCCTTTCGGGTTGTTGCCTGAGGGGCTCAGGCAGTTGTCAGTGCGCGTCCGACGACGGGCACCGGCGGAAGATCAGTGCTCGTCGGCGACGGCACCGGCGATGTAAACGCAGGCCAGGAGCACGAAGACGTACGCCTGGAGGCACTGGACGATGACCTCGAAGCCGAACATGACCAGCGAGAACGCGTAGGCGAAGACGCCGGTCGCGTTGAGGAAGAGGCCATCCGCCTGGAAGAGCAGGTATTCGCCACCGAGGGCGAAGACCATGAGCATGAGGTGCCCGGCGAACATGTTGCCGAACAGTCGCAGCGCCATGGTGAGCGGCCGGTTGACCACGTACGTGAGGAACTCGATGAACCACACCAGCGGGACGACCCAGGCCGGCAGGCCCGAAGGCACGAAGCTCTTCAGCCAGCCGATCGGGCCGTGCTTACGGATACCGACCGCGTGGTAGGTGATGTAGACGATCGCGGTGAGCACGATCGCGTAGCCGATCCGGCTGAAGGTCGGGAAGTTGATGAACGGGACGATCCCGGCCAGGTTGTTGATCAGCACGACCGTGAAGAGCGCGAACATCAGCGGCAGGAACGGCTTGAAGTGGTCCGCGCCGATGATGTCGCGGGCCAGGCCGTTACGGACGAAGCTGTAGGCGCTCTCGACGTAGAACTGGCCCTTGCCGGGCACCAGCTTCATGTTCCGGGTCAGCACCAGCAGCACCACGGACAGGACGACCGCGATTGCCGCGAAGACGACCATCGACCGGGTCAGAGCGAAGGCGCCGTCCCCGATCAGGGGCTGCCAGAACTCCACCTCACTGGGCGCGTGGAAGCCTCCTTCGCCTCCACCACCGGCGGCCACGTAAGTCACGGTCGCTCCTCCAAGCTCAATGCTTCGTTGCGGATTCAGCCATTCAGCCCGAGAGGCCTGGCGGCAGATCGTGCGGTACCGGCCAGGGCCGATGGGCGGCCCTGGGGTGTTACAAGCTCTGTGGTTTGTTACTCGTTCAGCTGCGTTACGGGTTCGGGGGAAGACGGGCTCGGGCGTTGCAGCTCGTAGCCGGCGGAGACCTTCAGCGGGCACTCCGCAGTCATGGCGGGTGCCCTCAGCAGGGTCTACTCGTCATCCATCTGGCTTGACACTATCAGTCATGTAGGGCGGTTCTGCCGCCACCCCCCAGCAAGGGCTCAAGAACCCCTGCTACGGGTGCAACGGGCAGCACCCGAACGGGTTAGTCGCGTGCATCCCTGTCGTCGTACAGCGGCTGACGAAGCTTGAGCGCTCCGCGCATGTGACCTCCGATCCAGCCCACCAGACCGGCCCCGAGACCGGCCGCGGCGGCCGGGCCGACCAGCCAGGCGGTCTCGTCGAGCAGCAGGAAGGCGGCCCACATCAGGCCGATGACCAGCGAATACGTCATGAAGGCGAGGCCCATGCCGAGCCACGGCTCGGTCATCCGGAGCTGGGAGTGCAGCATCGTGGTGAAGGTCAGGGCAACCAGCGCGAGCCCGGCCCCGAACAGGGCGGAGACGCCCTCGTCACGGCCCACGACGAAGGCCCCGGCACCGGTCAGACCGCCCAGCACAAGAGCCGGGACGAGTGCTGCAAGCCACAGCGCGGTCACCGGCTCGGCGGCCCGGGAGACCTTCCGGCCGGACTTCACGTCGGACATATTCATGATCCGTTCATTCCTGAGTTCACGCCGGCACCGCTACGGTGCGTGTCCGGTCGGTCATCGCGGTCTTCTGCGGACCCACCGGGCCCCTCAGCCGAACGAACCTGACGGGCAGCCGGTTTCGTGACTCCGGTCGCTCCCGGGGAGTCCGGGTCGGCCGGGGGCCGCGGCAGGGCCGGGTCGGCCGGTATGACGACAGTTGCGGAGCGTTGCCCGGCGCCGGGTACGGCGGTGGCCGCCATCTGCCGCCAGCGCCGCGGCCCGATGGTCAGGACCAGCGCGCAGATCACCGCGGCCCCTCCGACCAGTAGGGCCGTGGCCGGGGGCACCAGGGCGAACAGGGCCACCCCGAAGCCGACCGTGGCCGTCCAGAAGTAGAGGATCAGCACCGCGCCGGCATGGCTGTGACCGAGGCTGAGCATCCGGTGGTGCAGGTGCAATTTGTCCGGCTGCCAGGGCATCTTGCCCGCCCGGGTGCGCCGCAGGATGGCCAGCAGCAGATCGATGAGCGGTAGCGCCAGCACGGCGAGCGGCAGCACCAGCGGCATGAAGGCCGGGACGATCCGGATGTCCTCCAGCTGCGAGGGCTCGACCGTGCCGGTGATCGCCACCGTGGAGGTGGCCATCAGCAGGCCCAGCAGCATCGAGCCGCTGTCGCCCATGAAGATCCGCGCCGGGTTGAAGTTGTGCGGCAGGAAGCCCAGGCAGGAACCCACCAGGGCGGCGGTGATCACCGAGGCCAGCGAGGCGTAGTCGCCCGGCGACGAGTTCACCGCCAGCGCGTAGGAGTAGATGAAGAACGCCGTGCCGGCGATCGCCACCATCCCCGCGGCCAGGCCGTCGAGGCCGTCGACGAAGTTCACCGCGTTGATCGTCACCATGATCGCCACCACGGTGACCACGATCAGCAGCATCCGCGACGGGATGAAGGTGCCGAAGATCGGCAGCGAGATCAGCTGGATGCCCTGCCAGGCCATGATCCCGGCGGCCAGCATCTGCCCGGCCGCCTTGGTGACCGCGTCGAGCTCCCAGAGGTCGTCGAAGACCCCGAGCAGGCAGACCGCGCCGGCCGAGAGGAGCACCACGTAGGCCGTGCGGCCGGCGAAGACCGCCTCGAAGAAGGGCACCTGGGACGCGGTGAGCATGGCCACCGCGATGCCGAAGTAGATCGCCGCGCCGCCCAGGCGCGGGATCGGCACGGTGTGCACGTCCCGCTCACGCAGGGCGGTCACCGCTCCCACCCGCCGGGCGATGCGCCGCACCGCCGGGGTGGTCAGGTAGGTGACCGTGGCCGCGATCAGCAGGACGAAAAGGTAACCCCTCACTGCGCCGCCTCACCCAGACCCAGGGTCGCCGGGACCACCGAGCGCAGGTCTTCCAGAGTGACCGCCCCCTGGCGCACCACCCGGGGCACCGGCGCCGTGCAGTCGACGATGGTCGAGGCCACGCCGAGCTCGGCCGGGCCGCCGTCGAGGTAGACCGCCACCGAGTCGCCCAGCATGTCCTGCGCCTGCTGACAGGTCAGGGCCGCGTCGTGACCGGTGAGATTGGCACTGGAGACCGCCATCGGCCCGGTGCGCTCCAGCAGCTCCAGGGCCACCGGGTGCAGCGGCATCCGCAGCGCCACCGTGCCGTTGGTCTCGCCCAGGTCCCACCGCAGGGTGGGCATCGAGCGGGTGATGATGGTCAGCGCGCCGGGCCAGAACGCCTCGGCCAGCGCGCGGATGTCGGCGGTGATGCCGGCCGCGATGCCGTCCAGGGTGCGCACGTGCGGCACCAGCACCGGCGGCGGCATGGCCCGGCCGCGGCCCTTCGCGGCCAGCAGGGCGGACACCGCCTCGGCGTCGAAGGCGTCGCAGCCGATGCCGTACACGGTGTCGGTCGGCAGAACGACGAGATCACCTTCCGCGACGACGTCGGCAGCTTTGGCGATCCCGCGCGAACGCTGGACCTCCAGGGCGCAGTCGAAACGCACACTCACCCCCCGAGTGTGGCACTACCTGGGCCCGGAACGCTCATTCCCGCCCGCTCAGCCCGCCCTACGGGCAACCAGAGCACGGTCACGGCCGGTCAGGTCACGCTGCGTGTTCACGTCGATCCACTCCGGTGTGGCGGTGAGCGCGCGGCCCCCGGCGCCCTGGACGTCGGCATGCTCCATCACCAACAGCCCGCCCGGACGCAGCAGCCCGGCGGCGGCCGCGACCACCCCGCGCGGGATGGCCAGACCGTCGTCCCCTCCCCCGTACAGCGCCAGTACCGGGTCGTGGTCGCGCACCTCCGGCTCGGTCGGCTCGGCGTCCGGCGGGATGTACGGCGGGTTGGCCACCACGATGTCCACTGCGCCGGCCAGATCGGCCAGCAGGTGCTCGTGGGCGCGCACCGCGTCTCCGGCGCGCAGCTCGACCCGCGACCCCAGGGCCTCGATGTTGCGCCGCGCCCACTCCACCGCGGGCGGATCCAGCTCCACCGCCACCACCCGCGCGTCGGGCACCTCGTCGGCCACCGCCAGCGCGATCGCCCCGGAGCCGGTGCACAGGTCCACGATCAGCGGGTGCTCGAGCGCCACCCCGGCCTCGATCGCCAGCCCGGCCACCCACTCGGTCTCCACCCGGGGCACGAAGACCCCCGGCCCGACCAGGAGTTCGAGCCGGCGGAAGCCCGCCGAACCGGTCAGGTGCTGCAGCGGAACGCGTTTCGCCCGCTGCTCGAGAAGCCCGGCCACCCGGGCGTTCTCGTCGCTGCTCAGCTGGTAGCCGAGGATCACCCGGCGGGCCAGGTCGCGGCGTTCCACCCCGAGCCCGTGGGCCACCAGGATGTTCGCGTCGGCCGACGGCGAGGGCACGCCGGCCTCGGCCAGAGCGGTCACCGCGGCGGCGAGAACGTGCTTCAGCTCGGGCATCTCAGTTCGCGGCCTGCAGCGCGGCCAGCTGGGCGCTCTCGTCGGCGTCCAGGCAGGACTGGATCACCGGGCCGAGCTCGCCGTCCAGGACCTGGTCGAGGTTGTAGGCCTTGAAACCGGTGCGGTGGTCGGCGATCCGGTTCTCCGGGAAGTTGTAGGTGCGGATCCGCTCGGACCGGTCGACCGTGCGCACCTGCGAGCGCCGGGCCTGCGAGGCCTCCGCCGCCGCGGCCTCGACCTGGATGGCGTGCAGCCGGGCGCGCAGGATCCGCATGGCCTGCTCCTTGTTCTGCAGCTGCGACTTCTCGTTCTGGCAGGAGGCCACCACCCCGGTGGGCAGGTGGGTGATCCGCACCGCCGAGTCGGTGGTGTTGACGCTCTGGCCGCCCGGTCCGGAGGAGCGGTACACGTCGATCCGCAGGTCGTTGGCGTCGATCTCGACCTCGACGGCCTCGTCCGGCTCGGGCAGCACCAGCACGCCGGCGGCCGAGGTGTGGATGCGCCCCTGGGACTCGGTGACCGGGACCCGCTGCACCCGGTGCACGCCGCCCTCGTACTTCAGCTTCGCGAAGATGCCCTCGCCCGGTCCGGGGGTGCCCTTGTACTTCACCGCGACCGAGATGTCCTTGTACCCGCCCAGGTCGCTCTCGGTGGAGTCGAGGACCTCGGTACGCCAGCCGTTGCGCTCGGCGTAGCGCAGGTACATCCGCAGCAGGTCGCCGGCGAACAGGGCCGACTCCTCGCCGCCCTCGCCCGCCTTGATCTCCAGGATCACGTCGCGGGAGTCGTCCGGGTCGCGCGGGATCAGCAGCCGGTGCAGCCGCTCGCGGGCGTGCTCCAGCGCCGACTCCAGCGCCGGGATCTCCTCGGCGAACGCACTGTCCTCGGCGGCCAGTTCGCGGGCGGCCTGCAGGTCGTCCAGGGCGCTGCGCCACTCCTCGTGGCCCGCGTGCACGGCCCCCAGCTCGGCGTACCGGCGCCCGAGCTTGCGGGCCCGGCCGGCGTCGGCGTGGATGGCCGGGTCGGCGAGCTGGCGCTCCAGCTCCTCGTACTCGTACAGCAGCGGCTCGACGGCCGCCTGCGCGGACTCGTCCGGGGTGAGCTGGGCCATGTTCGCCTTCTTCTGAGGTGCAACCGAAAAAGCAACCACCAACGGACGTCGGACGCCCCTACGGAGGCGGGTCACCCGTCCATTGTTGGAAAGTACCTACGGACAAACGACGACGCCGGTCGCCGCCCCCGCGAGAGGGGCCACGACCGGCGTCTGCTCGGCTACTTGCCGGAGTCCTTCTTGCCGTACCGCTGCTGGAAGCGGGCGACCCGGCCACCGGTGTCCAGGATGCGCTGCTTGCCCGTGTAGAACGGGTGGCAGGCGCTGCAGGTCTCGGTGGAGATCTGACCGCTGGTGGCGGTGCTGCGGGTCTCGAAGGTCGAACCGCAGGCGCACTTGACCGTGGTGGCCACGTACTGCGGGTGGATGTCGTTCTTCAACTGTCTCTCCTCAGTCTTGCCGCCGGGTCGTGCGGCACGGGGCGCGCCGCTCGTGAACCGGAGCCTTGAGTAAGTCTGCCAGAACAGCAGACGGGAGCCATAACCGCGGATCCCCCGGGAGCATTCCCGCCGGGAGATCCGCGGTCGGGGCTATTCGCCGCTGGGCGAGGTCTTCTGCACCTGCATCAGGAACTCGGCGTTGCTCGAGCTCTTCTTGGTGCGGTCGAGCAGCAGCTCGATGGCCTGCTGGGGCTCGAGGGCGCCCATCACCCGGCGCAGGCGGTAGATCACGCCGAGCTCCTCCTTGCCCATCAGGATCTCTTCCCGGCGGGTGCTGGAGGCGTTCACGTCCACGGCGGGGAAGATCCGCTTGTCGGCCAGCTGGCGCGACAGCTTCACCTCCATGTTGCCGGTGCCCTTGAACTCCTCGAAGATCACCTCGTCCATCTTCGAGCCGGTCTCGACCAGCGCGGTGGCCAGGATGGTCAGCGACCCGCCGTGCTCGATGTTCCGGGCGGCGCCGAAGAACCGCTTCGGCGGGTACAGCGCGCTGGAGTCGACACCACCGGACAGGATCCGGCCCGAGGCGGGGGCGGCCAGGTTGTAGGCGCGGCCCAGCCGGGTGATCGAGTCGAGCAGGACGACCACGTCGTGGCCGAGCTCGACCAGGCGCTTGGCCCGCTCGATCGACAGCTCGGCGACGGCCGTGTGGTCGTCGGCCGGCCGGTCGAAGGTGGAGGCGATGACCTCACCCTTGACCGTGCGCTGCATGTCGGTGACCTCTTCGGGCCGCTCGTCGATCAGCACGACCATGAGGTGGCACTCGGGGTTGTTGCGGGTGATCGCGTTGGCGATCGCCTGCAGGATCAGCGTCTTGCCGGCCTTCGGCGGCGAGACGATGAGACCGCGCTGGCCCTTGCCGATCGGCGCCACCAGGTCGATGATCCGGGTGGAGATGATGTTCGGCTCGGTCTCCAGCCGCAGGCGCTCCTGCGGGTAGAGCGGGGTGAGCTTGTTGAACTCCGGCCGGGCGCGCGCCTCTTCGGGGGCGCTGCCGTTGACCGTGTCGAGCCGGACCAGGGCGTTGAACTTCTGCCGCTGGTTGGCCTGCTCGCCCTCGCGGGGCTGGCGGACCGCCCCGGTGACCGCGTCACCCTTGCGCAGACCGTACTTCTTGACCTGGCCGAGCGAGACGTAGACGTCGTTCGGGCCGGGCAGGTAGCCGGAAGTACGCAGGAAGGCGTACGAGTCGAGCACGTCGAGGATGCCGGCCACCGGGACGACCACGTCGTCCTCGCTGACCTCCGGCTCGTCGACCCCACCGGGCTCGCCGTCACGACCCCGGCCGCGCTTGCGGTCCCGGAAGCGACGGCCCCGGCGACGGCCCCGGCCGTCCTCGTCGTCGTCCTCGTCGTTGCTGCTGCGACGCGGCTGGGAGTTGTTGCGGCCCTGGCTGTCCCGGCTGCCCTCGCGGTCGGCGTCCTTGGCGGCGCCGTCGCGGTCGGCGGGCCGGTTGCCCGAACGGCCTTCGGAACGCTCGGCCCGCTCGGCCCGGTCCGGACGCTCGGCCCGCTCCGTGCGCTCGGCCCGCTCGGTGCGGTCGGCCCGCTCCGTGCGCTCGGCGCGGTCGGTGCGCTCAGTACGGTCGGCCCGCTCGGTGCGACCCCGGCCGCGACCCCGGGTGGGGCGCTCGGCGGGAGCCTCGGCGGCCTCGACGGGCTCGGCGACCGGCTCGGCCACCTTCGCCGCGACCTCGGGCTCGGCGGCGGCCGCAGCCGCGGCGGCGGCCCGGCTGCGACGGCCGGAGGTGCCGGTGGCCGGGGCGGCGGGGGCCTCGATCAGGGCCTCCTGCGCAGGCTGCTCGGCCGGCGCCTCGGCGGCGGCCGCAGCGGCCGCGGCGGCGGAGGTACGGCGGGTGCGGGTCGGCGCACCGGCCGGGGACGACGCCGAGCGGCGGGAGGTACGGGTGGCCGGGGCGGGGGCGACCGCGCCTGCGCCCTGGTGGCTGCGGATCGCCTCGAGCAGCTCGGCCTTACGCATCCGGGCCGTGCCGTTGATCCCCAGCTGCGAGGCGACGGCCTGGAGCTGCGGCAGGCGGAGCGTGGAGAGATCGACAGCGGACGTCGACATCTCGGTGGTATCTGTCACGAAAGGTCTTCCCCCTCCTCGGCCGCGATACAGTCACGACCAGCGGGTTTGCACCCGGAGAATCCGGATGGTTGTACGCCGCGCTCCGTGCACGCAGGCACGAAGACTGAAATGAGCGGCGGAGTACAGCGCGTGTGCCTGAACGAACCGGCATCTCAGCGACTGCACACGTACTGTAACACCGGCGGGGCCCAGAACGAAGAACCGGAATCAGCCCAAGCTGCCGATCCCGTCCGAAAACCGTGTTTGCCCGGTCCCGGCGGAGACGGCGGGCCCCCGACCCGGCCGCACCGCAGCTTACTCGGCCGGACTATTCGCCTTCTGTAGCCAGCAGCGAACCCACCGTGTCGATTCCCGGCTGCAGCACCTTCCAGCGGTGCGCGGCCGGACCGGTCAGCGCGGAGTTCACCGCGTTCAGCGCCTCGCCCCGGCGGCCGAGCACCAGGACCGTCGGGCCCGCGCCGGAAACCACCGCCGCCGCCCCGAGTTCCCGCACCCGGTGCACCAGATCGGCGGTCTCCGGCATGGCCGGCGCGCGCTGGGCCTGGTGCAGCCGGTCTTCGGTGGCCTCGAGCAACAGGTCCGGCCGGCGGGTCAGGGCGTGCACCAGCAGCGCGGCCCGGCCGGCGTTGAACGAGGCGTCCGGGTGGGCGACCAGCGCCGGCAGCATGGCGCGGGCGGTGGTGGTGGACAGCTCGCCCGAGGGCACGCAGACCACCGGGTCGAGATCGGTGCGCACGTCGAGCCGCTCGGCCCGCGGCACCCCGCTGTGCGAGTGCCAGGAGATCGTGCAGCCGCCCAGCAGGGCCGCGGCGGCGTTGTCCGGGTGCCCCTCGAACGAGGTGGCCAGGGCCAGGACCGTGGCGTCGTCGAGCGCCTCCGGCTCGGCCAGGCAGCCGCGGGCCGCGACCAGCCCGGCCACCACCGCGGCGGCCGAGGACCCCAGGCCCCGGCCGTGCGGGATGCGGTTGGCGCAGTGCAGCCGGATCCCCGGCTGCGGCACCCCGACGTGGTCGAAAGCGGCCCGCACGGCGCGCACCACCAGGTGCTCCTCGGTCAGCGGGACCCCGGCCTCGCCCTCCCCCTCGACGCTCACCTCGAGCCCGGCCGGAGCCAGGCTCAGGGTGACCACGTCGTGCACGGTCAGCGCCAGGCCCAGGCTGTCGAACCCGGGGCCCAGGTTGGCGCTGGTGGCCGGGACCCGCACGGTGGCGCGGCGGTTCATCAGCAGTTCACCGGATGTTGCGGAGGCCGACCCGACCGTCATCAGGCCAGCCCGAGGGCCGAGGCGATGCTGACCACGTCGACCTGGGTCCGGGTCGGCTGCACCGGCTCGCCGTTCGCGTCCTTCAGGGCCCACTGCGGGTCCTTCAGGCCGTGCCCGGTCACCGTGCACACCACGGTCTGGCCGGGGGCCAGCTCACCGGCGGCGTGGGTCTGCAGCAGGCCCGCCACCGAGGCGGCGGAACCCGGCTCGACGAACACCCCTTCGCGGGCCGAGAGCCAGCGGTGCGCGGCCAGGATGGCCGGGTCGTCGACCGCGTCGATCCGGCCGCCGGAGGCGTCGCGCGCCTCGACCGCCTGCGACCAGGAGGCCGGGTTGCCGATCCGGATGGCGGTGGCCACCGTCTCGGGCTGGTCGACCGGGTGCCCGAGCACGATCGGGGCGGCGCCGGCGGCCTGGAAGCCCCACATCTTCGGGGTCTTGGAGGCCGGGGAACCCTCGGCCGCGTACTCCAGGTACCCGCGCCAGTAGGCGGTGATGTTGCCGGCGTTGCCGACCGGCAGGCAGTGGATGTCCGGCGCGTCGCCGAGCACGTCGACGACCTCGAACGCGGCCGTCTTCTGGCCCTCGATCCGGGCCGGGTTGACCGAGTTCACCAGCTCGACCGGGTAGGCCTCGGCGAGCTTACGGGCCACCGTCAGGCAGTCGTCGAAGTTGCCGTCGACCTGCAGCAGCTGGGCGCCGTGGGCGATCGCCTGGGCCAGCTTGCCCATCGCGATCTTGCCGTCCGGCACCAGCACCGCGCAGGTCATCCCGGCGGCGGTGGCGTACGCGGCCGCACTCGCCGAGGTGTTGCCGGTGGAGGCGCAGATCACCACCTTGGCGCCGGCCGCGGCCGCGGCGGTCATCGCCGCCGTCATCCCGCGGTCCTTGAACGAGCCGGTCGGGTTGACCCCCTCACACTTCAGCCAGACCTCGCAGCCGGTGTGCTCCGACAGGGCCCGGGCCCGCACCAGCGGCGTGCCCCCCTCGCCGAGCGTCACCGCCGGGGCGTCGCCCAGGATCGGCAGCCGGTCCCGGTACTCCTCGACGACGCCGCGCCACAGATGTGCCATCAGTCCTCACCCTCGACCCGCATGACGCCGACCACGGCGGTCACGATGTCCAGCCCGGCCAGCGCCGAGACGGTTGCTTCCAGTGCCGCCTCGGTGGCCGAGTGGGTGACCACCACGAGCGAGGCACTGTTGTGCGCACCGGCCTGCGAACGGTCGGCCGGGATCTGCTGCTGCCGCACGGTCTCGATCGAGACCCCGTGCTCGGCAATGACTTTGGCGACCGTGGCGAGCACGCCGGGACGGTCGGCGACGGCCAGGCTGATGTGGTAGCGGGTGACCACCTCGCCCATCGGCCGCAACGGCAGCTGCGCGTAGTACGACTCCCCCGGGCCGCGGCTGCCGGCCACCCGGTTGCGCGCGGCCGAGACCAGGTCGCCCAGAACCGCACTGGCGGTGGGCAGACCGCCCGCGCCGCGGCCGTAGAACATCAGCTCACCGGCGGCCTCGGCCTCGACGAACACGGCGTTGAACGCCTCCCGCACACTGGCCAGCGGGTGCGAGGCCGGGATCATCGCGGGGTGCACGCGGACCGAGACCCCCTCGGAACCGTCGGCCGCGACCGTGCGCTCGCAGATCGCCAGGAGCTTGACCACCGCGCCGATCTGCTTGGCCGAGGCCACGTCGCCCGCGGTGACCTCGGTGATGCCCTCGCGGTGCACGTCGTCGGCGTGCACCCGGGTGTGGAACGCCAGCGAGGCCAGGATCGCGGCCTTGGCCGCCGCGTCGTAACCCTCCACGTCGGCGGTCGGGTCGGCCTCGGCGTACCCCAGGTCCTGCGCCTGGGCGACCGCGGCGGCGAAGTCGAGACCCGCCGTGTCCATCTTGTCGAGCACGTAGTTGGTGGTGCCGTTGACGATGCCGAGCACCCGCCGCACCCGGTCACCGGCCAGCGACTCGCGGATCGGGCGCAGCAGCGGGATCGCCCCGGCCACGGCGGCCTCGTAGTAGAGCTCGACGCCACCGCGGTCGGCCGCCTCGTAGAGCTCGGGACCGTGCTCGGCCAGCAGCGCCTTGTTGCCGGTGACCACCGAGGCCCCGGACGACAGCGCCTGCAGGATCAGCGTGCGGGCCGGCTCGATCCCGCCGATCAGCTCGATCACCAGGTCGGCGCGCTTGATCAGTTCGGGGGCGTCGGTGGTGAGCAGCGCCGGGTCGATGCCGGGGCCGCGGTCGGCCTCCAGCGTGCGCACCGCGATCCCGGTCAGCTGCAGCGGTGCACCGGCCCGCTGGGCCAGTTCTTCCGCGTGCGTGCCGAGGAGCCGGGCGACCTGCGTCCCGACCGACCCGCACCCCAGCAGCGCGACCTTGAGCGGCTCCACCCTGACTCCCCTGACTAGTGTGTATTGTCTCGACATGTGAGAATGACGGCCCGTCCTGCGGCCTGAGACCGTGCTGAGTCCACCCGACCGGACCCGGTCCCGGCAAGTATCTTTGCAGGTCTGACCGAGGAGGACCGTGCGGGTACTGATCGTCGACGACGAACGTCCACTGGCTGAGACGATCCGGCGCGGCCTGACCGACGAGGGATTCGTCGTCGAGGTCGCCCACAACGGCCAGGACGCGCTCTGGGCGGCCACCGAGAAGCGTTTCGACGCAGTCGTTCTGGACATCATGCTGCCGCGCGGCAATGGCTACCAGGTGCTGGCCGAGCTGCGCCGGCGCGAGATCTGGACCCCGGTGCTGATGCTCACCGCGAAAGACGGTGACTACGACCAGACCGACGCGTTCGACCTGGGCGCCGACGACTACCTCACCAAGCCCTTCAGTTTCATCGTGCTGGTGGCCCGGCTGCGGGCGCTGATCCGGCGCGGCGCGCCGGAGCGCCCGGTCGTGCTGGCCTGTGGCGACCTCACCCTCGACCCGGTGCGCCGGCGGGTGGAGCGGGCCGGGAACGAGATCTCGCTCACGCCGCGCGAGTACGGCCTGCTGGAGTTCCTGATGCGGCACAAGGGCGACGTCGTCACCAAGAGCGAGATCCTGGAGGGGGTCTGGGACCCGGCGTTCGACGGCGACCCGAACGTGGTCGAGGTCTACATCCGCTACCTGCGCCGCAAGATCGACGCCCCGTTCGAGCGCCGGGCGATCGAGACGGTGCGCGGGATGGGCTACCGACTCTCCACCACCGGAGGCTGACGCGCGAACAACCCGACCGAGGACGTCCTTAGGTCCTGTCTTGCGGGTTTGTTCGCGATCAGAACCACCCGTTCGGGTGACCTCTCAGTCGCGCTGCTCCCCCGGCCCGGTGGTGAGTTCGGCCAGGGGGATCTCACCGGTCTCGCCCGGCAGCGGCTCCATCTCGTCGGCCGGGATGGTGATCGGCAACTGCACCTGGAACCGCGCCCCGCCGTACGGCGACACCCCCAGGGCGACCTCACCGTCGTGCCCGCGCACCACCTCACGCACGATCGGCAGCCCCAGCCCGGCCCCCCCGCTGGCCCGGTCGCGGCTCTCGTCCAGCCGGACGAAACGCTCGAACACCCGGTCCCGGTCGGCCGCCGCGATCCCCGGCCCGTCGTCGTCCACCATGATCAGCGCGGTCGAGCCGGAGACGGCCAGGCCCAGGGCTACGGTGGTCTCGGCGTAGCGGGCCGCATTGTCCACCAGGTTGCGCAGCACCTGGCCGAGCTTGTGCGGGTCGCCCATGATGCGTACCGGGGTGATCGAGACCGGCACCTCCAGCCCGGACGAGCTGCGCAGCCGGCGGGCCTCCTCGAGCACCAGGTCGTCCAGGTCCACCTCGACCGAGACCAGCTTCAGCCCCTGGTCGTCGGCCCGGGCCAGCAGCAGCAGGTTCTGCACCAGCACGCCCATCCGCTCGGTCTCGTTCTGCAGCACCGGGCGCAGCTCGGCCCAGGCCCGGCCGGTGACGTCGGCATCGGCCACCTCGAGGGTCGCCGACAGCGTGGCCAGCGGGCTGCGCAGCTCGTGACTGGCGTCGGCGACGAACTGGCGCTGCGCGGTCTGGGCGGCCTGCAGCCGGTCGAGCATCTCGTTCATGGTGATCGCCAGCCGGGCGATCTCGTCGCGGGTCGGCGGGATCGGCACCCGGTCCTCCAGGTCGCGTTCGTCGATCCGGGCCACCTGCGAGCGGATCTCCTCGACCGGGCGCAGGGCCCGCCCGAGCAGCACCCAGACCACCGCCCCGACCGCGGCGAGCAGCAACGGGAAGGCGACGGCCATCAGGCCCATCACGATCACCACGGTGCGCCGCTGCCAGTCCAGGAAGGTGGCGACCATGATCGTGTCCTTCTGGCCGCTGTACTCCACCCCCCGGGCGACCACCAGGAACGGCCGGTCGGTGTCGAAGATCTTGAACACCCCGGCCTCCTCCCGCACGGTCTCGCCGATCGCCGGGCGCAGGCCGGTGATCGGGTGCTGGACCGCGTCGTAGCTGGAGCTGGAGACGATGTCCTCGCCCTTGAGCACCTGCACCCACTGCCCGGTGCGCTGGTTCTGGGCCTTCTTCAGCTCCTCGTCCAGCGTTCCCTCACCGACCAGGTCCAGCCGGCCCTCGACCTCGGTCAGCCGCGCGTCGGCGGCCTGGTTCAGCCCGCTGATCAGGCTGCGCTGCAGCACGTAGAAGATCAGCCCGCCGGCCAGGCCGAGCGCCATGCCGACCACCAGGACCGCGGACACGGTGGAGCGCGCCCGCACCGAGGGCAGCAGCCGTCGGGGGGCCGAGGCGGCGGCGAACCGCCAGCCGTGCTCGGAACTCATCCCGGCATTCTCACAGGTACCCGCTGTGACCAGCTTGAGAGCGGTCTGAGTTCACCGTAATAAGGCCATCCCCAGCCCCCACCCACCCGGGAAGACGATCCCCAAGACCCCAAACGTGAGGTCGAGGGCTAAGCCGGTTCAGTGCCCCGCAGCGCGGCCAGAATCTGCTCGGCCGCAGCCGTAGGCGCCAACGACCCGGCCAGCACCTGCGCCTCGACCTGCGGTGTCAGCTCCCGCACCGGCCCGGACTCACGCAGCTCGGTCAGCAGCGAATCGCGCACCATCGCCCACGTCCACCCGATCAGCTGCTGCCGGCGCTTGTGCGCCAGCCCTTCGCCGAGCGCCGAACGATGCGCGAGCACCTGGGCCCAGACCTCGTCGAGCCCGCTGCCCTCCTGCGCCGAGCAGGTCAGCACCGGCGGCTGCCAGGCCTCGTCGGCCGTGCCGATGAGGTGCAGCGCGCCGCTGAGCTCGCGGGCCGCCTTCCAGGCCTCGCTCTCGTGCCTGCCGTCGGCCTTGTTCACCGCGATCACGTCGGCCAGCTCGAGCACGCCCTTCTTGATCCCCTGCAGCTGGTCGCCCGAGCGGGCCAGGGTGAGCAGGAGGAACGTGTCGACCATCTCGGCCACCGTGGTCTCGGACTGCCCCACCCCGACCGTCTCGACGATCACCACGTCGTAGCCGGCCGCCTCCAGCACCACCATCGCCTCGCGGGTCGCCCGGGCCACCCCGCCCAGCGTGCCGGCGCTCGGCGAGGGCCGCACGAACGCCTTCGGATCGCTGGCCAGCCTGGTCATCCGGGTCTTGTCCCCCAGGATGCTGCCGCCGGTGCGGGTGGAGGAGGGGTCGACCGCGAGCACCGCCACCGCGTGCCCGGCGTCGATCAGCCGGCCGCCGAGCGCGTTGATGAACGTGGACTTGCCCGCCCCCGGCACCCCGGTGACCCCGACCCGGATGGTCGGCGGGGTGTCCTGGGCCAGGTTCGTCAGCAGCTCCTGGGCCAGGCGCCGGTGGTCGGGCCGGGTCGACTCGACCAGGGTGATCGCCCGGGCGATCCAGGCCCGGGAACCGGCCCGGATCTGCCCGGCCGCCTCCTGCAGGTCGAACGGCGGCCGGGTGGCCCGGGTGCTCATGCCTGGTTCATCGCAGTTCGAAGGCCACTTCGTCGGAGTAGCACCACAGCCAGCTCTCCCCCGGCTCGGCCGACTGCACAACCGGGTGCTCCTGGGCGTGGAAGTGCGCGGTGGCGTGCTTGGCCGGCGAGGAGTCGCAGCAGCCCATGTGCCCGCAGGTGCGGCACAGCCGCAGGTGCACCCAGGTACCGCCGCTCCTCAGGCAGTCCTCGCAGCCGGCCGCGCTGGGCGTGACCTCGTGAATCTGGTCCAGGTGTGTACATGCCTCAGCCATGGTCGTCAGCCTATGCTCCGGCGGTGTGGCCCAGGCGGTCGGCCAGGGTGCCCAGCAGGTCGAGGGCGGCGTCGGCGATCACCGTGCCCGGGCCGAAGATGGCGCTGGCCCCGTCACGCCGGAGCTGCTCGTAGTCGCCCGGCGGGATCACCCCGCCGCAGACGATCAGGATGTCGGGCCGGCCCAGCGCCTCGAGCTGCTCCCGCAGCGCCGGCACTAGGGTGAGGTGCCCGGCCGCCAGCGAGGAGACGCCGACCACGTGCACGTCGGCCTCGACCGCCTGCAGGGCGACCTCTTCCGGGGTCTGGAACAGCGGGCCCACATCCACGTCGAAGCCGAGGTCGGCGAACGCCGAGGCGATCACCTTCTGCCCCCGGTCGTGGCCGTCCTGGCCCATCTTGGCCACCAGGATGCGGGGCCGGCGGCCCTCCGCGTTCTCGAACTCGGCGGTGGCGGTGCGCACCGCCTCCACGTTGCCTGCCCCCGCCGCCTCGTCCCGGTACACACCGGAAATGGTACGGATCTGGCCGGTGTGCCGGCCGTAGACCTTCTCCAGGGCGTCGGAGATCTCACCGACGGTGGCGTGCGCCCGGGCCGCCCGGACGGCCAGGTCGAGCAGGTTGCCGTCGTTGCGTTCGGCAGCGTTGGTGAGGTGCTGCAACGCCGCGTCGGCGGCTTCGGGGTCGCGCTCCTCGCGCAGCCGGCGCAGCTTCTCGATCTGCTCGGCCCGCACCTGGGCGTTGTCGACCTTGAGCACGTCGACCGGGTCCTCGACGGTGGGGCGGAAGGTGTTCACCCCGATCACCGGCTGACGGCCGGAGTCGATCCGGGCCTGGGTGCGGGCCGCCGCCTCCTCGATCCGCAGCTTGGGCAGGCCCTCGTCGATGGCCTTGGCCATGCCGCCGGCCTTCTCCACCTCTTCGATGTGCTGCCAGGCCTTACGGGCCAGGTCGTAGGTGAGGCGCTCGACGTAGGCGCTGCCGCCCCACGGGTCGGCCACCCGGGTGGTGCCGGACTCCTGCTGGAGCAGCAGCTGGGTGTTGCGGGCGATCCGGGCGGAGAAGTCGGTGGGCAGGGCCAGCGCCTCGTCGAGGGCGTTGGTGTGCAGCGACTGGGTGTGGCCCTGGGTGGCGGCCATCGCCTCTACGCAGGTGCGGATCACGTTGTTGTACACGTCCTGCGCGGTCAGCGACCAGCCACTTGTCTGCGAATGGGTGCGCAGGCTCAGCGATTTGGCATTCTTGGGCTCGAACTCGCGCACCAGCCGGGCCCAGAGCAGGCGGGCGGCACGGAGTTTCGCCACCTCCATGAAGAAGTTCATGCCGATCGCCCAGAAGAACGACAGTCTGGGCGCGAACACGTCGACCCCGAGCCCTGCCCCGACCCCCGCGCGCAGGTACTCGACCCCGTCGGCCAGCGTGTACGCCAGCTCCAGGTCGGCGGTCGCCCCGGCTTCCTGAATGTGGTAGCCGGAGATCGAGATCGAGTTGAACTTGGGCATGTTCGCCGAGGTGAAGGCGAAGATGTCGCTGATGATCCGCATCGACGGGGCGGGCGGGTAGATGTAGGTGTTGCGCACCATGAACTCTTTGAGAATGTCGTTCTGGATGGTGCCGGCCAGCTGCTCCGGCCTCACCCCCTGCTCCTCGGCCGCCACCACGTAGAGCGCGAGCACCGGCAGCACGGCGCCGTTCATGGTCATCGAGACCGACATCCGGTCCAGCGGGATGCCGTCGAAGAGCTGGCGCATGTCCAGGATCGAGTCGATCGCCACCCCGGCCATGCCGACATCGCCCGTCACCCGCGGGTTGTCGGAGTCGTAGCCGCGGTGCGTGGCCAGGTCGAAGGCCACGCTGAGGCCCTTCTGCCCGGCCGCCAGGTTGCGCCGGTAGAAGGCGTTGGAGGCGGCCGCGGTGGAGAAACCGGCGTACTGGCGGATCGTCCACGGCTGCGTCACGTACATCGCCGGGTAGGGCCCCCGCAGGTAGGGCGCGATCCCCGGGTAGGTGTCCAGGAAGTCGAGACCCTGCAGGTCAGCCCCGGTGTAGAGGGGCTTGACGTCAATCCCCTCGGGCGTGCGCCAGAGCAGTTCGGCGGCGTCCTGCTGCCCCTGCGCCTTCAGCGCCGCGGCCCAGTCGCCGGATGCGTGCGGTTGCCCGAGCGGCACGTCCGCGAAGTTGGGAATGGCCATTCTCGTCAGCTCCCGATGCCGATCCGCCGGTGGAGATCCCGCAGCACCGCCAGGGCATCCACCCCCATGAACACGTAGTCGTCGACCGCCGGGTACTCGCCCGGCTTCCCGGCGAGCAGGACATGCTGTGCGCCCGCCTCTTTCAGGGCCTCGGCCACGGCCTGCGCCTGCTCGGCGTAGACCTTGTCGCTGGAGGCCAGGCAGGCGATCGTGGCCCCGCTGGCCCGGAACGCCTCCACGTCGCCGCTCGGAGTCTGCAACCCACCGGCCTGAAAGAGGTTGGCGGCGAAGGTGGCCCGGGCGGTGTGCACGGCGACCGGGCCGATGGTGACCAGGAAGACCTCGGGCGCCCCGGTCTGCGCTTCGGCACTGTCCCGCAGGGCCTCGTACTCCTCGGCGTAGCGGTGCACCGGCAGCCCCCCGTGGGGCTTCTCGGGCAGAGGCTTACGGACGAGTGTGGGCTCGGAAAGGTTCGGGAACTCACTTACGCCGGTGAGTGGGTCTTTGCGGTGGGCCAGTCGCTTGGCCCGCCTCTGCCAGACCTGGTCGATCTCGGCGGCGAGGCGGCCGGTCCCGAGCGCAGCCGCCATCCCACCCTCGGCCTCGATGGAGGTGAACTGCTCCCACGCGGCGCGGGCGAGCTCCTCGGTGATCTGCTCCACGTACCAGGAGCCCCCGGCCGGGTCGATCACCCGGGCCAGGTGCGACTCCATCACCAGCAGCGACGACGTGTTGCGGGCGATCCGGCGGGAGAACGCGTCGGGCAGGCCGATCGCCGCGTCGAACGGCTGCACCGTGACCGAGTCGGCCCCGCCCACACCGGCCCCGAAAGCGGCGAGCGTGGTGCGCAGCAGGTTCACCCAGGGGTCGCGGCGGCTCATCATCGCCGACGACGTGACCACGTGCTGCCGCTGCCCCAGCCGGTTCGCCGAGGCCGGGTCGCCCAGCTGCTCCTCCAACCCGCAGACCTCGGCCACCCGGGCCCAGAGACGGCGGGCAGCACGGAGTTTGGCGATGGTCAGGAACTGGTCGGCATTCGCGGCGTAGCGGAACTCGAGCTGGGCGAAGGCGTCGGCGGTGCCGATCCCGGCCTCGGTCAGGGCCCGCAGGTAAGCCACGCCGGTGGCCAGCGAGGCGCCCAGTTCCTGCGCGTCCGAGGCTCCGGCGTCGTGATACACGGTGGCGTCGACCGTGGCCACCCGCAGGGCAGTGCCGGTGGCGCGCTCGGCCAGCCTGGGCAGCAGCGCCAGGTCGGGAGTGTGGCCGGCGCCGAGCCGGGCGCGCAGGCCGATCGGGTCGGCGCCGAGGTTGCCACCGGCGCCGGCGATACCGTCGAGCAAGGTCAGGAACTCTTCGGCCGCAGCCTCGGTGTCGGCGCCGGCGTCCAGCACCACCGGGGCCAGGTCGAGCAGCACCCCGTTCAGCACCTGCGACAGACTGCCCAGCGGCAGCCCGCCCTGGCCCAGGGTGAGCCAGAGCGAGGTGACGCCGTTCTCCAGATCGGCCATCACCGCCTCGTGGGTGACCTCTGGGTCGGGGTCGAGATGACGCTGGCGGATGTCCCAGCCGTAGGGCACGGTTCCGGCCGCCCGCGACCCACGCACGAACGGGGCCAGCCCGGGAACGCCGATCGCGTCCTCGGCCACCGCGTCGTCCCGGGTGTACAGCGGGCGGATCCCGATGCCGTCGTAAGTGGTGCTGGTCAGCCGGCTCACGGCCTGCGCCGGATCGTCGTCCGGAGTCATCCGGCCGGCCTTCACCAGGGCAGATGCGACCAGGCGGTGCCATTGGGCCGGCTCGGCCGGGTCGAACAGCCCGGCCAGGGGCAGATCCGGCGGCGGTTGCAGCGGCGCGGCGCTCATACCCCCAGCTTAGGAACGCCGGCTTGAGCCGGACAGTGGGCGCAGTTGAACTACGCCACACCGCTCAGGCTTGTGGGGGTGTTCCGGGAGGTGCCGGTGGCGTGGCCCGGGCCAGGACGTTGCGGGGGGTGAGGGCGGTGGCCAGCACCTCGGCCACGCCGAGCACCGAGGCGACCCGGAACACGTGCTCCAGCGGTGCCCCCTGCCCGGCCTCCAGCCTGGTGATGGTGGCGATACCGACGCCCGAGCGCTGGGAGAGTTCCTCGACGGTCAGCTTGCGGATACGCCGCCAGGTGGCCAGATCGGTGCCCAGCCGGCGCAGGGCCCGCGGCACTCCGGCAGACGGTCGGGTCACCTTCGTCATTATCCAGACTTACTCGACCACAAACAATGGACGCCCGTGGGCACCAAGGCGCTCACGGACGTCCATAGTCGGTGGTCTGGTTCTTCTAGACCACGTCGAGGGCGAGGATGTCCTCTTCGGTCTCGCGGCGCACGATCACCCGGGCCCTACCGTCGCGCACCGCCACCACCGGCGGGCGGGGAACGTGGTTGTACTGGCTGGCCATGCTGCGGCAGTAGGCCCCGGTACCGGGCACCGCGAGCAGGTCGCCCGGGGTCAGGTCGCCCGGCAGGAACTCGTCGCGCACCACGATGTCACCGCTCTCGCAGTGCTTGCCCACCACCCGGCAGAGCGCGGCGGGGGCGTCGGACGAGCGCGAGGCGAGCGTGCAGGAGTAGTCGGCGTCGTACAGCGCGGTGCGAATGTTGTCGCTCATCCCGCCGTCGACCGACACGTAGCGGCGTACGCCGCCGCCGTCCATGGTGACGTCTTTCAGGGTGCCGATCTGGTACAGCGTGAACGTGCTCGGGCCGGCGATCGCCCGGCCCGGCTCGACCGAGACCCGGGGCACCGCGATCTGCAGCGCCCGGCACTCCCGCAGCACGATGTCGGCCAGCTGGTCGGCCAGCAGCTTGGCCTCCAGCGGGTCGTGCTGGCTGGTGTAGGCGATGCCGTAGCCACCGCCGAGGTCGATCTCCGGCAGCGCCACGCCGTGGTCGCGCTCGACCGAGGCGTGCAGCCCGAGCAGGCGCCGGGCCGAGACCTCGAAACCCTGGGTGTCGAAGATCTGCGAGCCGATGTGACTGTGCAGGCCCAGCAGCTTCAGCGAGGGCGAGGCGAGCACCTTGGCGATCGCCTGGGCGGCGACTCCCCCGGCCAGCGAGAGACCGAACTTCTGGTCCTCGTGGGCGGTGGAGACGTATTCGTGGGTGTGCGCCTCGACGCCCACGGTGACCCGGATGAAGACCGGCTGGACCACGCCGTGCCGGGCGGCCGCCTCGGCCACCCGGTCGATCTCGGTCATCGAGTCGATCACGATCCGGCCGATCCCGGCCGCGACCGCCCGGTCGATCTCGCTCGGCAGCTTGTTGTTGCCGTGCAGGGCGATCCGCTCCGGCGGCACCCCGCCGCGCAGGGCGACGGCCAGCTCACCGCCGGAGCAGGTGTCGAGGAACAACCCGTCCTCGGCGATCCAGCGGGCGACCTCGGTGCACAGGAACGCCTTTCCGGCGTAGTACACGTCGGCGCCCCCGACCCCGGCGAAGGCCGAGGCGAACGCGTCGCGGAAAGCCGTTGCCCGGGCCCGGAAGTCGGCCTCGTCGAGGACGAAGGCGGGGGTGCCGAACTCGGCCGCCAGGTCGGTCACCGAGACCCCGCCGATCTGAAGCACCCCGTCGTCGGAGCGGTGCACGCTCTGTGCCCACAGCCCGGGCAGCAGGTCGTTGACGTCGCCCGGGGGCCGCAGCCAGCCCGGAACCGTCGCTACCCCGCCGTGCCCCGGGCTGTGCAGCTCGCCGGCCTCGTGCGTACCCATGCTCAGTTCCTCACATTCGCTCGGGCGCGCTCACGCCGAGCAGATCGAGACCGTTGGCCAGCACCAGCCGGGTGGCCTCGGCCAGCCAGAGCCGGGTGCGGTGCAGGTCCTCCACCGGGTCCTCGCCGCGCGGGGTGACCCGGCAGTTGTCGTACCACTTGTGGAAGGCCCCGGCGACGACCTCCAGATGCCGCGCCACCCGGTGCGGTTCCCGCAGCTCGGCGGCCTGCGCCACCACCGCCGGGAACTGCGCCAGCACGGCGATCAGCTCGTTCTCGGTGGGGTGGTCGAGCAGGGCCGGCTCGAAGACCGTGCGCTCCACGCCGTGCTCGCGGGCCTGGTTGGCCAGCGACGACAGCCGGGCGTGGGCGTACTGCACGTAGAAGACCGGGTTGTCGTTGGTCTTCTTCTGCAGCACCTCACCGTCCAGCGCGAGCGGCGAGTCGGCCGGGTACCGGGCCAGCGAGTAGCGCACCGCGTCGCGGCCCAGCCAGTCGACCAGGTCCTTCAGCTCGATGATGTTGCCGGCCCGCTTGCTCAGCCGGGCCCCACCCACGCTGACCAGCTGGCCGATCAGCACCTCGACCGACTCCGCCGGGTCGTCGCCGGCGCAGGCCACGATCGCCTTCAGCCGGTTCACGTAGCCGTGGTGGTCGGCGCCGAGCATGTAGATCTTCTTGGGGAAGCCGCGGTCGCGCACCGAGAGCCAGTAGGCCGCGTCGGCGGCGAAGTACGTCTTCTCGCCGTCGGCCTTGACCAGCACCCGGTCCTTGTCGTCGCCGAAGTCGGTGGTGCGCAGCCAGACCGCGCCGTCCCGGTCCTCCACGTGGCCCTGCTCGCGCAGCCGTTCCACGGCGGCGTCGACCGCGCCGGAGGAGTGCAGCGTGCGCTCGGAGAACCAGACGTCGAACTGGACCCCGAAACCGTCGAGCGTCTCGCGGTTCTCGGCGAGCTGGATGGCGTACCCGAGCTCCCGGGCCACGTTCTGGGCCTCGGCGAGCGGGAGGTCGTCGATGTCGGGGCGCTGTTCGCGCACCTTGGCCGCCAGCTCGGCCACGTACTCGCCGTGATAACCGCCCTCGGGGATCTCGGTGCCCTTGATCCGGGCCAGGATCGAGCCGCCGAACCGGTCCATCTGGGCACCCGCGTCGTTCACGTAGAACTCGCGGGTGACCTGGGCGCCGCTGGCGGTCAGGACCCGGGCCAGCGCGTCGCCGAGCGCGGCCCACCGGGTGTGCCCGATGTGCAGCGGACCGGTCGGGTTGGCCGAGACGAACTCCAGGTTCAGGACGGTGCCGGCGAGCTGCTGGTTCTGCCCGAAGGCAGGACCGGCCTCGACGATGGTGCGCACCAGCTCGGCGGCCGAGGCCGCGTCCAGCACGATGTTCAGGAAGCCCGGCCCGGCGATGTCGACGCTCTTGATCCCCGGCAGTTCGCCCAGGCGCGCCGCGAGCAGCTCGGCGACTGCGCGCGGCGGCTTGCCGGCCGGCTTGGCCAGCTGCAGGGCGATGTTGGTGGACCAGTCGCCGTGCTCGCGCTGCTTCGGTCGCTCGACCCGGATCTCGGCGGGGACGCTGACGGTGAGATCACCGGCAGCGACGGCGGCCTCCAGGCACGCCCGGATCGCGGCGGAAAGTTCGTCGGGAGTCACACCGGCAAGGGTATCCGCTGGTGGCGGTGCTGGTCGCAGGCATTACCGGCGGCCCGGCGGGGGCGCTCGCGACCGGGGCGAGTCGTTGCCGCACAGCCGGTTCGGCCCGGCGCGCCGGTTGGTCCCTTCGGCTGGAGCCCGGCCGAAGCTCGGCGGGTGGGCCCCGGACGTGGCACTCTGACCCGCAGACCGGCCGGTTCTGCGTAACCCGCACCAAGAGCAGCGCAAGCATCACAGTAGATACTTCCGTTTTATCGGCGATTGGTAGGATGACTCGATGTCAGCCCCGGTGAGTGAGGCACCCGGCCCGTTGCGTTCGACGCGCAGGGCAGGCCTGATCGACCAGGTCATCGACCAGCTCCGCACCCAGATCACCGCCGGCGCGTGGGCGGTCGGCGAGCGCATCCCCACCGAGACCGAGCTCTCGCAGCTGACCAACACCAGCCGCAACACCGTGCGCGAGGCGGTCCAGTCCCTGGTCCACGCCGGCCTGCTGGAGCGACGGCAGGGCTCGGGCACCTACGTGCTGGCGGCCAGCGAGCTGGCCGGGGCGGTCAGCCGCCGGGTGGCCAAGGCCCGCCGCCTCGACGTCCTCGAGGTCCGCCGCACCCTCGAGGTCGGTGCCGCCCGGCTGGCCGCCCGCCGCCGCACCGAGGCCGACATCGCCCACCTGCGCGAACTGCACGACGGCCGCCAGGCCGCCCGCCTGCTGGACGACGTGGACGAACTGGTGGCCCGGGACGTACGTCTGCACCGCGCGATCGTCCAGGCATCGCACAACCCCGTGCTCACCGACCTCTACGAAGACCTGGTGGTGGCCCTGCAGGAGAACGTGCGCCTGAACGTGGCCGCCGTCGCCCCCGCCGACGACGACCACTCCGCCCTGGTGGAGGCGGTCATCGCGGGCGACGCCGAGACGGCCGCGGCCGAGGCCGCCGCCTTCCTCGACGCGCTGATCGCCGGCAGCGACAAGGAGGACGTGGCCGACCTCGAGGTGCGGGTGCAGCCGGAGAACTGAGGGCGCCCGGCATTGCATTGGTCATCCGGACGGCGCGGCTGCTAGTGTTCAGAACACCCGAGCCCCCGTAGCTCAGGGGATAGAGCGTCGCCCTCCGGAGGCGAAAGCGCAGGTTCGAATCCTGCCGGGGGCACTTCTTTTCGAAGTGCACAGATGGCCCGCTGAACAGGCAAGACCTGGACTGCGGGCCATTGTTGTGCGTCCGGCCATAGGCGGCCGTTTACTACTGTCCACGGCCAGTACGCGGCCAAGCTCTCGCCCTGCATAGCCCGCCCCGACCGTGGCCAAACGCCAACTGACCGATCAGCGAGCTACGCCCGGCGGCGGCATGTCGAGGGATCGTCGACTTTGGTACGAGATCGCCGTGAGCAGCGCATGCGACATGAAGAAACAGGGTGATCGCGTCACCGATCAAGGTGCAAGCAAGCATCCGCACCTGCCAGGAGATGATTGCGGAACGAGCCCGGGCAGCCACTCCGGGCGCACGTGACTCCCGCTTCCTCCACCTGCTCTTCGAACAGCCTACTGCCGCATCAGCACCGTGGCCGAACGATGCGAGGTCTCACGCCAGACCGCATCATCCTGGCTACATTCTCTGGTGCAGGCTGGCCTCCTCGATGACGCGGAGCAAAGATCAGATCCTCGTGCCCCTACTGGTCCCCGGTTCCGCCCCGCGCCGGGACAGTGCTGTCCTGGGCAGGGACGAAGCCCGCCGAGGGCTGGCTGGTGGTCGCCTGGCTGAGACTCTCGAGCGCTGCCCGGACGGTGTTTTCCGGCGTGATGCCGAACTCTTGGTAGAGGCGCTGCTGGTCTGCGGAGGCGCCGAAGTGCTCGAGCGAGACGATGCGGCCGGCGTCGCCGACCACGTCCCGCCAGCCTTGGGCGATGCCCGCCTCGATGCTGACGCGAGCCCGCATCGTGGGGGGAAGGACCTGGTCGCGGTAGGCCTGGGGCTGTAGGTCGAACCATTCCCGGCACGGCATCGACACCACCCGGGCGGCGACGCCCTCGGTGTGCAGGAGGTCCCGGGCGGCCAGGGCGATCTGCAGTTCGGACCCGGTGGCGATGAGGATGACCGTGGCGGCTGCCTCCGGATCGCCGTCGACCAGGACGTAACCGCCCCGGGCGACTCCCTCGGCCGAGGCGAAGCCGGGTCGGGAACGGTCCAGCACCGGTAGGTTCTGCCGGGAAAGGATGAGTCCGGCCGGGCGGTCGGTGTGCTCGAGGATGGTGCGCCAGGCCCACGCTGTTTCGTTGGCGTCGCCGGGGCGCACGACGTCCAGGCCGGGAATTGCCCGTAGTGCGGCGAGGTGCTCGACCGGCTGGTGCGTGGGGCCGTCCTCACCCAGACCGATCGAGTCGTGCGTCCATACGTAGGTCACTGGGATCTTCATCAATGCGGCCAGCCGCACGGCCGGGCGCATGTAGTCGCTGAAGGTGAGGAAGGTTCCGCCGTAGGGGCGGGTCAGGCTCTGCAGCGCAATGCCGTTCATGACCGCGCCCATGGCGTGCTCACGCACCCCGAAGTGAAGGGTCCGCCCGTACGGATTCCCCGGCCAGAGCCGGGTCTGGCGGCCGGTCGGCAGGAATGACGGCTCGCCGGCCATCGTGGTGTTGTTCGACTCGGCCAGGTCGGCCGAGCCGCCCCACAGTTCGGGCAGCACCGGAGCCAGCGCGGACAGGACGCTTCCGGACGCCTTGCGGGTGGACAGGCCCTTGGGATCGGGGGCGAAGACCGGCAGCGCGTCGACCCATCCGGACGGCAGCCGGGGCGCTGTCAGACGGTCGAGCAGCTCGGCCCGTCCGGGGTTGTCCGCCTGCCAGGCCTGGAAGTCGATGTCCCAGTCCTGACGCGACTGCTTGGCCGAAACGGCGACGGAACGCGTCCGGTCCAGGACGGTGTCCTCGACCACGAAAGTCTTTTCCGGATCGAATCCGAGCAGTTCCTTGGTGGCCCGGACCTCTTCGGGCCCCAGCGCCGCCCCGTGCGCCTTGAACGTGTTCTGCGAGGTGGGGGCGGGCCAGCCCAGGACAGTGCGAAGGGCGATGAAGGACGGGCGGCGCGTCTCGCTCTTGGCGGCCTCGACGGCGGCCAAGAGGGCGTCGACGTCCTCCACGTACTCACCCGTGTGAGTCCAGTCCACGGTCTGCACGTGCCAGCCGTAGGTTTCGTAACGCCCGGCGACGTCCTCGGTGAACGAGACGCCGGTGTCGTCCTCGATGGAGATGTGGTTCTGGTCGTAGATCACCACGAGATTGCTCAGCTCCTGGTGCCCGGCCAGCGAACTCGCCTCGGCGGCAACGCCTTCCATCATGTCACCGTCCGAGACCAGCACGTAGACGTGATGGTCGAACGGGCTGCGGCCGGGTTCGGTGTCCGGGTCCAGCAGGCCGCGTTCGCGGCGCGCCGCCATCGCCATGCCCACTGCACTTCCCAGGCCCTGCCCCAGCGGGCCGGTGGTGATCTCCACCCCACGGGTGTGGCGGTATTCCGGATGGCCAGGAGTGGCCGATCCCCAGGTGCGATAGGCCTGTAGGTCGGGCAGTTCCAGCCCGTACCCCGACAGGTACAGCTGGGCGTACAGGGTCAGGCTGGTGTGCCCGCAGGACAGAACGAACCGGTCCCGGCCCAGCCACTGGTCGTCGGCCGGATCGTGGCGCATCACGTTGTGGAACAGCAGATAGGCCACCGGGGCGAGGCTCATGGCCGTGCCTGGATGGCCGTTGCCGACCTGTTGCACGGCGTCGGCGGCCAGCATGCGGGCGGTGTCGACCGCTCTCAGATCCACCTCGTCCCAGCCGGCGCGGCTCGCCACCGGTGCGGGCAACTGCGTCGACCTCGTCCATGAAGTGCGCTGACTCACGACCAACTCCTGATCATCGGGTTGCCCCCGACCACTGTCTCGTCCGAGGCGGGCTGTCGGGACGTGCGGCGGGACGCAGCTGGGTCACCCCAGCTGCGTCCCGCTCTTCGCCCGGCAACGACCCGGACGAGACATTCGCAGAGCGAGCCGGATCAGCGGCGCTGCTCGGCCTTCTTCCGCCGGCCGTCGAGAATCTCGCCCGGGCGCTGCTGCTCACCCTGCTGAGCGCCCATGACGACGATGACGGCGGTCAGGACGGGGATGGCCCACTGCAGGGCGCGCAGACGGCTCTGGGCCGAAGCCAGCTCGTCCGGCGTGTCCGCGGCCGGCTCCGTGGCCCCCTCGGCGTGCGTGCCCCCGGAGGCCGCGAGCTTGGCACCCAGGAAACCGCTGTAGGCGGTGGTGGCGGCGGCCGCCACGGTGACCAGCGACTTGATGACGGTGTTGGAGGTCACGCCGCTCTGGTTCATCACCCGGTCACGGTTGGCCAGAATCAGGCCGGCACCGCCGATCAGGTGCGCGCCGATGGCGGCGGCACTGACCGGGCTCCAGCGGGCCCAGCCGTCGGCGGCGATCCGGACACGCTCGTCGGGGTTCTCCACGTCCGAGGCCGCACCGTTCAGGGCCACCGCCCCCATCAGTGAGCCGCCCAGCCAGGCGGCCGCCCCGAGGTCGTGCATGGACCGGATCAGCGTGTTGCGCGAACTCATCTTGGTGCTCCTTCGGTTGCCGAGCGATGCCGAAAGTCTCTGACTCCAGACAGAACTCGAGTTACTGAGTCCGGTCGCCGACCGCCGTGCGTTCCTCTGCAGGGGCGTGGGACGATCCGGGACGGAACCGGGCCGGACGAGGGAACTGGTGGCGCCCGGCGACCGCGAGCCTGCGGACGGGCCGGTGTCGGTCCTTGCCGATCAGCAGTGTCCGGAAACCAGCCAGGTTCTCAGTGCTTCGGCTCGGGCCGGGCAGGACATCTGCGGGGAAGTGCCACCGGGGCCGGGGCAGCACTGGATATGACCGTGACGTTACCCCTTTCAGGTCAGATCGCCTGCGGAGGTGGCCCCACCGGATCGGAGTTATCGTGAACTGCTGCCCCGGACCCGGCGGTACCGTCCGCCGAACCCGCGAAAGCTGCAGCACATGCCCGATCCGCACGATGGCCGCGAATCCGGATCAGTCCGGGTACGCCAGGTCTCCGCCTACGCCGAACTGTCCCGCGAGATCCGGGATGCTGGCCTTCTGCGTCGTCGCCACGGTTACTACTGGTCCTGGATCATTGGCCTGACCTTGGCGTTCTTCGCCTGCTGGACCGCGGTGCCGATCCTGGGGAACTCCTGGTGGCAACTGGCGGTGGCCGCGGTGACGGGGGTGGTCGTGACCCAGTTCGGCTTTCTGGGCCACGATGCGGCGCACCGGCAGATCTTCGCTTCCTCGGCGTGGAACGAGTGGACGGCACGGGTGCTGTCCGGCGCGTTCGCGGGCCTGAGCTACGGGTGGTGGTCGCACAAGCACAACCGCCACCACAGCGGACCGAACCAGGTGAACCGTGATCCCGACATCGCCCCCGGGCCGGTGGCCATGACCCCGGCCGTGGCCCTGAGCCGCACCGGTGCGGCCGCCTGGGTCACCCGGCGCCAGGGATACCTGTTCTTCCCCCTGCTCCTGCTGGAGGGCGCCAATCTGCATGTCAGTGGGATCCGGACGCTGCTCGCCGACCGCACGCTCCCGCATCGCCGACTGGAGCTCTCGATCATCCTCACCCGGTTCGCTCTCTACCTGGGTGTGCTCCTGGCGGTGCTGCCGATCGGAAAAGCTGCTGCCTTCGCCGCCGTTCAGCTCGGCGTCTTCGGACTGCTGCTGGGCGCCTCGTTCGCACCGAACCACAAGGGCATGCCGATCGTCCCTGCGGACACCCGGATCGACTTCCTCCAGCGGCAGGTCCTGATGTCTCGCAACGTGCACGGCGGTCCGGTCACGGACGTGGCCATGGGCGGGCTGAACTACCAGATCGAGCACCACCTGTTCCCGAACATGCCCCGGCCCAATCTGCGCCGGGCCCAGCCGCTGGTGCGCGAGTTCTGCCACCGCAAGCAGGTGACCTACACCGAGACCAGCCTGATCAGCTCGTACGGCATCGTCATCCGGTACCTGAACAGCGTCGGCCGGCCTGACCGGGATCCGTTCTCCTGTCCGATGGTGCGCCAGTACCGATGAGGTTCTCAGCTGGTGGTCGCGACTTCTCGGATAGGCTGGCGGCACAGCGAACAGGCGTGCACTTCGCTCCGGTTCCCCGACCACGACCAGAAGCGGTGCCGCCATGCCTGACCTGAACAGGTCAGAGGTTCGCCCGCCGCCATCGGCCCGGGCATGACCTCGTTCGGCGACGACGCCGCCCGGGTCCATGACCTGATCGTGCGTGAGGCCTGTGATCCAGGGGTGATGAGTGGGTCCATCGCCTGGCTGCAGTGCCTGTGCCGAGCCGCCACCCGGGCCCTGCCGGTGACCGGGGCCGCGATCAGCGTGATGGCCGCCGGCAGTTCGCAGGGCCTGGCCGCCGCCTCGGACACCCGCAGCAAGATGGTCGAGGAACTGCAGTTCACCCTCGGCGAAGGGCCGTGTCTGGAGGCCTACGCCAAGGGCCGGCCGGTGCTGGCCCCCGATCTGGCCGGGGAGTCCGGCGCGCGCTGGCCGGCCTATTCCTCGGCCGCCGTACAGCACGGTGTGGAAGCGGTTTTCGCCTTTCCGCTGCGGATCGGGGTGGCCCAGCTGGGCGTCCTGGACATGTACCGGGCCCGTCCCGGAGAGCTTTCCTACGACGCGCTCGAACTGGCCCAGGCGTTCGCCCGGGTGGCCCTGACCGGCCTCCTCGACGTGCACGACTCGATCGGCTCGGAACAACTGGCGCAGGAGCTCACGCAGGCCTCGCACTACCGGGTCGAGGTGTACCAGGCGGCCGGCATGCTGCAGGTCCAGCTCGGGGTCGACTCCGAGGCAGCGCTCGTCCGGCTCCGGGCCGAGGCCTTCCTGCAGGGCCGAAGGGTCGGTGAGGTCGCTCGCGACATCATCGACCGTAAAATAACTCTGGAACGGGATCAGGGATGACCGGACCAGCCGACGCGCTCACCGATCCGGTGAACGAGGGAATGAGCAGTCGATGAGTGCAATTGCCTCGGAGCGCCTGTCCGAAGTGTTTGTCGAGTTGGCCGACACTCTGGTGGACGACTTCGATCTGGTGGAGTTCCTGCAGATGCTCACCTCGCGGGTCTCCGAGCTGACCGGGGCGCGGGCCGCCGGGCTGATGCTGGCCGATGCCGAGGACCGGCTGCACTTCATGGCCGCCTCGGACGAGCGGGTCCACCTCCTGGACCTGTTCCAGATCCAGACCGACGAGGGTCCGTGCCGCGACTGCTTCCGGCAGGGTGCGGCGGTGAGCGCCGCGGATCTGCGGCGGGCCGAGACCCGTTGGCCGCGGTTCGCTCCGGCCGCCCTGCAGGCGGGATTCGCCTCGGTGCAAGCATTCCCGTTACGGCTGCGTCAGCAGGTGATCGGCAGCGTCGGGCTTTTCGGGGCTTCAGCGGTGGCGATGGCCCCGGCCGACGTCCGGGTCGTGCAGGCCCTGGTCGACGTGGCCACGATCGGGATCCTGCAGGAACGCCAGGTGCGCCGCGGACAGGTCCTGACCGAGCAACTCCAGGGCGCACTGAACAGCCGCATCGTCATCGAGCAGGCCAAAGGCGTCATTGCCCAGGCCCGCGCGGTCACCATCGACGAGGCGTTCACCATGTTGCGAACCTACTGCCGGACCCACCATCTGCGCCTGAGCGAGACGGCCCGGCTCATCGTCAGTGATCCTGCTCAGATGCCGAACTTCGAGACGGACTGAGGGCTCCCCGGTTCGAAAGTGCTTCCCGCACCTGCCCGATCTCGTCCCGCGGTGTCTCCACCTCGGCCTGCTCGAGGCGGAGGCCCTGCGAGCCGGGGGCTTCCTGGCCGGGGCGCTGCCCGGAACCGGACACAGTCATCGGGTGCGCGGGCCCCTCGAGGATCTGCGCCAGATGCGGCTCGGCCTTGAGGAAACGGTCTGCCACAGCGGAGATCTCGCCCAGCCGCAGCACAGCTCCTCGCAGCACCTGAAGGCGGCGGGCCTCGATCAGAGGCTCGATGCCGTCCCGGTCGAGCCAGGTCACCCCGGAAAGATCGACCACGATCTCCCCCGGCCCGTCCTCGCAGGCCAGGCTGAGTAGGTGCAGCCGCATCACGGGGACACCGGAGGCTCTCAGATCACCGGAAAAACTCACGGTGACAGATTGGTCCTGCACGACCAGCGGCCGGGGCGGTCGGTCCACCGCGAACAATTTGGGCTGACTGGATTTGAGCATGACCCGGACTCCACAGGTGCGCGCAGGAGGAGGAGCCGCCGGGACCGGGGCAGCGAGTTGCACGATCAGCGTACTCGGCCGGGCCGATAACTGTACAGAAGCTCGGCCGCGCCACTGCAGTGATCAGAACCGGCTCAGAATGTGTACTTATTTCAGAAAGCACTGCACCGCAAGTCTTTACGCGAAGATCGAGGCAAAATGATCAGCTCCGGAAAAGCCGTCTCACCCGATTTCTTTCGTCCCGGATGATCACCGGCGAAAATCCGGGACCGGTCCGGAACATCTCAGAAGGCGCCGATGCCCATTTCGACGTAGTGTTCCCAACAGTGAGGAAAAGCCGTTCAAGGCTTTTTCACCGGCCAGCCGGCGGCCTGTCTGCCGAGCAAATACCAAGGAGTACCTGTGACTGAATATTCTGCTGCGTCCGCCCCCTCGACCGTCGACGACTACCGGGCACCCCGGCGGCTGAGCACCGAGACGAAGGCCTCGACCAAGACCACCGAGCTCATCGTCTTCGTCGTCGCCATCCTTGCCGTGGCCATCACGGCGCTGGTCGTCGGAAGCAGCGACACGGCCAATGGCGGCCAGACCCCCGACCCGTTCAGCGCCAACGACGCGCTGCGCTACATCACCTACCTGACCATCGGCTACATGGTGGCGCGAGGCCTGGCCAAGTCCGGCAGCCGGGACAACTACGACGCCTGACTCCCACTTCCCGCCGTTGCGGCGGGTGAGTGACCAGAACCTGGTGTGAATCCCTGGAGACCGCCCTCTCCGGGGATTCTTGCTGTCCCGGCGGGGAACACCGGGCCGCCACCATGCCCGCGGGAATTGCGGCCACAGCGGCAACCGAGACCGGATTGCGACCCCCTCGAGGGAACTTTCGGACGTCTTCCATTTTCTTCTCGAACCGATGCAATCGCCCCAAGATCTCCAATTGCGGACCCTTCGGACTGCCCCTAGCTTTCACAGCACTGCAGCTGATCCACGCGGTGCAACACAAGACCCGATCTCAGGAGCGGTTCGTGAACAAGGTCAAGCGTTTTGCGGTTCTTGGCGGCAGCCTGGCGATGGCCGGCGGTCTGGCCCTCTCCGTGGCCGGCCCGGCGCAGGCGGCCACCCCCAGGTGTGACGGCAAGCGGGCCACGATCGTCGGTACCGCCGGCGCCGACAAGATCGCCGGCACCCGGGGTGCCGACGTGATCGTCGCGCTCGGCGGCAACGACGTGGTCGACGGCGCCGGCGGCAACGACACCATCTGCGGTGGGGCCGGGAAGGACCAGATCAGCGGTGGGGCCGGCAACGACACCGTCCGCGGCAACGGCGGCAACGACCTCCTTGTCGGTGCCCGGGGCAACGACAAGCTGTACGGCGACGCCGGGAGCGACGTCATCGGGGGCAACGGCGGCAACGACTGGATCAGCGGCGGCAAGGGTGACGACGGTCTGCTCGGCGGGGCGGGCAAGGACTCCATCTACGGCAACCAGGGCGACGACGTGATCGCCGGCGAGAGCGGCAAGGACAAGCTGGTCGGCGGGGCGGGCAAGGACCAGGTCTTCCAGGGTAAGCTGCCCGAGAAGGCCTGACGCACAACCTTTCACCGGCGCCCGGTCGCGATCTCGCGGCCGGGCGCCGAGCATTGCGGGGTGTACGTGGACGGGCAGGAAGAGCAGGTGCGGCTCAGCGACGGCGCGATGCTGTGGACCACGTCACGGTGGCGGCCGGCAGCACCCCCGATGGTGCTGCTGCACGGCGGGCCGGGCCTGTGGGACTACCTGGGGCCGGTGGCCGATCTGCTGGAGGAGTTCAGCACACATCGCTACGACCAGCGCGGCTGTGGACGCTCCGGCCCCGTCACCGAGTACCGCCTGGACCAGTACCTCAGCGATTTGGAAGAGCTCCGGCGCCATCACGGCCACGAGCGCTGGACCGTGTTCGGGCACTCGTTCGGGGCGAGCCTGGCCCTGACGTACGCCTCTCGCTACCCGGATCGGGTAGAGGCGGTGATCTACTGCGACGGCGTCGGCCTCGACTGGCCGAGCCATCGCGCGACCTACCACGCCAACGCCAAGGCCCGGCTGACTGCCCAGCAGCAGGCCCGCCTGAGCGAACTGGAGTCCACCGTGCGCACCTGGCCTCAGGAGGTGCAGTGGCGCGCTCTGCGTTGGCTGCCCGACTTCGCTCCCGGCGACTCGGCCGAGCCACTGGCCTACGCGGCCGCAGGCATTGACCTGACGGTGAATTCGGCCTGCAACCAGGCACTCTGGCCGCAGGTTTCCGAGCGGGGCCTGCCTGCGGAACTGGCGGAGTGCGCGGCGGTCGAAACACCCGTGCTGGTGATCCACGGTGCGGCCGACCCTCGTCCTCTGGCCCCGGTCGCCGCACTCGCCGAGGCACTGCCGCAGGGACGGCTGGCCGTGCTGGAGGGTGGCGGGCACCAGCCGTGGCTGGAGCAACCGGCGGCTTTCGCATCAGCGATCCGGCACTGGAGCGTTTCCAGGATGCGCGGGACGCCCGGACCGGAGAAAAGGCCCAACGAGGGGCCGGCAGGTTACGAAAGACCCGTTTGCGGTCCGCCCCAGGTTAGGGAGGATCGAGGCACGCCCCCGGCCCGGCAGGGCCGGGAGACGCCTTCAGATCGAGAGGAGCGGTCCGGCAATGACCGACGCCATGACCGACGAGACGGTGACCAGAGACCCGCTGGCCGGCCAGGAGCCCCTGAGTGAACAGGAACTGGCCGGCATCGACGCCTACTGGCGCGCGGCGAACTACCTGTCCGTGGGCCAGATCTACCTGCTCGACAACCCCCTGCTGAACGAGACACTGGCGCCGGAGCACATCAAGCCCCGCCTGCTCGGCCACTGGGGCACCACCCCGGGCCTGAACCTGATCTACGCGCACATGAACCGCCTGATCAAGCAGCGCGACCTGGACGCCATCTACATCACCGGCCCCGGCCACGGCGGTCCCGGACTGGTGGCGAACGCCTACCTCGAGGGCACCTACAGCGAGGTCTACTCCAGCATCACCCAGGACGATACCGGCCTGCGAAAGCTGTTCCGGCAGTTCTCCTTCCCCGGCGGTATCCCCAGCCACGTGGCCCCGGAGACGCCGGGCTCGATCCACGAGGGCGGCGAGCTGGGCTACGCCCTGGTGCACGGCTACGGCGCGATCTTCGACAACCCCGACCTGATCGCCCTCACGGTGGTCGGCGACGGCGAGGCCGAGACCGGCCCGCTGGCGGCCAGCTGGCACTCGAACAAGTTCGTCGACCCGCGGCGCGACGGTGCGGTGCTGCCGGTGCTGCACCTGAACGGGTACAAGATCGCCAACCCCACGCTGCTCGCCCGGATCCCCGAGAAGCAGCTGGTCTCGCTGATGGAGGGCTACGGCCACAAGCCCTACATCGTGGCCGGTGACGACCCGGCCCAGGTGCACCAGGCCTTCGCCGCCGCGCTGGAGGCCGCGCTCGACGACATCAAGGCGATCCAGACCGCTGCCCGCACCGGTACGGCCGGGGACGAGCCGCCCGCTTGGCCGATGATCGTGCTGCGCACGCCGAAGGGCTGGACCGGGCCCAAGAGTGTGGACGGCCAGAAGGTCGAGGGCACCTGGCGCTCGCACCAGGTGCCGCTGTCGGGCACCCGCACCGACGACGAGCACCGCGCCGAGCTGGAGAAGTGGCTGCGCAGCTACAAACCCGAAGAACTGTTCGGGCCGGACGGCTCGTTGCTGCCGGAGATCGCCGCGCTGGCCCCAGAGGGCGACCGGCGGATGAGCGCCAACCCGCACGCCAACGGCGGTCTGCTCACCCGTGACCTGCGCCTGCCCGACTTCCGCGACTACGCGGTGGACGTGGAGAAGCCGGCCGACGCCACCGGTGAGGCCACCCGTCAGCTGGGCATCTGGCTGCGCGACGTGATGAAGGCCAACCCGGACAACTTCCGGCTGATGGGCCCGGACGAGGTCGCCTCCAACCGGCTCTCGCCGGTGTTCGAGGTCAGCGACCGGGCCTGGAACGCCTCCCGGGTCGAGGGCGACGACCACCTCGACCCGAGCGGCCAGGTGATGGAGGTGCTGTCCGAGCACCTGTGCCAGGGCTGGCTCGAGGGCTACAACCTGACCGGCCGGCACGGCCTGTTCACCTGCTACGAAGCCTTCATCCACATCATCGACGCGATGTTCAACCAGCACGCCAAGTGGCTCAAGACCACCCAGGAGATCCCCTGGCGGCGGCCCATCCCCTCGCTGAACTACCTGCTGACCAGTCACGTCTGGCGTCAGGACCACAACGGCTTCTCGCACCAGGACCCGGGCTTCATCGACCACGTGGTCAACAAGAAGGCCGAGGTCGTGCGGGTGTACCTGCCGCCGGACACGAACACCCTGCTGTCGGTGATGGACCACTGCCTGCGCAGCCGCAACTACGTGAACGTGGTGGTGGCGGGCAAGCAGCCGGCCCTCAACTACCTGACGATGGACGAGGCGATCGCGCACTGCACCCGTGGTCTGGGCATCTGGCCCTGGGCCTCGAACTGCGACGGCGACCCGGACGTGGTGCTGGCCTGCGCCGGCGACATCCCGACCCTGGAGACCCTGGCCGCCGTCGACCTGCTGCGCCAGCACCTGCCCGAGCTCAAGGTCCGGGTGGTCAACGTGGTCGACCTGATGCGCCTGCAGTCGGAGTCCGAGCACCCGCACGGCCTGTCCGACAACGAGTTCGACGCACTGTTCACCCCGGACAAGCCCGTCGTCTTCGCCTACCACGGCTACCCGACGCTGATCCACCGGCTCACCTACCGGCGGCGCAACCACGACAACATCCACGTGCGCGGCTACAAGGAGGAGGGCACCACCACCACGCCGTTCGACATGGTGATGCTCAACGACCTGGACCGGTTCCGGCTGGCGATGGACGTGATCGACCGGGTGCCCTCGCTCGGCAGCAGCCGCGCCCAGCTCCGCCAGCACCTGGACGACCTGCGCATCCAGGCCCGCTCGTACACCCGGGAACACGGTGAGGACGTCCCCGGGATCGCCGACTGGTCGTGGCCCTACAGTGAGGCCGGCAACGCCGGCAGTGCGGCCGACGACACGAGCAGCGGTCCGGACAGCAGGGAGCAGGAGTAACACGATGCGCGTTCTGGTGGTCAACGCCGGCTCGTCGAGCCTGAAGGTACGTCTTCTGGGTGAGGACGACGAGGCGGTCGGGACCGTCGACCTTCCGGCCGACAGCTCCGGCTTCGACACGGCCGAGCTCTCGGCGGCCCTGAAGGAATGGCCGGCGCCCGAGGCGGTGGGCCACCGGATCGTGCACGGCGGCACCCGGTTCAGCGGTCCGGTGCGGATCGACGGTGAGGTCATGGAGCAGCTGCGTGGCCTCACCGCCCTGGCCCCGCTGCACCAGCCCAAGGCGATCGCCGGGCTGGAGGCGGTGGCCGAGATCCTGCCGGACGTACCGGCGGTGGGCTGTTTCGACACTGCCTTCCACACCACGCTCTCGGCCGGGGCCAGTACCTACCCCATCCCGCTGGAGTGGCGGGAGACCCACGACATCCGTCGCTACGGATTCCACGGTCTCTCCCACGCCTACGCCTCGGCCCGCGCGGCCGAACTGGCCGGGCGGCCGCTGTCCGAACTGCGCATCGTGATCTGCCATCTCGGCGCCGGAGCCTCGCTCAGTGCGGTGGCCGGGGGCGTCAGCGTGGACACGACGATGGGCTTCACCCCGCTCGAGGGTCTGGTCATGGCCACCCGGTCGGGCACGGTCGACCCGGGCCTGGTGCTGTGGCTGCAGGAGCAGGCCGGGATGTCGGCGAAGGACGTCCAGCACGGGCTCGAGCGGGTCGGTGGCCTCACGGCCCTGGCCGGCACGGCGGACATGCGTGAGGTGGAGGCCGGGGTCAGGGCCGGTGACGAACGGGCCGGGCTGGCGCTCGACGTGTACATCCACCGGCTGCGGGCCTCGATCGGCTCGATGATGGCTTCGGCCGGCGGGCTCGACCTGCTGGTGTTCACCGGTGGGGTGGGCGAGAACAGCGCGCTGGTGCGGCGCCGGATCACCGAGGACCTGGGCTGGGCCGGGGTCGCGGTGGACCAGGACGTGAACGCCCGCACGCGGGGTGAGGACCAGGAGATCAGCGGTCCGGACGCCAAGGTGAGGACGTTTGTGGTCACCGCCCGCGAGGATCTCCAGATCGCCGGTGAGGTCCGGAAACTGCTTGGTCAGTAACCCGGTTCGACCAGCTGCCGCGGGGCGGAGTGCGCGATCGGCGCGTTCCGCCCCGCGGCACTTTTGTCCCAGCCGAACAGCCGAATCTCCCCAGTCCCAGGCGTCCAGGGCGTGTCGATGCCGCAGACATCACTGTGCGTCGAGAAAATGACACATCTTGAAGCAGGGTGTAGTCACAACGCCTGAGGGGGCCTTCGCGTGATCGACGTGGACGTGCTGTCGACCGCCGCCGGCCTGCAGGAGTTCGACGCTGCGACGCTGGCCGAGTACTGCCACACCGACGAAGAGCGGGTGATGCTGGTGCTCGACGAGCATCCCGACCTCTTCGCCAAGCGGATCGCCCGCCATCAGGCGCAGCCCACCTCACCGCGCTACCGGGTGCTGCATCCGGACGCGCTGGCCCGGCGGATCTCCTCGTTCGCCAAGACCCCGGACTTCGCGCCTTCACCACTGTTCGAGCAGGCCCAGCCGACGCCGGCCCCGCGCCCGCCCGTCGCCCGCAAGGCCGAACCCGTTCCCGCTGCCCCGGTTCCGGCCGTGCTCGAGGCCCCTCCGGAACCGCCGCAGCCCCGCCGCACCCGCCCTCGGGGAACGCGTTCGGCGCCGCGCCCGCGTCGGCCCGAGCGTGGGGACCAGGTCGCACCCCGCTTCACGCAGGGCGGTTTCACCAGCGGTGGCTACACGAGCGGCGGTTACTCGTCAGCCGGAAGGTCAGCACCACGCACGGCTGTGAGCGCAGCCCCCACCGAAGCAGCACCTCCCCCGCGCCCGAAGGCGAGCCCAAGGACGTCTTCAAACAAGACTCAGCCGCGCAATCCCGCCCCCTGGAACCGGCCCCCTGCGCAAGCCGCGCGGCCCCCGCGCCGACAGCCAACCCCGGGCCAACCGCAGCTACCCCAGCTCGGCGCGCCAAACGTCCGTAATCCCACCGGCCCCCAACAGACGGTCTCCCCCGCCCGCGCTCATGAGCTTGCCGAGGCCGACGACGCCCCGCGCGAGCACGCCGAGCTCGACCGGCTGGAAGTCATCCACGGCCGGGACCCCGAGCCCGACCCCCGCATCACGCACGCCGAGAACACGCTGCTGGCCTGTGCCCGGGAATCGGACCCCCAGGCGCGGCACGCGCTGGCGTCCGCGGCGATGAGTGCTCTGAGCGAGTGCGTGCCGAACTTACGCAAGGGCGGAGAACTGCACACCGCCGCTCTTCCGCCGCGCCTGCGCTTCGCTTTGACGCTGGCCACGCTCACGCTGATCGAGAGCACCGGGCAGCCGATCGCCCGGAAACTCCTGATCTCCGCCTACGACGACGCGACTGCTGCGGCACAGGCGTTTCTCCCGCCCCACCAGGCTGATCTGATCTCACGATTCCGGGCTCTTGCCTCAGGCCGTTCGGGGGATTTCCCACCCGCCTGAACATCATCCGCAAGATCGTTGACATCGTTATACCCACCGATACTCGCGGGTCATTTCCGGCTCTTCCCGGCGCGTTCTCGCAACCCTCCTGACCTGGCATTCTGTTATCTGGAAGAGTGTCTCAGGAGCGATTTCGCGAGCCGTGGATCCGCTATTATCGACCACCTCGCGTTCGGCGATGACGAGAAGGATGCGACTGCTGTGGCGACAGGAAAGATACTGCGGTTCGACGAAATTCGTGGATACGGCTTCATTGCTCCGGACTCCGGGGGTGAAGACGTCTTTCTGCATGCCAACGCGCTGCTCGCAGAAAAACACCAGTACCACCCCGGAGTTCCCGTCGAGTTCGACGTGATCGAGGGCGAGCGCGGGCTCAAGGCCACCGGTGTGCGCGTGATCAAGGGCCGGGCGGGCTCACCCACCCCGGCCAACGGCGTCACGAAACCTCAGGCACCCCAGGCGGCACAGACGTCCTCTGTCACCCCCGCCGCCGTGCCCACGCCCCCCACCGGCCCCTCCCCGGCAACCATGCCGGGCAGCCCCGTCAAACCGCTGCCCTCACCCGCGGTCCAGGCCGCGGCCACCCACGGGCCCGCCATACAGCCCCAGCAGGCGATTGCCGCGCACTCCTCCGCGGCGCAACCGCACGCGAGCAACGGGGCCTCTCCGTCCTCGTCGGTGGCCACTGTCGCCCCGCCCGTGCCTACCCCGGCCACCGTGGCGGCTGCCGCCACCCACGGCGCCCCCGCCATCGCACCGCAGCGCTCGGCCAACGGGTCCGAACGCGCTGCGCGCGAGACGGTGTCGGCCGACGCTCTGGGCAGCGAACTGGTGGAGCTGTGCCTGGAGTCGGTGCCGAGCATGACCGGCGCGCAGATCACCCAGCTGCGTAGTGCGGTGGTGACGATGGCGCGGCGGCACGGCTGGGTGAACGAGTGATCACTTCAGCTTGATCCGCTCGGCCAGGATCGGCGCCAGCGTCTTGGTGTAGGCCGTGGTCACGTGGCTGTCGTCGAGGTAGACGAGGGTGTTGCCGACCACCACGGGGCAGCCCTTGGGGGCGCAGAACCACGGCATCGGGTCGACCGCGGTGCCCCCGATGTCCTCGATCATGTCCTTGATCATCTGCCTGCGGTCGGGCGCGGTGGTGGCCTGGCGCTCCGTGGCCGCGCACTCGGAGATCTCGGTGGGCTTGGTGGACAGGCACTCCGGCACGTTCACCGCGGGCCAGGCACTGTCGTCCAGGTAGACCACCTTGGCGCCGGAGCGCTGGACCGCCTCGGCGTTACGGCGCCAGCCGTCCACCCAGCGCTCGTCCTGCGAGCCCTTGCCGTTCAGCGCCTCGCCGCCGTCCGCGTTGGCCGACATCACCACCAGCTCGGGCTTCATCTCCTGGATCCGGGCGATCATGTTCTTGCGCCACTCGATGCACTCGTTGTAGTTCCGCTTCACCAGTTCCAGGTAGATCGTCACGTCGGCGGCGGTGCAGGCGCTCTTGGTGAAACTGGCGAAGCGCCAGTGCCGTTCCTTGGCGATCTTGTCCAGGGCCGGCCACCACTGCGCGGCGTGCGAGTCGCCGAGCAGGACCACCTGCTTCTTGCCCTTGGGGTCGCCGAAGCTCTCGCAGGAGCGCGGGGCGGTGACGCCTTCGAGCTCGCGGTGGCACCCGTTGTGGTAGACGGGCGGGAGGTCGCGCGCGGCGTTCTTGAGCGTCGGGGTGAGGTTCTTGGGCAGCTCGTCGTTCTCCATCGCCGCGTTCAGCTTCTTCTCCAGCTGCTTCTCCCGCGCGGTGGCACTGCCGGTGAGTTCCAGCTTGCCCGCATTGACGGTGCCGGTGGGGGTGCGGTCGGGGAACACCGGCAGCAGAAGGGAGAACACCGCGGCCACGGCCATCAGGCCCACGCCGGTGATCGCGTTGCGGCCCCAGCCCTCGCGCTCGCGGCCCAGCTCGTGCAGGGGGCGCTCGATCATCGCGAAGCTGAGCACGGCCAGCAGGTAGGCGAACCCGGCCGCGGCCAGCTTCCCGGGTACCTCCAGCTCCTCGTCCAGCACGAACGGGGCGATCAGCAGCACCGGCCAGTGCCAGAGGTACCAGGAGTAGGAGCGGGCGCCGATCGCCTTCAGCACACCGTGGCTGAGCAGCCGGCCACTGGCCGCCCGGCCCGCGGCGATCACCACGAAGGCGCCGAGCACCGGCAGTGCGGCGTGATGGCCGGGGAAGGGGGTGCGGTCGTCGAACATCATCGCCGCGGCCACGATCGCCACCAGACCGCCCAGGCGAAGCAGCGTGGCCAGGGCGTCGGGCAGGCGGGGCGTGTGCGGCAGGCCCAGCGCGAGCAGCGCACCCACGCCCAGCTCCCAGGCCCGGGTAGGCGCACCGAAGTAGGCCCAGACCCCGTTGCTGCCGGTGGAGGCCACCGACCAGGCGAACGAGGCCGCAGTGATCACCGCGACCAGGGCCACGAAGGCCGACTTGCGCCGCAGCAGCACCGCGGTCGCCATCAGCAGCAGCGGGATGACCAGGTAGAACTGCTCCTCCACGGCGAGCGACCAGAAGTGCTGCAGCGGAGAGGGCATCTCGCCCTCACCGCTGTACTCGGTGCCGGTCGCGGCCAGCCGGTAGTTCAGCACGTAGCCGGTGGCGGCCAGACCGTCGGTGGCGATGTCCTTCAGCCGCACCGAGGGCAGCCACCACCAGGCCGCCAGCAGCGTGGCAACGATGGTCAGGGTGGCCGCGGGCAACAGGCGCATCGCGCGACGGGCGTAGAACCGGCCGATGTGCAGCCGGCCGGTGGTCTCCACCTCACGCGCCAGGTGACCGGTGATCAGGAAGCCGGAGATGACGAAGAAGACGTCGACCCCGACGTAGCCACCGCTGACCGCGTTGATCCCGCAGTGGTAGAGCACCACCAGGATGATCGCCACCGCGCGCAGACCCTCGATGTCCGGGCGGAACTCGGGGCGGGCCGTCCGGGGCTGGGGGTCGATCTTCTCGGGTGCGAGTGTCGTCCCGAGGACCGTCGATGCGAGAGGCACCCAGTGGGTATCGACACCGTGGGCCGTGGCCTGAGCATCAACGGAGGGCTGTTCTCTGGGCCTTCCGGGTGATGCTCCTGCTTAAGGGTTCAAGTTCGGGCGGCACCGGACGGGTGAGTCAGGGCGCCAGCGCCAAAGTGCGCTTCTGCACCTCGATGTGGGCACCCTGGGAGGTCAGCGAGCGTGCTCCCTCGGCCTGGTTCACGCCCACCTCGTCGGCGAATCCGGCGTTGTGCGCAACCACCTCACCAGCGAAGGTCACCTCGTCACCGCGCTCCACGTGGTAGGTCGACTCCGGCGGCCGCCCGGTCAGCTGCACCCAGATCCGGTCGTTCGCCCTACCCACCCAGAACCCCTCGTCGGCGACCACCGACTGCACCGGGATCCCCCGGGCGGTCGCCCGCTGCCCGACGTAGGCCGCCAGGTCACTGCTGTCACCCGAGAGCGGCAAGATCTGGTCGCCGGCCGCGTAGACCGTGTTCGCCGGCTGGCCGGTGACCCGGGTGGGAGCGGGCGCCGGCTCGTCCTCTTCCTCGTCGTCCTCGTCGGTCTCGTCCGCCGGGGCCTCGTCGTCGTAGGGCACTTCGGCAGCGCCGGCGTAGGGCAGCGCGGGGTTGGTGGTGCCGGTCGGGCCGACGTCGACCGAGCCCTCGATGTCCCCCTGGCCGCCGTATCCGCGCGCGAGCAGCACCACGATGGCGACCAGCGCGAAGAGCACGATGAACAGCCAGCCCCGACTGATGGAGTTCACTTCGGCATCGAACCATGTCGGAGGACCGGACGCATACGTAACGGGCGCTGCGGACTGCGCGCATACCGGTCCGGCAATGCCCCGGAAATTTGTCGGCGTCCGAGCAATCCGGCCGCCCGTCCGCACCGAACCTGCGCGGGAGGTGCGTATGAATGTCTTTGAGCGGAGTTGTGGGCCCTGTCAACAGGCGGGACCACGGTGTGCGAGCAACCCTGAACGGGTTGCTCACGGAACTCCGGATGATCAACGGACGTTTGGCTGCACTCCGCGTCACGGTTCCCCATCAGCGCCGCAGGAGGCTCCGGTATGAGCATTGAGGCAGCAGCATCCGTTCCCCCCGCCCTCAATCGCACCCGTGCTCTGGTGGAACCCGCGATGCGGGAGGCGGTGGCGCGGCTGGACCCGGCGAACCGGTCCATCACCGAGTACCACCTGGGCTGGACCGAGGCCGATGGAACGCCCCGCGAGGGTACGGCGGGCAAGGCGGTGCGGCCCACCGTGGTGATGCTGGCGGCCCAGGCCTGTTCGGCGGGGGCCGAGGCTGCGTTGCCCGGAGCTGTCTCGGTGGAGCTGGTGCACAACTTCTCCCTGATCCACGACGACGTGATGGACGGCGACACCGAGCGTCGGCACCGGCCCACGGTCTGGGCGCTGTGGGGTGTGCCGGCGGCCATCCTGACCGGCGATGCGCTGTTGAATCTGGCTCAGGAGGTGCTGCTGCCCAGCGACTCCCGGGCCTCCGCGGCGCTCGGCCGGGCGGTGCGTGAGCTGATCCGGGGGCAGACCGAAGACCTGGCCTTCGAGCGGCGCAGCTGGATCGAGCTGGACGAGTGCCGGGCCATGGCGGCGGGCAAGACGGGCGCGCTGTTGTCGGCCAGTGCGCGGATCGGCGGCCTGTTGGGTGGGGGCGACGAGAAAATGGTGGACGCTCTGGGCGCCTATGGCGCGCACGTCGGGATGGCCTTCCAACTGGTGGACGACGTGCTGGGCATCTGGGGCGACGCAGCGGTGACCGGCAAGCCCGTGCTGTCGGACCTGCGTACCCGGAAGAAGTCGCTGCCGGTCACCTACGTGCTGAGCGCCGGTGGGGCGCCGGCCCGGGCGGTGGTGGACTGGCTGGGTTCGAGCGAACCGGAAGGCGGGCCGGCCGAGGCCGAACTCGAGCGGGTGGCCGGTGTGCTGGCCGATGCCGGTGGGCGGGACTGGGCGCTCTCCGAGGCCGAGCGCGAGGTGGAGAAGGCGAACCAGGCCCTGGAGTCGGTGCCGATGGAGCAGTCGGTCCGCGACGAGCTGATGGACCTGACCCGTTTCCTGACCGCGCGGCAGGTCTGACGGGTTTCCCCGCCGTCCGCCACGGGCAGCGTCAGCTGGAACCCGCTCCGGCTGATGCTGCCCGGCCTCGTCCAGAGCTGATTGCAGCCCTGCATCCGCGTCTCCGGAAAAGTTTGCCCGCCGACCTCACATCCGCGGTGCTGCCCGCGTTTACCTAGTGTGAAGCGAGAACCCTTCGAGAGCGTGGTCGAACGCCATGGCCCCACGGTCCTGCGGGTCTGCCGCGCCGTCGTGGGGCCCGTCGCCGCCGACGATGCCTGGTCAGAAACCTTCCTGGCCGCGCTGCAGGCCTATCCCGGCCTCCAGCCCGACAGCAATGTCGAGGCCTGGCTGGTCACCATCGCGCACCGCAAGGCCGTCGACCAGTTGCGCCACCTCTCCCGGGGGCCGGTGCCGGTGGCCCAGGCGCACGCGGGCAACGATCCGCCCGAGCACCCCGAACCGGTAGACGAGGTCGCTCTCGGGCAGGCCCTCGCACAAGGGCTGGACGGAGCCCTGGCGTCCCTCCCGCACCAGGCCGATGCCCTCGATCCCTGGCCGGCCGTGCTCGCCCTGCCCCTGCGGCAACGCCAGGCCGTGGCGTACCACCACGTGGCCGGGCTGCCCTATGCCGATGTGGCGGCCCTGCTCAACTGCTCGGTCGTGGCCGCCCGTCGCGCCGCCTCCGACGGCATCGCCGCACTGCGCAGCATCCTTCAGCCCCAGGAGACGTCATGACCAAGACCGCGAAGCTCTGGCCGCCCTTCTTCCCCGGGCTGGCCGAGCGCCTCGAACAGGAGAAGGTGGCAGCCACCATGCCCGACAGTTCTACGCCTGAGCAGGCGGCCGAGATCAGCGTGCTCGAGCAGGCCCTGACCGACTTCCTCGATCGCGGCCTGGCCGAGGGCGGCGAGGGGGTCGCCGACCACCAGAGCCGGCTGCGCGCTCGTCTGGCCCACGCCGCCGGTGAGCGGGGCCTGCTCGACGTGGTCTACCGCACCATCGACACCGAGCTCGGCCCGCTGCTGCTGGCCGCCACACCGGTGGGCCTGGTGCGGGTGGCCTACGCCGTCGAGGGGCACGACCAGGTGCTGGCCGACCTGGCCGAGCGCATCGGCCCGCGGCTCCTGCACGCCCCCGAGCGCCTCGACCAGGCCGCCCAGCAGATCGGTGAATACCTGCGCGGCGACCGGCACAGTTTCGACCTCCCACTCGATCTGAGCCTGGCCAGCGGCTTCCGGCACACGGTGCTGGCCCATCTGCAGGCCATCGCCTACGGCAGCACCGCCAGCTACGCCACGGTGGCCGCCGCCGCGGGCAGCCCGCGGGCCGTCCGCGCCGTCGGCACGGCCTGCGCCCGTAACCCGCTGCCGGTGGTGGTGCCCTGCCACCGGGTCGTCCGCAGCGACGGCAGCATGGGGCAGTACGTCGGGGGCGTTACTGCCAAGCAGGCCCTGTTGCGGCTGGAAGCATCGCAGGCGGCGTAGAACCGATAAGCCGCATAGGGTCGTCCCATGATCACCGATGCTGCTTTCGCCCAGCGCCGGCGCGCCAGAATCATCGTCGTCGGAGCGGGCTTCGCCGGTTTCGAGGCCGCCCGCGGGCTGAGTCGGCTCGCGGGCGAGTCGGCCGAGATCGTGCTGATCAACCCGACGAACTACTTCCTCTACCTTCCGCTGCTGCCCGAGGTCGCGGCCGGCACCCTCGACCCCCGACGTATCGCGGTGTCCCTCTCCCGGGCCCTGCCCAAGGTGCGGCTGGTGCTGGGGTCGATCGAGAGCGTCGATCTGCAGGCCCGCACCCTGACCTACGTCGATGCCGAGAAGCGTTCCGGCACCCTCGGTTACGACCGGCTGGTCATGGCCGCCGGCAGCGTCAACAAGCTGCTGCCGGTGCCGGGCATCAGCGAGTACGCGCACGGCTTCCGGGGCATTCCCGAGGCCGTCTACCTCCGCGACCACATCACCCGCCAGATCGCGCTCGCCGACACCACGGAAGACCGGGCCGAGCGCGACCAGCGCAGCACGTTCGTGGTGGTCGGGGCCGGTTACACCGGCACCGAGGTGGCCGCCCAGGGCCCGCTCATCACCGACGTCCTGCTCGGCGACCGGCCGCGCCTGGCCGGGCAGAAGGCCCGCTGGCTGCTGCTCGACACCGCCGAGCGGGTTCTGCCCACCCTCGACCGGCGCCTCTCCGAGGCCTCCGACAAGGTGCTACGGCAGCGCGGGGTCGAGGTGCTGATGGGCATCTCGGTGAAAGAGGCTACAGCAGAAGGCGTTCACCTCACCAACGGCGACTTCGTCCCCACCCGCACCCTGATCTGGTGCGTCGGCGTGCGCCCCGACCCGGTCGTCAGCGGCCTCGACCTCCCCCTCGAGAAGGGCCGCCTGGTGGTCGACGAATACCTCAACGTGCCAGGGCATCCCGAGCTCTTCGCCGCCGGGGACATCGCGGCCGTGCCCGACCTCACCCGGCCCGGCGAGGTCACCGCCATGACCGCGCAGCACGCCACCCGACAGGGCAAACTCGCCGCCCATAACGTCGCCGCCTCGTTCGGGCAGGGCGAGCGCCGCCCCTACAAGCACCACGACCTCGGCTTCGTGGTCGACCTCGGCGGCACCCAGGCCGCGGCCAACCCCCTGCAGATCCCCCTGGCCGGCCTCCCCGCCAAGGCCGTCACCCGCGGCTACCACCTGCTCTCAATGCCAGGCAACCGCGTCCACACCGCCAGCGAGTGGGCCCTCAACACCCTGCTGACCCGAGAATCGGCCGAACTGGGCCTGGTCCGCGGCAACGCCGTCCCCCTCGACTCCGACTCCCCCGAGATCCCGCGCTACTGAACCAACTCCCCCCCGGACACCAGCTTCGACCCCACCCCGGGCACCAGCTTCGATACCCATCCAGGACCAGGACCCGGACCTGCCGACCCAGGCCGACATTGAGGCCCTACCCGGCAGCGCGGCGGCAGGTCGGCGTTCAGGCGGGCCCGGGCCCGGGTGGCGCGGGTTTCGTTCCAGGGATGCAGGAAGGGGCTCTTGGCCCGGCCCGCGGGCCAAGAGCCCATCACACGCGAACCTTCACACGCGGATCTCGATGCCCGAAATACCTGACCTGCTCTCGGCCCGATCTGACCGATCCGCAGTGACTGGTCCGGAATACCTGCGTCCCTTGCAGCAGGCCATGGGCAGGGCACAGGACCGAGCGGGCGCCGCCCGCGGCCGGCCAGCGCGCCGCCCCTCAGCCGCGGCCGGCCCGTCTCCCGGCCCCGTCTCCGAACTCACCTTCCCGGCCCGCAGTGGAGCCGGGGTGTGTCGCAGCCGGAAAGCCCCACCCACAGCGCCTCCCGACTGATGGCGAGGGAGGCCCCACGCACGTAAAGGGCCTCGGACCGGTCCAGGCCCGAGGAGGAAAGTGCGCGGACCCTCGAGCCCGGGACCAGTCGGGGGCCAGGAGACAAGGTGCGCGCGGATCCTCGTGCAACATGTACCGCTTGCGCTCCTCGTCGGAGGCCAGTCGCTGCCTCGCACACACCGCAAAGTGGCCGACCGCCGCCGCGACCACGTCGACCCCGTCGGCCCCATCTCCCGGTCCCTCGCCCCCACCCCTGGTCTCTGGCCTCTCGCCCCGCTGTCCTCACCCTCGCTCTCCCGCCCACGGGCCCCTAACCCGGTCCCGCGCCCACGGGTTCTTCAACCCCGTTCTCCCGCCCACAGGTCCCTCACCCCGCCCCGCTCTTCCGCCTCCGGCCCCTCGCCACTGGTCTCCCGACATGCTCCCGCCCCACGGGTCCCTCGCCCACGGGTCCCGCGCCCACGGGTCCCGCGCCCACGGGTTTCTCGCCCACGGGTTCCTCACCCCCGGTTCTTCGCCCCGGTCCCTTACCCACGGCTCCCGGTCAGGCCGGTATGCAGCCCGCGGTCGCCACAGGACGACGTGTACATCGTGTACACCTGGTACCAGGTGAACCAGATGCACACTTTGGCGTCCAGCCCGCACCCCTGGCCTGGCTGCTGTGGGCTGGCCCGGTCCAGGGATCAGCGTCGCAGCGAGAAGGTTGCGTAGTGGTGGCTTGTACGGTCGGCGGCCGCTGGATCGGCGACTGTCATCCGCTTCCAGGTGCGAGTCGCCGGACCAAGGAGCCGCTGAGGCACGGTTCCTTTCCCCATCCATGCCAACCTGGGCCGACCGTTCACCCCTGGCCCTGGCCTGCCCGCCAAGTAACGTCCTGGCCGTGGATACCGTGATCAGCCCGGTCGACGGCACGCGCATTGCGTACCGCACCTTCCCCCGCGACCTCAGTCCGCAGGGTGGCGCCCAGCCGGCCAGCTCCGTCTCCAGTTCGTCCGGCTCCCCCAGTGGCTCCCCCTCCCCCGCTGCCCCCACCGTCCTGATGTCTCACGGCACTGCCCTCTCCCAAGCCATCTGGCGGGGCTTCGGGTATGTCCGCGAGCTCACCAAGACGCACAACGTGATCACCGTGGATCTTCGGGGGCACGGGCGTAGCGAGGGGCCGCACCATGAAAGCGCCTATGGCATGGAGGCCTTTGTCGCCGATCTGGTCGCTGTGCTGGACCGGACCGAAACGAGCGTGACCGATTACGTCGGCTACTCGCTCGGCGGGCGGGTCGGATTCTCGCTCGCTGCCGCGCATCCTTCGCGCCTGAATCGATTCGTCAGCATCGCCGGAGCGCCGAGCACGGCCGAGGGCGCCTTCGACCGGGTCTTCTTCCCCGGCTGCATCGCGTCACTGCAGGAAGGCGGCATGACCGGGTTCCTCGAGGGCTGGCAGGCCTGGACCGGGCAGCCCCTGGACAAGGCCACCGTGCACGCCTTCAAGGCCAACGACGCCAAGGCCCTGGCCGCGTACATGGCCGGTTCGGAAAACGATCCAGGGGTGGACGACGAAACGCTTCAGGGTCTGACGCTGCCCACTCTGATGATCGTGGGCTCGCTGGACGAGGAGCGGCTGCGCTCGGCCGAACACGTCCGAAAAGTACTGCCGGACGCCGAGCTTCTGGTGGTGGAGGGGGCCGGCCACGGGAGCATCCTGCGTGAGCCCAGCACGCTGAGCCGTCTGGCCGGCTTCCTGCGCTGACGCGATGCAGCCGTCGGAACGCTGAAGCGATTCGCCCATCCGGGACGAATCGCTTCAGCGGCAGATCACGAAAGGGCAGCGGAACCGTTTCAGACAGTCGACACGCCGGTGAATCGCTTCGCTCCGAAGGTGTTCGTGCACCACTCCCGACAAACCGTTGCACCGCTTCGGCAGGCGTGAACAACCTGGTTCAGCGCGTGAAGCAAGTGGTTCACGGGGCCGCCCACGGATCCGCGAGACCAGCGTTTCCGCAGGTCAGAGCCCATCTCCGAGGAGGCGGCCCGGTACTTGAACAACCCGCTACCGGGCCGTCGCAGACGAACCGCTTCAGGACGGGTCCGGCCACCTTGAAGTACTCGTGAACAAGTTTCGGAGCGAAGGGCTTGAACAATGGCTGACTCGGTTAGTAAGGTTCAAGCACCCGATCGGCCGAGGGGCCGATCACCGCAGCACCCGGAGGATCTGATGGCCGAGCTCTCCCGTCTCCCCGTTCCCGTCGCCGACGTCTGGGAGTGGCAGTACCAGGGTGCGTGCCGCGAGGCCGACCCCCAGCTCTTCTTCCACCCCGAGGGTGAGCGTGGCCCGGCCCGTCACAAGCGTGATGCTGCTGCGGTCGCCGTCTGCGCCGGCTGCCCGGTGATTCAGCAGTGCCGCGAGCACGGCCTGTCGGTCCGTGAGCCGTACGGCGTGTGGGGCGGCCTGACCGAGGAAGACCGTGAGGCCATCTACCTGGCCGAGCGCAAGGAGCGTCGCGAAGCCCGCAAGACCGCTCAGCTGCGCGAAGCCAGCTGAAGCACAAGGCAACTGAACAACCAGCAGATCCTCCGCGAACTGCACCAGCACCACCAGCTCAACCAGTTCCTCCGAAACACCAGCACCACCGGCGCTTTCGAGACAGCCGAGTCGAGCCCTCACCGCAGGGCCGCACCAGGGTCACGAAAACCGTTCAGCATCAACGGATCCACAACTGAACACTTGAACGTCTACGGAGGTCGGCGTCATGAAGTCGGCGCAGACCAGCTTTTCCTCCGGGACCGTGCGATGAGGGCCCAGCCCGAATCGGCAGATCCCACCCCTGACGGAGCCGAGCACGGGAGTCCGTGCGATGCACGGGAGTCGTGCGGCGCCGACCACAACTGAAAACCAGAATTACGGGACGAGCCCCCGCGGCCGACGATGTCAGATCGGCTTGCGCCGGAGCCACCAAGGGTGAACGTCCTCCAGGCCGGACGGCCCGCCCCTGAAGCGGGCCGCGCCAGAGCAACCGTCAGACAGCTGGCGGATCACCCACATACACAGCACCACCCCACATACACGCGACACCTCACGACCGCACCACCCCAGAAGTCCGCACCACCCCAGAAGCACGCACCTCAGAAACACGGCACCACCCAGAAACAGAGCACACGCCACAAACACAGCGCCCCCTCAGACGCAGCGGTTACGGCGCATCCACAAATGCACAGTGCCACCCGCGGCCAGTGATTCAGCCGCGCCGGGAACGGTCATCCGCAGCGTTCGGCAGCCCGCCCGTGGTCTCACTCTCCACCACGGAACCGGGAGGAGAACTGCCGTTGCGCGCGTAGCCCCCACCGTTGACGGATCAGCCGATCCACTGGTCGCGGGTTCATCCTTCGCAGGCAGCTCTCTCGCTCCGCAGCAGGCAGGCAGACCAAACCTGACCTGAACAAGTAAGCGGACAGCGAGCACGCCGGCCGACGAGAAGACAGGCAGACGACCGGCAGGTCCGGTCAGAGCCAGGTCAGGGCAGTCGAGTCAGGTCAGTCCGGCAAAAGCCGAGAGCCGACCCATGAACAGAGTCGGCTCTCGGCGGATGAAGCTGATCGAAACAGAGCTCACTGCCCTGCGGCGTACTCCCAGTGCCAGGGCTCGTACGGGCCACCGCCACCTGACTTGGCCCAGTCCGGGTTCTCCCAGCCGTACGAGGACGCGTTGTCGGCCAGCCACTGGAAGCGCGCACCCGTGCCGGTGTTGACGCCGTCGCACAGGTCGACCGCCAGGCCCCAGCCGTGCTCGCTGGTGCCGGGCACCGCCGAGAGCGTGGGCTTGCTCGCCCGCACCGCGTACTGCTCGCTCAGGGTGCGGTAGGAGTCGGTCAGGCAGATGTCGTTACCGAACTCCTGCTTGTACGCGATGTTGAGCTTGGCCAGCGACACGGCCGCGTCGGCCCGCAGCCGGTGGTCCGAGTCCCACAGCGTGCAGAGCGAGCTCTCGGGCAGCTGGCCGTTGCTGGCGCCCGTGGTGGTCGGGATGCCGGAGCAGCCGGGCAGCACCGAACGCTCGCCGGCCCGGGAGGCCCGGCTGACGATGATCGTCTTCGGGGCAGCCAGAAGGTTGGGCGTGGCGGCCTGGACCGTGCCCTCGGCGGGCACCACGGCCAGGTTCTCGACCCCGATGCCGGCCGCGGTGGCCGCGTTGGGGAAGGACACCGCCGAGACCACGGAGACGGTGCTGGCGATCTGGTTGACCTGAGCCTTGGGCATCGGGTCGGCCATGGCACCGCTGATCGGTGCGGCGATGGTCGCGATACCCAGGGCACCGGCGATGCCGACCTGCGGAGCACTGAGCGAGCCGCCGGGCTTGCGGAGCGGGCGGCGTGGTGCATTCGGGCGTTGAACACCCGTGGCTGAGCGACGCTGCGATCCTGAAGACCGCGTGCCCCGGTTGTTCCGCGGACGTAACGCGGGGGCAGCTGTGTCGGCGCGATGCGACGGCACCGTTGATCCTCCTGGAGGGCTGAAGGGAGGTGGAGGGGGTTCCTACCAACCGCACTCTGGGTGATGAGTCACGGAACTATAAAGGCCACCGGGGTGGGTAAATCAAGTTGGGACGCGCTGTTGGACTTAAGCCGTTCATACGACGTCCAATATCCCGCACTTGGGGTACGCTTACCTCAACTGAGTGTTATCAATTCTGTGAGCATGCGCACGCAGGCAACACGGCTCATGACTTTGAGTGACGCGCTTGATGTGACGCAAGACTCAGCGACATCAAGTCGTGGCACTGACCGCCAGGGACCTCGCCGAAGCGTCTGAAACCTGGATGCCGAGCGAGAAAGCCCACGCCGACATCGCTCAGTGCAACCAATCGGTCACACCTCATCCGGTCGGGGTCAGGCGCGGGTGGCCGTCCGGCCCGGATCCCGCCGGGTCGCGTCCCGGACCTCACCGACCAACTCCTCGATGACGTCCTCAAGAAACAGGACCCCCAGCGTGCGACCCTCGTGGTCGACCACCCGGGCCAGGTGGCTGCCCGCGCGCTGCATCGTCGCCAGGGCCTCCTCCACCTCGTCCTCGGCCCCGACCGCGACCAGCGAACGCACCCGCTTCTCCGGGATCGGCAGCCCGTGCCGCTCGTCGTCGGCGTACAGCAGGTCCTTCAGGTGCAGGTAGCCCAGCACCGCAGGCGCCGCCTCGGAATCGTCCGGCTCGGGCCGGACCACCGGGAAGCGGCTGAACCCGGTGCGGGTGACCAGCCGCTCGACCTCGGCCGGGGTACTGCCCACCGGGACGGTGACCAGGCGGCCGATCGGGATCATCAGGTCGCCGGCCGAGAGCTCGCTGAACTCCAGGGCCCCGGTGAGCAGCCCGTGATGGTCCAGCAGGCCCTCCCGGGTGGACTCGGTGACGATCGAGGCCACCTCGTCGGCGGTGAAGGCGGCAGCGACCTCGTCCTTGGGCTCCACCCGCAGCAGCCGCACCGCGTGGTTGGCCACCCAGTTCAGGGCGCGGATCACCGGGGAGACCGCCCGGGCCACCGCCAGCAGCGGCGGCGCGAGCACCAGGACCGCCCGGTCCGGCCCGGCCAGGGCCAGGTTCTTCGGCACCATCTCGCCCAGCACCACGTGCAGGTAGCTGACGATGGCCAGGGCGACGGCGAAGGCCAGCGGATGGATCAGGCCCTCGGGCAGGTGCGCCGCCTCGGCCGGGACCTCGATCAGGTGGGCGATCGCGGGCTCGGCGACCAGGCCCAGCCCCAGCGAGGCGATGGTGATCCCGAGCTGGCAGCAGGCCAGCATCAGCGAGACCTGTTCCATCGCCCGCATCGCGGTCTTGGCGGCCCGGCTGCCGGCGTCGGCCAGCGGCTCGATCTGGCTGCGCCGAGCCGAGATGACGGCGAACTCGGCCCCGACGAAGAAGGCGTTGAGGGCCAGCAGGAGGGCGGCGACGAGGAGGCTGGTCACGACTGCTGCCTTCCGGGCGAGCCCGCGTCGACCGTCGGCCGTTGGGCCGGACGGGTGTTCATAGTCACCTTCGCGGGGTCGGCCGAGGCACCCCGGTCGGGCGTGGCGCTGTCGGGCAGGATCAGCCTCACCCGGTCGACCCGACGCCCGTCCATCCGCTCCACCCGGACCCGAGCGCCCTCGACGGGCACCTCGTCGCCCACGGCGGGGATGCGGCCGAGCCCGGCCATCACGAAACCGCCGAGCGTCTCGTAGGCGTTGCCGTCGGGCACCCCGACCCCGGTGCGCTCGCGCACCTCGTCGGGCCGCATCAGGCCCGGCACCAGCCAGGCGCCGTCCCGCCGGCGCACGATGCCCGGACGACTGCGGTCGTGCTCGTCGGAGACGTCCCCGACCAGCTCCTCGACCAGGTCCTCGAGGGTGACCACGCCGGCCGTGCCGCCGTACTCGTCCACCACCACGGCCAGCTGCAGGCCCAGGGCCCGCAGCTCGACCAGCAGCGGGTCCAGCCGCATCGTCTCCGGCACCCGCAGCGCCTCGGACATGAACGCGGCCACCGGGACCTCGTCGCGCCGCTCCATCGGCACCGCGACCGCGCTCTTCAGGTGCACCACGCCGACCACGTCGTCGAGGTCGCCGTCGACGACCGGGAACCGGGAGTGCCCGGTGCGCCGGGCCAGCGTGATCGCCGCGGCCGCGGGCTCGTCCTTCTGCAGGACCAGCATGCGCACCCGCGGGGTCATCACGTCGGCCGCCGAGCGGCTGGAGAAGCCCAGCGAACGGGTGAGCAGCGTGGCGGTCTGCTGGTCGAGCGTGCCGACCTCGGCCGAGTGCCGCACCAGAGCGGCCAGCTCGTCGGCCGAACGGCCGGCCGAGAGTTCTTCCTGCGGCTCCACCCCGACCAGCCGCAGCAGCCGGTTGGCCGAGCCGTTGAGCACGGTGATCAGCGGCCGGGTGACCGTGGTGAAGGCCCGCTGCGGGCCGGCCACCACCCGGGCGGTGGGCAGCGGCACCGAGATCGCCAGGTTCTTCGGGATCAGCTCGCCCACGACCATGGAGAACGCGGTGGCCGCGATCAGGGCCAGGGCCACGGTGACCGAGTCGACCGCCGCCCCCTCCAGGCCGACCGCCTCGGCCGGGGCCTGGAGCAGGGTGGCCAGGGAGGGCCGGACCAGGTAGCCGACCAGCAGCGTGGTGATCGTGATGCCGACCTGGGCACCGGACAGCTGGGTGGAGAGGCTGCGGATGGCCGCGAGCACCGAGGGGGCGCGCTTGTCACCGGACTCGACCGCCCGCTCGACGGTGGAACGGTCGAGCGCGACCAGGGAGAACTCGGCCGCGACGAAGATCGCCGTCCCCAGCGTGAGCAGCACGCCGAGGCCGAGGAGGATCCATTCGGTCATAGGACTGCGACGCCACCCGGCTCGGAGCCGCACCAGGACCGGTACGGGAGCGACGGCGAACGACGGGGCTGGGGTGTGCCGGCCAGAGGCCGGCACCTTCGTGAAGGCATGGTGGGGACATCCTAAGGCAGGTCAGGGCCGGGCCGTGGTGCAGACCACCCCGCGGCGGCGCCGAGTGGAACTGCTAATACCTCGCGTCCCCACTCGATCGGGTTAGGGTTGACACACCCTTCAGCCCCGCACTGAAAGAAGGCGATTCTCGCCGTGTCCTCCGAGCCTGTGGTGACCGAGTTCGGACCGAACGAGTGGCTGGTCGACGAGCTGTACCAGCAGTATCTGTCGGACAAGTCCTCCGTCGACCCCGCCTGGTGGGAGTTCTTCGCGGACTATCAGCCGGCCGAGACCCCGCACCTGCGGACCAGCTCGCGCCCGTCCGACGACTCGAACTCCGATCCCTCGGACACCATTCCCGCGACGGGTACGAACGGAGCGGCCTCGAGCCGTCCGGTCGCCACCGCCGCGCTGCAGCCACCGAAGCCTGCGCCCCAGCCCGACTCCGCCCAGCCGGCCGCGGCGGCCACCCCGCCCAGCCCGGCCCCGGCGAGCGGGACGGGAACGGAGGCGGCCGGGAAGCAGCCGTCCCCCACCCCCAAGCCCGCCCAGCAGGCCTCCCGGCAGGCTGCCAAGCAGGCTCCGGCCACGCCGCCGGCCGCCCGCACGCCTCGTGAGCCGGCCAGCAGCGCCCCGGCCAAGGCGAGCTCGGACGGCCCGCAGATCGCCCGTCTGAAGGGCCCGGCCGCCCGGGTCGTCACGAACATGGAAGCCAGCCTGGAGGTGCCCACCGCGACCAGCGTGCGGGCGGTCCCGGCCAAGCTCCTGATCGACAACCGGATCGTGATCAACAACCACCTGGTCCGCTCCCGCGGCGGGAAGGTGTCGTTCACCCACCTGATCGGGTTCGCCCTGGTCGAGGCGCTCGAGCTGATGCCCTCGATGAACGCCTCGTACGCCGAGGACGAGGGCAAGCCCGCGCTGGTCCAGCCGGCCCACATCAACCTGGGCATCGCCATCGACATGCCCAAGCCGGACGGCACCCGCCAGCTGCTGGTGCCCAACGTGCGGCACTGCGACGGCATGGACTTCGCCGAGTTCTGGTCGGCCTACGAGGACGTGGTGCGCCGCGCCCGCAACAACAAGCTGGGCGCCGACGACTTCGCCGGCACCACGATCAGCCTGACCAACCCCGGCACCATCGGCACCGTGCACTCCGTGCCGCGGCTGATGAAGGGCCAGGGCGCCATCATCGGCGTCGGGGCGATGGACTACCCGGCCGAGTACCAGGGCGCCTCGGAAGAGACCATCGCCCGGCTGGCGGTCAGCAAGATGATGACGCTGACCTCCACCTACGACCACCGGATCATCCAGGGCGCCGGCTCCGGCGAGTTCCTGCGGATCGTGCACAGCAAGCTGCTCGGCGAGGACGGCTTCTACGACCGCGTCTTCCGCTCGCTGCGCCTGCCCTACGAGCCGGTCCGCTGGGTCCGTGACATCTCGGTCTCGCACGACGACCAGATCAACAAGACCGCGCGGGTGCAGGAGCTGATCCACTCCTACCGGGTCCGGGGCCACCTGATGGCCGACACCGACCCGCTGGAGTACAAGCAGCGCCGGCACCCCGACCTGGACATCACCACCCACGGCCTGACCCTGTGGGACCTCGAGCGCGAGGTGCCCACCGGTGGTTTCGGCGGCAAGCCGGTGGCCAAGCTCCGGCACATCCTCGGCGTGCTGCGCGACACCTACTGCCGCACCGTGGGTATCGAGTACATGCACATCCAGGACCCGGAGCAGCGGCGCTGGCTGCAGGCCCGGCTGGAGCGGCCGTACGCCAAGCCCAGCCGCGAGGAGCAGCTGCGCATCCTCGGCCGGCTGAACGCGGCCGAGGCGTTCGAGACCTTCCTGCAGACCAAGTTCGTCGGCCAGAAGCGGTTCAGCCTCGAGGGCGGCGAGTCGGTCATCGCCCTGCTCGACGAGGTGCTCAGCAACGCCGCCCGGGCCGAGCTCGACGAGGTCTGCATCGGCATGCCGCACCGCGGCCGGCTGAACGTGCTGGCCAACATCGCGGGCAAGAGCTACGGCCAGATCTTCCGCGAGTTCGAGGGCCAGCAGGACCCGCGCAGCGTGCAGGGTTCCGGCGACGTGAAGTACCACCTCGGCACCGAGGGGCACTACACCACCGAGACCGGTGAGAAGACCAAGGTCTACCTGGCCGCCAACCCCTCCCACCTGGAGGCGGTCAACCCGGTGCTGGAGGGCGTGGCCCGGGCCAAGCAGGACCGGCTGGACCGGCAGGGCGAGATCTTCTCGGTGCTGCCGGTGCTGCTGCACGGCGACGCCGCCTTCGCCGGCCAGGGGGTGGTCACCGAGACGCTGAACCTGTCGCAGCTGCGCGGGTACCGCACCGGCGGCACGGTGCACGTGGTGATCAACAACCAGGTCGGGTTCACCACCGCGCCGAGTTCCTCGCGCTCGTCGGTGTACTGCACCGACGCCGCCCGGATGATCCAGGCGCCGATCTTCCACGTGAACGGCGACGACCCGGAGGCCTGCGTCCGGGTGGCCAAGCTGGCCTTCGAGTTCCGGATGGCGTTCGACAAGGACGTCGTCATCGACATGGTCTGCTACCGCCGGCGCGGTCACAACGAGGGCGACGACCCCTCGATGACCCAGCCGCTGATGTACAACCTGATCGAGGCCAAGCGCAGTGTCCGCAAGCTCTACACCGAGGGCCTGATCGGCCGTGGCGACATCACCGTGGAGGAGGCGGAGCAGGCCCTGCGCGACTACCAGCAGCAGCTGGAGCGCGTGTTCGCCGAGACCCGCGACACCGTGAACCACCCGCCCACGGTCAACCGGGACGTCACCGCCGGCCTGGACCTGCCCAAGGCCCAGCAGCAGGACGACGCGGCCGGCAACGGCCACACCAGCGCCGTTTCGGCCGAGGTGCTGAAGCGGATCGGCGACGCGTACGTCTCGCCGCCGTCCGGCTTCTCGGTGCACCCCAAGCTGCAGACGCTGCTGGAGCGCCGGGCCGCGATGGCCTCCGAGGGCGGGGTCGACTGGGCGTTCGGCGAGATGCTGGCGCTCGGCTCGATCCTGATGGACGGCACCAACGTGCGCTTCACCGGGCAGGACACCCGGCGCGGCACGTTCACCCAGCGGCACGCCGTGCTGACCGACAAGGTCACCGCCGAGGAGTGGACGCCGCTGCTCAACCTCAGCGACGACCAGGGCAAGTTCTGGATCTACGACTCGCTGCTGTCGGAGTTCGCGGCGATGGGCTTCGAGTACGGCTACTCGGTGGAGCGGCCGGACGCCCTGGTGCTGTGGGAGGCGCAGTTCGGTGACTTCGCCAACGGCGCCCAGACCATCGTGGACGAGTTCATCTCCTCGTCCGAGCAGAAGTGGGGTCAGCGCTCGTCGGTGACGCTGCTGCTGCCGCACGGCTACGAGGGTCAGGGACCGGACCACTCCAGCGCCCGGATCGAGCGCTACCTGCAGCTGTGCGCCGAGAACAACATGTTCGTGGCGCAGCCGTCGACCCCGGCGAGCTACTTCCACCTGCTGCGCCGCCAGGCCTACGCCAAGCCGCGCAAGCCACTGGTGGTGTTCACGCCGAAGTCGATGCTCCGGCTGAAGGCCGCGGTGTCGCCGATCGAGGAGTTCACCACCGGTGAGTTCCGCCCGGTGATCAGCGACAGCACCCAGCTCGGGTCGGTCGACCGGGTGCTGCTGTGCAGCGGGAAGATCTACCACGACCTGGCCGCCGAGCGGGCCAAGCGCAACGACACCAGCACCGCCATCGTGCGGCTGGAGCAGCTGTACCCGCTCGACGTCGAGGGTGTGCTGGCGGCCATCGACCCGTACCGGGACGCGCAGCTGGTCTGGGTGCAGGACGAGCCGGCCAACCAGGGTCCGTGGCCGTCGATCGCCCTGAGCCTGCCTCAGGACCTGGGTGGGCGGCCGCTGCTGCGGATCTCCCGCCCGGCGGCGGCCTCCCCGGCCACCGGGTCGGCCAAGAAGCACCAGGCGGAGCAGGCGGCCCTGATCGCCCAGGCGTTCAACCGCTGATCCGCACCAGAATGGCCCCGTACCCCTGGCGGGTACGGGGCCATTCCGCGTCAATTCGGGTGTTGGACGAGAACCTGCGCCATCCGGCGGGTGAAGTCGGACAGAATACGGACCATGTACTTCACCGACCGAGGGATCGAGGAGCTCGAGCAACGCCGCGGGGACGAAGAGGTGACCTTCGCCTGGCTGGCCGAGCAACTGCGCCACTTCGTCGACCTGAACCCGGATTTCGAGACGCCGGTCGAGCGGCTGGCCACCTGGCTGGCCCGGCTCGACGACGATGACGACGAGGACCAGTGAGCCGTTCGCGCTCGGCCGGTCCCGGTCCGGGTGAGAAGCAGGTCCGGATCTGCGTGGTGGGCGACGCCCTGGTCTCCGGGGTGGGCGACCCCAAGGCGCTCGGCTGGGTCGGCCGGGTCGCCGCCCGCACCCCGCAGGACGAGATCGCGCTGTCTGTCTACACTCTCGGCGTTCCCGGGGAGAACACCGCCGACCTGGGCGCACGCTGGTGGGAAGAGGCCAGCCGGCGTTACGGCGAGGACCCGGGTGAGAAGCGGGTGGTGATCGGGCTGGGCCGCTCCGACATCGAGGCCGGGCTGTCGATCCCGCGCTCGCGGCTGAACCTGGCCAACATGCTCGACGACGCGCACGCCCGCCGGCTGCCCGCCTTCGTGGTCGGCCCGCCGCCTGCCTCCGACAACGCACTGAACCACCGGATCGAAGAGCTGTCGGCCACTTTCGGCGACGTCTGCCGGCGTCGGGGGGTGCCGTTCGTGGACTGCTTCGACCCGCTCTACGCGCACGAGGACTGGCTGACCGACCTGGCCGCGGGCGACGGGGAACACCCGCGCCAGGCCGGTTACGGCCTGATCGCCTGGCTGGTGCTGCACAACGGCTGGTACGAGTGGCTCGGGGTACCGCGTCCCTGAAAACCCTGATTGAAGACGTTCGTGGGCCTGTTTCGCACAGCCGCCCACCGACGAACGGGTCACCGACCACCCGGCCGGCCACCCCCGTCCTTCAGTTTCCGGGGGTGAACACGACCTTGCCGACCAGCTCGCCGTTCGCCATCCGGGCGAAGCCCTCCCGGGCCCGCTCCAGCGGCAGCACCGAGTCGATCTGCGGGCGCACCCCGCTGGTCTGCAGAAAGCCCAGCAGGCGGCCGAGTTCGTCGCGGGTGCCCATGGTCGAGCCCAGCACCCGCAACTGGAGGAAGAAGATCCGGTTCAGCTCGGCGTTCTCGGGTGCCGGGCCGCTGGTGGCGCCGCAGATCACGATCGCCCCGCCCGGCTTCAGCGCCTTGACCGAATGGCTCCAGGTGGCCGCGCCGACGGTCTCCATCACCGCGTCCACCCGCTCGGGCAACCGGGCCCCGCTCTCGAAGACCTGCTCCGCCCCCAGCCCGAGGGCCCGCGCACGCTTGTCCTCGTGCCGGCTGGTGGCCCAGACCCGCACTCCGGCGGCCTTTCCCAGCGCGATCAGGGCGGTGGCCACTCCCCCGCCGGCGCCCTGCACCAGAATTGTCTGGCCCGGGCTGACCTGGGCCTGGGTGAAGAGCATGCGGTAGGCCGTGAGCCAGGCGGTGGGCAGGCTCGCGGCCTCTTCCCAGGACAGCTGCGCGGGTTTGGGCACCAGGTTGCGCCGGGGCACCACCACCTCGCCGGCCAGCGTGCCCTGGTGGCGCTCGGACAGCAGGCTGCGGCGCGGGTCGAGGGTCTCGTCGCCCTTCCAGGCCGGGTCGCTGATCACCGCGTGCACCACGACCTCGTTGCCCTCGTCGTCGAGGCCGGCCGCGTCGCAGCCCAGGATCATCGGCAGCCGTTCGTCCGGCAGACCCACCCCGCGCAGGCTCCACAGGTCGTGGTGGTTCAGCCCGGCGGCCTGTACCCGCACCCGGGCCCAGCCCTCGGGCACCTCGGGTACCGGCCGCTCCCCCACTTCGAGGGCGGACAGCGGGTCTTCGGCGTTGGTCCGGGTGGTGAACGCAGCCAGCATGGGACCGACGTTAACGAGTTGTACCGTTGGGCGCCTGGGCAGATCCGTGAGCGGCACCACTGACCACCCGGACCCCGGGCCGGTGACCGTCGCGCAGGTCGATCTCCACGTTCGGCTGCACCACCGGCATCTGGCCGGTGTTCAGCGGGTCGCGCGGGTCGATGTGCAGGTCGTCGTCGAGCGCGCTGTGCGAGGTGCGGCCCTCGAGCGGGCCGTACCCCACGTGGTCACGCACCTCGATCACCTCGTGCACGTCGTGCGGCAGGGCCTCGTCGTAGATCTCGCCCTCGACTGCCTCGCCCCCCGCCGGGTTCTCGCCGCGGTTGTTCATCGCCGCCTCGACCGCCGCGGTGAGCGAGCCGGCCGCCGCGTCGGCACTGAGCAGCTGGCCCAGCACGTCGCGGATCTGGGCGAGCCGGGACAGTGCCTCGGAGTGGGTGGAGGTGAGCGCGTCCAGGCGCTGGGCGGCCAGGCCGTTGACCGCCCCGGAGCGACGCTGGGCGTCTTCGATCAGGTGCTCGGCGTGCCGGACCGAGTCCAGCCGCAGCTGGTCGGCCTCGGTGCGGGCCGAGGTGAGGGTGATCTCGGACTCGGCCCGGGCCCGGCTGAGCTCGGCCTCGGCGGTCTGCCGGGCCTCGGCCAGTTCACGGGCGGCGGTGTCGCGGGCGGCGCCCAGCTCGGCCCGGGCCGAGGCGCGGGCCTGGTCCAGCTCCAGCTCGGCGTCGGCGCGGGCCTGGGTGGCCAGCCGCTCGCACTCGGCCTTGGTCTCGCGCTGCACCCGGGCGATGTCCTCGCGGGCCCGGTCGCGCTCCTGCTCGGCCTCCTCGCTGGCCAGCCGCAGGATCTGCGCCATCCGGTCGCTGACCTCGGTGTGCACCGGCACCGGCTTGGGCGCCGCGCGCAGCTCCTCGATCTCCTTGCGCAGCCGCTCGGCCTCGCCCACGGCCGCGTCGGCTCCGGCCCGTGCGCGCTGCGCCTCGGCCCGGGCCACGGCCAGCTGCCGCTCGAGCGTGGTGAGCAGCTCGTGCGTACGGGTCATGTACTCCATGACCTGCTGGCGGTTGAAGCCACGCACCGCCGTGTCGAAGGAGTCTTCGCGCGGTGCACCGGGAGCGACCGGTCGATTCTCGTCCATGAGCCTTCACAGGGGGTGAGCCGACGTGTGGTGCTGACTCTTGCGCGCCCGGACGCTCCGGCGCAACCGCCCGCCCGCTAAAGGGCCGTCAAGCTGATCTTCAGCCGCTCCCAGCACCACCTTCAGGCCCGTGCCACTCCTTCGTCCCGAGCGGCCTGGGCCACCGCGGCCGCGACCGCCGGCGCGACTCGGGTGTCGAACACGTCGGGAACCACCTCCCCGGCGGTGGGGTGCTCGACGCAGGCGGCGATCGCTGCGGCGGCCGCCAGTTTCATCCCCTCGGTGATCGCGGTGGCGCGCACGTCGAGCGCGCCCCGGAAGATCCCGGGGAAGGCCAGCACGTTGTTGATCTGGTTGGGGTAGTCACTGCGACCGGTACCAACAACGGACGCGTGCCTCGCCGCCAGTTCCGGGTGCACCTCCGGTGTGGGGTTGGCGAGGGCGAAGACGAAGGCGCCCGGCGCCATCGAGGCCACCGTCGCCTCGGGCACCTGACCGCCGCTCACCCCGATGTACACGTCGGCCCCGGCCATTGCCTCAGCCAGACCACCACTCAGTCCCCGGGGATTCGTGACCTCGGCCAGCGCGGCCTTAGGCCCGTTCAGACCCGGCCGCCCGGAGGACAGGATGCCGCGGCTGTCGCACACCACGATGTCGCCGATGCCGGCCCCGCGCAGGATGCCGGCGATCGCCACCCCGGCCGCCCCGGCGCCGGCCACCACCACCCGCAGCCCGGCCAGTTCGCGCCCGGTGACCTGGGCGGCGTTGCGCAGGGCGGCGAGCACCACCACCGCGGTGCCGTGCTGGTCGTCGTGGAACACCGGCAGGTCGAGCCGTTCCCGCAGCCGGGCCTCGATCTCGAAGCAGCGCGGGGCGGAGATGTCCTCCAGGTTGATCCCGCCGAAGGTCGGGGCCAGCCGGGCCACGGTCTCGACGATCTCGTCCGGGTCGGTGGTGTCCAGGCAGATCGGCACCGCGTCGACGCCACCGAAGTGCTTGAACAGCAGGGCCTTGCCCTCCATCACGGGCATCGCCGCGCCCGGGCCGATGTCGCCCAGGCCGAGCACGGCGGTGCCGTCGGAGACCACCGCGACCGTGTTGCCCCGGCCGGTGTACACGTCGAGCAGGCCGGGCTCGGCGGCGATCGCCAGGCAGACCTCGGCCACCCCGGGGGTGTAGGCCAGCGACAGGTCGGCCCGGTCGCGCAGCGGGGTGCGGGCCACCGTCTCGATCTTGCCGCCGCGGTGCAGGGCGAACACCGGGGTCTCGGAGTCCTCGTGGACGAGGGTGGGCAGGTCGGTCGAACTGGTCTCGATGGTCACGCGATACCTCGGCAGGGGTACGGGCCACGGAAGGGCCGGCGGGAACGACGAAGGAGCCGCCAGGTCCGGCGATGTGATCTGCGATGGTGGACGCGGCGGCTGCGGTGGCGTGCCGGCGTCGGGAACGGGGGTGGCCCGCGTCACTCATGGTGCCACAGAAGCTGTCCGGACAGGGCGGTAACCAGGAATTGGCGTGGAACTGCGGAGGCACGGATGAGTGAGCGCGGATTCCGCCCGCTGCTGCCGGTGGGTCAGGTGCTGGTGCGGGGGCGCTCGATGGAGCCCCACCTGCACGACGGCGACCGGCTGGTGGTGCGCTGGGACCGGGCGGCCGTACGAGCGGCCCGGCCCGGGACGGTGGCGGTGGTGCGGCTGCCCGGCAGCCGGCCCCTGTCGGTCAAGCGGCTGGCGTTCCGCGAGCAGGACTCCTGGTGGGTGGAGCGCGACAACCCGGCCGAGGGGGTCGACTCCTGGCAGGTGGGCGCCGTGGCCGAGCAGGACGTGCTGGCCGTCGCGCTCTTCCGGTTGTGGCCGACGCCGGGCCGGATCACGGCCCCGCCACGCGCGGGCGGGCAGGCCGCGGAGTAGGTTACGAGTCCTAAGCCTCTAGCCTCGCGACAAGGAGTACCCATGCTCTCGCGGTTCCTCAACGCCTTCACCGCGGTCGAGGTCAGCGCCCACTGCGACCTTCCGTGCGGCGTCTACGACCCGGCCCAGGCCAAGATCGAGGCCGAGTCGGTCAAGGCCTGCATCGCCAAGTACAACGCCTCCGACGACGAGGTGTTCAAGGCGCGCGCGATCCAGATCAAGGAGGAGCGCAGCGACCTGGTGAAGCACCACCTCTGGGTGCTGTGGACCGACTACTTCAAGCCGCCCCACTTCGAGAAGTACCCGCAGCTGCACGGCCTGTTCAACGAGGCCACCAAGCTCGCCGGGGCCGGCGGCACGAAGGGCAGCACCGACGTGGCGGTGGCCGACCAGCTGCTGACCAAGATCGACGAGATCGGCAAGATCTTCTGGGAGACCAAGGCCGCCTGAGTTCCCACTCCGGCGCCGGACGCCCGGGCGGTCCCCTCACGGGACCGCCCGGGCGTTCCCGTTTGCCCACTCCGAAAAAGTTCCCGGCCAGCAGTGACCCACGCCACACCGCTTACGAGTCGCGCTCCGAATGTAACAACTTGATAATGGACCAATCGGGCGCCGCGAGGGCAGTCACGGCGTCCCAGCTCCCTGGTCACGGCAACGTGGCCGGGTGAGCCCGTAGGAGGTGGAGGGCGGAACGGGACCCCGCCGTCCACCTCCTACGGACCCCTCCCCGACGCGTAGGCGCGCAGACCGCGTTCGGTGCGCACAACGTCCTCGAACCGGTTTCTCAGGCCACCAGGCCCAGCCGCCGCAGCTCCACCGTGAGGTCGTGCGGGTTGCTGGCCACCGCCATCCCGTCGTGCAGGCTCACCACGCCGTCGCGGATCAGCTCCACCAGGTGCATGTCGAAGGACTGCATCCCGTAGAAGCCGCCCTCCTTGATCAGGTCGGTGATCGTGCCGGTCTTGTCCGGGTCGGCGATCGCGTCGGCGATCCGGCCGGTGTTGATGCAGACCTCCATGGCCAGCGCCCGGCCGGTGCCGTCGGCCCGGGGCACCAGCCGCTGGCAGATGATCCCCTTCAGCGCCCCGGCCAGGGAGAGCCGGACCTGCTTCTGCTCGTGCGGCGGGAAGAAGTCGATGATCCGGGTGATCGTCTCCTTGGCGTCCTGGGTGTGCAGGGTGGACATCACGAAGTGGCCGGTCTCGGCCGCCGAGAGCGCCGAGTGCACCGTCTCCTGGTCGCGCATCTCGCCGATCAGGATCACGTCCGGGTCCTGCCGCATCGCCGCCCGCAGGGCCACCGCGAAGTTCTGCGTGTCCACCCGGACCTCGCGCTGGTTGACCATCGCCAGCTTGTCCTCGTGCAGGATCTCGATCGGGTCCTCCACGGTGACCAGGTGCACCTCCCGCTCGGAGTTGATCTTGTCGACCATGCCGGCCAGCGTGGTGGTCTTGCCCGAGCCGGTGGGCCCGGTGACCAGCACCAGCCCGCGCGGCTCGAGGGCCAGGCGGCCGATCACCTCGGGCACCCCGAGCTTGTCCAGCGGGATCGCGCCGACGTTGACCCGGCGGAACACCAGCCCGGCGGAACCGCGCTGGCGGAAGGCGTTGACCCGGTAGCGGCCGACCCCGCTGAGCGAGTAGGCGCAGTCGGCCTCGTTGGTGCGCTCGAACTCGGCCCGCAGGTCGTCGCGCAGCACCTCGGCCACCATCGCCTCGGTGTCCGCGGGCCGCAGCGCGGGCACGTCGAGGCGGCGCAGCTTGCCGTCGATCCGGATCCGCGGCGGGGAGCCGACCTTGCAGTGCAGGTCCGAGCCGAAGAGCTCGGACAGTGCCCGGAGGAAGGGCACGACGGACACAGGCGGCTGGCTCACGCGGGGTCTATCGGCCCGCGTGAGCAAATCTTGAGGAACCCGCCCGGGCCGGCCTCAGTCGATGACGATCAGCAGGTCCCCCTCGGTGACCACGTCACCGGCACGGACCTCGACCCGGGAGACGGTGCCGCCCCGCTCGGGGTGCACCGGGATCTCCATCTTCATCGACTCCATCAGGACCAGCGGGTCGGCCGGGGTGACCACGTCCCCCGGGGCCACGTCGACCCGCATGATGCTGCCGACCAGCTCGGCGTGGACCTGTTCGGACATGGCTGCCGCCTCCTTCGGATGGTTGACCGGCTTGCCTGCGTGATTGGAGCACGGCGGCGGGCGGGGGCGCCCGGGTCGCAGTTGAACGAGGCACGGGCCGGAGCCGGTCCGGAGCATGGGCCGGTGTCTGTCAAGATGGAGGGCAGCCGAAGACAAGGAGAAATGCCATGAGCAAGCGCGGTCGCAAGCGCCGCTCGCGCAAGGGCAGCGCGGCCAACCACGGTCGCCGTCCCAACGCCTGAGCCCTGCGCGTCAGCAGACAAGCAGACGAAGAAGGCGCTGCCCCCCGTCGAGGGGAGCAGCGCCTTCTTCGGTTCCCGGTCACCGGGCGGCTCTCAGCCGTTCAGCTCGATCCGGACCTCGGTGATCTTGACCATGATGCGGTCGCGCAGGTCGGCCGGCGCGGTCTCCTGGCAGCTGCGGCGCACCAGGGCCTTCAGGGCCACGTCCAGGTCGTACTGCCGCAGGCAGGGCGAGCAGTCGTCGAGGTGGTGGCGGATCTCGGTGAGCTCGGCCTCGCCCAGCTCACCGTCCAGGTATTCGTAGACCTGGGCCAGCACCTTGGAACAGTCGGGTTCTCCGCAGACGCTCATGCCGCACCACCCTGGGATCGCGTGGCCACGATGCCACGTTCAGCAGCGTACTCCTCGAGCAGGTCGCGTAGCTGCCGCCGGCCGCGGTGCAGCCGGGACATCACGGTGCCGATCGGGGTGCCCATGATCTCGGCGATCTCCCGGTAGGCGAAGCCCTCGACGTCGGCCAGGTACACCGCGATCCGGAACTCCTCCGGGATCCGCTGCAGGGCCTCCTTCACGTCGGAGTCCGGCAGCCGGTCGAGTGCCTCGGCCTCGGCCGAGCGCAGACCGGTGGACGTGTGCGAGCCCGCCCGGGCGATCTGCCAGTCCTCGATCTCGTCGGTCTGGGCCTGCTGGGGTTCACGCTGCTTCTTGCGGTACGTGTTGATGTACGCGTTGGTCAGGATCCGGTACAGCCAGGCCTTCAGGTTCGTGCCGGGCTGGTACTGGTGGAACGACGCGAAGGCCTTGGTGAAGGTCTCTTGCACCAGGTCCTCGGCGTCGGCCGGATTACGCGTCATCCGCAGCGCCGCGGAGTACAGCTGGTCCAGGTACTGCAGGGCATCCCGCTCGAAGCGGGCAGACCGCTCCGCGGTGTTCTCAGTCGCCGGTGCGCGACCCGCTTGGGCATCCATCACCGACGAGCCTAGCTGCACCGCAGCGGCATTACCCGCCCAGGTTCGGCCGGTGGACTGACCGGACGACCGATCGGCCCCGAAAGACCGTTCTTCCACCGTCGTCACGAGTAGCAACGGCGCACTCCTCACTCTTCGCGGACGCCCCATGCTGCGCTCCCCGGACCGGGCCGGCGGATGCTTCATCAGGGTTTTACGTGGTGATCACAGATGGTCACGACCAGATCGGCAGGCCGGAGCGACACGCCCGGTCCCGGGGGCCGCCGACCGGCTGCTGGTCGTCTGCTGACCGTCTGCGCAGTGAGCACAACACGCGATGGTGGAAGGTCATTCCGGGGCTTCAGACGGACTTGGACCAATCGGTCAGCCGGGCCGCGACCGCCTCGGCCACCGGTCCGTACTTCTTCAGAGAGTGATCACCCTCGACCCGGGCCACCGTGACCCCGGGCAGCTGCTCGGCCTCCACCTCGGCCCAGCCGCCGAACGGGTCCTTCTCGCCCTGGACCACCAGCACCTCGATCCCGGCCTGGTGCGGCAGGGCCAGTTCGGCGGCGCGGGACTTCTCCGGCTTGCCCGGTGGATGGAGCGGGAAGGCCAGGCAGCAGACCGCCCGGGCTCCCAGGTCGGCGGCCGTACGGCAGGCCACCCGGGCTCCGGCGCTGCGACCGCCGAGAACCAGTGGCCGCTTCAGGGTGGGCAGTTCGGCCAGTACCGCGTGCCAGCCGATGTCGAGCTTGGGCGGCGCCGCGGCCACCTTCTTGCCGGCCACCCGCCAGGGCTGCTCCACCAGAACGGCCTGCCAGCCCGCAGCCACCGCGGCCCGGCGCACGGCGACCAGGTCGGCCGCCCCGATCCCGCCCCCGGCGCCGTGGCCCAGCACGATCCGGCCCACCGGCCGCCGCTGCGGCACCCACAGGTGGGCCCGGGCCGGGCCGAGCGGGGTCTCGATCTCGAGTACCTCGGTGGGCCGGTCGGGTTCGTCGGACTCGGTGACCACCCCGGGACCCGGGGTCGCAGCGCGTGCCGGCATCGATCGTCCTCAGTTCGTATCGGGTTCAGAACAGCTGCTCGGACCCCGGGCCCCCGAGCAGCTCACCGGTGGCCGGGTCGACCACCCCGACCAGGCTGTCGGCGGGCGCGGGCTCGAGCAGCTCCGGGCCCTCGTTGCGCACCGAGTTCACCCGGCTGGTGATCGGCAGCGCGGTGAACCGCCCGGTGGGCAGACCCGCGGCCAGATCGTGCACGGTGGCCGCGTCCTTCACCGCCGGGTCGAGCCAGTCCTTCCAGCGCTCGGGCGGCAGCACCAGCGGCATCCGGTCGTGCACCGTGTCCAGCCCGGGCTCGGCCGCGGTGGTGATCACGGCGAAGGTGACCAGCCAGGCGGCCGGGTCGTCGGGGTGCAGGTCGCCGTCGCGCCAGAACTCGTAGATCCCGGCCAGCGCCAGCCCCCCGCCCTCGGCCAGGCTCATGAAGAACGGCTGCTTGCGCGGCTTGCCCTTGGCGTCCTGGGCGGTCGGGCTGACCTGCCACTCGTACCAGCCGTCGGCCGGGACCAGGCAGCGGCGGCTCAGTGCGGCCTTCTTGAAGGCGCCCTTCTCCAGCAGCGTCTCCAGCCGCGCGTTGATCATCCGGGCCCCGCCGGAGGCGTTCTTGCTCCACGACGGCACCAGCCCCCAGCGCAGCGGACGCAACTGCCGCACCGGCCGGGCCTCGCTCTCCTCCGGGTCGATCGAGGCGCCCGGCTCGTGGTGCATCAGCGCGGCGGTGATCAGGGCGTCGGCCTCGTCCTGCACCGAACGGGCCGGGGTCTCGTTCTCGGGGACGTCGTCGGGCAGGTGCTCGGGCATCGGGGACTGCTCGTCCGGCTCCTTCGGCGGGACCGCCATCCGCTCCAGCACCACCGGCACCGTGTCGGTCGGCGCCACGTTGTAGTGCGGCTCGCCGGCCCGGGGATCGTCGAGCTGGTCCTGCTCGATCTCGAACTCCACGACGAGTTCCTCGCGGCTGCGACTGGATGCGTAACGTCCGCACATGCCGCTCAGCCTACGGCGGGCTGTGAACCGCGGCCGATTTCCCCGGATTTCCGGCCTGTCCGTTCGCGCCGGAAGTCGATCAGGAGTAGCAAAGGACCATGACCATCGTCCGCCGTGTCGCCCGCCCGCTGCTTGCGGCCCCGCTGATCCAGTCCGGGGTCGAGGTGGCCCGCCATCCCGGCCCGCCCGCCGAGGCCGCCCGTCCCGTGCTCAAGCAGGTCTCCGGTCCGCTCCGCCTGCCCGAGGACCCGGTGATGGTGGTGCGGGCCGCCGGGGTCGTCACCGCGGTGGCCGGTTCGCTGCTGGCCGCCGGGCGGCTGCCGCGCCTGTCGGCCCTGGCCATCGTGGCCACCGCACCGGTGGTGCAGCCGGTGGAGCCGTTCTGGAAGGAGAAGGACCCGCAGCTGCGCCGCGACAAGCAGTCCACCTTCGTGAAGACTCTGGGCCTGATCGGCGGCGCCCTGCTGGCCACGGTCGACACCGAGGGCAAGCCGAGCGTGGCCTACCGCGGCCGCAAGGCCCGCAAGGCCGCCGCCGTGGCCATCCACGACGCCCGCGAGGAGGCCACCGAGTCGGTGGCGTCGGCCCGGCAGTCGGGGCGCAAGGCGGCCAAGTCCGCCAAGAAGTCGGCCCGCCAGTTCCAGAAAGACGCGCAGCTGGCCGCCCGGGAGGCCGCGCGGGAGGCGGGCCGCACCAGCCGCCGCGCCCAGCGCAAGGCCGGCAAGGTGGCCGGCAAGCAGGCCGCCCGGGCTCAGAAGGCCGCCTACAAGGCTGGTCACGCGCTTCCGGTCTGAGTCGTTCCGGCCCGGCCGGACCCTGCCCCCGCGGCGGGTCCGGCCGCCGGTGCGGATTGGGGCTGCCTCCCACGCGGGGGGACAGATACTCTCGTCGCTCGACACCCCTTGTGGACCAGGCAGGCGATGACGGAAGTGGCGCGAGCGAAGCGATGAGTAACCCGGTGAGCGACGAGGCGACAGCACTCTGGCCGGCCCCGACGGTGACGGGCCCGGTCTCGGCGACGGTGTCCCTGCCCGGTTCCAAGTCCCTCACCAACCGCTATCTGGTGCTCGCGGCGCTGGCCGAGGAGCCCTCCCGGCTGCGCGCCCCGCTGCGCTCGCGCGACACCCTGCTGATGGCCGAGGCGGTGCGCCGGCTCGGCACCGACGTGCAGGACGCGGGGGCGACCGGGGCGTTCGGCGCCGACTGGATGATCACCCCCGGCCGGCTGCGCGGCCCGGCCACGATCGACGTCGGCCTGGCCGGCACGGTCATGCGGTTCGTACCGCCGATCGCCGCCCTGGCCGACGGTGACATCGCCTTCGACGGCGACCCGCACGCCCGGGTCCGGCCGATGGGCCCGATCATCGAGGCCCTGCGCGGTCTGGGGGTGGAGGTCGACGACAACGGCGGCGGCCGGCTGCCCTTCACCGTGCGCGGTTCCGGTTCGGTGCGCGGCGGCACCCTGGAGATCGACGCCTCGGCCTCCTCGCAGTTCGTCTCGGCCCTGCTGCTGGCCGGCGCCCGGTTCGAGGAGGGCCTGACGCTGCGGCACGTCGGCGGCCAGGTGCCCAGCGAGCCGCACGTGACGATGACCGTCGAGGCGCTGCGCGACGTCGGCGTGGTGATCGACGACTCCGAGCCCGACGTCTGGCGGGTCGAGCCCGGCCGGGTCGGCGGGCTCGACGTGATGGTCGAGCCCGACCTGTCCAACGCCGCGCCGTTCCTGGCCGCGGCCGTGGTGGCCGGCGGCTCGGTGACCGTGCCGGGCTGGCCGCAGTACACCACCCAGGCCGGCGACCACCTGCGCGACCTGCTCGACCAGATGGGCGCCGACGTCAGCCTCGACCGCGACGGCCTGACCGTGCGCGGCAACGGCGAGCTCTACGGCCTGGACGCCGACCTGCGCGCCGCCGGTGAGCTCACGCCCACCGTCGCGGCCCTGGCCGCGCTCGCCGAGACCCCCTCGCACCTGCGCGGGATCGCCCACCTGAGGGGCCACGAGACCGACCGGCTGGCGGCCCTGGCCACCGAGCTGAACCGGCTCGGCGGCGACGTCACCGAGACCGAGGACGGGCTGATCATCAAGCCGGCCAAGCTGCGCGGCGGGGTGTTCCACAGCTACGCCGACCACCGGATGGCCACCGCCGGCGCCGTGGTCGGCCTGCGGGTGCCCGGGGTGTCGGTGGAGAACATCGGCACCACCGCCAAGACCCTGCCGGAGTTCACCGCCTTGTGGGAACGGATGCTGAGCGCATCGGACGGTCCCGAACGACGGTGAGGGCGGTGGTCCGCCAGTGAGCCGCCGTAGCCGCGGGCAGCAGGACGAGGAGTCCCGGATCCGGTTCCGGCCCAACCCCAAGGGCAACCGCCCCCGTACCAAGGACCGGCCCAGCCACACCGATGCGGTGCCGGCCCAGGTGGTGACCGTCGACCGCGGCCGCTACGGCTGTCTGCTGGGCGGTTTCGAGACCGGCGGGGACGAGGACCTGGTGATCACCGCGATGAAGGCCCGCGAGCTGGGCCGCGCCGGGGTGGTGGTCGGCGACCGGGTGGCCCTGGTCGGCGACGTCTCCGGGGCGGAGGGCTCGCTGGCCCGGATCGTCCGGGTCGAGCCGCGCACCTCGGTGCTGCGCCGCAGCGCGGACGACACCGACACGGTGGAGCGGGTGATCGTGGCCAACGCCGACCAGCTCGCCGTGGTCACCGCGCTGGCCGACCCGGTGCCCCGGGCCCGGATGGTCGACCGTTGCCTGGTCGCCGCCTACGACGCCGGGCTCGACCCGCTGCTGGTGCTGACCAAGGCCGACCTGGCCGACCCGGCCGAGTTCACCGCCGGCTACGCCGCGCTGGAGGTGCCCTGGCTGGTGACCCGGCGGGCCGACGAGGGCATCGACGGCCTGGAGGCGGTGCGCAAGCAGCTCACCGGCCGGGTCACGGTGCTGGTGGGCCACTCCGGGGTGGGCAAGTCGACCCTGTTCAACGCCCTGGTGCCGGGGGCCGGCCGGGCGATCGGCCGGGTCAACGACGTGACCGGGCGCGGGCGGCACACCTCCACGTCGGCGGTCGCGCTGCGGCTGCCGGACGGCGGCTGGGTGGTGGACACCCCGGGCGTGCGCTCGTTCGGCCTGGGCCACGTGGACATGTCCCGGATCCTGAACGCCTTCCCCGAGCTGGTGCCGGGGGCCGAGGAGTGCCCGCGCGGGTGCTCGCACGACGAGCCGGACTGCGGGCTGGACGCCTGGGTGAACGAGGGGCACGCCGGATCGTCCGGGCCGGCCCGGCTGGAGTCGCTGCGGCGGCTGCTGCGGGCTCGGGCCGGGGCGCCGGACTACTGAGCCGGCCTCAAGCCCCCGGGACCTAAGCCCTCAGCCGCCGGGGCCTAAGCCCTCAGCCCCCGGCCTAAGCCTCAGCCCCCGGACAAAGCCCGCCCGCCCGGGAAGACAAGATCAACACGGCGCGCGGTTGAGGCCGCCGGGCAGGTCGGCCCGAACGGGCACCTACTGCTCGGTGGAGGCGATCTTGTCCTTCCACACGGCCTCGGCCCCGCTGTCGCCCACCCGGAACGTCCAGGCCGACGCCGCGACCCCGACCGCCAGGGTGAGCACGACCGCGGTGACCAGCTTGGGCCGGGAGGTGCGGGGCGCGTCGTCCCGGGTCCGCAGCAGCAGCCAGGCGATCAGCGAGACCACGAACTGGGCCACCGCGAAGTAGATCAGCAGCGAGGCGATGTCCCCGTGGTCCTTGGCCACCGGCTCGAAGTCCGGGTTGCTGAGCCGGGTCTGCAGCTTCTCGCCGGAGGCCATCGCGGCGTAGGTGGCCGCGGCCGCCAGCAGGTTGCCGACCACGGCCCAGGGCAGTTCGCGGCGCCAGCGGGGCCGGATCACGAACGCCACCGTGACCACCGCCATCAGCGGCAGCAGGACGACGACGGCGTGGACGACGAGCGCGTGCACCGGCATACCGTTGAAGAGATCGAACATGCGGCGAAGCTTAAACCCTCAACCAATGTCTGGCGACGGCTCAACCGCTGCTCTTTCCGCAGGTGGACACTGCATTCACACAGCCTCACCAGCCCCGGCAGGATCACCCGGACGGGCACGTGACCTGCGCGTGACCGGCGGCCTGTACCGTCGCGGGCTGTGGCCTACGACGACGACCTCCGCCTCGCGCACGTGATCGCCGACCAGGTGGACGCGGTGACGCACGACCGCTTCCTGGCGGCCGACCTCCGGGTGGAGACGAAGCCGGACCTCACCCCGGTCAGTGACGCCGACCGGGCCGCCGAGGAGCTGATCCGCAACCAGCTCCGGCGCACCCGCCCGCGTGACTCCGTCCTCGGTGAGGAGTTCGGCACCACCGGCAGCGGGCCCCGGCAGTGGATCGTCGACCCGATCGACGGCACCAAGAACTTCGTCCGCGGCGTGCCGGTCTGGGCCACCCTGATCGCGCTGGTGGACAACGGGGTCCCGGTGGTCGGCGTGGTCTCCGCCCCGGCCCTGGCCCGGCGCTGGTGGGCCGCTCAGGGCACCGGCGCCTGGACCGGCCGCAGCCTGGCCAAGGCCCGGCGGATCCAGGTCTCGCGGGTGGCCGACCTGGAGGACGCCTCGCTCTCCTACGCCTCGCTGGGCGGCTGGGAGGAGCGCGGGCTGGGCGCCAACTTCCGTGAGCTGATGAACACCACCTGGCGCACCCGGGCCTACGGCGACTTCTGGTCGTACATGTTGCTGGCCGAGGGCGCGGTGGACATCGCCTGCGAGCCCGAGCTGGAGTTGTACGACATGGCCGCGCTGGTGCCGATCGTGGTCGAGGCGGGTGGGGTGTTCACCTCGCTGGAGGGCAAGGAGGGGCCGTTCGGCGGCTCGGCGGTGGCCACCAACGGCCTTCTCCACGCCGACACGATGGGCATCCTGACCCAGCAGACCCACCCGACCCACCCTTGAAGCACCTTCGGAGCAAGCAGGGTGGCGTAGAGGTCGAACCAGCCGTAGCCCCCGGCCGCCCCCGAGGGCGGATTTCCCTGGCTGATCACCCCCAGCACCGGATCGGTCTCCTGCCAGACCCAGGTGTTGAGCTCGGTGCCCAGCAGCTCGAGGTAGGTGACCACGACGAAGGCACCCACGTAGAGCAGCTGGGCCCGGCCCCAGACCAGGAAGCCGAGCAGGCACAGGTACCAGAAGGCGCCCAGCACGTCCTGGCGCTCGGCCAGGAACAGGCCGTGCACCGCCCAGGCCCCGCCGACCAGCACGGTGGCCCAGACGAAGAAGGCCGGGTGGGCGCGGACCACCCGGCTGCGTCCCAGGGCCAGGGCGGCCAGGTAGACCATGCCGTGGCCGGGCGGCACGAACATCGGTACCGTGCCGATCCGGTAGACGTAGGCCTCCAGCAGCGGCGAGAACGTGTACTCGATGATCGAGGCGAACACCACCACCAGCAGCGTCTGAACCCGCACCAGCGCACTTTCCCGGCTGAGCAGGTAGCCCAGCATCGCCCAGGTGGCCACCCCCAGCACCAGCTGACGGGCGAGCTCACCGACGCCCAGCCCCGACAGCACCGACAGCGGCACGGCGTCGGCCACCAGGAAGAACCCGATCCACCCGACCACCACGCCGACGACCAGGAGTTCCGGGTCGGCCCGCCGGCCGAGCGAACGCATGAGCATGCCCTCAGGTTCGCAGACCCGCTCCAGGGAAAGGGAAGGGCCGTGAGCCCGGCACAATGGCGGGGTGCGCATCTCCGCGAAGACCGACTACGCCGTCCGGGCGGCCCTCGAGCTGGCCGCCGCCCCGGAGGGCGTGTGGATCAAGACCGAGACGGTGGCCGAGCGGCAGAGCATCCCGTTGCCCTTCCTCCTGAACATCCTGGCCGAGCTGCGCACCGCCGGGCTGGTGCAGAGCCGGCGGGGGGCCGAGGGCGGTTACCGGCTGGCCCGGCCGGCCACCGAGATCCGGGTCGCCGACGTCATCCGGGTGATCGACGGGCCGCTGGCCAACATCGCCGGCGAACGCCCGGAGGACGTGGCGTACTCGGGGGCCGCGGTGGTGCTGCGGGACGTCTGGGTGGCCTTGCGGGCCAAGATGCGGATCGTGCTCGAGGGGGCCACCCTCGCCGACGTCAGCAACGGCACCCTCTCCCCCGAGATCACCGACCTCCTGGGCGACCAGGACGTCTGGCGCGCCCGGATCTAGTTCTCGAGTGAGCGGCTGATCCGGGCGACCACGTCGTCCAGCGGTTCACCGGAGCGGAAGACCGCAACCACCACGTCGTCCGCACCCGAACCGCGAGGGCGCACAACGGCGTCCTTCGGTTGGCTCTCGCCGAAGATCCCCCGCACCCACGCGCATGAGGCGTCCAGATCGGCCAGGGGGTCGTAGTTGCCTCCGGCGCGCAACCATTCGCGCAACACCGCGTTGTGCGCGGCGACCACCGCGGCGGCCACCACGTCGGCCCGCAGCACGGCGTTCGCCTCGGGCAGCGGACCTGTGAGCCGGCCGCGCACGTAGCGGCTGAAGGTGCGCTCGTAGCGCTGCACGCTGGCCAGCTCGCGGTCACGCAGCGCCGGGACGCTGCGCGACAGCTGGTAGCGCTGGACCGAGACCTCCGGGTCGTCCAGATAACTGAGCAGGACCAGTTTCACCGCCCCGCAGATCGCCTCGATCGGGTCGAGCGCGGTCTGCGCGACCAGGTGCTGGTTCACCATCGCCAGCAGGGAGTCGTGGTCCGGGAAGATCACGTCGTCCTTCGACCGGAAGTACCGGAAGAAGGTGCGCCGGGCGATCCCGGCCCGTTCGGCGATCGCGTCTACCGTGGTGCCGTCGTAGCCCTGGGCGGCGAACAGCTCGAACGCCGCCGCGGCGATCCGACGGCCGGTGTCCGAGCGGGTGCCCGGGGCGGCCTGCTCCCCGGGGACGAGCGGAACCCGTGACATGCCTGTGACCATACCTGTCGGATCCCGGCGGTAGCAGGGAGCAGTTGTCAGGCTGAGCGACGCAGCGCCGGGTCCAGGCGACGGCGCGAGGCCTCGGGGAGGCTGGCCTCGACGCACGCCGGGCAGGCCTGAGAACGGGCGGCGGAGAACTGCCGGTCCCAGAAGACCGTCCATCCCGACGTCCACTCACCGCACAACGTCTTGCGCGATCCGGCGGCCCACGCGTGCTGGACCCCGTAGGGCACCCAGTCGAAGGGCGGCTTCCCGGACTGGTCGCGCACCTTGTGGGTGGCAGTGACATAGAGCTGCGAGGTCTCGCCCTGGGAAGCGAGGGTGGGAATCAACGTGCTGGTCAAGGCCCGGCTCCTCTCGTGCGCCAATGCACTCGGTGCCATCATTAAGGCACTCGATGCCGGGAGCGCGCAAGGCCTCGTCGGCGCCTCGTCGCACCTGTCGGCGAACGGCAATTCTGGGAAGTTCCTCAAGAGCAGCGAAGGGTTTCCCGAAGTTCCGACCGTCACGACGGAAAAGGCAGAGCGGGGGCTCGGGAAATGGGACTGCTGACGGCACGAGGCGGGCGGACGGCCGGGGCGACGTCGCTGCGCGCGGCCCTCGGGGACAACTCCAACCCCCTGCTGGCGGCGCTGAACAGCCTGCACGCCAACTGTTTCGTCGCCGACCTGGACCTGAACCTGATCTGGATGAACCGCCTGGCCGCGGTGACCCTGCAGGACCTGGCCCCGAAGATCCAGAGCAGCTTCGGGGTGAGCCTGCACGACCTGCTGGGCGGCTCGATCCACCGCTTCCACCAGGACCCGGGCCGGATCGAGCGGATCCTCGACGACCCCTCGGCCCTGCCCCGCACCGCGGTGTTCTCGTTCGGCGGGGTCACCCTGCGCACGATGATCAACGCGGTCACCGACGCCGACGGCCGGCGCCTCGGCTACATCGTGGTGTGGGACAACGTGACGCACCGCAACGCCCGCGCGAATGTCACGTTCGCCGAGAACGAGGCAGTGGCTCACCGGCTGGACGAGCTCTCCCGGGGCCTGGCCGAGGCCGCGAGCACCACCTCGCAGCAGGCCACCAACGCGGCCGGGGCCACCGACCAGATGAACTCGGCGGTGCGGGAGATCGCCCGGGCCTCGTCCGAGGCCAGCCAGCAGGTGCAGCGCACGGTCGAGGCGACCGCCCAGAACCTGCAGCAGCTGCGCCAGCTCCAGCAGATGAGCGCGGAGATCGGCGGCATCCTGCGGATCATCGAGGCGGTGGCCGGGCAGACCAAGATGCTGGCCCTGAACGCCACCATCGAGGCGGCCCGCGCCGGGGAGGCGGGCAAGGGCTTCGCGGTGGTCGCCGACGAGGTGAAGCAGCTGGCCGAGACCACCACGGCGAGCATCAGCGACATCGAGAACAAGATCAAGGACATCCAGATGGCCGCGGACGGCAGCGCCGAGGCCACGGCCGGGATCGACGCGCTGGTCGACCGGATCCGGGAGTCGCAGGAGACCATCGCCGCGGCGATCGAGCAGCAGTCCGCCACCACCGCCAGCATCGCCGGCACCATCGCGGTGATCGCCGACAGCGCGCAGATCACCTCCAGCCAGGCGATGGAGGTCCAGCAGGCCGTCACCTCGGTACAGGATCAGGCCACGGTCCTGCGCGAGATCATCGACAATTCGTGAACGAGGAGAAATTGCGTAGGCGCCACCGTCGGCCGTTGACAGACTTGCCCCTGTGTTCCTGACCATCACCTCGACCAGCGACGAGTCCGAGGCCGCCGAGTCGCCGGCCACCGACCTCGGCTACCTGCTGCACAAGCATCCCGACCGGGCGCAGAAGTTCGGGCTGCCGGTCGGCAACGCCCACGTCTTCTACCCCCGCGCCGACGCCACCAGCTGCACCGCGGCCCTGCTGCTGGAGGTCGACCCGATCGCGCTGGTCCGGGGTCGCGGCCCTCGCCCGGCCGACGGGTTCTCGCTGGCCCAGTACGTCAACGACCGGCCCTACGCGGTCTCGTCGATGCTCGCGGTCGCGCTCGGGAAGGTGTTCCGCACCGCGATCGCGGCCCGTTGCGACGCCCGCCCGGACCTGCCCAGCAAGCAGCTGAACCTGCAGGTCCACCTGCCGGCTCTGCCCTGCCGGGGTGGTGCCGAGGTGGCCCGGCGGTTGTTCGCCCCCCTGGGCTGGGAGGCCGACATCACCCCGGTCCCCCTCGATCCGGAGCTGGGCTGGGGCGACTCGCGCTACCTGGACGTGCGGCTGACCGGCCGGATGCGGTTGTTCGAGGCGCTCAGTCAGCTCTACGTGCTGCTGCCGGTGCTGGACGACGCCAAGCACTACTGGGTCAGTGCCGACGAGGTGGACAAGCTGGTCCGGGCCGGCGAGGGCTGGCTGGCCACGCACCCGGAGCGCACCCTGATCACCGAGCGGTACCTGCGTCACCAGCGGCGGCTGGTGAACGAGGCGTCCGAGCGGTTTGCCGGTCTGGACGACGCGACGCTGTCCGACGAGGACACCGAACTGCCCGCCGACCTCGTGGAACTCAAGGACGAGGTACCGGGCTCGGGCATCACGGTCTCGGTCGGCGGGGTGGTCGCGGTGGGCGGCGAGGAGGCCCTGGGCGGCGCCGTGGCTCTGGTCGAGGAGCCGGAGTCGCACGCCGAGCGTCAGGTCTCGCTGGCTGTGCAGCGGATCCGGGCGGTGCTCGAGGCGGTCCGCGCCAGCGGTGCGCAGACCGTGGCCGACCTGGGCTGCGGTGAGGGCAAGCTGGTGAAGGAACTGCTGGCCGACTCCCGCTTCCAGCGGGTGCTCGGCGTCGACGTGTCCGACCGGGCGCTGACCGTGGCCGCCCGGCGGCTGCGGCTGGACGAGATGCCCGAGCGGGCCCGGGCGCGGGTCGAGCTGCGCCAGTCGTCGCTGGTCTACGCCGATCCCGGGCTGGCCGGGTTCGACGCGGCGGTGCTGATGGAGGTGATCGAGCACGTCGACGCCTCCCGGCTGCGGGCCCTGGCGGCCTGCGTGTTCGGTGCCGCGCACCCCCGGCACGTGTTCGTCACCACCCCGAACGTCGAGTACAACCCGCACTACGGTCTGGCCGAGCACGAGAAGCGGCATCCGGACCATCGTTTCGAGTTCGACCGCGCGCAGTTCCAGAAGTGGGCCACGCAGGTCGCGCAGGACTACGGCTACTCGGTGCAGATCCGGGGCATCGGCCAGGAGGACGAGACCTCCGGCCCGCCCACGCAGATGGCCGTCTTCACCGTCCTCGCCGCCACGGAGGTGCCCCGATGAGCGAGCATCAGCTCACCGTCCCGCAGACCTGTCTGGTGGTGCTCGTCGGGGTCTCCGGCTCCGGCAAGTCCACCTTCGCCGCCCAGAAGTTCGGCCGCTACGAGGTGCTCTCCAGCGACTTCTGCCGCGGCCTGGTCTCCAACGACGAGAACTCCCAGGACGCCACCGCGGCCGCGTTCGACGTGCTACACCACATCGCCGGCAAGCGCCTGGAGGCCGGGCTGCTGACCGTGGTCGACGCGACCAACGTGCAGAAGGACGCCCGCGCGAGCCTGCTCAAGCTGGCCCGCGACCACGACGTGCTGCCGGTCGCGATCGTCCTGGACATCGACAAAGAGATCTGCCTGGAACGCAACGCCGCCCGCACCGACCGTGACTTCCCGGCCCGGGTGATCCACCGGCAGGCCGACCAGCTGCGCCGGTCGCTGGCCGGGCTGCGCCGGGAGGGCTTCCGGCGGGTGCACGTGCTCGACTCGCCGGAGAAGGTGGCGGCCTCGCGGATCGTGCGGGAGCCGTTGCTGAACGACCGGCGCGGGCTCACCGGCCCGTTCGACGTGATCGGCGACGTGCACGGGTGCCGCTCCGAACTGCAGACCCTGCTGGGCGAACTCGGCTACGGCATCGTCCTCGACCCGCAGGGCCGCCCGGTCGACGCGGTGCCCCCGGCCGGGCGTACCGCGGTCTTCGTGGGTGACCTGGTCGACCGCGGCCCGGACACTCCCGGGGTGCTGCGCCTGGTGATGGGCATGGTCGAGTCCGGGCACGCGCTCTGTGTCAGCGGCAACCACGAGCACAAGCTGGTGCGGGCGCTCGGCGGCAAGAACGTGAAGCTGTCGCACGGCCTGCAGGAGACGATGGACCAGCTCGCCGCCGAGCCGGAGGAGTTCCGGGCCCAGGTGGCCACCTTCTGCGAGAACCTGATCGCGCACTTCGTTCTCGACGGCGGCCGGCTGGTGGTGGCCCACGCCGGGCTGAAAGAGTCTTACCACGGCCGGGCTTCGGGTCGGGTGCGCAGTTTCGCGCTGTACGGTGACACCAGCGGCGAGACCGACGAGTTCGGGCTGCCGGTGCGCTACCCCTGGGCGAACGACTACCGGGGCAAGGCGATGGTGCTCTACGGGCACACGCCCACGCTCACGCCGGAGTGGGTCAACAACACGATGTGCCTGGACACCGGCTGCGTGTTCGGAGGCCGCCTGACGGCGATGCGCTATCCGGAGAAGGAGGTCGTCAGCGTCCCGGCCGAAAAGGTCTGGTACGAGCCGGCGAAGCCGCTCAACGCGCCCAAGGCCAAGAAGGCCGCGCAGCGGGATCCGGACGTGCTGACGCTGGGCGACGTCTCGGGCAAGCGCTCGATCCAGACCAAGCACCACGGCCGGATCACGGTGAGCGCCGAGGCCGCCGCCGGGGCGCTCGAGGTGATGAGCCGTTTCGCCCTCGACCCGCGCTGGCTGCTCCATCTGCCGCCGACCATGGCCCCCAGCCCGACCAGCGCGCTGCCGAACCTGCTCGAGCACCCGGCCGAGGCCCTGGCCGCCTACGCCAAGGACGGGGTGGGCGAGGTGATCTGCGAAGAGAAGCACATGGGCTCGCGTGCGGTGATCCTGGTCTGCCGCGACGCCACCGTGGCCTCAGTACGTTTCGGTTTCCCCGAAGGCCGGACCGGGGCGATCCACACCCGCACCGGACGCTCGTTCTTCTCCGAGGCCGACACCGAGACCATGCTCGGGCGCGCGCGGGCGGCCCTGGAGAAGGCCAAGGTCTGGGAAGAACTGGAGGCCGGCTGGGTGCTGCTGGACGCCGAGATCATGCCCTGGTCGCTGAAGGCCGGTGAGCTGATCCGCCAGCAGTACGCCGCGGTCGGAGCCGCTGCCACTTCCGCCCTGCCGCCGGCCCTGGAGGCCCTCACCGCCGCCGCGGACCGACTGCCGGAACTGCCCGAACTGGCCGGGCTCCGCGACCACACGGCTGCCCGACTCGAGGCTGCCTCGGCGTTCGGCGCGGCCTACCGGCGCTACGTCTGGCCGACCGAGGGGCTGGAGGGCGTGAAGATCGCCCCGTTCCAGGTACTGGCGGCCGGCCGGCGCACCTTCGCCGACCGGGACCACACCTGGCACCTGGCCCTGGCCGACCGGCTGGTCGAGGCCGACCCGCTGTTCGTGACCACCCGGCGGCTGGTGGTGGATCCGGCCACCGAAGAAGGCGTTTCGTCGGCCGTGGCCTGGTGGGAAGAGCTGACCGGGGCCGGCGGCGAGGGCATGGTGGTCAAGCCCCTGGCCAACTTCACCCGCACCAAGCGCGGTCTGGTGCAGCCCGGCCTGAAGGTCCGTGGCCCGGAATACCTCCGGATCATCTACGGCCCCGACTACCTGCTGGAAGAGAACCTGAACCGGCTCAAGTCCCGCTCGGTGGGCCGTAAGCGCTCAGCCGCCCTGCGCGAGTACGCGCTCGGGCTGGAGGCTCTGGAGCGAGTGACGGCCGGGGCCCCGCTCTGGCAGGTCCACGAGGCCGTGTTCGCAGTGCTGGCGCTGGAGTCCGAGCCGATCGATCCCCGGCTCTGACACATCGGTGAGCCGAAAGGGAATTGAGGACGACGCTCGTCCCCAATTCCCTTTCGGTCCGGCTCAGGCGGTGGTCGCCGAAGGGGCCATCGGCCCCAGCGGCAGGCTGGCGCTGGCGTTGCGCGCCTCGGCCGCGGCCTTGGACGTGGCGTCGAACTCGTGGCTGTAGTAGATCGACATCGGCGAGACCCAGGCATCGGTGGCACCGGCCGCGATCACCGCGGGCATGGCGTAGGGCACCTGCGCCCGCGGCAGCGTGGCGGTGGCCGTGAACCCCTGCCCCGGAGTGGCTTCCGAGGCGGCGACGACCCGGGCCTCCGGGCCGAGGATCTCTTCCAGCGGCAGCGGCTTGTCGGCCACCACCCGCAGTTCGACCACGTCGTTGGCCCGCAGCGCACCCCGGATCAGGTGCGAGATCGCGTCGAGCTTGCCGCGCTTCCACTCGTCGTCGCGGTAGATCCGGCGGCTGACGAAGAACTGGTTGGTCGAGCTGAACACCTCGGCCACCTCACGAAGGTGGTTGGCCCGCAGCGAGTTCCCGGTCTCGGTGCCCTCGATGATGGCGTCGGCGAAGTACTCCGCCTTGGCCTCGGTGGCGCCCCAGGAGAACTCGACGTGCGCGTCCACGCCCTGCCGGGCCAGCCACATCCGCGAGATCCGGGTGAGCTCGGTGGAGATGACGAACGGGTCGCCGGCCAGGCGGCGCCGGTCACACTCGGCCCGCAGGTCCTCGACGGTCTTGATCGGCGAGGACTGGGGCACCGCGAGCACCCAGCGGATCGGCCGGGAGGTCTGCCGGGAGAAGGGCAGTTCGGCCTTGACCGCGATGTGCTCGAGCACCTCGGTCTCGACGATCCAGTCCCGCCCGGACAGCCCGGCGTCGAGCCGGCCGGACTTCACGTAGATCGGGATCTCCTGCGGCTTGAGCAGCACCGGCACGATCTCCGGGTCGTTCGAGCTCAGCCAGAGCGTGCGCGAGCCGCCGGTGAACTGCAGCCCGACCCGCTCGAAGATGCCCAGGGTGGACTGCTGCAGGCTGCCCTTGGGGATGCCGAGGGTGATCTGCTTCTGGCTCATGCGTCGTTCTCCTGCGTCGGGCTGACGATCTGCTGGACCGTGCTCACGAGCTCACTGCGGGCCACAGTGAGCTGACCGGCCGACTTGGCCGCGCGGTACTCGCTGTTGTCCGCGATCTGCGCCCGCGACTCGCTGCCGGCCTGCAGATCCTTGATCGTGACGGTGCCCGCCTCGATCTCCTTGCCGCCGGCCATCACGGCCACGGCGAAGCCCTGGGCGTTGGCGTAGGCCAGCTGCTTGCCCACCTTGCCCACCGACTCGCCCACGTACAGCTCGGTGGCGATGCCGGCGGCCCGCAGCTCGGCGGCGATCCGGGTGGCCTCGGCCGGGTCGACCTTGGGCATCACCAGCACCACGGCGTCGGCCGTGGTCTTCCGGGTGCCGTAGGAGACGCCCAGGTTGGCCAGGCCGGCCAGCAGCCGGTCGATGCCGATCGAGACGCCCACGGCGGCCACCGGGTCGTCGCTGAACCGGCTGACCAGCCCGTCGTAGCGGCCGCCGCCACCGATCGAGCCGACTCCGGCCCCGACCAGGGTGGCCTCGTAGACCGTGCCGGTGTAGTACGCCAGACCGCGGGCCAGGCCCGGGTCGAGTTTCACACTGGCCTCGCTGACGCCGAGCGCCTCCAGATGGGCCAGGAACTCGCGGACCTCGGCCACCCCCGGCTCGTCGTCCGGCAGCAGGGAGGCCAGCTCGTCGAGGGTCTTGGCCCGGGTGTCCTGCTGCACCGCGACGAAGGCGAGCAGCCGGTCGATCAGCTCCGGGGCCAGCCCGACGCCGCGGATCCGGTCGCCGGAGACGTCGTAGCGGCCCTCGCCCAGCTCGGCCCGCAGCGCCTCGGCGGTGATCTTGTCGGACTTGTCGAGCACCCGGAGCACGTGCCGGGTGACCTCCGGGTCCTCCAGGCCGATGCTGTTCAGGAAGGCGTCGACCAGCTTGCGGTTGTTCACCCGGATGACGTAACCGGTGCCCGCGGTGAGTTCCAGGGCCTCGAAGGCGGCCGTGGCCAGGGCCACGATCTCGGCGTCGGCGGCGACCGTGGAGGTGCCGGCGATGTCCGCGTCGAACTGGGTGAACTGACGGAACCGGCCCTGCTCGGGCTGGGGGTCGTCGGCGCGGAAGACCGGGCCGATGTGGTAGCGCCGGAACGGCAGCTTGATCTGCTGCGGGTGGTACTGCGCGATGATCCGGGCGAACGGCACGGTGAGGTCGAAGCGCATCCCGAACTCGGTCGCTTCGCCTTCTGCGGCAGCCGGTTTGGCGGCCTCGCGGACCACGAAGATCTGCTTGTCGGCCTCTTCGCCACCACTGCCGAGCAGGGTGGGCAGCGACTCCAGCACCGGGGTGTCGAGCGGGACGAACCCGAAGGACTCGTAGACCCGGGTGATGCGGGCGACGACCTCGCCGCGCAGCAGCATCTCTTCGGGGAGCAGGTCTCGGAAACCGCGGAGGTTCTGCGGGGGGACCAGGCCGGTCATCGCTGGATTGCCTTCCTCGTGCGCTGGAACGGACGCCCGGCGCACGAGGAGACCGAAGAACGATCTACCTGTACCGGGAGGGGGTATCGAACCCCCGCCTCCTGATCCACAATCAGGTGCTCTACCACTGAGCTATCCCGGCTCGCCGAGAACAGTAGCAGGTTGTTGGCCAAGGTGTTAAACGGGCGCCCACAGGCGCTTTCGTCAGAGGGCCAGGTCGGCATCGGGATCCACCTTCTGCGCGTCCGCGAAAGCCACCTGGTCGTAGAGCGCACCCGGCTGGCGGTAGTAACGCGCCCATTCCTTGTCGCCGTACGAGAAGTGCCACCACTCGCCGTCGAAGGGCGCGAAGCCGGCCGCCATCATGGCGCGGCGCAGCAGCTGCCGGTTCTCCCAGGCCTCGCGGGAGACGAACGGCGAGAACGTGAACGCGTCCCGGTTCGCCTCCATCACCGGGGTGCCCAGGTCGACCGGCTGCTCGTCGCGCAGGATCTCCACGGCCACCGCGCCGCCGGTCGGGTAGCCCGCTACCGAGGGCACCGCGACGTTCCGATGAGCCGCCTCGACGAGCTCGTCCTCGTTCGGGTACTGCTCGCGCAGAACGTCTTTCGCGGCCTCGAAGAGGCGGGTCTGGTCCTCCAGGGGGCGGAAGCCGTACACCACCTTGAGAGTCAGCGAGCGGTCGAGGTTCTTCAGTTCCTGACCAGCGGCGTAGAGCATGTCCACGACCGGCCGGCGCACGTAGATCGTGTCGCCGGTGAGCTCGCTGCGCTCGGCCGGATGGTGCTCGACCCGCAGCACCCCCTGGGCCGGAACCGGCTCGAAGAGAACGACTTCGTCCACCTCGATCACCGGGACCTCGGCGTAGTCGGCGTACTTCAGCATCTTCTCTTCGAGGAGCTGGTAAACGTCTTCCCGGGTTCCCACGTGCGGCCTTCCATGCTTGATGTGCTCAGGCGGTCGGATGTTCCGGCGGCGTCGGCCGCGCCCGCGCACAGGCGCGTTCGTGAGGGCGGACCGCCGGGGGCGGAGGGCGCCGATCGGTGTGGGCTCAACCGTTCAGGTCTGGTCGACCTGGTTCAGCGGGAGCCAGCACCCACCGGCGAGATATGGACGCCGTGATGGGCATGCGTGGGCATGGCGGAGCGCGACCCGACGGTCTGCGCAGTAGCCGAGAAGATGCCCATGATGTTGCGCACGGTAGCAAGGCGGGCGCTGTAGAGGCAAACCAAACTAAGGACGCTGGTGAGCCTCGAGCGCTCGAGGCCCACCAGCGTCTTCAGTCGGGTTTTGTTCTACCCCAGCTCGGCCTGGACCAGCGGGGCCACCTTCGTGCCCATCAGCTCGATCGCCCGCAACACCTGGTCGTGCGGCAGGGTGCCCACACTGATGTGCAGCATGAACCGCTCTACCCCCAGGAGACGCTGCACCTCCACGATCTTCTGCGCCACCTGCTCGGGGCTGCCCAGCACCAGCGATCCGCCGCGCCCCCGCAGATTGTTGAACGTGTTCTTGGTCATCACACCCCAGCCGCGCTCGCGACCCAGCTGCGTCATCGCCTGGGCGTAAGACGGGTAGTACTCCGTCACCGCCTGCTCCGCCTCCGGCGCGACATACCCATGCATGTGCACGGCGAGCGGCGCGTCCTTCGCCTCGAACCCCGACTCCTTCAGCGCCCGCCGGTGCAGTTGGGCCAGAGGGACGAACTGCGCGGGCTGGCCGCCGATGATGGCCAGTGCGACCGGCAGCCCGTAGGACGCGGCCCGCACGATGGACTGCGGAGTGCCCCCTACGGCGATCCAGACCGGGAGTTTGCGTTCCGGACGGGGGTAGACGCCCTGCTCGTTCAGCTCCGGCCGGAACTGCCCCTGCCAGGTGATCTTTTCTTCCTGGGTGAGCTCGACCAGGAGGTCGAGCTTCTCGGCGAACAGGTCGTCGTAGTCGCTCAGGTCGTAGCCGAACAACGGGAACGACTCGATGAACGAGCCCCGGCCCGCCATCAGCTCGGCGCGGCCCCCGGAGATCAGGTCGAACGTGGTGAACTCCTGCCAGACCCGCACCGGATCGGCACTCGAGAGCACGGTGACCGCACTGGTCAGCTTGATCTTCTGGGTACGCCCGGCGGCCGCGGCGAGGATCACGGCCGGCGCGGAGGCGGCGAAGTCGGCCCGGTGGTGCTCGCCGATGCCGTAGACGTCCAGCCCCACCTGTTCGGCGAGCTCGATCTCCTCCAGCACCTGACGCAGCCGCAGGCCGTGCGGAGTCGGCACACCGCCCACCGGGTAGGTGTCCGCGAAGGTGGTGATGCCCAGTTCCATCGTCGTCCTCTCGCACACTGGTTGAACGCTGAACCAGAGCCTAGCGGGGCGCCCGGGGGTGGAGAATCGCCTGGTCGGGGTGGGAGAGGCAAGTTTGTCGGTGGCAACCCATAGGCTCTGTCGTGTGATGGAACGATGAGCAAAGCGGACGCCGTACGGGCCCTGCGCGAGGCCCGGTTCGCGCGGTACGCCGCGCAGAAGAAGGCCGAGACCAAGGCGCAGCCCGCGCGCGCGGCCCGCTCGGCGACAGTGGGAGAGTCCGCGCCCAGCGTGACCGTCGAGCAGATCGAACTGGTGGGTGAGGCCGGCACCGGGGCGAAGCCGCGCAAGAAGGCGGCCGCCAAGAAGACGGCGGGGCGTCGCGGGGCCAAGGCGGGCCAGGCCGCGGGTGGTGCGGGGGCTGACGCGGGTACGGCGGCTGCGGTTGACGCAGGCACGGCGGTCGGTGGGGGCGCGGCGGTTGACGCAGGCGCTGCGGCCGGCGGGGCGGCTGCGGCTGACACGGGTACGGCGGCCGGTGGCGGCGCTGCGGCTGACGCAGGCACGGTGGCAGATCTGGGCGCAGTGGGTGCGTCTGACTCTGGAGCCGATACCGGGCAGGGTGTCGGCGGTAACGCGACGCCCGGCGAAGCAGCGGCGAGCGAGGCGGCCGAGACCGAGGTCGCATCCCCCGCGGCTGGTCCGGCCGAGGCCGATCAGGCGAGCAGTGCGGGCGAGGCCTCAAACGTGGCTGAAGTCATCGACCTTCGGGCCCGGGCTCAGGGTGCGGGCACTGCCGGGGATACTGCCGGCGCTGCAGAGGTCGCGGCGGCCGAGGAAGCAGACGAGCCGGAAGAGCTCTGCGGCCACAGGAGCATGAACGGCCGCACCTGCACCCGCCCGAAGGGCCACCCGCAGAAGAGCCACCGCTACAACTGAACGCAGCTGGCCGGGCCGGCACCCCCGTAGGGCGAGGGGCCGAGCCCGCCCGGCCGAACACCCCGTTCACCGAGCACCGCTGAGCGCCCCTTCTTGACGACCGGACTCAGCCCCCACCCGGCACAAGCCCGCGTCAGCGCCCCCACCCGGCCGGCACATCCTCAGTGCCCCACCCTTAGGTCGCGCACCTGCAGCAGCGGCTGACTCTCGCCGACGTCGGGCTCCCCTGCCCCATGGCCGGACCGGTCGCGCGCCCTCGACTATCTGCCTGCGCCCCCGTGCAAGCGACGCCGACCCGGGCGAGCGCCTGCCCAAGAGCATGCCCCCTCCCCCAGCGAACCCCTGCCGATAAGCCTGCCCTCCCCCGGGCAACCCCCTGCCGGCGGTCCGGCCTTCCCCCAGGCGACCCCCTGCGCGGCCCCCATCAGCAGGCCCGGCCACCACGCCCACTGCCATGCCCATGCCCCCGCCCCATCCCCGGGCGACCCCTGCCAACAAGCCTGCCCGCCCCGGGCAAACCTCTGCCGACGGGCCTGCCCTCCCCCAGGCGAAACCTCCGCGTCCCCCACCAGCGGGCCCGGCCGCCACGCCCACGCCCACGCCCACGCCCACGCCCACGCCCACGCCCACGCCCACGATCGGATGACAAAAGCGCCCGCGCCGAGATCGGATGCCAAAAGTTGCCCTAGGAGCAACTTTTGGCATCCAATAACCGGCCCCGCGAAAAAGACATCCAATCCTGTGCCATCACCATTCGCCGACAGTGACCAGCAGCGCAGCCCAACACCACCGCGCGGGGCCCTCGGCCTAGTAGTGCTTTGTTACATCCGCTTCTGACTTGTTTGTTCTGTCCGGAGCTGTTTGACTACCGGGGTGGACAGGGGCGAACTGGAGCGGGTGCGGAAACGGCTGCAGGAGTTCACGTCCGAGATTT